>NZ_AFUF01000001.1 GCF_000222785.1 Streptococcus mitis SK569 | reverse complement strand
GGAGTGGCACTTCTTTTGGCCAAAATCAACGACTGCCATAAAGAAGGTCATGAAAATGGAAGGCTTAAAAACTTTTTCAGCTGTTTTGATTGAAAATCCTGAGCATTTATCGGATTTGATTCCGTTGATGAGAAAGATCACTCCTTATACGATTTTCTACCCTGATACAGCTGAGCCTCAATCAAAAGATGTTCAAGATTTTTTGAAAAAAACTTGCGCTCAAGCAACAGATTTTTCAAATCCAGTAGAACTTTTGAGACTCCTATCTAAGGCCCTGTTTAGAGGGCAGTATGGAGATAAGTTAGTTCCAATTGATATGATCGTCAATCCTGCTTTTACGGGAAAGGTTCGATATAACGGTTATGAAAATCTAGAACTCCTAGGAAAGTACGGCGACGACTTCCGCCCCTTAATCAGCTGGAAGTATAATATCCGAGCTAGCGAATTTAACCCAGTTGAACTCTGGCTCGAATATGAGAAAGATTGGACTTGTGACATTCGCCTGATCGTTCGAAATATTCAAGATGGGTCTACTGCTAATTTTGTAAAAGAGCGAGTTTTCACAGTTGAAGATATGCAGTCAGCCTTGGTACTGGATGATGATTTTTCTTCATTTATCAGTGTTTCTTTAGAAGCTAGAGGAGCAGGACATCTGAAAATAGGAGCTCTTCACCAGCGTTTAACGCGCTACCAATTTGGTAAATATGTTCTTGGTGGAGGCATTATCCATAACGAAAAGCGTGAGGAAATCAATTACTTTTTCTATCCAGGAGACTTTAAACCTCCATTGAATATCTACTTCTCTGGTTATCGCCGAGCTGAAGGATTTGAAGGTTTCGGAATGATGAGATCTCTTGGTACGCCTTTCATTCTTTTTCAAGATCCTCGGATAGATGGAGGAGCCTTCTACTTGGGTGATGACTGTCTTGAGAATGGTGTTCGAAATGTCATTCAAGAACATCTGGATTTATTAGGATTTTCCAATAAGGAATTGATCCTTTCGGGTATGTCCATGGGGACCTATGGTGCTATGTATTACAGCTCTTTCTTTGAACCTAAAGCTGTGATTGTTTCAAAACCCTTGACCAATTTGGGCTTGATAGCAGAGAGAGGCAGACTTGAGGCACCTGGACTTTTCCCAACCGCCTTTGATATCTTACGCCATCATTCTAGAGGGGATGCTAGTATAGATGCTATGAGATCCTTGGATGATCGTTTTTGGACTCCTTTTAAACAGGCAGATTTTAGTCAAACAATCTTTGGACTCTCTTATATGAAAGACGAGGACTATGATCCATGTGCCTATGATGACTTAGTAGAGTCCCTTTATCATACGGGTGCCCGTATTATGTCAAAAGGAACTTCAGGACGCCACAATGATGATAGTAGTACCAGTACTGCGTGGTTCAAGAATTTTTATAAGATGATTTTAGAGCAGGATTTTGGGAGAAAGTTTTAATGATGTTCAAATGGAATAAAGAAATATACTGGGGAGAGTTTAAAGGAGGAAGTTCAGGGGATGGTAGGCAAAATACATTTTTGTATGGTTCTATTGTCCTCTATCATTCAAGAGACCATGTTTATCTGGAGAATACTATGGTGAATTCTGGTACGATGATTCATGAGTGGACCTCAAGTTTTAACTTTCAAGGGAACCGCTTAACCCCAACATTACCTCTTTTAAAAAAGGGGCATTCTTATCGTTTGACGAGTCAGATGACTGTTCAACCTCAAAATGGTTTATATTTTAGACTCATTTTTATGGATCGTTATGATAGGCAGGTTGGTCAAGTAATAGAAAAAAACTTTGATTTCACCTTTACTTATCCTGAAGACGCCTATCATTACAAAGTACAACTGTTGAGCGCAGGCTTTCAATCAGTTGACTTTCATTCATTTTCAATAGAAGAGGACTATTCTGAACAAGATGTGGAAAAATAATAGACAGTTGAGCAAGGTGAAAAAAATCTTGCATCAAATCAATCTAAAAAAAGATGAGATGGCCTCGCTAACAGATGATGAATTAGCAGGAAAAACTCAAGAATTTAAAGAGAGATTGGCTGCTGGAGAAAGTTTAGATGATCTTCTGGTAGAAGCTTTTGCAGTTGTCAGAGAGGCTGATAAACGAATCTTAGGAATGTTTCCCTACGATGTACAGGTCATGGGGGGAATTGTCATCCACCAAGGGAATGTTGCGGAGATGAATACGGGCGAGGGGAAAACTCTGACCGCTACGATGCCAGTCTATCTCAATGCTTTATCAGGGCAAGGTGTTATGCTAGTGACTACAAATGACTATCTTGCCAAGCGTGATGCAGAGGAGATGGGACAGGTCTATGAGTTCCTAGGTTTGACCATTCGTATTCCTTTTTCTGAAGACGAGGATGAAGAGTTAACTCCTGAAGATAAGCGGGAAATTTATAGTGCTGATATTGTTTATACGACAAACAGTGGTCTTGGTTTTGACTACTTGATTGATAATCTAGCCTCTAGTGACGATAAAAAGTACATGCCGGAATTTAACTTTGTTATCGTAGATGAAGTGGACTCTGTTTTACTGGATAGTGCTCAAACTCCCTTGGTCATTTCAGGTTCACCCAGGGTACAGTCCAATTTTTATGGAATTATTGACACCTTGATGACAACTCTAGTTGAGGGTCAGGACTATATCTTCAAAGAAGAAAAAAAAGAAGTCTGGCTTACTACTAAGGGTGCTAAAACAGCGGAGAGCTTTTTAGGTATTGATAACCTCTATTCAAAAGAGCATAGTGTACTAGCAAGACACTTGACCTTTGCTCTACGAGCTCATACCTTATTTAAACGGGATAAAGACTATATCATCCGTAAGGGTGAGAAAGAGGAAGAACTCGTATTGATAGATCAAAGTACAGGTCGTTTATTAGAAATGACTAAATTACAGGGTGGTTTACACCAAGCCATTGAGGCAAAGGAGCATGTTCCCTTGTCTGAAGAAACACGGGCGATGGCCTCCATTACCTACCAGAGCTTATTTAAAAAGTTTAAAAAAATCTCTGGAATGACTGGGACAGGAAAAGTTGCAGAGAAAGAGTTTTTAGAAACTTACGGGATGTCAGTCATTCGAATTCCTACAAATCGTCCGAATCAGCGAATTGATTATCCAGACAATCTCTATGTTACCCTACCTGAGAAAGTGTATGCATCGCTTGCTGAGATTAAATATTATCATGAAAAAGGTAATCCTTTATTGATTTTTGTTGGATCCGTAGAAATGTCGGAACTCTACTCCTCTCTATTATTACGAGAAGGAATTGCTCATAACGTTTTAAATGCCCATAATGCAGCGCGTGAAGCCCAGATGATTGCAGAGTCAGGTCGTATGGGAGCTGTGACAGTTGCGACTTCTATGGCTGGTCGTGGGACTGATATTAAGCTTGGTCCAGGAGTTGCTGAACTGGGTGGTCTAGTTGTCATTGGAACAGAACGGATGGATAGTAAACGCATTGACTTACAGATTAGAGGGCGTTCTGGGCGACAGGGAGACCCTGGGCTGTCGAAATTTTTTGTCTCACTGGAAGATGATGTGATCAAGAAGTTTGGTCCTTCTTGGGTCCATAAGATGTATAAGGACTATACAGTAAATAAACAGATAAGTCCTGAACTTTTAGAAGGAAGACGCTATCGAAAATTAGTAGAAAAAGCGCAGAAGGCAAGTGATAGCGCTGCTAGATCATCAAGAAGGCAAACCTTAGAGTATGCTGAGAGTATGAATATCCAAAGAGAGATGGTCTATAGTCAAAGAAACCGTTTGATTGATGGGACCGAGGATCTAGATGGTTTTGTTGTGGATGTTCTGGATGAGTTCGTAAGAAAAAGCTTGGCAGAAGAACCCTTTGAAAGTAGAGAAGAACTCTATCATTTTATCGTTAAAAATATCAGTTTTCTTTACCATGCAGTTCCGCAAGAGTTAGATATGACGGATACGGATGCAATCAAGCTAGTTCTGGAGACAACCATCCAAAAAAGTCTACAAGAGAAACGAACGCTTCTTGAAACTCATGACTTCTTTTCAGATTTTCAGCGTTTAGCCTTGTTAAAGGCCATAGATGATAACTGGGTAGAACAGGTGGACTACCTTCAACAACTGAGTCTAGCGATTGGTGGGCAGTCAGCTGCTCAAAAGAATCCTATTGTCGAGTATTACCAAGAAGCCTATCATGGATTTGAAGAGATGAAAAGGCAAGTCAAGAAGGATATGGTTCGAAATCTTTTATTGAGTCGAGTAGACATTTCACCTGATGGGGAAATTATGGCTTATTTTCCATAAAAAGGGGACA
The DNA here is from genome assembly GCF_000222785.1 of Streptococcus mitis SK569. Classification (GTDB taxonomy): domain Bacteria; phylum Bacillota; class Bacilli; order Lactobacillales; family Streptococcaceae; genus Streptococcus; species Streptococcus mitis_N. The sequence goes on along the minus strand of NZ_AFUF01000001.1, from coordinate 44,199 downwards.
ATATGACAATTTACAATATAAATTTAGGAATCGGCTGGGCCAGCAGTGGTGTTGAATATGCCCAAGCCTATCGTGCTGGTGTTTTTCGCAAACTAAATCTCTCCTCTAAGTTTATCTTTACAGATATGATTTTAGCCGATAATATTGAGCACTTAACAGCCAATATTGGTTTTGATGATGATCAAGTGATCTGGCTTTATAATCATTTCACAGACATAAAGATTGCACCGACTAGCGTGATAGTGGATGATGTCTTGGCTTACTTTGGTGGTGAAGAGAGTCACAGAGAAAAAAATGGCAAGGTTTTACGTGTCTTCTTTTCTGACCAAGATAAGTTTGTTACCTGTTATTTGGTTGATGAGGACAAGGACTTGGTTCAACATGCCGAGTATGTTTTTAAAGGAAAACTGATTCGCAAGGATTACTTTTCTTATACGCGTTATTGTAGCGAGTATTTTGCTCCCAAGGACAATGTTGCAGTCCTATACCAAAGAACTTTCTATAATGAAGACGGGACTCCAGCCTATGATATCTTGATGAATCAAGGAAAGGAAGAAGTTTACCGTTTCAAGGATAAGATTTTCTATGGGAAGCAAGCCTTTATGCGTGCTTTTATGAAATCTTTGAATTTGAACAAGTCTGATTTGGTCATTCTTGATAGAGAGACAGGCATTGGACAGGTTGTGTTTGAGGAAGCACAAGTTTCGCATCTAGCGGTGGTTGTTCATGCGGAGCATTATAGTGAAAATGCTACAAATGAGGATTACATCCTTTGGAATAACTATTATGACTATCAGTTTACAAATGCAGATAAGGTTGATTTCTTTATCGTGTCCACTGATAGACAGAGAGAAGTTCTGCAAGAGCAATTTGCCAAATATACCCAGCACCAACCAAAGATTGTTACCATTCCTGTAGGAAGTATTGATGCATTAACTGAGTCAAGTCAGGGACGTAAGCCATTTTCATTGATTACGGCTTCGCGTCTTGCCAAAGAAAAACACATTGATTGGTTAGTCAAGGCGGTTATTGAGGCGCGTAAGGAAATCCCTGAATTGACCTTTGATATTTATGGTAGTGGAGGAGAAGATTCTCTGCTTAGAGACATTATTGCAATTCATCAGGCTGAGGATTATATCCAACTCAAGGGACATGCGGAACTTACGCAGATTTATGGCCAGTATGAAGTCTATTTGACTGCTTCTACCAGCGAAGGCTTTGGTTTGACCTTGATGGAAGCTATTGGTTCAGGTCTACCACTAATTGGTTTTGATGTGCCTTATGGTAATCAGACCTTTATAGAAGATGGGAAAAATGGTTATTTAATTCCAAGTTCATCTGACCATGTAGAAGACCAAATCAAGCAAGCTTTTTCAACTAAGATTTGTCAATTGTATCAAGAAAATCGTTTGGAAGCTATGCGTGCCCATTCTTACCAAATTGCAGAAGGTTTCTTAACCGAAGAAATTTTAGAAAAGTGGAAGAAAACAGTAGAGGAGGTGCTCCATGATTGAACTTTATGATCGTTACAGTCAAGAAAGTCGAGATTTACATGAAAGTCTAGTCGCTACTGGTCTTTCTCAACTTGGAGTGGTCATCGATGCAGATGGTTTTCTGCCTGATGGTCTGGTATCTCCTTTTACTTATTATCTAGGATATGAAAAGGGAAAACCTCTCTATTTTAACCAAGTTCCTGTTCCAGCTTTTTGGGAAATTTCAGGAAATAATCAGTCTGCTCGCATTGAAGATATGACAGAGGAGAGAGCCGTTATTCATTATGCTGATGGAATGCAGGCTCGCTTGGTTAAACAGGTAGATTGGAAAGACTTGGAAGGTCGAGTACGTCAGGTTGACCATTATAACCGCTTCGGAGCCTGCTTTGCTACAACGACCTATAGTGCTGATAGTGAGGCGATTATGACGGTTTACCAAGATGTCAATGGTCAGGAAGTCTTGCTGGAGAACCATGTGACGGGTGATATCTTATTGACTTTGCCTGGTCAACCCATGCGTTACTTTGCAAATAAAGTTGAATTTATTACCTTCTTTTTGCAAGATTTGGAAATAGATACCAGTCAGCTTATTTTTAATACTCTAGCGACTCCTTTCTTGGTTTCCTTCCATCATCCAGATAAATCTGGTTCAGATGTTTTGGTTTGGCAGGAACCTCTCTATGATGCCATTCCAGGTAATATGCAGTTGATTTTAGAGAGTGATGATGTGCGTACTAAGAAAATCATCATTCCAAACAAGGCGACTTATGAACGTGCTTTAGAGTTGACTGACGAGAAATACCATGCTCAGTTTGTGCATTTGGGTTACCATTATCAGTTCAAACGTGATAATTTCCTTAGAAGAGATGCCTTAATCTTGACCAATTCAGATCAGATTGAGCAAGTGGAAGCAATCGTAGAAGCCTTGCCTGATGTTACCTTCCGTATCGCAGCGGTGACAGAGATGTCTTCTAAGTTATTAGATATGCTTTGTTATCCTAATGTGGTCCTTTACCAGAACGCTAGTCCACAGAAGATTCAGGATCTCTATCAATTATCGGATATTTACTTGGATATAAACCACAGTAATGAGTTGCTACAGGCAGTGCGTCAGGCATTTGAGCACAATCTCTTGATTCTTGGATTTAATCAGACAGTGCACAATAGACTTTATATCGCTCCAGATTATCTATTTGAAAATAGTGAAGTTTCTGCTTTGGTTGAGACCATTAAACTGGCTCTTTCAGATGTTGATCAAATGCGTCAGGCACTTGGAAAACAAGGTCAACATGCAAACTATGTTGACTTGGTACGATATCAGGAAACCATGCAAACTGTTTTAGGAGGCTAATATGTCAGACGAAGATTTATTTTACAAAGACGTTGAAGGTCGCATGGAAGAGTTGAAACAAAAACCTATCAAGAAGGAAAAAGAAACCCGAGGGGAAAAGATTAGTAAAACTTTTTCACTCCTCTTGGGTTTAATGATTCTGATTGGTTTACTCTTTACTTTGCTGGGAATTTTGAGGTAGGCCTATGATTGACATACTGATTGTTTTCGCTATTGTCCTATCTCTCGCTTTGATTGTACTGGTAACCATACAACCACGTCAAAATCAATTATTTTCAATGGATGCGACTAGTAATATTGGTAAACCAAGTTACTGGCAGAGCAACACCCTGGTAAAGGTTCTCACTTTATTGGTGAGTTTGGCCTTATTCGTTTTACTGTTAACCTTTATGGTGATAACTTACAAATAAAAGAAAACTTCAGATACTCACCTTTTGTGATTGGTCTGAAGTTTTATTTTTTATACTCAATGAAACTCAAAGAGCAAACTAGGAAGCTAGCTGCAGACTGCTCAAAACACCGTTTTGAGGTTGTAGATAAGACTGACGAAGTCAGCTCAAAATACTGTTTTGAGGTTGCAGATGGAAGCTGACGTGGTTTGAAGAGATTTTTGAAGAGTATTACTGTCCATATTTTTGATAAAAGTCAACTTTCACTTGGATGAAGGTTTTGGCTTCACGTAGGAGTTGAAGAAGGGTGGCGCGGGTTTCAAATTCTTCTCTTGTTTTTGGGAGACTGCGGTTGCGAAAGACTTCTAGATAGCGTTCAATTTCATCTAGTAAATCAGAAGCAGGATTGGTCTGGCTCAGTTGACCGGCAATTTTTGAAAAGAGCTGAGCCAAAATTAGGCTTTCACTGGCAGCTAGGTGACAGGTGTTGATTTGCTGGGCCATATTTCGCAGGATACGACTTTGTCGTTGTCTCATCTCAAAGTAGTGGATATGGTAGTCGGTTTGGTGAAAGAGGTGGTCAGAGTGATCTAGATAGACTAGTTTGAGGGCTTCTTCCAAAAGAGTGTCTAATTCTTCCACCAGCTGTGCTCGGTTGCGTCCATCCCCTCTGGATAAATAATATTTGAAGCGTAGGAGAATATTTTTTAACTTTTCTTCCACCAGCGTGTGGTAGTACTGGATTTCCTCTTCTCGTGAAGGCATGTAGAGATTGACAAGTAGGGCAAATCCTGTACCGATAGCAAAGAGAAGAAATTCATTGACTAGAAGATCTGGAGAGGTTGACTCTTGTACCAAGAGATGGCTCACCAAAACAGTGCTTGGTGTGATACCAATTTCCCAGCCCATCTTGTAGGCTAGAGGAATGTATAGAGCAAGATAGAGGCCAAGGCTCCAGATATGAAATCCGCTCAGGTGAAAGGCCAAAACCCCAATAGACAGAGCTAGAAGCATAGAAAAAAGTCGATTGCGAGCCAGTTTTAAAGTATTTCTACGCGTATCAGATAGGCTCAATAGAGCGATAATTCCAGCTGAAACTGCTGAAGAAAGATTGAGAAAATAAGCAAGAAGGCAGGCAAGACAGGTAGCTAAGATGAGCTTGGTCGTACGTTGGCTAATAGACATATGGATTTCCTAGTAAGTTAGAATAAAAGCGTAAAAGACAAGACCTGAGCAGGCTTGCCTTTATGAGTTATTTTTTACGGGCTGCTGCGTATTCGGCAACGGCGGTAAAGAGGACGTCTGTAGAAGAGTTGAGGGCTGTTTCACATGAGTCTTGGATGACACCAATCACAAATCCAACCCCAACAACCTGCATGGCAATATCGTTAGAAATACCGAAAAGGCTACAAGCAACTGGGATAAGAAGGAGGGAGCCGCCAGCGATACCAGAAGCACCACAGGCTGAGATTGCGGCAACTACACTAAGGACAAAGGCTGTCGCAAAGTCAACAGGGATTCCAAGGGTGTTAACGGCAGCAAGGGTCAAAACGTTAATAGTAATGGCTGCTCCGGCCATGTTGATAGTAGAACCAAGTGGGATAGAAACAGAATAGGTATCTGGGTTGAGTCCAAGGTCATGGCAGAGTTTCATGTTGACAGGGATGTTAGCCGCAGAACTACGAGTGAAGAAGGCTGTTACACCGCTGACACGCAAACATTTCCAAACGAGGGGATAAGGATTTCTCTTCATAAAGAGAAAGGCAATCAATGGATTGACTACTAGGGCCACAAAGAACATGGTTGTTACTAAGAGGGCAAGCAAGATTCCATAGTTAGCTAGACTTCCGATTCCCTTATCAGAAATGGTTTTAAAGACAAGGCCAAGGATTCCAAATGGAGCTAGGTTAATGATCCATTCGACAATCTTAGAAGTCACATCAGCCATGGTTTTCAGTAATTCTTTACTGTTTTTACTTGCCTCTCTCATAGCAATCCCGAAAACAACTGCCCAAGATAAGATACCGATGTAGTTAGCAGTAACGAGGGCATTGACTGGATTGTCAACCAGTTTGAGCAAGAGGTTACTGAGGACCTGGCCAATTCCATCTGGTGGTGCAATTTCTGTATTGGTACTATTCAAGGTAATCTCGACAGGGACAATGAAGCTTGCTAGGACAGCAACAAGTGCTGCTGCAAAGGTTCCCACTAAATAAAGGAAGATAACCGTTTTCATATTGCTATCTTGTCCTTTGTGATGTTGGGAAAGGGCATTGGCAACGAGTGCAAAGACTAGAATAGGTGCGATGGCTTTGAGACCACCAACAAATAGATCTCCGAGTAGACCAATTCCTGAAACAGTAGGAAATGTCAGTCCAAGGATTCCTCCGACAAGCATGCCAATCAAAATACGTTTGATCAGGCTTGCTTTATTCCAAGCATGAATGAATTTTTTCATAACAATCTCCTTTGTTGTGTAATGTTTATGATTATAGTATAAATATTAAGTAAAATCAAGAATTTTCTGTCTATTTTTGAAATTATTTTTGAATATTTATGGAGACTGGCACTTTATGAAAGTATGGTATAATGAATGAAAGGAGTTTTCTATGCAAGAATTTATTCAAACCTATCTCAATAAGCTTAATATTACAGCGATTATCGAGAATATCTTAACCAAGCTACTTTCTCTTTTATTCTTATTTTTGATCTTTTATATAGCTAAGAAATTGCTCCATACCATGGTGCAGAGAATTGTTAAACCTTCTCTAAAAATGTCTCGTCATGATGTCGGGCGTCAGAAAACTATTTCACGTTTATTAGAGAATGTGTTTAATTATACCCTTTATTTCTTTTTACTTTACTGTATCTTGTCGATTTTAGGTTTGCCAGTTTCTAGTTTGCTGGCAGGTGCTGGGATTGCTGGGGTGGCTATTGGGATGGGAGCCCAAGGCTTTCTGTCTGATGTCATCAATGGCTTTTTCATCCTCTTTGAACGTCAACTGGATGTGGGAGATGAGGTCGTTCTGACAAATGGTCCTATTACTGTATCGGGCAAGGTTGTCAGCGTCGGCATTCGAACAACGCAACTCAGAGGAGAAGACGGAGTTCTGCACTTCGTTCCCAATCGGAATATCACCGTTGTCAGCAATTTCTCTCGGACAGACCAGGCCTGAAATTTTAGCAGATTTATGGTACAATAGAAAGAGTTTGGTAAAGGAGAGAAGATGTTTTTAGAAAAACAGTTGGGCAATGGTTGTACCTGGATTAACCTAGATTTGGACAAGTTGAAAAAACTAGAGGATCTTTCTGAAATCTACGGTTTGGACAAGGAAACCATTGAATACGCATTGGATAGAAATGAGCGCGCCCACATGGATTATCATCGTGAAAATGGGACTGTGACCTTTATCTACAATGTCTTGAACTTGAAAAAGGATAAGGCATACTATGAAGCCTTTCCCATGACATTTATTGTGGAACATCGTCGCCTGATTACTATTAGTAATACCAAGAACGCCTATGTCATTGAACAAATGACTCGTTATCTGGACAGTCATGACACGCTTTCGATCTACAAGTTTCTTTTTGCCAGTCTGGAAATCATCAGCAATGCCTACTACCCTGTCATCGAGCAGATGGACAAGAGTAAGGACGAGGTCAATGGTCTCTTGCGTCAGCGAACAACTAAGAAAAATCTTTTTGCGCTGTCCGACTTGGAGACTGGTATGGTTTACCTCACTGCAGCTGCCAAGCAAAATCGCATGTTGCTGGAGCATATTCAAGGGCATGCCCTCTATCGCAGTTTTAACGAGATTGAGAGAGAACAGTTTGATGATGCCATGATTGAGGCTCATCAGTTGGTATCCATGACAGACTTGATTTCTCAAGTCCTCCAACAACTATCAGCATCTTACAACAACATCCTAAACAATAACCTGAATGATAATTTGACAACCTTGACCATCATTTCAGTCTTGCTGGCTGTTTTGGCAGTCGTGACAGGCTTTTTCGGAATGAATGTTCCCCTACCTTTAACAGATGAACCACATGCTTGGCTCTACATCAGTTTAGCTAGTGCAGGTTTGTGGATTGTCCTGTCATGGTTACTAAGGAAAATTGCGAAAAAAAGTTAAGAAAAGGAGCCAGAATGGCGATTGAAAACTACATGCCAGATTTTGCTGTGGAAGCAGTCTATGATCTGACAGTCCCAAGCCTGCAGGCGCAGGGAATCAAGGCTGTTTTGGTCGATTTGGATAATACCCTCATCGCTTGGAACAAACCAGATGGGACACTAGAGATGAAGCAATGGTTACATGACCTTCGGGACGCGGGGATTCGCATCATCGTGGTCTCAAATAACACCAAAAAACGTGTCCAACGAGCAGTTGAGAAATTTGGGATTGACTACGTTTATTGGGCCTTGAAGCCATTCACATTTGGGATTGACCGTGCCATGAAGGAATTCCACTATGAGAAAAGCGAAGTGGTCATGGTCGGTGACCAGCTCATGACAGATATTCGAGCAGCCCACCGTGCGGGCATTCGCTCGATTTTAGTCAAACCCTTGGTCCAACACGACTCGATCAAAACGCAGATTAACCGAGCTCGTGAGCGCCGTGTGAAGCGAAAAATCACTGAAAAGTACGGCCCGATTACATATAAAAAAGGAATTTAACTATGGAAGAAATTCTCTGTATTGGTTGTGGAGCAACCATTCAGACGACAGACAAGGCTGGTCTTGGATTTACTCCTCAGTCAGCACTTGAAAAAGGTTTGGAGACTGGCGAAGTCTATTGCCAACGCTGTTTCCGTCTCCGCCACTATAATGAGATCACGGATGTCCAGTTGACAGACGATGATTTCCTCAAGCTCTTACACGAGGTGGGAGACAGTGATGCATTAGTGGTCAATGTCATTGATATCTTTGATTTTAATGGCTCTGTCATCCCAGGCTTGCCACGTTTTGTATCAGGTAATGATGTCCTCTTGGTTGGAAATAAAAAGGATATTCTGCCCAAGTCTGTCAAACCAGGCAAGATTAGCCAGTGGCTCATGGAGCGTGCCCACGAAGAAGGACTTCGTCCAGTCGATGTCGTCCTAACTTCAGCCCAAAACAAACATGCCATTAAGGAAGTCATTGACAAGATTGAACACTACCGTAAGGGCCGCGATGTCTATGTGGTCGGTGTGACCAACGTTGGAAAATCAACCCTAATCAATGCTATTATCCAAGAAATTACGGGTGATCAGAACGTGATTACAACTTCGCGCTTCCCAGGGACAACCTTGGACAAGATCGAGATTCCGCTTGACGACGGTTCTTATATCTACGATACGCCGGGGATTATCCACCGCCACCAGATGGCCCATTACTTGACGGCTAAAAACCTCAAGTATGTCAGCCCTAAAAAGGAAATTAAGCCAAAAACCTATCAGCTCAATTCTGAACAAACCCTGTTTTTAGGTGGTTTGGGACGCTTCGACTTTATATCAGGAGAAAAGCAAGGATTCACTGCCTTCTTTGACAATGAACTTAAATTGCATCGTACCAAGTTAGAAGGCGCTAGTGCATTTTACGACAAGCACCTCGGAACTCTTTTAACACCACCAAATAGCAAGGAAAAGGAAGATTTTCCAAAACTAGTTCAACATGTATTTAACATTAAGGACAAGACTGACCTAGTCATCTCTGGACTCGGCTGGATTCGCGTAACAGGCACCGCCAAAGTCGCCGTCTGGGCACCAGAAGGCGTCGCCGTCGTCACACGAAAAGCAATTATTTAAACACAGAAAGGAAAGGGTTTTCTGAACTCGGACGAGCAGGGCGAGCCCCATAGGGAATACTTTTCGCTGTGGTGTTAGTTGGTACAAGTGATTGTACCAACTGCGGAAAATTTGAGACCTTAGGCTCAAATTTTAGTCATGAAAGTCCGAAGGACTTTGCTGACGTCCGTCACCACTTCAGAAAAGTATAAAAAGAAACTCTTTTAAAGAAATTATGTCATTAACATCAAAACAACGTGCCTTCCTCAACAGTCAGGCACACACCCTCAAACCTATCATCCAAATCGGGAAAAATGGACTCAACGACCAAATCAAAACCAGCGTTCGTCAAGCTCTTGACGCTCGTGAATTGATCAAGGTGACTCTCTTGCAAAACACAGATGAAAATATCCATGAAGTAGCTGAAATCTTGGAAGAAGAAATCGGTGTGGATACAGTCCAAAAAATTGGACGCATCTTGATTTTGTTTAAACAATCCAGCAAGAAAGAAAATCGTAAGATTTCTAAAAAAGTCAAAGAAATCTAAAAACCTACTCCAAACAACTGTTTTTACAGAGAAATAAAGGAGACTAGCCTATGGCAATCGAATTATTGACTCCCTTTACTAAGGTAGAGTTGGAGCCAGAAATCAAGGAGAAAAAACGCAAACAAGTCGGGATTTTAGGGGGGAATTTTAACCCTGTTCATAATGCCCATCTTATTGTTGCGGATCAAGTACGCCAGCAGTTGGGATTGGAACAGGTTCTTCTCATGCCTGAATACCAACCTCCTCATGTAGATAAAAAGGAAACCATCCCCGAGCACCATCGGCTCAAGATGCTTGAATTGGCGATTGAAGGGATTGAAGGTCTGGACATTGAAACCATTGAGCTAGAGCGTAAGGGCATTTCTTATACCTACGACACCATGAAGCTCCTGACTGAGAAGAATCCAGATACGGATTATTACTTTATCATCGGTGCCGATATGGTGGACTATCTGCCTAAGTGGTACCGAATTGATGAACTGGTTGACATGGTTCAGTTTGTGGGGGTTCAGCGCCCACGCTACAAGGCAGGGACTTCCTATCCAGTTATCTGGGTGGATGTGCCTCTCATGGATATCTCGTCCAGCATGGTGCGTGACTTCCTTGCCCAAGGTCGGAAACCCAACTTTCTCCTACCTCAGCCAGTGCTAGAGTACATCGAGAAGGAGGGGATCTACTGATGGCCTATCAAGACTATATCAACTGCTCTCGCGATGTTTTGTTGGAAAAAATGGCAGAGCTTCTACCCGAGAAACGGTTAACCCATTGCTTGGGTGTGGAGCGTGCAGCCATAGAACTGGCTCAGCGCTTTGGAGTCGATGCCGAGAAAGCAGGCTTAGCAGGGCTCCTTCATGACTATGCTAAAAAGCTGTCAGATCAGGATTTTCTAGACTTGATTGACCGTTATCAGCTAGACCCTGACCTCAAAAACTGGGGCAATAATGTCTGGCATGGTATGGTTGGCATCTACAAGATTCAGGAAGATTTGAATTTGCATGATTCTGAAATTCTACGAGCCATTGAAATCCATACAGTCGGTGCTGGTCAGATGACAGACCTAGATAAAGTCATCTACGTCGCAGACTATATCGAGCACAATCGAGCCTTTCCTGGAGTAGATGTGGCACGTGAGATTGCAAGTCTATCGCTCAATAAGGCAGTGGCCTACGAAACAGCTCGAACCGTGGAGCATCTAGCTCATCAGAGATTCCCCATCTATCCCCAAACCCTTGAAACCTATAACGCCTTTGTGCACTATTTGAAAGAGGACTAAATGAACGAAAAAGAATTACTAGAACTAGTCGTGAAAGCGGCTGATGAGAAACGTGCGGAGGATATCCTCGCACTTGATGTACAAGAATTGACCAGCGTGACTGACTACTTTGTTATTACTAGTTCAATGAATAGCCGTCAGTTGGACGCTATCGCTGATAATATCCGTGAAAAAGTAGCGGAAGCAGGCTTTAAAGGTAGCCATATCGAAGGTGATGCAGCTGGAGGCTGGGTCCTACTAGACCTCGGCGCTGTCGTTGTGCATGTCTTTTCGGAAGAAATGCGTACCCACTATAACCTAGAAAAACTATGGCATGAGGCAGAGTCAGTAGATTTATCTGAAACTCTGGCCTAGAAGATGAGTTGAATTTCGGCTGGGAATTGCTTTAAAATTCGATAATGTTTCAAGAAGTCGGGAGTTTTGAGACCTTAGGCTCAAAACTAAGTCTTGGAACTTCGAAGAAGGTCGCAGACGTCCGAAATCACCTAAGGAAAGTCTTAAAAAGACTTTGTCTTCAATCGAACTCAGTTGTAGTCAACTGGGTTTCTTTGCTTATTTTAGAAGAAAATGTATAGAAAGGTAAAGAGCGAGTGGTGTTTGCCATGGAGGCTCTTGGTATCATGATTATGGCAACTTATGAAACTTTTGCGGCTGTTTATGATGCGGTCATGGACGACAGTTTATACGATAGATGGACGGATTTTTCGCTTCGTCATTTGCCTAAGACCAAGGAGAGAAAGAAACTCTTGGAACTGGCTTGTGGGACAGGAATTCAATCGGTGCGCTTCTCTCAGGCTGGTTTTGATGTGACTGGACTTGACTTGAGTGGGGATATGTTGAAGATTGCCGAAAAGAGAGCTTCTTCAGCCAAGCAAAATATTGAATTTATTGAAGGCAATATGCTGGATTTGTCCAAGTCAGGTAAATATGACTTTGTTACTTGTTATTCGGACTCAATCTGCTACATGCAGGATGAGGTGGAAGTAGGGGATGTTTTTAAGGAAGTCTATAATGCTCTCAATGAAGACGGGATCTTTATTTTTGATGTGCATTCGACTTACCAGACAGATGAGGTCTTCCCAGGCTATTCCTACCATGAAAACGCCGAAGACTTTGCCATGCTTTGGGATACTTATGAGGACGATGCTCCTCACTCCATCGTGCATGAACTGACATTCTTTGTCAAGGAGGCAGATGGTTCCTTTAGCCGTCATGATGAGGTACATGAGGAACGGACTTACGAGGTCCTGACCTATGATATCTTGCTGGAACAGGCTGGTTTCAAATCCTTCAAACTCTTTGCGGACTTTGAGGATAAGGAGCCTACAGAAACCAGTACTCGTTGGTTTTTTGTGGCACAGAAGTAGGAGAACATCATGACCATCACAGGTATTATTGCGGAGTTTAATCCTTTTCATAATGGCCATAAACACCTGCTGGATCAGGCAGAGGGGCTGAAAATCGTAGCCATGTCTGGAAATTTCATGCAGCGTGGAGAACCTGCTATTGTAGACAAGTGGACACGGGCCCAGATGGCGCTGGGAAATGGCGCAGACTTGGTAGTGGAATTGCCCTTTTTAGTCAGTGTTCAGGCGGCGGATTTCTTTGGTCAAGGAGCTGTGGATATCTTAGCTAGTTTGGGCATTGATAGTCTAGCTTTCGGGACAGAGGAAGTTCTGGATTATCAAAAAATATCTGGCTTATACACAGAGCAAGGTGCTAAGATGGAGAAATTTGTGGAAAATCTGCCTGATTCTCTTTCCTATCCACAGAAAACCCAAGCCATGTGGAAGGAATTTGCAGGTCTTGATTTTTCAGGCAATACGCCCAATCATGTCCTTGCTCTGGCTTATGCCAAGGCGGTTGCGGGACGAAACGTCAAACTTTATCCGATTCAGCGTCAGGGGGCGGGTTACCATTCTGTGGACAAGGATGTGGACTTTGCCTCGGCGACAGCCCTTCGTCAGCACCAAAGGGACAAAGATTTCTTAGAACGCTTTATGCCATCTATTGCCTTATTTGAGCAGGCCAGTAAGGTGAGCTGGGAAGACTATTTTCCTTTGCTCCGCTATCAAATCTTGTCCAATCCAGACTTAACCACCATCTATCAGGTCAATCAGGAAATGGTAGTGCGCATCAAGGATGCTATCAAGATAGCCCAGTCTGTAGAAGAATTAGTCGAGGCGGTTGCGACCAAACGATATACCAAAGCGCGTGTCAGACGCCTTTTGACTTATATCTTGGTGCAAGCTAGAGAAAGTGACTTACCAGAAGATATTCATGTTCTTGGCTTTACCGAAAAAGGTAGACAGCATCTCAAGTCTCTGAAAGGGCAGGTCAATCTAGTCAGCCGAATTGGCAAAGAGCCTTGGGATACTATGACTCAAAAGGCAGACCAGATTTACCAACTGGGGAATCCCAGTATAGAAGAGCAGAATTTTGGACGAGTGCCGATTAGAATAGAAAAGAACTAAGTCTACTGAAAGGTAGGCTTTTTGAGATTTTTTACGAATAATACTCTTCGAAAATCTCTTCAAACCACGTCAACGTCCATCTGCAACCTCAAAGCAGTGTTTTGAGCAACCTGCGGCTAGTTTCCTAGTTTGCTCTTTGATTTTCATTGAGTATAAGCTATAACTTCTAAAGAAATAGAGATTGCACTAGTAAATTTTAGGTAATTGAGTTCCAAATTCCCCAAAACATATTCTATTTTAGGTTTGTGAAAATCACTTTTTTATGGTAGAATGTAAAAGAATGTATGTCATTCGGAATAACAATAAAATGAGGTAAAAACATGGAAATCATGTCGCTTGCGATTGCTGTTTTTGCCGTCATCATTGGTTTAGTCATTGGATATGTCAGCATCTCAGCTAAGATGAAATCATCTCAGGAAGCTGCGGAGTTGATGCTTTTAAATGCTGAACAAGAAGCAACTAATTTACGTGGACAAGCTGAACGTGAAGCGGATTTACTTGTTAATGAAGCCAAACGTGAAAGCAAGTCTCTTAAAAAAGAAGCACTATTGGAGGCCAAAGAAGAAGCCAGAAAATACCGTGAAGAAGTGGACGCTGAATTCAAATCAGAACGTCAAGAACTCAAACAAATCGAAAGTCGTTTGACCGAGAGAGCTACTAGTCTTGACCGTAAAGACGACAATTTGACGAGTAAAGAACAAACACTTGAACAAAAAGAACAAAGTATTTCTGATAGAGCGAAAAACCTTGATGCGCGTGAAGAGCAATTAGAGGAAGTCGAAAGACAAAAAGAAGCAGAACTAGAGCGTATTGGTGCCCTGTCTCAGGCAGAAGCACGAGATATTATCTTGGCACAGACAGAGGAAAACTTGACCAAGGAGATTGCCAGCCGCATTCGTGAAGCTGAGCAGGAGGTCAAGGAACGTTCTGATAAAATGGCCAAAGATATCCTGGTTCAAGCGATGCAACGTATCGCTGGTGAATATGTAGCGGAGTCAACAAACTCAACGGTTCATCTGCCAGACGATACTATGAAGGGCCGCATTATTGGTCGTGAAGGTCGTAACATTCGTACCTTTGAAAGTTTGACAGGGGTCGATGTGATTATCGACGATACACCAGAAGTGGTGACCTTGTCAGGTTTTGATCCGATTCGTCGCGAAATTGCCCGTATGACTATGGAAATGTTGCTCAAAGATGGTCGTATCCACCCAGCTCGTATCGAAGAGCTGGTTGAGAAAAACCGTCAAGAGATTGACAATAAGATCCGTGAATACGGTGAGGCCGCTGCCTATGAAATTGGTGCGCCTAACCTTCATCCAGACTTGATGAAGATTATGGGACGTTTGCAGTTCCGTACTTCTTATGGGCAAAATGTCTTGCGTCATTCGATTGAGGTTGCTAAGTTGGCTGGTATTATGGCGAGCGAGCTTGGTGAAAATGCGGCTCTTGCCCGTCGTGCTGGATTCCTTCACGATATCGGGAAAGCTATTGACCGCGAGGTTGAAGGTAGCCACGTTGAAATCGGTATGGAATTGGCCCGTAAGTACAAGGAACATCCAGTTGTGGTCAATACGATTGCTAGTCACCACGGAGATGTTGAAGCTGAGAGCGTGATTGCAGTTATCGTCGCTGCAGCAGATGCCTTGAGTGCGGCACGTCCAGGTGCTCGCAGTGAGTCTCTTGAAAGCTACATCAAGCGTCTCCATGATTTGGAAGAAATTGCTAACGGCTTTGAAGGAGTACAAACTAGCTTTGCCCTTCAAGCAGGACGTGAAATTCGTATCATGGTCAATCCAGGACAAATCAAGGACGACAAAGTCACAATCTTGGCTCACAAAGTTCGTGAGAAAATTGAAAACAATCTCGATTACCCAGGAAATATCAAGGTAACTGTGATCCGCGAGCTTCGTGCAGTAGATTATGCTAAATAAATAAGAAAGAGCAGTTGAAAAATTACTGCTTTTTTGTTACACTAGATAGAAAGACTGTAAAGGATAATCTGGCTTTTTGCCGTTATTCTAGAGAAATGTTATTTCACAGACTGACTAAAAGGAGACACAATGGCAGACCGAGGCTTACTAATCGTATTTTCTGGTCCTTCAGGGGTTGGAAAAGGAACGGTTAGAAGAGAGATTTTTGAGAGTTCTGAAAACCAATTTCAATACTCTGTATCAATGACGACACGCGCACAACGTCCTGGAGAAGTGGACGGTGTTGACTATTTCTTCCGTACTCGCGAAGAGTTTGAAGAGCTGATTCGTCAAGGACAGATGTTGGAATACGCAGAATATGTCGGCAACTACTATGGAACTCCTCTGACCTACGTCAATGAAACCTTGGACAAGGGAATCGATGTTTTCCTTGAAATTGAAGTTCAAGGTGCTCTTCAGGTCAAGAAAAAGGTTCCAGATGCTGTCTTTATCTTCCTGACACCACCAGATTTGGATGAATTGCAAGATCGTTTGGTAGGACGTGGAACAGATAGTGCAGAAGTGATTGCCCAACGAATCGAAAAAGCCAAGGAAGAAATTGCGCTTATGCGTGAGTATGATTATGCGATTGTTAACGATCAGGTGCCCCTAGCTGCTGAGCGTGTCAAACGTGTTATTGAAGCAGAGCACTTCCGTGTGGATCGTGTCATTGGTCACTATCAGGAGATGTTACCAAAATCTCCAACTACCCGATAAAATTTAGAAAATAGGTACAAGCAAATGATGTTAAAACCCTCTATTGATACCTTGCTCGACAAGGTTCCGTCAAAATATTCACTCGTAATCTTGGAAGCAAAACGTGCCCACGAATTAGAAGCAGGTGCGCCAGCAACTCAAGGTTTCAAATCTGAAAAATCAACTCTTCGCGCTTTAGAAGAAATCGAATCAGGAAACGTTACGATTCACCCAGATCCAGAAGGAAAACGTGAAGCAGTGCGTCGCCGTATCGAAGAAGAAAAACGCCGCAAAGAAGAAGAAGAAAAGAAAATCAAAGAGCAAATCGCTAAAGAAAAAGAAGATGGTGAAAAAATTTAAGGTTGGGGGGACTCAATCTTATTTTTTCTATTGCAAGAATGTACTGACAAGGAGGAGGTGAGAAGATGGCGATTGCCAAGATTATTGTAGATGTGCCCTTGATGCAGACGGACCAGCCTTATAGTTACAGGATTCCGGAGGAATTTGAGGGAATGCTGGAAGTTGGGATGCGGGTTCATGTGCCCTTTGGTAAGGGGAATCGCCTGATTCAAGGGATTGTTCTTGGTTTGGATTCTCAATCATCTAAAGAAGAGATGGAGCAAGATTTAAAAGATATTGCAGAGGTGCTGGATTTTTCTCCTGTTCTCACGCAAGAACAACTCTGGCTAGCTGAAGAGCTCCGTAAGTCAGTCTTCTCCTACAAAATCTCCATCCTCAAGGCTATGTTACCGGGATTTCTGAACTCCAGCTATGACAAGATTCTCTATCCTCTGGCAGGTCTGAGTCAGGAAGACCGAGAGCGCTTGTTTGGTTCAGAGGATTCGCTTGCCTTTTCTTCTCTGGATTTAGCTAAGCAAGCTGAAATGATGCGTTTGACTAGAAAAGGCCTGCTTGGTCTGGAGTATCAGGCAGTCGATCAAAAGAAGGTCAAGACCCAGTCTTGGTATGAGGTAGACCTTGCTCAATTAGAAAGTGTAGAGATTTCTACACGCGCCAAGAAAAAGTTAGAACTGAGAGACTATTTGCTTTCTCATCCTGAGAGTGCTTCCTTGGCTAGTTTGCTAGAGTTCTATTCGCGGGAGCAAGTCAACTTCTTTGTGGAACAAGGTGCTGTGATCATAGTCCAAAAGGAAGTGCAACGCTCGGCTGCTTATTTTGAAGGGATTGAAGCAAGTCAGCCTTTGGAGTTGAATCCAGAGCAAAGGCAGGCGCGTGATGCGGTTGTCAGTGCGATTGGCAGTCATCAGCCTCCCTTCCTCCTTCAAGGGATTACGGGAAGTGGGAAGACGGAGGTTTACTTGCAGATTATCCAAGGGGCTTTGGACAAGGGCAAGACAGCTATTTTGCTGGTACCTGAGATTTCCCTGACTCCTCAGATGACAGAGCGTTTTATAGCACGTTTTGGGGACAAGGTGGCCATTCTTCATTCAGGCCTATCCAATGGTGAAAAGTATGATGAATGGCGCAAGGTGGAACGCGGCGATGCTCAAGTTGTTGTGGGTGCCAGATCGGCCATCTTTGCTCCGCTGAAAAATCTGGGTGTCATGATTATCGATGAAGAGCATGAAGCGACTTATAAGCAGGACAGCAATCCCCGTTACCATGCAAGGGATGTAGCTGTTTTGAGGGCCCAGTACAATCAAGCGGCATTGGTACTTGGTTCAGCAACACCGAGTCTGGAAAGTCGTGCTCGGGCTGGCAAAGGCGTTTATCAACATTTACGTCTGACCCAACGCGCCAATCCTTTAGCTAGGATTCCTGAGGTTCAAGTGATTGACTTTCGAGACTATATCGGACAAAATGAGACGTCAAATTTTACGCCTCCTTTGCTAGAAGCTATTCAAGACCGTCTGGCTAAAAAAGAGCAGGTGGTTCTTATGCTCAACCGTCGTGGTTATTCTAGCTTTGTCATGTGTCGGGAGTGTGGAACTGTGGATACTTGTCCCAACTGTGATATTTCTTTGACCTTGCACATGGATACCAAGACCATGAATTGCCATTATTGTGGTTTTTCGAAGGACATTCCTCAGGTCTGTCCTAACTGTAAGAGCCGCAGCATTCGTTACTATGGGACGGGGACACAGAAGGCTTATGATGAGCTGGCAGAACTCTTTCCCCAGGCCTGCATTTTGCGGATGGATGTGGATACGACGCGTAAGAAAGGCAGTCACCAAGCTCTACTTGATCAGTTTGGACGAGGAGAAGCAGATATTTTACTAGGTACTCAGATGATTGCCAAGGGCTTGGATTTTCCCAATGTAACTCTAGTCGGAGTTCTAAATGCGGATACGGCTTTGAATTTACCTGATTTCCGTTCTTCTGAGAGAACCTTCCAGCTCTTGACTCAGGTGGCAGGTCGTGCAGGACGTGCTGAAAAAGCTGGTCAGGTCTTAATCCAGTCCTATAATCCGCAACACTATGCTATTCGATTTGCCAAGGATCAGGACTACGAAGGCTTTTATGCCTATGAAATGGGAATCAGACGACAACTTGGTTATCCACCTTACTATTTCACCATTGGCATTACCCTTTCTCATAAGAAAGAAGAAGAGGTTGTTAAACGTGCTTATGAAGTGATGAATATTTTGCGGTCAGGCTTGTCAGAGACCAGTAATATTCTTGGTCCAACGCCCAAACCTATTGCCCGTACCCACAACCTCTATCATTACCAGATTTTAATTAAATACCGTTTAGAAGATGAGTTGGGGCCGACCCTCAACCAGATCTTGGCCCTGACTCAAGAACGGGAAAATAGTGAGCTCCGTCTCAGTATTGACCATGAGCCACAGCAATTTTTATAAGAAGGAGAAGATATGACAAAATTAATCTTTATGGGGACCCCCGACTTTTCAGCAACAGTATTAAAAGGACTTTTGACAGATAATCGTTACGAAATTCTAGCCGTTGTGACCCAGCCAGACCGTGCTGTTGGTCGTAAAAAAGTTATCCAAGAAACACCAGTCAAGCAGGCTGCCAAGGAAGCAGGTCTTCCTATCTATCAACCTGAAAAATTATCTGGAAGTCCAGAGATGGAAGATCTTATGAAGCTAGGAGCAGATGGAATTGTGACTGCTGCATTTGGGCAGTTTCTCCCAAGTAAATTCCTTGATAGCATGGACTTTGCGGTCAACGTTCACGCCTCCCTTCTTCCTAAATATCGTGGAGGAGCGCCTATCCATTACGCCTTGATTCAAGGGGATGAGGAAGCTGGTGTGACCATTATGGAAATGGTTAAGGAAATGGATGCAGGAGATATGATTTCTCGTCGCAGTATTCCTATCACGGATGAGGACAATGTCGGTACCTTGTTTGAAAAATTGGCGCTAGTTGGTCGTGATTTGCTTTTGGACACTTTGCCTGCCTACATTGCTGGGGAAATCAAACCTGAACCGCAGGATCCGAGTCAGGTTACCTTCTCTCCAAATATCCAGCCAGAGGAAGAAAAACTGGACTGGAACAAAACCAATCGTCAACTCTTTAACCAAATCCGTGGCATGAACCCGTGGCCTGTTGCCCATACTTTCCTTAAGGGCGACCGCTTTAAGATTTATGAAGCCCTACCAGTAGAAAGTCAGGGAAATCCAGGTGAGATTCTCTCTATCGGCAAGAAAGAATTGATTGTCGCAACGGCTCAAGGAGCTCTATCTCTCAAACAAGTGCAGCCAGCTGGTAAGCCTAAGATGGACATTGCTTCCTTCCTCAATGGAGTTGGACGTACATTGACTGTAGGAGAACGATTTGGTGACTAAAGTAGAAACGGCTAGAAGTTTAGCCCTAGCGGTATTAGAGGATGTCTTTATCAATCAAGCATACTCAAATATCGCCTTAAATAAGCATCTCAAGGGAAGTCAACTCTCGGTAGCAGACAAGGGTTTGGTGACAGAGATTGTCTACGGAACGGTAGCCCGTAAATTGACTCTGGAATGGTACCTGTCCCACTTTATCGAAGACAGAGACCAGTTAGACAGCTGGCTCTATGTCCTTCTTCTCATGAGTGCCTACCAACTCCGTTATCTGGATAAGATTCCAGACCATGCTGTGGTTAATGAAGCAGTGGAATTGGCCAAAGTCCGTAAAAAGGGCAGTGAAAAATTGGTCAACGCCGTCCTTCGTCGTATTCTGCGTGAAGGCTGGCCAGATATCACCAGCATCAAACGAAAAAATAAGCGTGATTCCATTGCCTATTCTCTCCCAGTTTGGCTAGTTGCCAAGCTCAAGGAAGAATACGGTGAAGAGCGAGCGCAAGCTATTTTTGAAAGTCTTTTGGTGCGCAACAAGGCTAGCATCCGAGTGACTGATTTAAGCCGAAAAGAGGAAATTCAAGCCTTGTTAGAGGCTAGTGATTCATCCTTGTCTCCTTCTGGTCTGGTTAAGGAGCAGGGGCATTTTGCAGGCCATGATTTGTTTGCGGATGGAGCCATTACTATCCAAGACGAGTCCAGTCAGCTGGTTGCTCCCACTCTGGATTTACAAGGTAATGAGAAGGTTCTAGATGCCTGTGCGGCACCGGGTGGGAAAACAGCCCATATAGCCTCTTATCTTACGACAGGTCAGGTGACTGCTTTGGATTTGTATGACCACAAGTTGGACTTAATCCAAGAAAATGCTCAACGTCTGGGAGTTGCAGATCGGGTTCAAACGCAAAAATTGGATGCCAGAAAGGTACATGAGTTTTTTGGTCAGAATTCATTTGATAAGATTTTGGTGGATGCTCCCTGTTCAGGAATCGGTCTTCTGCGCCGAAAACCAGACATCAAATACAATAAAGAAACGGCAGATTTCGCGTCCTTACAGGAAATTCAGCTAGAAATATTAGGTAGTGTTTGTCAAACACTAGGCAAAGGTGGTATAATAACTTATAGTACCTGTACTATTGTCTCAGAGGAGAATTTTCAAGTCGTTGAGGCGTTTTTAGAAAGTCATCCTGAGTTCGAGCAGGTAAAACTAGAACATGAATGTAAGGATATCATGAAAGACGGCTGTATCCTCATTACACCTGAATTGTATGGAAGTGATGGATTCTTCATCAGTCAATTTCGTAAGATATCGGATTAGGAAGGAACTGACACATGGAAATTTCATTATTAACAGATGTTGGTCAGAAACGAACAAATAACCAAGACTATGTCAACCACTATGTCAATAGAGCTGGGCGTACCATGATTATTTTAGCTGATGGGATGGGAGGTCATCGCGCAGGGAATATCGCCAGTGAAATGGCGGTAACAGACCTAGGTATAGCTTGGGTTGATACCCAAATCGATACAGTCAATGAAGTGCGTGAATGGTTCGCCAATTACCTAGAAATTGAAAATCAAAAGATTCATCAACTTGGACAAGATGATGCTTATAAAGGAATGGGAACAACTCTAGAAGCTGTTGCTATTATTGGCAATCAGGCTATCTATGCCCACATTGGAGATTCTCGTATCGGTTTGATTCGTGGAGAAGAATACCACCAATTAACGAGCGACCATTCCTTGGTCAATGAATTGCTTAAGGCAGGTCAATTGACACCAGAAGAAGCAGCTAGCCATCCACAGAAAAATATCATTACCCAGTCTATCGGTCAAAAAGATGAAGTTCAACCCGATTTTGGAATGATTACCCTTGAGCCAGGAGACTATCTCTTGCTCAATAGTGATGGTTTGACCAACATGATTTCAGGTAGTGAGATTTGTGATATTGTGACCAGTGATATTCCTTTGGCAGATAAAACAGCGACGCTTGTGCGTTTTGCTAACAATGCAGGAGGTTTAGACAACATTACGGTTGCCCTTGTTTCTATGAACGAGGAGGATGCAGAATGATCCAAATCGGCAAGATTTTTGCCGGGCGGTATCGAATTATCAAACAGATTGGTCGAGGAGGCATGGCAGATGTTTACTTGGCCAAAGATTTAATTCTAGACGGGGAAGAAGTGGCAGTGAAGGTCCTGAGGACCAACTACCAGACAGATCCGATTGCTGTGGCGCGTTTCCAGCGGGAAGCGAGAGCCATGGCGGATTTGGACCATCCTCATATCGTTCGGATTACAGATATTGGTGAGGAAGATGGTCAACAGTACCTTGCAATGGAGTATGTTGCTGGACTAGACCTCAAACGTTATATCAAGGAACACTATCCTC
Source organism: Streptococcus mitis SK569 (assembly GCF_000222785.1). Taxonomy (GTDB): domain Bacteria; phylum Bacillota; class Bacilli; order Lactobacillales; family Streptococcaceae; genus Streptococcus; species Streptococcus mitis_N. Next base: position 22,088 of record NZ_AFUF01000001.1, on the reverse strand, counting down.
TCTCTAATGAAGAAGCTGTCCGTATCATGGGACAAATCCTCCTAGCCATGCGTTTGGCCCATACCAGAGGAATTGTTCACCGGGACTTGAAACCTCAAAATATCCTCTTGACACCAGATGGGACTGCCAAGGTTACAGACTTTGGGATCGCAGTAGCCTTTGCAGAGACAAGTCTGACTCAGACTAACTCAATGCTGGGTTCGGTTCATTACTTGTCACCAGAGCAGGCGCGTGGTTCTAAGGCGACTGTACAGAGTGATATCTATGCCATGGGGATTATTTTCTATGAGATGCTGACAGGCCATATCCCTTATGACGGGGATAGTGCGGTGACCATCGCCCTTCAGCATTTCCAGAAACCATTGCCGTCAGTTATTGATGAGAATCCATCTGTACCTCAGGCTTTGGAGAATGTTGTTATTAAGGCAACTGCCAAGAAATTGACAGATCGTTATCAGTCAGTTGCAGAGATGTATGTGGACTTGTCTAGTAGCTTGTCTTATAATCGTCGCAATGAGCCTAAACTGGTATTTAATGATACTACTAAGGCGGACACCAAGACTCTACCAAAAGTATCTCAGAGTACCTTGACCTCGATTCCTAAGGTGCAAACACAAAGTCCGAAGCCACAGGCTGCGAAACCTAGTCAGCAGGTTTCTGAAGACAATTACGCAACCAAACCTGTTAAAAAACGGAAATTTAGAGTTCGCTATATGATTTTATTGGCCAGCATTGTATTGGTGGCAGCTTCTCTTATTTGGATACTATCCAGAACTCATGCAACTATTGCTATTCCAGATGTGGCAGGTCAGACAGTGGCGGAAGCCAAGGAAACCCTTAAGAAAGCCAATTTTGAGATTGGCGAGGAGAAATCAGAGGCTAGTGAAAAGGTGGAAGAAGGGCGGATTATCCGTACAGATCCTGACGCTGGAACTGGTCGAAAAGAAGGAACGAAAATCAATTTGGTTGTCTCATCAGGCAAGCAATCTTTCCAATTGAGTAATTATATAGGCCGTAAATCGACAGATGTTATCGCAGAACTCAAGCAGAAGAAGGTTCCTGAAAATCTCATCAAGATTGAGGAAGAAGAATCAAGTGAGAGCGAAGCAGGAACTGTTCTCAGACAGAGTCCAGCTGCCGGAACGACCTATGATTTGAGCAAGGCAACTCAAATCGTCTTGACGGTAGCTAAAAAAGCTACGACGATTCAATTAGGGAACTATATTGGACGGAATTCTACAGAAGTAATCTCAGAACTCAAGCAGAAGAAGGTTCCTGAGAATTTGATTAAGATAGAGGAAGAAGAGTCCAGCGAAAGAGAACCTGGAACTATTATGAAACAAAATCCAGGTGCAGGTACCCCTTATGATCTGAATAAACCTACTCAAATCGTCTTGACAGTAGCTAAAAAAGTTACAAGTGTTGCCATGCCGAGTTACATTGGTTCCAGCTTGGAGTTTACTAAGAACAATTTGATTCAAATTGTTGGGATTAAGGAAGCTAATATAGAAGTTGTAGAAGTGACGACAGCGCCTGCAGGTAGTGCAGAAGGCATGGTTGTTGAACAAAGTCCTAGAGCAGGTGAAAAGGTAGATCTCAATAAGACTAGAGTCAAGATTTCAATCTACAAACCTAAAACAACCTCAGCTACTCCTTAAAAGCAGATGGATAATCAAAATGAGTAATAAATCTTTGTCATGATTTCATGGCAAAGATTTTTTTTGAGTCCTAATTTGTGATAGAATAGAGGAAGTTGATAAAAGGAGGAAAGCATGGAAGAGTCAAAAGAATTAAATGCAGTTATTGATGTGATTATGCTAGCAGGAACCATTCTTCTCAAAAGTGGTTCAGAGATTCATCGCGTAGAAGATACCATGATTCGTATTGCGCATTCGCAGGGGATTGTGGATTGCAATGTTCTTGCCATGCCTGCCGCTATCTTTTTTTCCATTGAAAATACCAATATTTCGCGAATGAAACGCGTGACCTCATCTTCTTATAACATCGAAAAAGTCTGCGATGTCAACCAGGTTTCTCGTCAGTTGGTTGGGGGGCAGATTGATTTAGAGACAGCCTTCAAGCAATTGACGGCCTTGCAAGCCCAACCCCTTCCCTATACCAAGTTGCAGGTGACTTTGGCTGCGACCTTTAGTGCCCCTTTCTTCTCAATTATGTTTAGTGGAAATATCTACGATGCAATCGGGGCAGGAGTGGCTACCTTATTTGGTTTTGCCTTTTCACTCTATGTGGAGAAGTTTATCCGAATTCCCTTTGTGACAGCCTTTGCTGGAGCCTTTGTCTTTGGGATGATAGCCCAGTTTTGGGCTCGCTACACAGGCTTTCCTTCAACGGCAGATTTGATTATAGCTGGTGCAGTCATGCCTTTTGTACCAGGAATTGCCTTGACCAATGCGGTTCGGGATATTATGACTAACCACATAAACTCTGGTATGAGTAAGATGTTTGAATCTCTACTCATTACCCTTGCTTTAGGGGCAGGAACTTCTGTCGCCTTGGTATTGATGAACTAATATGACACTAACAACCTTTTTATTACAAGCAGTAGCAAGTCTTCTTGCTATCATCACTTTTTTAATCGTACTCAATGTGCAACGCTCTATGCTCTTACCTGGAGGGATTTTGGGCATGGCTGTCTGGCTAATCTATCTCTTGCTCAAGGAACCAACCAATGTCATTGTAGCTACCTTCATTGCCGCTATAATTGGTTCTTGTGTTAGTCAGATTTTAAGTATTCTTTACAAGACCCCTGCTGTGGTCTTTATCTTGGCCATTTTGGCACCCCTGGTTCCGGGATACCTTTCTTATCGGACAACTGCCTTTTTTGTGACAGGTGATTACAGTCAAGCCATTGCTAGTGCAACCTTAGTTGTCATGTTGGCTCTGGTAATTTCCATTGGAATGGCTAGCGGAACAGTGATTCTCAGACTGTATTCCTACTTACGAAAACAGCAAAATCGTTAGACTAACAAGAGACTTGATTTGGTGAATCAAGTCTTTTTTCTCTCTTTTACTGCCATTTGTGATAAAATAGTATAGAACGATTTTTTACATGAATGATAAAACAGAGGTAAATATGACAATCGGTATTGATAAGATTGGTTTTGCGACCAGTCAATATGTCTTGAAATTACAAGACTTAGCAGAGGCGAGGGGAATTGACCCTGAAAAATTAAGCAAAGGACTCTTACTCAAGGAATTGAGTATTGCGCCCCTAACTGAGGATATCGTGACCTTGGCGGCCAGTGCAAGTGACTCTATTTTAACTGAGCAAGAGAGACAAGAAATTGATATGGTCATTGTGGCTACTGAGTCAGGAATTGACCAAAGTAAAGCTGCGGCTGTCTTTGTGCATGGTTTGCTGGGCATCCAGCCCTTTGCTCGTAGTTTCGAGATTAAAGAAGCCTGCTATGGAGCGACAGCTGCCCTTCATTATGCCAAATTGCATGTGGAAAATTCTCCAGAGTCCAAGGTATTGGTCATTGCCAGTGATATTGCCAAGTACGGTATTGAAACTCCAGGAGAACCAACTCAGGGTGCTGGAAGTGTGTCCATGTTGATTACACAAAATCCACGCATTATGGCCTTTAATAATGACAATGTGGCTCAGACCCGCGATATCATGGATTTCTGGCGTCCAAATTATTCGACAACTCCTTATGTAAATGGTGTCTATTCTACCCAACAATACTTGGATAGTTTGAAAACGACTTGGCTTGAATACCAAAAACGCTACCAGCTTACTTTGGATGATTTTGCAGCTGTTTGCTTCCACTTGCCTTATCCTAAATTAGCGCTAAAAGGCTTGAAAAAAATCATGGATAAGAGCCTGCCTCAAGAGAAAAAAGACCTCTTGCAAAACCATTTTGACCAGTCTATTCTCTACAGTCAAAAGGTGGGGAATATCTACACAGGTTCACTTTTCCTTGGACTTTTGTCTCTCTTGGAAAATACAGATAGCCTGAAGGCTGGAGATAAAATTGCCCTTTATAGTTACGGAAGTGGGGCCGTAGCTGAGTTCTTTAGTGGTGAATTGGTTGAAGGTTATGAAGCTTATCTGGATAAAGATCGTTTGAATAAGCTCAACCAACGAACTGCCCTGTCCGTAGCTGACTATGAAAAAGTCTTCTTCGAAGAGGTGCAGTTGGATGAATCTGGTTCAGCCCAGTTTGCTGGCTATGAAAATCAAGATTTTGCCTTGGTTGAAATTGTGGATCACCAACGCCGTTATAGCAAGGTTGAAAAATAATGAAGATAAGTTGGAATGGATTTTCTAAAAAATCATACCAAGAGCGCCTCGAGCTGTTACAAGCTCAGGCGCTCCTTAGTCCTGAGAGACAAGAGAGTTTGGAGCAGGATGAACAGATGAGTGTGGCTGTGGCAGACCAGCTGAGTGAGAATGTAGTGGGAACTTTTTCTCTGCCTTATTCGCTGGTCCCAGAGGTTCTCGTTAACGGTCAGGAATACACAGTTCCCTATGTGACAGAAGAACCGTCCGTGGTTGCTGCGGCCAGCTATGCCAGCAAAATCATCAAGCGTGCAGGAGGTTTTAACGCACAAGTCCATGAGCGCCAGATGATTGGACAGGTAGCCCTTTATCAAGTTGCTAATCCTGAACAAGCGCAAGAGAAGATTGCCAGCAAGAAAGCAGAACTCTTGGAGCTTGCTAATCAAGCCTATCCTTCGATTGTTAAACGCGGGGGTGGGGCGCGTGATCTACATGTAGAAGAGATTAAAGGCGAAACAGACTTTCTCGTTGTTTATCTCCATGTCGATACCCAAGAAGCTATGGGTGCTAATATGCTCAACACCATGCTAGAAGCCTTGAAACCAGTCTTAGAAGAACTCAGCCAGGGACAGAGTCTCATGGGAATCCTATCTAATTACGCGACCGATTCTCTGGTGACTGCAAGTTGTCACGTCGCCTTTCGCTACTTGAGCCGCCAAAAGGATCAAGGACGAGAGATTGCGGAGAAAATTGCGTTAGCTAGTCAGTTTGCGCAGTCTGATCCTTATCGAGCAGCTACCCACAATAAAGGAATTTTTAACGGTATTGATGCCATTTTGATTGCCACTGGTAATGACTGGCGTGCCATCGAAGCTGGGGCCCATGCCTTTGCCAGTCGAGATGGACATTACCAAGGTCTTAGTCAATGGACGCTGGACCTTGAAAGAGAAGAATTAGTCGGTGAGATGACCCTACCTATGCCTGTAGCGACCAAGGGTGGCTCTATCGGTCTCAACCCTCGTGTAGCCCTCAGTCATGAGCTACTGGGAAATCCTTCTGCCAAAGAATTAGCCCAGATTATCGTGTCTATCGGTCTTGCCCAAAACTTTGCAGCTCTCAAAGCCTTGGTTAGCACAGGGATACAGCAAGGCCACATGAAATTGCAGGCTAAATCCTTGGCACTCCTAGCAGGTGCCAGTGAAAACGAGGTAGCTCCCCTAGTCGAGCGCCTTATCGCAGATAAAACCTTTAACCTAGAGACAGCCCAGCGTTATTTAGAAAACTTAAGATCATAAAAAAACTCAGACCGATTCGTCTGAGTTTTCTTGTGCTTAAATACTTTTTCCTGGTAATAAGGTAACTGGTAAGAAGTAACCTGTTGTCGCGACTTCCTTGCCTTCGATCTTCTGCAAGAGGAGGTCAACAGTGAGGCAGGCAATCTCTTCCAAGGGTTGCTTAATAGTAGCTAGTTGAGGGTAGTAATTCTCGATAAAGTAGGTACCATCGTAACCGATGACCTTGAGCTCTTCTGGGACAGAAATGCCCAATTCTTGAGCGATTTTAATGACCAGAATAGCTGTCAAATCATCTGAAGCAAAGATGGCATCTGGCTTTTGTCGAGTCAAGATATTCTTGATTTCCATTTCTTTTCTGACGGGAGAAAAGTCACTGGAAACATTGATAATAGTAGCTTTTGGAAGTACGGATGCAAAACCAGCGTGGCGTAGTCCAGTTGGCGAATTGGAATTGTCGTTACCTGTAATCATGATGATAGACTGGGCGCCTGTCTTGACCAAGGTCTGGGCAGCAAGAACTCCACCAGCGTAGTTGTCAGAGGAAACAACTGGAATGTCTGGTGACAGATTTCGGTCAAAGGAAATAATTGGTGCCGTCACTCGATTGTAGTCTTCGATTCCCAAGTTGTGACTACCAGAAATGATGCCGTCTACCTGATTGGCTTCCAACATTTCGATGTATTCGCGTTCCTTCTCGGAATCATGCTCACTGTTGCAGATGATGGTCTTGTAACCATTTTTGAAGAGTTGGTGTTCCAGCTTATCAATCAATTCTGCATAGAAAACATTGGAAATATTTGGGAAAATCAAACCGATTAACTTAGCTGACTTTCCTTGTAGACTGCGAGCCAGGTTGTTGGGTTTATAGCCCAATTCCCGCATGGCTTCATTAACCTTTTGAATGGTTTTTTCAGAGAGATACCCTTTTTTATTGATAACCCGAGAAACGGTAGTAGGGCTGACGCCTGCAAGTTTGGCGACATCAGTTAGTTTTGCGACCATAATCTAATTCATAGTAAGTTCCAGTTGGGTTTCCAGATTTAATCAGGATACCATTTTGGTCTGCATGTGGGAAGACACGACCGGAAAATACTTTTTCTCCTTTATTGATGAAAATTTCAAAGACAGAGTTATCGATGAAGATTGTAGCAGTAGTAGCTTGGTTATCGATTGGGCAAGAACGAGTTGTTCCAAATTCTTGGGCGTACTGTTCACCAGCCTGGCTACGATCCACTGTCACTTGACCATTTACAAGGTCAAAGTTGATGGAAAGTCCCTTGACTTCTTGATCAGCAAGTAAGATAATCTCGCTCTGGCTATTAGCTTCCAAGCTGAGTTCGAGTTCGTAAGTGTTCTTGGTTTGGGCACGGTTTGAGAAGACTTCTTCAGAGGCACGAAGGTCCTTGACAGCTGCGACTGGGAATTGGTAGAGCTTGCCGTCTTTGATAGTGAGTTCCTTGACCAAAGAGAAGGTTCCTTGGTGGTCAAAACGGTCAGATGGATATGAAACATCAGGCAAGCCAAGCCAGCTAACAGCTAGAGCGCGTCCATCAGGAGCGTTGAAGGCTTGAGTTGCATAGGCTTCGAAACCATAGTCCATGTTTTGAAGTTGAGATACATCTACCATTTTGGCATTTTCAGGGTCAAAGGAAGTCCCAATCTTATACATATTTGGATAGATATTATCGTAGTCTAGAACTTTCTTATCCAATCCTTGTGGACAGTAGAGAAGGACAGGTTGCTCCCCTACAAAGACCAGATTTGGACATTCCATCATGTAGGCAGTACGGTCGTTAGCAAAGTCAAGGTCGCCAACTGTTTGCCAGTTTGTGTAGTCATTGTCGACAGCCTTGTAGAGACGGACGAAGCCTTTTTTCTCCAAGTCCTGTCCACCGACGATGGCATAATATTGACCCTTGAAGTTAAAAATTTGTGGGTCACGGAAGTGGTCAGTAGAGTCAGCAGGCTGGTCAATCAAGATCTTGTCAATCTTCGTAATCTTACCATCCTTGTCCATCAAAGCTCCAATCTGGTAAGGGTGACGGATCCAGTTTTCATCGCGGACATTTCCTGTATAAAATAGGAACAAGTTATCGCCAAACTGCATGGCAGAACCAGAGTAGGCACCGTGGCTATCTAATGGAGTATCAGGCAAAACTTTGACACCAGTTTCTGTGAAGTGAACCAAATCATCACTTTCCAACTGCACCCAAGATTTCAAACCGTGAGCTGCACCAAAGGGGAAATTTTGGTAAAAAACAACCCATTTGCCATCAAAATAAGAAAAGCCATTTGGATCATTAAGAAGTCCTTCTTTTGGTTCAATGTGATAGCTGACATGCCATGGAGATTGTGCCATCTTTTCTTGGATTTCTTTTCTTTCTTCTTGTGTCCAATCTTCATAACGTCTGTAACGACGTTCGGTAGTCCATTCCATTTCTATTTCCTCCATAAATTCTACTATCTTAATAGTAAACGTTTCCTTATAAAAAAGCAAGCCTTTTACACTAAATTAAAGAAAAAAATGTCAAACGATTGACAGAGTTTAGAAGTGATATTTTGTGAAAATTTATGAAAATATGAAAGTTTTTGAAAATTAAGAAGTGAAAACCTTGAGTTTAGAGGGTATTTGTTGCTGTATTAATTTAAAAAATAGCAAAAACAATCAAAAAAGGTGAAATGACAATTTTTTTCTGCAAAACGCTTGACATATTTTTTAAACGTGATAGAATAATACTCGTAGGGCGAATAAATCGCTTTCAAACAAGAACAAATTTTTTATAAGGAGATTTTTGCAAATGACGAATACAGAAATTGCAAAAAAAGTCATCGAAGCCTTGGGCGGACGTGAGAATGTTAACAGTGTAGCTCACTGTGCAACTCGCCTCCGTGTTATGGTGAAAGATGAAGCGAAGATCAACAAAGATGCTATCGAGAGCTTGGAAAAAGTTCAAGGTGCTTTCTTTAACTCAGGTCAATACCAAATTATCTTTGGTACTGGTACAGTAAACAAGATGTACGATGAAGTCGTAGCTCTTGGTTTACCAACATCATCTAAGGATGAAATGAAAGCAGAAGCTGCTAAACAAGGAAATTGGTTTCAACGTGCTATCCGTACTTTTGGTGACGTATTCGTACCAATCATTCCAGTTATCGTAGCGACTGGTCTTTTCATGGGTGTGCGTGGTCTTTTCAACGCTCTTGAAATGCCACTTCCAGGTGATTTTGCAACTTACACACAAATCTTGACAGATACAGCCTTTATCATCTTACCAGGTTTGGTTGTGTGGTCAACTTTCCGTGTATTCGGTGGAAATCCTGCTGTTGGTATCGTTCTAGGTATGATGCTCGTTTCTGGTTCACTTCCAAACGCTTGGGCAGTCGCTTCAGGTGGTGAAGTAACAGCTATGAACTTCTTTGGTTTCATCCCTGTTGTTGGTTTGCAAGGTTCCGTTCTTCCAGCCTTCATCATCGGGGTTGTCGGAGCTAAATTTGAAAAAGCTGTCCGCAAGGTTGTTCCAGATGTGATTGACCTCTTGGTAACGCCATTCGTGACACTTTTGGTCATGTCTATCCTTGGACTATTTGTCATCGGACCAGTCTTCCACGTTGTTGAAAACTACATCCTTATTGGTACAAAAGCAATTCTTGGCTTGCCATTTGGTCTTGGTGGTTTCTTGATTGGTGGTGTTCACCAATTGATCGTCGTGTCAGGTGTGCACCACATCTTCAACTTGCTTGAAGTTCAATTGCTTGCTACTGACCATGCTAACCCATTCAACGCTATCATCACAGCTGCTATGACAGCTCAAGGTGCTGCGACTGTTGCGGTTGGTGTCAAAACTAAAAATCCAAAACTGAAAACACTTGCTTTCCCAGCTGCTCTTTCTGCCTTCCTAGGTATTACTGAGCCTGCTATCTTCGGGGTCAACTTGCGCTTCCGTAAACCATTCTTCCTTTCATTGATTGCTGGTGCAATCGGTGGTGGATTGGCTTCAATCCTTGGGCTTGCTGGTACTGGTAGTGGTATCACTATCATCCCTGGTACAATGCTTTATGCTGGTAATGGACAACTTCCACTATACCTACTTATGGTAGCTGTATCATTTGCCCTTGGTTTTGCCCTTACTTACATGTTTGGTTACGAGGACGAAGAAGAAGTTGCTACTGAAGTAGAGACAGAACGTTTGGTCCAAGAAGAAACAACTGGTAACATTCCAGCAGCTCTTCAAAATGAAACACTTGTAACTCCTATCGTCGGTGATGTTGTCGCTCTTGCTGATGTCAATGACCCAGTCTTCTCAAGTGGAGCTATGGGACAAGGTATCGCTGTGAAACCTAGCCAAGGCGTGGTCTATGCACCTGCTGATGCTGAAGTTTCAATTGCCTTTCCAACAGGACACGCTTTTGGTTTGAAAACAACTGATGGTGCTGAAGTCTTAATCCACGTTGGTATCGACACTGTAACAATGAACGGTGAAGGTTTTGAAGCAAAAGTTGCTCAAGGTGACAAGGTGAAAGCAGGAGATGTTCTTGGAACATTTGATTCAAACAAAATCGCTGCAGCTGGTCTTGATGATACAACAATGGTTATCGTTACAAATACAGCTGACTACGCTTCAGTAGCTCCAGTCGCAACAGGTTCAGTTGCGAAGGGGGATGCTGTGATCGAAGTGAAAATCTAATACTCTTCGAAAATCAAATTCAAACCATGTCAGCTTCGCCTTGCCGTACTCAAGTACAGCCTTCTGCTAGCTTCCTAGTTTGCTCTTTGATTTTCATTGAGTACAATATTCCCTCTCACAATGAAAACGAACAAATGACATGTTTGTTCGTTTTTGCTTGAATGGTAAGATTTACAGAGGAAAATCTAAAAAATAGAGAAATTTAGACTTTCGAAATATGCTATAATAAAGAAAATAAAAACAAGAGGTTTATCATGACAAAATTATATGGAAGCTTGGAAGCGGGCGGTACAAAGTTTGTCTGTGCTGTCGGTGATGAAAACTTTAATGTTGTGGAAAAAACACAATTTCCAACAACAACTCCAATCGAAACAATCGATAAAACCATTGAGTTCTTCTCAAAATTCGATAACCTTGCTGGTCTTGCAGTTGGTTCATTTGGTCCGATTGATATTGATAAAAACTCAAAAACTTATGGCTTTATCACAACGACTCCAAAACCAAACTGGGCAAATGTGGATTTGCTTGGTGCCCTTCGTCGCGCCCTCAACGTGCCAATGTACTTCACTACAGACGTAAACAGCTCTGCCTACGGTGAAGTGGTTGCCCGTAACAATGCTGGTGGTCGTATCGAAAACTTGGTTTACTACACAATCGGGACAGGTATCGGTGCAGGTGTTATCCAACGTGGGGAGTTTATCGGTGGCGTGGGACACCCTGAAATGGGTCACTATTATGTGGCTAGACACCCAATGGATATTGAAAAAGAATTTAAAGGAGTTTGTCCTTTCCATAATGGATGTTTGGAAGGCTATGCAGCTGGTCCAAGTTTGGAAGCTCGTACAGGTGTTCGTGGGGAAAATATCGAACTTAACAACTCTGTATGGGATGTCCAAGCCTACTACATCGCTCAAGCTGCAGTCAATGCGACAGTGACTTTCCGACCAGACGTGATCGTTTTTGGTGGTGGAGTTATGGCTCAACAGCATATGCTAGATCGTGTGCGTGAGAAATTCACATCTTTGCTAAATGGTTACCTACCAGTGCCAGATGTGCGTGATTATATCGTTACACCGGCTGTTGCAGGAAATGGTTCTGCCACACTTGGGAACTTTGTCCTTGCAAAAGAAGTTTCAAAATAAATCACAAAATCCGCTTGGGAAACCAAACGGATTTTTTATGTGTCAAAGCATTTGCCAGAAAAAGTCAATAATATAAGTCAAACCGTAGGTATAAACTACTAGGGTAAATGGCTTGGTCAGAATGATGATGGTCATATAGCGCTTGAAGCTCATCTTGGTCAGGGCAGCCAGCATACAGAGAAAGTCAGCTGGACTAATGGGCCAAATCATCATAAAAATAAAGAAACGGTCAAAACGATTGCCCTTATCCAGCCAACCGATGTACTTGTCGTAGGTGCGCTTGCTGACGACAGACTGGACAAAGGCCGCCCCATAGAGGCGCACCAGATAAAAGATAATGGCACAGCCAATCACGATACCGATATAGTTGTAGATAGTCCCGATGATGTGACCGTAGATAAAGACACCAGCTACCGAGGTCAAGGCTCCGGGAATGATAGGGACGACCGTCTGTAAAATCTGTAAAAAGATAAAGAGAGGTGGCCCCCAGATACCCGCCTGCTGGATAAAGGCAGAGAGGGTTTCCTTGGACTGTAAAACTCCAGCCTGATAAGCCCATATACAGAAAATCAAACTCCCAACCCCACCGACAATCGATGAGATATTGATAACTTGCTGCAGAAGGGGAGAAACAGCTTTCATTTGTTTATCCTGTGACATGTAAACTCCTCGTAGATAGTATAATTCTACTATACCATATTTTTGAGGAGAAAGGGGGAATGGATTGTTTTTGTGAGGGGAAGAGTGATGGATTTTGAATCTAAACATGCTATAATAAAGGGAGAAGACATGTAGCAAAGGAGAGAGTATGATACAGGTAAAACCAGAACTGGAGATAGAAAAACAACTGATCAACCAACTGGTAACTGGAGAAAGTCAATGGACTTACAGAGATGACCTTAAAACTGAAGAGCAATTATGGGAAAACTTCTTTGAAAAGCTAGCCCAGAACAACGTGGCTCTATTGGCAGATCATCCCCTGACAGAACAGGAAAAACGCCAGATAAAGAATCAACTGAACTTTGTTAGCTACTATGATGCAGCCAAGTGGTTGGTCGGCGAAAATGGCATTGCCAAGGTTGAGGTTCAAAGAGAAGATGCTAGTTTGGGTATTATCCGTTTATCCGTCATCTGGCGAGACAATATCGCAGCTGGCAAGTCCAGTTATGAGGTAGTTAATCAAGTCGAGAGAGATAAGATAAATCCTCAGGATCAAGACCGTAGGCTAGATGTGACCCTCTTGATCAATGGCCTTCCAATGATTCAGATCGAGCTTAAAAGTCCCCGAGTTGCTTTTCTAGATGCCTTTCATCAAATTAAAAAATATGACCGTGAAGGCAAGTTCCGTGGCATCTACTCTAGCTTACAGATGTTTGTTGTGACTAATAAGGTAGATACACGCTATATCGCTGCAGCTAGGGAAAATAAACTCAACAAGCAATTTCTAACCAAGTGGGTGGATAAGGACAACCAACCTATAACGAGCTTGACCAGTTTTGCCCACGAAGTCCTTTCGATCCCTCGTGCTCATCAGATGGTCATGCAGTATTCTGTCCTTGATGATAGCAAGAAGGCTCTTATCCTTTTGCGCCCTTACCAGATCCACGCCATCGAAGCAGTGCAAGAAGCTTCTCGCCAGCAAGCATCAGGCTATGTCTGGCATACGACAGGTTCAGGGAAGACCTTGACCTCCTATAAGGTAGCTCGGAATCTCCTCCAGATTCCATCCATCCAAAAGACGATTTTTGTCGTTGACCGCAGAGACTTGGACCAACAGACTACTTCGTCATTTCTCTCTTATGCGATCAATGATGTCATTGATATTGATGAGACGGATAATACCCATGATTTGGTCAAGCGACTAGGAAGTAATGATAAGCGTGTGGTGGTAACGACCATCCAGAAAATTATCACCATGATGCGTAAGTTTGAACAAGGTTTTTACCAAAGAGATGCGGACAAAATCAGGGGCCTCCGAGTGGCCTTTGTCGTGGATGAATGCCATCGTGCCGTAACACCTCAAACACAAAAAGACATTAAGGGCTTTTTCCCACAGTCGCTTTGGTATGGTTTTACAGGCACACCTATCTTTAAGGAAAATAAACGCCAGCAAGTCGGCGATCTAGCCCAAACCACCCAGCAACAGTACGGTGACCGTCTCCATGAGTATACAGTCAAGGAAGCCATCCATGATGGAGCTGTTTTGGGCTTTAAGGTAGATTATCGCAATACCCTCATCACGGATAAATCTGAAAATGACATACCAGATAGCGTCTATGAAAATGAGGAACACATGCTGGAAGTCTTGGATGCCATTATCAATAAATCCCGTCAACAACTGGGTTTCCAAAAAGGAGTGGGTAAGACCTACAATGCCATCCTGACCGTCAAGTCCATCCCTCAAGCCCAAGCCTACTATGACCTTCTCAAACGGGTCAAGGCTGGGGAGACGAGAGTCAAGGTATCGGAGAGGGTTAAGCAGGTTCTTCCAGACTTTCCAAAGGCGACCATCACCTACTCGGTCACAGAAAATGAAGAAGACTCAAGAGCCAATCAAGACCACATGAAGCAGGTTTTAGAAGACTATAACCAAGAGTTTGATACCCACTTTACCATGGCGGATCTTCGTGGCTTTAATACGGATGTCAATAATCGTCTAGCTCGAAAGCAGGACAAATACCTCTATCGCAAGGAACAGTTGGACTTAGTCATCGTGGTCAATCGTCTCCTAACGGGCTTTGATGCTCCTTGTCTATCAACTCTCTTTATTGACCGCAAACCCATGCAACCGCAGGACTTGATTCAGGCCTTTAGTCGAACCAACCGAATCTTTGACTCCAGTAAGACTTACGGGCATATCATCACTTTCCAAAAGCCCCTAGCCTTTAAGGAAGCAGTAGATAATGCCCTCAAGCTCTACTCAAATGGTGGAGAAAACGAGGTCCTAGCTCCGAGCTGGGAAGAGGAAAAGAGAAACTTTTTGCGGAGTTGCAGTGATTTTCAAAATCTCATCACCGATGATTCTGAGGATGGACTCCAAATCGAGCAAATCTCTACACCTGAGTTGAGGAAACTAGCTAAAACCTATCAAGCCTTTGATAAATACCTAGCCTCTATCCGAGTGTATAAAGAGTATGATGAGGAAGAGCTTTACAGTCAGACAGGACTTGATGGAGAAAAGTTGGAAAGGTATATGGGCCTTTATCGAAATGTCCTTGCAGAATTAAAAAGCCGAGTAGAGGATGATGACGATGGTGAACCACTTGATATCCACTATGAACTGGAGTCTATTCAAGTGGACGAAATCAACTATGCCTATATCTTGACCTTGATCCAAAGCCTGATTGAACAAGGTCAAAGTCAAGAAAAGAACCTAAGCGTTCAAGATAGGGAAGCCGTGGATAACTATATTCAGAGTCTTGAGAAGACCAATCCCAATCTTGCCCAGATCATCACTGAACTTTGGAGAGAGGTACAAGAACATCCAGAAAGCTATCGTGGTCAGTCTATCGCAAATATCTTGGATCAGATGATCGAGGCGGTCATCCAGAAACACATCCAAGTCTTTAGCAAGCGCTGGTATGTCGGCGAAGATGAACTACGTTACTATGTCAAACATTACCGTAAGGGAGCTAAAAAACAACTAGGAGAAAGCCAGCTGACCAAGAGCCAGCGCTATCAGGACTATAAACTAGAGGTGGCGGATGCCCTCAATCCTCTCCTCTATAAAAAAACAAATTAAGGAAGCCTATACCCAACTGGTGGAAGAAGTCATTGAACCATTGAGGGTTGGGAGATAAAAGCACTATTTTTTAAAAAATAGTGCTTTTTTTGCTTTTCTTTTAAAAAAATGGTACTATTAATGTGGGGTTAAGGAGGGAACAAAATGGCAATTAAACAGAAAGGTTAATACTTTTAATGTATAGTAAATTAGAAATCGAAGATTTATTAGAAGAAATTAAAAGCCTAATTCAGAGTAAAAGCTATATGATTTCAACTGGAGAAAATCGTGAAAAGAACGAAGAATTCATGATTGAATTTAATTTGAAGGATGAAGAAATTTGTAAGTTATTAATGCAAATCGAGTATAGCGATTTTTGTGAGTGTTTACATCCGTATGATGTTTTACGGAATCATGAAGATTATTATCTGTTTGCGCCTGAATTTACTTTAACAGATTTATTTGGTGACGAGTTGCAAGTTATTGTTTACGTTAAAATAATAATTAAAAATGATAAGGCAAACCAACCTTTTTTAGTTGTTGTATCTTTTCATAGGCCGGATGAATCAAAAGAATTGAATTATCAATTTAAATAAATTTTCCCTCTTTAAGAGAAGACCTCTCTCTTGAAAGGAGACTAATAATGAATAATAAAAAAATATTATGCGAAAACTGCTTAGAGTCTGTAAATTATAAAGTAGTGGATGAAGAATTAACACGGTCATTAAAAGGAAAAAAATATACTTTTTCAGGTAAGACTGCTTATTGTGTTAATTGTAATAAGCCTGTTTATGTTGAAGAAATTAACGAATATAATAAACAAGCTATCTATGAAGCTTTTAGGAGTGAGAATGGTATTATCTCCAATGAAGATATAATAAATATTACGAAAAAATATAGTATTGGAGCTAAACCATTAGCTCAACTTTTGGGATGGGGAGTTAATACTATTCAAAGATATTTAACTGGTGATATTCCAAAACCTGCTTATTCTGATAAATTGAAAGAAATATTAAAAAAACCCGATATTTTTAAAGAAATTTTGGTAACAAATAAAGATAATATTACAGATGTAGCATTTAATAAGAGTATAGAAAAGGTTGATGAAATTTTAAATAATGAAAATGATGATAAACTTACTCAAGTTATACATTATTTATTATCAAAAAATAATGAGATTACACCGTTAGCTTTACAAAAACTTTTATACTATGTACAAGGATTTTATTTTGCTTTTAAGAAGGATTATATTTTTTCTAGTGATTGCGAGGCTTGGGTACATGGTCCTGTATATAGAGATGTTTATTTTAAATATCAATCTTTTGGATATAATCCCATTCAATTGAATATAAAGAGTGATATTGGAGGTGGCCTTACATTTTTTGAATGTAGTTTAATAGATAGTGTATTGAAGAATTTTGCTATATTTAATGGAAAAGTATTAGAAGAATTTACTCATGAAGAGGAACCGTGGTTGGCTATGCGAGGAGATTTGAACGCGGAAGAACTATCTAATGAAATAATTCCAAAAGAATTAATTGGTTCTTACTTTGTGAAAGTAAAAGAAAAATATCAGATGCTGGGAGTTGAGGAAATTTCTCGGTATAGTTTTGAGAAGTATAAAGCGATAAGTTCTTTGTAAATTTTATTTGTTAGTTTTTATTGTAGAGGTATCAAATGCTTGACAAAGAAGATTTTATTAAAATCGGTAAGGAAGTGATTCCGAATATTTATGATGATGGTGCCAAACCGGCTATAAGGGAAATAGGTCAATTTATTGCAAGACCTCTTAAATTGATTAATACTCTTTTTCAGCCTTTAGATATATGGTTGCTGAATAAAGAATATAACATTGAAAAAACTAAAATACTTCTGGCAGAACGATTAAAGCATGTTAAGCCAGAGGAGTTGGTTAGTCCAGAACCTCATGTCGCGATACCAGCAATTATTGCACTCTCATATTCAATGGATAGTGAGGAACTTAGGAATTTATATGCAAATTTACTATCAAAAGCAATGGTATTAGGAATGAAGGATAAAGTGCATCCTTCATTTGTTGAGATAATAAAACAACTAAGTCCTATAGATGCGATTGTTTTTAAAGAAATAATGGAGAGGCCAATTAAACCTATTATTGACTTATATATTACTAATAGTGATGAAATTTCTGAAGTTACTACAATCGAAAATATTACATGGATGGATAGAGAGTATGAAGTTGTTTTAGTTTCATTAGCAAATTTGGTTAGGTTAGGATTGATTGAAATTCCTGATGGTTATAACTATAATAATGATTTAAATTATAGTTTAGTACGATCGTCCTCAGCGTATGATATAATATTTCAAAAATTGAATTGTCAAATAAAGATGCAAGAGTTGCTTAATCATAAAGTTGAGGAAAGAAAAAAATATATAAAATTAAATGCTCTTTCGGAAACTTTTTATAAAATATGTGTTTGTGAATTATGAAATAGTGAACTTCGAATATTATTGCTATGTTGATTATTCAAATAAAATATCAAATTCTATCTGACATAAATTAAATGTTTATACAGATGAAATGAGAGATCTTTTTTATCAAATTTTAAAAGATAATCACTATGAAGAACATTTCAAACATTATTGGAAATTTGATATTGGCTGTTAAATAAAGTGTGGGAGTATGGATGAAATTAAAAGAAAATGATAATGTGCCTGAAATTAGGTTCGATTATTTTAAAGAAGAATGGGATAAAAAGAGATTTAAAGATTTTACAAAATTGTCTCAAGGTCTACAAATTGCAATTTCTAGTAGATTTTTAGAAGATGGAGAACATAGATATTTTTATATTACAAATGAATTTTTAAATCCAAATTCTACAAAGAAATATTATATCGAATCTCCATCTGAGAATGTTATTTGTACTGTAGATGATATTTTAATGACTAGAACTGGAAATACAGGAAAAGTGATTACAAATATTTCTGGTGCATTTCATAACAATTTTTTAAGGTTGATTATGATAAATTTGAAACCTCTAAAATGTTTTTATATTATCTGTTAACATCAAATGATATTCAAAAAGAAATCATAATTAGAGCAGGAAACTCAACTATACCTGATTTAAATCATAGAGATTTTTATTCTATAAAAACCTCAGTTCCTGCTCTAGCTGAACAATCCGCCATCGGCTCTTTTTTCCGCACCCTCGACGACCTTCTGGCGAGATACAAGGATAATCTCACTAACTACCAATCTCTCAAGGCGACTATGCTTTCCAAGATGTTTCCCAAAGATGGACAGACAGTTCCTGAGATTCGTTTGGATGGATTTGAAGAGGAGTGGGGAAAAGATACTTTAGAGCCTTATCTTACTGAAAGTAGAATTTCAGGTGACACAGGTCTAACTGCAAAAAAAATAACTGTCAAACTTTGGGGAAAAGGAGTTATAGAAAAGGAAGAGAAGTATGCTGGTAGTTCGAATACGCAATACTTTATTCGAAAAGGTGGACAGTTTATATACAGTAAACTAGATTTTCAAAATCAAGCATTTGGAATTATCCCAAATGAACTTAATGGTTATCAGTCAACGTTAGATTTACCAACTTTTGATATTCAAAACATCGATTCTAAATTTTTACTTGAGTATGTAATGAGAAGAGAATTTTACGAATATCAAGGCTTAATCGCGAATGGTTCCAGAAAAGCAAAGCGTATCCATCCAGAGGATTTTTTAGTTATGCCAGTTAGGATTCCATCTATCGAAGAACAACAAGCCATCGGTGCCTATTTCTCAAACCTAGATAACCTCATCAACTCTCATCAAGAAAAAATTTCTCAATTAGAAATACTGAAAAAGAAACTCTTGCAGGATATGTTTATTTGAGGTTCCCTAATGAAATTTTTAGAAAGATTATTTTTGTCGTTCAGTTCTTTTTTTCCTGGTTTAATTTTGTTTATTTTTACTATAAATATTTTTCCAAATATTGAAAATTTATTGGCGAGTATTACTAAAATAATTATTTTGATTTTAGTAATGCTAGTAGTTGCATTTGGATTACTGAAATGTTTTGAAAAAGAAGTAAAATCTGATACGGCTAACATTGTCTCAATTCAACCAGTTGAGCATGAAATTATTCCAACGTATATAGGTTTGTTTGTCATAATGCTTGGTTTGGGTAGTTTAAGTTTAATTTATCAAATGTTTATTGTGTTATTTATATTTGGGATATGGTTTGTTTTAATGGAAAAATCTTATTATTTTAATCTTATTTGGTTACTTAAATATAGGTATTATAAGGTACAAGATGAGATTGGTAATACTTATATAATTTACAGTAAGAGAAATGATGTAAAAGAAGTTGGTAAAATTCAGAATTTAGTAAGAATAAATAATTTTACATTTTTGGAGAAGGAGTAATATGTTTTTAGTAAAAGTGGATCAGAAATATAGAAAATTAGATAACTCGGACGATATTTCAGAACTAGTTGCCCCAACGATTGAACCTGACAATATTATAAAGTTTGATCCAGAAGCACAATTAGAACATGAGGATTGGTTCTATATTGAAATTGATGATATTCATATGTCTATGGTAAAAGAGTATGGTGACAAGTTTTTAAGTACTGTAAGCTTAAATGATGTGACTGAAGAGGAGTTCGCAAAAATTGATTTGATTTTTCGAAAAGTTGAAAATGATGGTTTAGTTTTCCAAAAAATCACTAAGTCAAAGAGAATGGTTGATAAATCCATTTTAAAATGGATACCCAACATTGGAAAACCAGAAAGAACAATAATCGAAAATGGTATAGAATTAAAATCTGCAATTGATGCATACTTTGATGGAAATAATAGATTGTATTTTAAAAATTTTAGAACGATTCGGAGCTTATTCAAGGGGATTGATGATTACTATCGTATAGCAAGTCAGGCAGAAGTTGATGAGTTTAAACAATTTAATCTAGTGAGTTTTGCTTCAGATTTTGAAATTAAGACTAATAACTTAAAGATGTTAGCAGTTTTAAAAGATTATGAGATAGATTTGGATGATATTGCTGTTAAAAGTACTTTGTTGAGATCTTACAGTCAGTATCCTAATCAGGAGTTTGAATTAGATGAGAATCAAAATTTTATAATTGATAGTAATAGAAAATTAACATGTTTACTAAAGTTAGCACTTGGACGGCTATATACAAATCCAATAACTCATCATAAAATGGAAGCTAATCATGCAAAGAAATTAAATTAAACTAAGAAAATGATTTAGAAAGAAACATTATGGAAACAACACAAACTTCCCAGTCGCTTTACCAAGCCCTGTGGAACTCAGCGGATGTTCTCCGCTCTAAGATGGATGCTAACGACTACAAGTCCTATCTTTTGGGTATGGTCTTTTATAAGTACCTGTCAGACAAGATGCTCTTTTTCGTGGCGGAGACTATGGAGGAGGGGAGTGAGAGTCTAGAGGCTGCCCTTGAGGTCTATCGTAACTACTATGAGGATGCGGATACCCATGAGGATCTTCTTGCAGTGATGAAGGACGAACTCAACTACAGTATCAAGCCTGAGTTGACCTTTACGGCTCTGGTAGCACGTGTCAATGAGGGAACTTTCCAGTTGGAAGATTTGGCTCAGGGTTTTCGTGATATTGAGCAGAGCGACGAACTCTATGAAAATCTCTTTGAAGATATTGACCTCTATTCCAAAAAGTTAGGGGCGACTCCGCAAAAGCAAAATCAAACGGTGGCGGCAGTCATGAAGGAGTTGGCTGTGCTAGATGTGGCTGGTCATGCGGGTGATATGCTGGGAGATGCTTATGAGTATCTGATCGGTCAGTTTGCGACCGACTCTGGAAAAAAGGCTGGTGAGTTCTATACACCTCAGCCTGTTGCCAAGCTCATGACCCAGATTGCCTTTTTGGGTCGTGAGGACCAGCTAGGCTTTACCATCTATGATGCGACTATGGGGTCTGGCTCCCTCTTGCTCAATGCCAAGAAATACTCTCATAAATCGCAGACAGTAGTCTACTTTGGTCAGGAACTCAATACCTCAACCTATAACTTGGCTCGGATGAACATGATCCTACACGGTGTTCCTGTTGAAAATCAATTTCTCCACAATGCCGATACACTAGACGAAGACTGGCCGACTCAAGAACCGACCAACTTTGACGGGGTTCTCATGAACCCTCCCTACTCTGCCAAGTGGTCAGCAAGCTCTGGCTTTATGGCGGATCCTCGTTTCTCTCCTTTTGGGAAACTAGCGCCCCAGTCCAAGGCTGATTTTGCCTTTCTCTTGCATGGTTACTACCATCTCAAGCAGGATAATGGTGTTATGGCTATCGTTCTGCCCCACGGTGTTCTTTTCCGTGGAAATGCGGAAGGAACCATTCGTAAGGCCTTGTTAGAAGAAGGAGCTATTGACACGGTTATCGGTCTACCAGCCAATATCTTCTTTAACACCAGCATTCCGACCACGGTTATCATTCTCAAAAAGAACCGTACCAATCGTGATGTCTACTTTATCGATGCTTCTAAGGAGTTTGATAAGGGGAAAAACCAGAATATCATGACGGATACTCATATCGAGAAGATTCTGGAAGCCTACAAGTCTCGTGAGGAGATTGACAAGTTTGCCCATCTAGCAAGCTATGAAGAAATCGTTGAAAATGACTACAACCTCAATATCCCTCGTTACGTAGATACCTTTGAGGAAGAAGAAGTCGAGCCACTGACAGACATCGTTAGCAAGATTAACACGACAAATGAAGCAATCCAAAACCAAACCGCTTCCCTACTCGAAATGCTCGGTCAACTACACGGAACCACACCAGAAGCCGATGCTGAACTCAAAAAGTTTTTGAAAGAGTTTGAAGGGTGATGGAGAAGGAAACTTGGTATATCAATTGTAGAGTATTTGAACACTACTGTTTTGCATCCTCATTGCTTAATAGATATGTGAAGGTTGAGTAGGAAATAGAATTGCTTTTTAAATAACGCAGAAAAACAGCGTAATAAATC
>NZ_AFUF01000002.1 GCF_000222785.1 Streptococcus mitis SK569 | reverse complement strand
AAGTCATGTAAAATGACTTTTTTTGATATAATAGATATAAGAAAACGAAGGAGATCGTAAGCGTGGTTAAATTAAGGAGTCTCATAATAGAGAATATAAAGAACGTGCAATATGGAATGATTGATTTTCAAAATAAATCTGACTTTATCAATGTAACGGGAATTTATGGTCAGAATGGTTCAGGAAAAACAGCTGTTGTAGATGTATTTGAAGTTCTATCTGCCTTGATGAGAGGAGAGTCTATTCCACAACATACAAAAGGGATTTTTAATGCCATAGACCAAGTAGGGGAAAATGCGATTACTTTAGAATTAGAAGTCCCAGAAACCTATATCATTCGCTATAAAGTCGAGTTTGCTGCAAGTGAACCTACAGGCGTGCAAGATGTAATGGTTGTAAAAGAAGAACTTGCCTATAAACCTCTGGAATCTGGGGCTAGATACCGCTATTTACTGAGATATGAATATGAGGGAAGTAACTTTGATGCGGAACAACCACTACACATGGGACATCTAAAGGCTCAAAAAAGTATTATGGGAAAAGATGCTGTCAGTGTTTTGACAAAGACTATTATTGATGATAAGCGTTCCTTTATTTTTTCAAAAGAATTAGGAGGATTTATTTTTTCATCGAATAAGCAGGATTTATCGGTACTTGTTGAAATTTATAATGTCATTCAAGACTTTTATCAAAATTTAAGAATTTTCACCCAAGAGTTATCTAGTCTAAATAGTAGTGGGGTTACTCCAATCACGATTAACTATCAGAATCGTGACTCTCATGTGAGTTATCAGGGAATTCTCCCCATGTTTCTTCAAAGTGGAGGAATTTCTATAAATGAAGAAATTTATAGTGTTTATGAGAGTACGATTGACTATTTGAATGAAATTGTTCCGATTATTATCCCTGACTTGAAGCTTGAAATGGAAGCGGGTGAGATAGAGATTCGAAATGATGGACAAAAAATAAGAAATGTTAGTTTTATTTCCAATCGTGCAGGTAAAAGATTCTCTTTAAAACACGAATCTGAAGGGATTCGTAAAATTATTAGTATGCTTGGGTTTTTGGTGGAAGTATATAATAAAGAGAATATTATCGCTGTTATTGATGAATTGGATGCAGGGGTATTTGAATATCTACTAGGTGAATTGATTGAAATTTTTTCTGAAAGCGCTAAAGGACAACTTATTTTTACTTCTCATAATTTACGAGTACTAGAAAAACTTCCTTCATACAAAGTTGTGTTTTCAACAACTTCTCCTACAAATCGTTATATTAGACTTACAGGTATAAAACCAAGTAATAATTTGAGAGATACCTATTTGCGAGCTATTCAGGTTGGAGGTCAGGTAGAAGAACTGTACCAAGGAGTATCTAATAGTAAAATCAAACGTGCTTTGAGAAAGGCAGGTATGAAACTTGGTAAATAAAAGTAGAAAGGTTATCTTAATATTCGTAGAGGGCGAATCTGATGAAACTGTAGTAGGTTTTGTGACGGATTCATTAGTAGAACAATTAGATCAGATGCATATTACATTAAAGGTAATGTACGGAGATGTTTTTTCTGACAGGAAATACTCTTCCTCTTCAGGTCCCCAAATTGCAAGTGATAAAATTATTGACATCTTGAAGAGAGAAAAATTAAAAGCAAAAGATTTACTTTTTGTTGCTTTTGTCACAGACACTGATGGAATATTTATAAATCCGACGTCTCTAGTTATTGATAGTTCTATCGAACCAAAAGATTCATTTCAATATGATTTAGAAGCGCAAAGATTATTATTTTCGACTCGAGAAAAGAAAGACGAGATAGTAAAGACAAGACAGAGAAAGTCTAGAAAACTTGCTCAGTTGTTAAAAGAAGGTGAGTCACTCACAATCAAACGAATACAAGTTTCTTGTTATGTATATTATAATTCTGTTAATTTAGAGCATGTTTTATTTGGAAAAATATTACCAAATCATGAAAAAATGAGTGCTGTTAATGATTTGATTGATCAGTATGAAGACAAAGGCGATGCAGGAGTAGAAGAGATTTTAGCATTTTTCCAAAGTAGATGCCCGGCAGACGATTACGAACAATCATGGCAGTTTATAAAACAAAATGAAATGAGGAGTGGTTATTCTAATTTAACGCTATTGTTTGACAAGATTCAGAACCATGAATAACATCCTGACAAACAGTTTGTAGTCTAATAAGTTCAATAGAATAGAGGAGGTTAGCAATCACTATGGGTAATAAAATTGTTGAATACAAAGACTTGATTGCTTTTCATCCAGGTCAGTATGTCAGTGAGTTAATAGAAGATTATAACGTAACGCAGAAAGAATTTGCGGAGCCCTTAGGAGTTTCAGCAAAGACTGTCAGCAAGCTGGTCAACGCTGAGGAGTCCATTAGTGAAGAAACAGCTCATAAGTTAGCCAAGCTAAGCGGAGTTTCCATGCAAACCTGGCTCAATCTTCAAAATGCTTACGATGTAAAAATGGCAGAGTTCTTAGAGTAAACATGGTATAATGTCAGATATGAATAATAACAACCAACGTGCCCTTTGTCAGCAACTCTGGGCGGAAAATAAGTACCTTGTTTTGAGCCATTCCAGCAATATTTATAAGGATATTCGCCAGTATCTCAAGCAAGAAGTGGTGGAGGTGAGTCAGGTTCAAGAGATGATTGACCGTGCCTGTCAAATCCCAGAACACAGGGGTCAGGTTTGCAATGCTTTTCAGCATATTTGGGGCTATTTCAAAAAGAAAGCGACAGATGTTGAGCGCAAAGACTATATGCTTTTGCTGGATTGTTACCGCTTTGGTCAGGCTTCCAAGGAAGATGTAATCGTTAAGACTCGAGACTTGCTTAAACGCTATCCAAATACCTACTTGCAGCATTCGACTTTACTGAAAGGAGACTTCCATGAGACTTTGGCATGAGGCTTTGATTTCACAACTTCCGCGTCCTCAACTTTTGGGGCAACATCGAGAATGCTGCGCCCTACGTGGCAATGGCTGGGGCAGAAAGCATGCGACAGTGGACTATGTTTTTACCCACTCGCCCTATCGTCTCTATGCCTATCATCGCTTGATCATGGAGGAGATGGCTGACCGTGGCTACAATGTCAGTCCAGAGTGGTTGGATAAAAACTACCGAGGTAAGACCTGCCCTCCTTATCAAGACTTAGTAGAGGAAAAGCTGAAAAGTCCTATCTATAGTGAGCATGATGCTACCTACTATGAGGAGTGTCTGGCAAATCTCCGAGAGAAGGGGATCGAGCTGGAATAATAGTAAGGATTGTCTTAGATTTGTAACTCTTTTCGTAATTTTTTCGAATAATAAAGATGAGATCTTTAGAGTTTTTCTAAGGTCTTCTTTTTATGAGTGTTCAGATTTACTTTTAATAACTTTTGAGTTATAATTAAATTAGAAAGAGGTAGCTTGGTGCATACGATTTACTTCTATAAGGACAAAAATGGAAACGAGCCAGTTTTGGATTATATGAGAGAATTGGCTAGTCAGAAAAGTAAGGATAGCCGCATCAAACTCAATAAACTAAATGACTATATCGAGTTGCTTAGTCAGCATGGGACTAGAGCTGGGGAACCCTATATCAAACATTTGGAAGATGAGATTTGGGAACTAAGACCACTGAGAGATCGAATTTTATTTGTAGCATGGGTCGATGGTAGTTTTGTTCTTTTACATCATTTTGTCAAAAATACTCAGAAAACTCCTAGAAGAGAGATTGAAAAAGCCAAGCGTGAGTTGAAGGACTTAAAAGAAAGAGGGTTAAGTGATGAAGAATAGTGCTATTGGGAGTAAATGGAAGGATGTCAGGTCAGAACTCTTTACCAAGGAGGAAATTCTTGAAAGTGATATGCGAGTGGCTATCATGAGTGAGTTGATTGAGGCCAGACACGAACAAGGAATCAGTCAGAAAAAGCTAGAAGAACTTAGTGGAGTGAGCCAGCCTGTCATAGCTAGAATGGAAACAGGCAAGACTAGTCCTCAGTTGGATACGGTCTTAAAAGTCCTAGCCAGTTTAGGAAAGACACTAGCAGTCGTCCCACTCGAACAGAGAAAGAGTTGATAGGAAGAAGTTGGAAAACTTTAACAAATTTAATAGTTATAGTGCCTCAAGTGTATAATATAGAAAAATTATGCTTTATTTATATTAAGTGCGAACGAAGTGAGCTTTTAGCGGATATTTTCCGCTATAGTGGTATTCTAGATAATAATTTAATTATTATCTAGAACGGAATTTTTGAGACGTTCTGGCTCAAAAATTAGGGATGAAATTACGAAGTAAGTTGCTCCCGTCCGCACTTTTCAGGGAAATATCAGAATTACAAAAGAAAAATCAACCTATAGTCTTTTCTAATAACAAGCCATAGTCACTTATAAGAATTACTAATAACGCGTTTGAATCGTCTAACTGGAATAAAGCTATAAAACAAGCTACACAAAGGATTTGAGGCATTTGTCTCAAGTCTTTTTCTTTTGTCTAAAACAGAGATATAGTTTCAAACTATATCAAAGCCTAATTTTTTACAATTATACAGACGCTTTCTTTTCTGTTAAGATAGTTTCAACAACAAATTTTGGAGGACACATCATGTCAACTACAATCATCGGTTTCCCTCGTTTGGGCGAATTCCGCGAATTAAAATTTACAACTGAAAAATACTTTAGAAAAGAAATCTCAGAAGAAGAACTCTTGGCAACCGCAAAAGACTTGCGTGCTAAACACTGGAACATTGTCAAAGAAAAAGGTATCACTGAAATTCCATCAAATGACTTTTCTCACTATGACAACTTCCTAGATGCAGCTTTCCTTTTCAACGTGGTACCTGCATCCGTTCAAAACTTGGACTTGTCTGACCTTGAGCGCTACTTCGCTTTGGGGCGTGGTTACCAAGGAGAAAAAGGGGATGTTCGTGCCCTTCCAATGAAGAAATGGTTCAATACCAACTACCACTACATCGTTCCTAAATTTGAAAAAGACACTCAAGTAAAATTGGCTGGTCACAAAATCTTCGATGAGTTCCAAGAAGCAAAAGAACTTGGATTGAACACTCGTCCTGTTCTTGTAGGTCCATTCACTTTCCTTCAATTGTCAGACTTTGAAGAAGGCGTGAAAGCAGAAGACTTCGTAGACAGCTTAGTGGCTGCTTATCAAGAAGTTTTTGCAAAATTGGCAGAACTTGGTGCAACTCGTATCCAATTGGATGAAGCGGCTCTTGTGAAAGATTTGACTGCCGAAGAAAAAGCTCTCTTCTTGAATCTCTACAACAAACTCTTGGCTGACAAAAAAGGTCTTGAAGTCTTGCTTCAAACTTACTTCGGTGATGTTCGTGACGTCTACGCTGACCTTGTGAAATTGCCAGTAGATGCTATCGGTCTTGACTTCGTTGAAGGTAAGAAAACTCTTGAATTGGTTAAAGGTGGTTTCCCGGCTGATAAGACTCTTTATGCAGGTATTGTCAATGGTAAAAACATCTGGCGCAACAACTACGAAAAGAGCTTGGCTGTTCTTGAGCAAATTCCAGCTGAAAACATTGTCTTGACAAGCTCATGCTCACTTCTTCATGTGCCATTTACAACTGCTAATGAAGAATTTGAACCAGCTATCTTGAACCACTTTGCCTTTGCAGTTGAAAAATTGGATGAGATTCGTGATTTGGATGCTATCCGCAATGGTCAAGGTTCAGAAGCTCTTGCAGCTAACAAAGAACTCTTTGCGACTGAGCGTGTTGGTGAAAATGCGGAACTTCGTGCGCGTATCGCTGGCTTGACAGACGCAGACTACACTCGTTTGCCAGCCTTTGCAGAACGTGAAGCTATCCAAGAAGAAGCTTTCAAACTTCCAGCTCTTCCAACAACAACTATCGGTTCATTCCCTCAAACAAAAGAAGTTCGTGCCAAACGTTTGGCTTACCGTAAAGGTGAATTGTCTCAAGAAGAGTACGACGCTTTCCTTGCTGAAACGATCGATGAATGGATCAAATGGCAAGAAGATATCGACTTTGATGTCCTTGTTCACGGTGAGTTCGAGCGTAATGACATGGTTGAGTACTTCGGTCAAAACTTGTCAGGTTACCTCTTCTCTAAAAATGGTTGGGTACAATCATACGGTATGCGTGGGGTGAAACCACCAATCATCTGGGGTGATGTTACTCGTCTTAACCCTATCACTGTTAAATGGTCTAGCTATGCACAAAGCCGTACAAACAAACCTGTTAAAGGGATGTTGACTGGACCTGTTACCATCCTCAACTGGTCATTCCCACGTGAAGACATCTCTATCAAGGATTCTACTCTTCAAATCGCCCTTGCTATCAAGGATGAAGTGCTGGACCTTGAAGCTGCTGGTGTGAAAATCATCCAAATCGACGAGGCTGCTCTTCGTGAAAAATTGCCACTTCGTCGTAGCGACTGGTACGAAGACTACCTTGACTGGGCAATTCCTGCCTTCCGCTTGGTACACTCAACAGTAGCGCCAGACACACAAATCCACACTCACATGTGTTACTCAGAATTTACAGATATCATCCCAGCTATCGACAACATGGATGCAGATGTTATTTCCTTTGAAGCTAGCCGTTCAAACCTTGAAATCTTGGACGAACTCAAAGCGAAAAACTTCCAAACAGAAGTGGGACCTGGGGTTTACGATATCCACTCACCTCGTGTGCCTAATGAAGGCGAAATCGACAATACAATCGAAGCCATCCTTGCTAAAGTGCCAAGCAAGAAAGTTTGGATTAACCCAGACTGTGGTTTGAAAACACGTGGTATTCCAGAAACAAAAGAAAGCTTGATCCGCCTTGTTGAAGCAGCTAAAGCTGCGCGTGAGAAATTGTAAGACAAGATTTCTCTAGAAGCACTGTTTGGTCAATTTGCCCGTTTCACTTGGATTCTAGGAATCCAGCTAACGAAAAAATCAACTAGAAAAGGATAATGACTATGTCACGCCAAACACCGTCACTCTCATTTGAAGTGTTCCCTCCAAACCCAGCAGTGGGTAATGATAACATTATTTCTGCTCTTCAAGATATGCAGGAGTTGGCTCCCCACTTTATCAGTGTAACTGCCAGCAATAATAAATTTAATATCAAGGAAACGACGGTCCGTTTGGCTGACTTTATCCAAAATGACTTGGCGATTCCGACTATTGCTCACTTGCCAGCTATCTATTTGACCAAGGACAAGGTTGCTGAAACCATTGCTGACTTGGACAAGGTTGGGGTGCAGAAAATCTTGGCTCTTCGTGGGGATATCATTCCAGATGTAGAGCCACAGAAAGATTTTCGCTACGCAACCGACTTGATTGAGTTCATTAAGGAACAAGCCCCTCACTTTGATATTATTGGAGCTTGCTATCCAGAAGGGCATCCAGATTCGCCAAATCAGATTTCAGATATCCAAAATCTCAAGAAGAAAGTGGATGCAGGCTGCTCGAGCCTTGTAACTCAGCTTTTCTTTGA
Organism: Streptococcus mitis SK569; assembly: GCF_000222785.1. Classification (GTDB taxonomy): domain Bacteria; phylum Bacillota; class Bacilli; order Lactobacillales; family Streptococcaceae; genus Streptococcus; species Streptococcus mitis_N. The sequence goes on along the minus strand of NZ_AFUF01000002.1, from coordinate 20,256 downwards.
CAATGAGCGCCTCTATGATTTCCAAGACAAGTGCATCTTGGCTGGGATTGATGTTCCCATTCATGCAGGGATTATGCCAATTCTGAATCGAAATCAGGCTCTCCGTCTCTTGAAGACTTGTGAGAATATCCATCTTCCACGCAAATTTAAAGCCATCTTAGACAAGTATGAGAATGACCCTGAGTCGCTCAGAGCAGCAGGACTTGCCTATGCAGTGGACCAAATCGTGGACTTGGTAACTCAAGATGTTGCAGGTGTGCATCTTTACACCATGAACAATGCGGATACAGCAAAATACATCCACCAAGCAACTCATGCCTTGTTTAATCATCAGTCTCTAGGATAATAAAAAGCAAACCATTCTTCTCAAGTGAGGGGAATGGTTCCTTTTTAATGGTACAGACCGCACTTTTTAAGAAAAATATGATAAAATAGACTCTGTACGTACTTGATACAAAGATGAGGGTATTTAAGTTTCAAAGGCTTTGTCGATTCTCAATTTTATGACAGAAATTTTTTAATAATTTGTTCTTTTCAGTATTTAGTTTGAGCGACACGAACGAGTCAAATCGACGTTATTTGACGAGAGAGTTAGTAAAGCATTTAGCTAATCGCCTGATAGCAATTAGCGTGAAAGGTTTAGATACTTTAGTATCAAAACTTTCTAATGATTTGTATCTTGAGTAATTGAACCCGGCCGAAAAGCTGTGTAAAAAAGATAAACTGTCTTGTCTTCATTGAAGACTTCGTCAGTTTCCTATTTTTACTTTGCTTTTGACGTCCTTGGTATCTTGAGTAATTGAACTCGCCTACAACTCTGTGGAAAAAGATAAATCTGCCTAGGAGCAGTCACTCCGTCGTTAGATTTCCTATTTTCCTTTGAGTTGTTTAACGGCTTAGTATCTTGATTTTTGTAGGCAAGGCGTATAATTTCATCAATCCAAAGGGGATTAAAATGACAAAACAAGTGTTTCAAACGACTTTTGCAGGTCGTGAGTTAATCGTAGAGACTGGTCAGGTTGCTAAGCAGGCAAATGGCTCTGTTGTTGTACGTTACGGTGAGTCAACTGTCTTGACTGCTGCCGTGATGTCTAAGAAGATGGCAACTGGGGATTTCTTCCCACTCCAAGTCAACTACGAAGAAAAAATGTATGCGGCTGGGAAGTTTCCTGGTGGCTTTATGAAACGTGAAGGACGTCCTTCAACGGATGCGACTTTGACAGCGCGTTTGATTGACCGTCCAATCCGTCCTATGTTTGCGGAAGGTTTCCGTAATGAAGTCCAAGTCATCAACACTGTGCTTTCTTATGATGAAAATGCTTCTGCACCAATGGCAGCTATGTTTGGTTCATCCTTGGCACTCTCTATTTCAGATATTCCATTTGACGGACCAATCGCTGGGGTACAAGTGGGCTATGTAGATGGCCAAATCATCATCAACCCAAGTCAAGACCAAGCAGAGCAATCGCTTCTTGAATTGACAGTAGCAGGTACCAAGCATGCCATCAACATGGTAGAGTCTGGTGCTAAAGAATTGTCAGAAGAAATCATGTTGGAAGCTCTGCTTAAAGGGCATGAAGCGGTTAAAGAATTGATCGCTTTCCAAGAAGAAATCGTTGCTGCTGTCGGTAAAGAAAAAGCAGAAGTAGAATTGCTTCATGTGGATGCTGACTTGCAAGCTGAAATTATCGAAGCCTACAACAGCGACCTCCAAAAAGCGGTTCAAGTAGAAGAAAAATTGGCTCGTGAAGCTGCAACTCAAGCAGTTAAAGACCAAGTCACAGCCGTTTACCAAGAAAAATATGCGGATCACGAAGAATTTGACCGTATCATGCGTGATGTGGCTGAAATCTTGGAACAAATGGAGCACGCTGAGGTGCGCCGCTTGATTACAGAAGACAAGGTGCGTCCTGACGGTCGTAAGGTTGATGAAATCCGTCCTTTGGATGCGGTTGTTGACTTCCTTCCTCGTGTGCATGGTTCAGGTCTCTTTACTCGTGGGCAAACTCAGGCTCTTTCAGTCTTGACCTTGGCTCCGATGGGAGAAACTCAAATCATTGATGGTTTGGATCCAGAGTATAAGAAACGCTTTATGCACCATTATAACTTCCCTCAATACTCTGTAGGGGAAACTGGACGCTACGGTGCGCCAGGTCGTCGTGAAATCGGTCACGGTGCTCTTGGTGAGCGTGCTCTTGCTCAAGTCTTGCCGAGTTTGGAAGAATTCCCATATGCTATCCGCTTGGTAGCTGAGGTCTTGGAATCAAATGGTTCTTCTTCTCAAGCCTCTATCTGTGCGGGAACTCTTGCCCTTATGGCTGGTGGTGTGCCAATCAAGGCGCCAGTAGCTGGTATAGCCATGGGACTTATCTCAGATGGAAACAACTATACAGTCTTGACAGATATCCAAGGTTTGGAAGACCACTTTGGAGATATGGACTTTAAGGTTGCAGGTACTCGTGACGGGATTACAGCCTTACAAATGGATATCAAAATTCAAGGGATTACTGCAGAAATCTTGACTGAGGCTCTTGCTCAAGCCAAGAAAGCTCGTTTTGAAATCCTTGATGTGATTGAAGCAACTATTCCAGAAGTTCGTCCAGAATTGGCTCCAACTGCTCCGAAAATTGATACCATCAAGATTGATGTTGACAAGATCAAGATTGTCATCGGTAAGGGTGGAGAAACCATCGACAAGATTATCGCTGAAACAGGCGTTAAGATTGATATCGACGAAGAAGGTAATGTATCTATCTACTCTAGCGATCAAGATGCCATCAACCGTGCTAAAGAAATCATCGCTGGTTTGGTCCGTGAAGCTAAGGTGGACGAAGTTTACCGTGCTAAAGTCGTTCGTATCGAGAAATTTGGTGCCTTTGTCAACCTCTTTGATAAGACAGATGCCCTTGTCCATATCTCGGAGATGGCTTGGACGCGTACTAATAATGTCGAAGACTTGGTAGCCATCGGAGACGAAGTTGATGTTAAGGTTATCAAGATTGATGAAAAAGGACGTGTGGATGCTTCTATGAAAGCTCTCCTTCCTCGTCCTCCAAAACCTGAACGTGATGAAAAAGGCGAAAAGTCTGAGAGACCTCACCTCCCACGTCATCACAAGGATCACAAACCTAAGAAAGAATTTACAGAAACACCAAAAGATTCAGAATAAGAAAAGGAGAAATGTATGGGATGGTGGCGCGAAACCATTGATATCGTAAAAGAAAATGATCCAGCGGCCCGCACCACTTTGGAGGTTTTGCTGACTTATCCAGGTGTCAAGGCCTTGGCGGCCCACCGTCTTTCACATTTTCTCTGGAATCATGGCTTCAAACTCTTGGCTCGTATGCACAGTCAGTTTTGGCGCTTTTGGACTCAGATTGAGATTCATCCAGGTGCCCAGATTGATTCAGGTGTCTTTATCGACCATGGTTCTGGCCTGGTGATTGGAGAGACAGCTATCGTTGAGACGGGAGTTCTCCTCTATCATGGGGTGACTCTTGGGGGAACAGGGAAAGACTGTGGCAAACGCCATCCGACCGTTCGAAAGGGAGCTCTCATATCAGCCCATGCGCAAGTCATCGGACCTGTAGAAATCGGTGAAAATGCCAAGGTCGGTGCTGCAGCAGTTGTTGTAGCAGATGTTCCTAGTGATGTGACAGTTGTCGGTATTCCGGCTAAGATTGTCCGCCTTCATGGTAAGAAGGATGAGCCGGTCATTCATGAAGTCGAAGAAAAACGAGAGTACTACGTCAATAAACTCGAGCAGGCTAAAGAAGCCAGTCACAGATCTTCTGGTTTGTAGAGGATACCTATATGATTCAAGCAAGAAACAAGTTAAGCCAAGAGGAGTTATCTGAGGCGAAAAAACTAATTAACTGTTGCCAAAACTATGACGGTACCTATCGTGATCCCTATCTCTCTAACATGCTTAATTTTGACCCAAACATGCCCGCCTTTTTCCTTTATTATGAAAAAGGCGAACTTGTTGGCCTATTAACCGTCTATGCAGATGACCAAGATGTGGAAGTGACGATACTGGTTCATCCAGCTCATCGCCGTCAGGGAATTGCGCGTGCTTTATTTACTAGTTTTGAGAAAGAAACGGCTTCTTTTTCTATTCGTTCAGTCACTTTTCAGACAGAGCGTGTTTTTCTGGACCGCCATCCTGATTTTGTTAGAAACTGGGAATTGGTTGAGGATGAAGAGACAGAAACCTGGTTAGGTAAGGATAGAAAACCTTATCCGTTAGCAAAGGTTTCTAATCTTGAAGTTTTGTTAGCAGATAGTTCGTATCAGGAGCAAATCAGTCAGTTAAAATTTCAGGCATTCTCAGAGGAACATGAATCTAGAGAAGTTGTGGATAGATATGTCGCTGAAGCTCTGAAGGATCCAGAAAGTCGCTTATATATTTTGTTAAAAGACGGTCAGGTTATTGGAACTTGCACGGTAGATTTATCGACTAATACGAATTACTTCTACGGTTTAGCAATATCGGAACCTGAACGTGGGAAAGGCTATGGAAGCTATTTAGCAAAATCCCTTGTCAACCAACTAATTGAGCAAAACGACAAGGAATTTCAGATTGCAGTGGAAGATAGCAATGTAGGTGCCAAACGCTTATATGAAAAGATTGGCTTTGCCAAACAGACTCAGGTGGTTTATCTGAATGATAAAGGAGCAAGGGATTCCGAAGTGTAGAGACATTCGAACTGAAATTCAATTGAACTCTTAGTGATGAAACTAACTGTGCTCGGATTTTAGTTTTCCTGACTATTATTTTATGATTAAAATCTATGACACCTTGAGCCGGAAGTAGACAGGAGAGGCGCTTGAATGTTTAAGAATGAACCGTTCTGCTACAGATTGGAATTGCTGTTTTCTGGCTTATTTTTCTTGTCCAGCAAGGATTTTACTGAATACTTTGATTAGCTTATGTCTAATCATCTGGGTCTATCCCGCTAAGTAAAGGCGAAGCAGAACTAGAAAGGAAACTACAAGAATGGCAGTATATTTTTACGGCTGTATCACCATGGATGGCTACTTGGCAGACAGCCAGCACAGGATAGACTGGCTGCATCAGCTTGGTTCTGTAGAGGATACAGGCTATGATGACTTTTACAGGCAAATGGATATCACCATCATGGGCAAGCGGACCTTTGAGGAAATCCAAGATTTGCAAGATGTAGAACGTTTTTATCAAGCTACGGAAAACTATGTCTTTACGCATGATAGGCACCTGCCTGTCAGCAATTACCAGCCAGTAGCTGGGGATGTGGTGGACTTTGTTCGCCAGATTGACAAAGGCAAAAATATCTTTGTGATTGGTGGTAATTCCTTGGTAGGACCGCTCTTGGATGCGGATCTTTTCGACCATCTCATTATTCAGATAGCGCCCCTTATCCTAGGAAAGGGGGTTCCCCTCTTTACCCAAGAGGAAGGACAGCGCTTTTACCAACTAGATAGCCTCAGACAATTTGGTCCTTTTGCAGAGCTGGTTTTCAGCCGAAAAAGTCAGAAATAGAGAAGGGAGTGGACCGCATGATTAAAATTTACGACACCATGTCTCGTGATTTGCGAGAATTTGTCCCGATTGAGGACGGCAAAGTCAAGATGTATGTTTGTGGGCCAACCGTGTACAACTATATCCACGTGGGAAATGCTCGTTCAACGGTAGCTTTTGATACCATTCGTCGCTATTTTGAATACCGTGGTTATGACGTCGCCTATATTTCCAATTTTACGGATGTGGATGATAAGATTATCAACCGTGCCAAGGAAGAAGGTATTACGCCTCAGGAGGTTGCGGACAAGTACATCGCTGCCTTTCGTGAGGATGTGACAGCCTTGGGCGTCAAACCTGCGACCCGCCATCCGCGTGTGGTGGAGTTTATGGCTGACATCATCCGCTTTGTGGAAGATTTGATTGGAAAAGGTTTTGCTTATGAGAGCCAAGGAGATGTCTATTTCCGTGTGGAAAAATCCCACAACTATGCCAAGTTGGCTAACAAAACCTTGGAAGATTTGGAACTAGGTGCTTCAGGTCGTACCGATGAAGAAACGGCTCGCAAGGAAAATCCTGTAGACTTTGCCCTCTGGAAATCTGCCAAACCAGGCGAGATTTCTTGGGACAGTCCTTGGGGACCTGGTCGTCCGGGCTGGCATATCGAGTGTTCGGTTATGTCAACAGAGATTTTGGGCGATACTATTGATATCCACGGTGGTGGAGCCGACCTAGAGTTTCCACACCATACCAATGAAATTGCCCAGTCAGAAGCCAAAACAGGCAAGACCTTTGCCAACTACTGGATGCACAATGGTTTTGTTAATATCGACAATGTCAAGATGTCCAAATCCTTGGGCAATTTTATTACCGTACATGATGCCCTTAACACTCTTGATGGGCAAGTCCTTCGATTCTTCTTTGCGACTCAACATTATCGCAAGCCTATCAACTTTACAGAAAAGGCAGTGCGCGATGCAGAGACCAATCTCAAGTATCTGAAGAACACTTATGAGCAACCATTTACTGGAACTGTAGATGCTCAAGAGTTACAAGCCTTTAAAGATAAGTTTGTAGCAGCTATGGATGAAGATTTTAACGCTGCCAACGGTATCACAGTTGTCTTTGAAATGGCCAAGTGGATCAATTCTGGCAACTATGATGCAAGTGTTAAGGAAGCTCTTGCGGCTATGTTAGAGGTCTTTGGAATTGTCTTTATTGAGGAAGTTTTGGATGCAGAGATTGAAGACTTGATCCAAAAACGCCAAGAAGCGCGTGCTAATCGTGACTTTGCCACAGCGGACCAAATCCGTGACCAATTGGCTGTTCAAGGGATTAAGCTCCTTGATACCAAAGATGGAGTGAGGTGGACACGTGATTGATGTCAATCTCATTAACGGGATTGCGTTAGCTTTTGAGGGAGACGCGGTGTATTCTATGTATATTCGCCGTCACCTCATACTCAAAGGTATGACCAAACCCAATAAACTCCATCAAGAGGCGACCAAGTATGTATCAGCCAAAGCTCAGGCACGCCTGATTTCCCTCATGTTAGAGGAGCAAGTCCTGACGGAAAAAGAAGAAGAAATCTACAAACGTGGTCGCAATACCAATAGTCACACCAAGGCCAAAAATGCTGATGTGGTAACCTACCGTATGTCCACAGGATTTGAAGCGGTCATGGGCTATCTCCATATGACTGAAAATATGGAGCGCCTCGAAACCTTAATTTCTTGGTGCATCCAAAAAGTGGAGGGCTAGAGATGATTGCAAAAGAACTACTGGATTGGTTTCCTGATGGTAAAATCTTAGATCAGCCAGTTGATAAAGAGGGCTACCTAAGTCTACTTGTGTCAAATTATCAGTGGCTTTTGCTGGAGAAATCTGGCCTCAGTGAGCGTGAAAAGCAGTTGGTTGCCCTTTTAACCCAGCAGGAGCAGGCTGGTTCGCTCAATCCTTGGTATTCTTATCTGATTGAGGGAAAGGGACAAGCACCACAAGTTTTTAAAAAGATTCAGTTGGTTTATTGTCATCTTTCCTATTTTCAGCAGGAAAATCTAGCTTCTTGGCTAGATATGATGCGGACTCTTTTTCCTAACTGTCAGACGGTGATTCAGGTCGGAGCTCAGGATTACATTTTTGTTCTCCAACAAGATAAGTACACCTCTGTACGTTCAATCTTATCTGATACGATTGAAGCGGTTGAGTATGACTTTGGAGTACGTTTATCCATCATGTTAGGTCAGGTTTGGTCTCAGACAGGCCATCAAGCCCTATCAGACTTAATCAAAGCGGAGCGCGATTTGTTTAAGACTTGGTGGCGTCAGGGTCACCAAGGTGTTCACACTTTTTCACAACTCTATCTTTGGAGTGTGGGAGAAAGACTTGTGAACCTGAGAGCAATCAAGGAATGCTTGCACCAGATGATTTTGGATCAGGATCAGATTCAGGAAATCATTCTCTCTCTTTGGGAAAATAGTGCTGTCCTAACAAAAACAGCCCAGCAACTCTATCTACACCGCAATTCTCTCCAATACAAGATTGATAAATGGGAAGAATTGACTGGGCTTCAGTTGAAGGAATTGACCGATCTGACATTGTGTTATCAATTGATTTTACCAGATATTCTCTAAAGTTTTGTGCAAGTTGCACAGAACTTTTTTGTTTTTTGTTCATCTTGCCATAGAAATGTAAAGCGTTTTCATCTATAATAAAACTATCAAAAGACAAAAGGAGTTCACCTCATGGTAGAATTGAATCTTAAAAACATTTACAAAAAATATCCAAACAGCGAACACTACTCAGTTGAAGACTTCAACTTGGACATCAAAGACAAAGAATTTATCGTTTTCGTAGGTCCTTCAGGATGTGGTAAATCAACTACTCTTCGTATGATTGCTGGTCTTGAAGACATCACAGAAGGTACTGCATCTATCGATGGCGTGGTTGTCAACGACGTAGCTCCAAAAGACCGTGACATCGCCATGGTATTCCAAAACTACGCTCTTTACCCACACATGACTGTTTATGATAACATGGCTTTCGGTTTGAAATTGCGTAAATACAGCAAGGAAGACATCGACAAACGTGTGCAAGAAGCAGCTGAAATCCTTGGATTGAAAGAATTCTTGGAACGTAAACCAGCTGACCTTTCAGGTGGTCAACGTCAACGTGTTGCCATGGGTCGTGCGATCGTCCGTGACGCAAAAGTATTCTTGATGGACGAGCCTTTGTCAAACTTGGATGCCAAACTTCGTGTATCAATGCGTGCTGAAATCGCTAAAATTCACCGTCGTATCGGGGCTACAACTATCTACGTAACTCACGACCAAACAGAAGCGATGACACTTGCAGACCGTATCGTTATCATGTCAGCAACTAAGAACCCTGCTGGTACAGGTACTATCGGACGTGTAGAACAAATCGGTTCTCCTCAAGAAGTTTACAAAAACCCAGTTAACAAATTCGTTGCAGGATTCATTGGAAGCCCAGCTATGAACTTCATCAATGTGAAATTGGTTGGTAGCGAAATTGTTTCAGACGGTTTCCGTTTGAAAGTTCCAGAAGGCGCTTTAAAAGTACTTCGTGAAAAAGGCTATGAAGGTAAAGAATTGATCTTCGGTATTCGTCCAGAAGATGTGAATGCAGAACCTGCTTTCCTTGAAACATTCCCAGAATCAGTTGTAAAAGCGACTATCTCTGTATCAGAATTGCTTGGTTCAGAATCTCACCTTTACTGCCAAGTTGGTAAAGATGAATTCGTTGCTAAAGTTGATGCTCGTGACTACTTGCAAACAGGTGCAACAGTTGAACTTGGATTTGACTTGAACAAAGCACATTTCTTCGATGTAGAAACTGAAAGAACAATTTACTAAGATAAATAAAACTCAAAGCACTGCTAGAAATTTGGCAGTGTTTTTAAGTATTTGTGTAGAAAAAACTCCTGGGAAATTCCAGGAGAGTATGAGTAATTATTTGAACTTGAATCCTTCGTAAATAAGCTCTGCTTTTGGATTTTGTTTTTTAATCTGTTTGGCAAGTGACTTCATCATAGAGAGAGGACCACACATATAGACGCTTGCATGTTCGGGCACTTCTTTTTGTTCAAAATGAAGATAGCCGTCTTTCCTACTGTCTACTAGATGGAGTTCAAAATTAGGGTTTTTCTGAGCAAAGTCACGGAGCAAATCAAGGTAGACTGCATTTTCTTCTCCACGGAAGCTATAGTAGAAGTGAACCTTTTTATCTACAATAGGATGTTCACGGATGTAAGAGATGAAGGGGGTGATCCCAATACCTCCAGCAATCCAAACCTGATTTTTTCGTCCTTTTTCTATGATCATGTGTCCGTAAGCTCTGTCTACGCTTACTTTGCTGCCGACTTGAAGATTGTCATAGATATTCTTGGTATGGTCGCCTGAATTTTTAACAGTAAAGTAAAGAGTTTGGCCGTGACCTCCTGAGATAGAAAAGGGGTGCGGGGCACTTTCAAAGCCTTCTTGGAAAATCTTTAGGAAGGCAAATTGTCCTGATTGATAGTTGAAAGGTCTGCTAAGATGGATTTGAATTTCTCTAGTATCGTGGTTTAAGCGTTTGAGCTTGGTAATTTTCCCTAGATAGGGGAAGCCAATCTTTTGATAAAGGAAGATGATATAAAAACCAGCCAGTAAGCCTAAAAGGGAGTAGCTACCAACAAGAAAACTTAAAAGATTAAATGTAAGGAGACGATTGCCCATCATCATGTAGACATGAAAGAGTCCAAAAATATAAGCTAGATAAACCAGACGGTGAATCCATCGCCAAGCTTCGTATTGGATGTATTTGCCTAAATAGGCGACAAGGATGATGCTGACAAAGATATAGATGGCAAGGTTGCCAAACTGAGCAGCTAATCGAGAGCCCCACAAACCGCCCATACTAAAATTATGAAAGATTAGTAGGATGATGGAGAGAAGGGCTGTGAATTTGTGGACGGTGTAGACCTTCTCCAAACCGTGAAACCAACTTTCTAGTAGTGGGAGACGAGTGGCTAGGATAAAAGTCAGAGATAGGCTTGTTAAAGCTAGCCCTGGAATCATGAATTGGGGAGAAGTGTTCATCCAAGTCAAAATAGTCAAGATAAAACTAGCTATGATAAAGAGTAATCCTTTGATTGATTTCATAGAAAATTCCATTTCATTTAGATTTGATTTGTTGTAAACGAATTTGTTACATTTTATCATAGAAAAAGTATGGTGTCAAATTGAGGTCTATAAATGTTTACTCTCATCAAAAAACTCTCCAATTGAACTGGAGAGCTGTTTTTTTATTCTGCAGCTTGTTGCCAACGTTTTGCTAGCATATGAGACAAACTAGAAATTGCTAGGTTAAAGCTGAAGTAGATGAGGGCAATCAGGATATAAAGACTGAAGACTTGCTCTGGTTCGAAATAACGGCCCATGAGAATTTGGCTGGCTCCAAAGAGTTCTTGTAAGGCGATAACAGAGTAGAGGAGGCTGGTATCCTTAATCACGGTAACAAACTGAGAAATGATGGCTGGCAACATTTTACGGATAGCTTGTGGGAGAATGATGTGGTAGAGGATTTGTGCAGAAGTAAATCCTTGTGACATTCCTGCTTCGTACTGCCCCTTGTCTACGGCATTGAGACCGCCTCGAATAATCTCAGCCAAGGCTGCTGAGGTAAAGAGAGTAAAGGCAGTGATTCCTGCTGGAGTGGACTTCATTTTGAAAACCAAAAAGATAGTAAAAATCCAGAGGAGGTTGGGAACGTTACGCACAAACTCGATATAAATGCTGGAGATAATGCGCAAGATAGGATTTTTGCCATTTCTCATGACGGCTAACACCGTACCGATAAGGGTAGAGAGGACGATAGCAATTAGAGAAATGTAGAGGGTCAAGCCAAATCCTTTAAAGATAAAGATTAGGTTATCTGGGGTCAAAACTTCTAAAATGGATTCCATAGTAACCTCCTAAAGTGAATAGGCTTTTTTATTAGCTTGCTCCATCTTGCGACCAAACTGGGCAACAGGGAAGCAGAGAGAAAAGTAGAGAAGGGCAGCACCTAGAAAGGCTGGGATATAGTTTCCGTTAAGAGCCGACCAAGACTTGGTCACAAACATCAAGTCGACTCCAGAAATGATAGCGACTGTAGAGGTATTTTTGATGAGGTTGACGATTTGGTTGGTCAAAGGAGGGAGAATGATACGAAAGGCCTGAGGCAAGATAATCAAGCGCATGGCACTGATATAAGTAAAACCTTGTGACAAGGCAGCCTCCATCTGACCGCTAGGAATAGACTGAATTCCTGAGCGAATAACCTCGGCGATATAGGCGCCGTGATAGAGACCCACGCAGAGAACAGCCGTCCAATAAATCGGAATCATGATGATATGGTCACTGATAAGAGGTAGCCCATAAAAAACGATAACAAACTGCACCAAGAGGGGAGTGTTTTGGTAAAATTCTACAAAGATACGAGCCAAAATGCGCAAAATCGGACGTTTGCTGGTTGACATGGCTCCAAAGAAGATGCCCAAGACCATAGCGAGGATAAAGGATTCAATCGCTAGGGCAAGGGTGAAGAGGAAACCGTTGAAAAATTGTCCAAAATCCTGAAAATAGGCTGTCCAAGATGATAAATCTGTCATGGGGTATCCTCCTTAATCTGCAGTATGGTTAGATGGTTTGAGCTTGTAGCGGTCATAGAGTTTTTGCAAACTGCCATCCTTGCTCCATTTGGTAACCAAGTTATCAAGATAGTCGTTAAGATCGGTATTTGATTTCTTGGTAACGATACCGTAGTCAGATGGCTTGAAACTATCATCTAGTAGTTCTGTGCGTTTGCTGATGTAGCCAGATAGGATAGAACGGTCAACGGAAAAGGCATCAATTCGATGAGCGTGAAGGGACGTAATCAATTCTGGGTAGGAACCAAGTTCGACGAATTTAAACTTCAGGCCTTTCTTTTTACCCAGTTCAGTAATCAGGCGTTGGGTAATGGAACCTTGGGCAACACCGATGGTTTTTCCGTTTAGGTCTTCAATGCTTTTGATTTTGGCAGACTTATTGACCAAAAAGCCAGATGCGTCCGTGTAGTAGGGGCTGGTGAAGTTGTAGAGTTTTTTGCGTTCGTCTGTGATGGTAAAGGTCGCGATATCCATATCGACTTGTTCATTGTCTAGAAGGGGGCCACGAGTTTGCGCTGTGACAGGCACATAGCGAACCTTGACCTTGAGCTCATCAGCTACCATCTTGGCCAAGTCTGTTTCGATACCAGAATAGGTCCCTGTCTTGGGATCCTTGTAGCCGAAGTTGGGAACGTCTTGTTTGACACCGACAACTAGCTCGCCTCTCTTTTGAATATCTGCGACGCTGGTATCAGCCTGGACTGGTTTTACAGCAACAAGGCTGAAAAGGCTAATCAATATTGCTGATAAAAAGAATTTCTTTTTCATAGGTACCTCCTTATTTGACTTTGTCACTTTCATGGTTGATGATTTTGCTGAGGAATTGTTGGGCACGAGGTTCTCTTGGATTGTCGAAAAAGTCATCGACATCAGTCGTATCTACTAAAACTTCGCCGTCAGCCATAAAGATAATGCGGTCAGCAACTTCACGGGCGAAGCCCATTTCATGGGTCACGACAATCATATTCATACCATCTTGGGCCAATTTTTGCATAACTGCTAGAACATCGCCGATGGTTTCAGGGTCAAGGGCAGATGTTGGTTCATCGAAGAGGAGGAGTTCCGGATGCATAGCGAGTCCACGTGCAATGGCAATCCGTTGCTTTTGTCCACCAGATAGCATGGCTGGATAAGAATCTTTCTTGTCCCACATATTTACAAATTCTAGATATTTTTGGGCTGTTTTTTCAGCTTCTTTTTTATCAATTCCTAGAACTTTTATGGGTGCTAGTGTTACGTTTTCTAACACTGTTTTATGCGGATAGAGGTTAAAATGTTGGAAAACCATGCCGACTTCCTTGCGAAGCGGTACCAAATCTTTCTGGCTGGCACCAGCAACTTGGTGACCATTTACTAGAAGACTTCCTTTGTCAACAGCCTCCAAACCATTGATTGTGCGGATAAGAGTGGACTTCCCAGAACCAGAAGGGCCTAGGAGGACAACGACTTGCCCTTTTTCAAAACGGAGATTGATGTCACGGAGTGCATGGTAATCTCCGTAATATTTTTCGACGTGTTCAAATTCTACTAAATCCATAAGGAATCTCCTTTGTGTTAGATTTTATAACATGATTCTACACCAAAAGAATGGTCTTGTCAAATCATATCAGAAAAAAGTTAGTAAAATTTTTGTAGAAAGCAATCAGGATAGAGAAAACGTCTAAATCATGTTATAATGAAGCAATAGAATTCTTAGAAAGAGTGGATGTCTTTTTGATAACACCTACTTATGAATGGCAATTTGCCCCGCAGGTTGAAGATGCGGATTTTACAAAGATAGCCAAGAAGGCTGGACTGGGTCCTGAGGTGGCTCGGTTATTATGTGAGAGAGGGATTCAGGACCAAGAAAGTCTGAAAAAGTTTTTAGAACCTTCCTTGGAGGACTTGCATGACCCTTATCTGCTTCATGATATGGACAAGGCAGTGGAACGAATTCGTCAGGCTATTGAAGAAGGGGAAAATATTCTCATCTATGGAGACTACGATGCGGATGGCATGACTTCAGCTTCGATTGTGAAGGAAAGTTTGGAACAGCTTGGTGCTGAGTGCCGTGTTTATTTGCCAAATCGTTTTACTGATGGCTATGGCCCTAATGCCAGTGTCTATAAATATTTTATCGAGCAAGAAGGAATCTCCCTGATTGTGACGGTGGACAATGGGGTTGCAGGTCATGAGGCTATTGAATTGGCCCAGTCTATGGGAGTCGATGTCATTGTGACTGACCACCATTCCATGCCTGAAATCCTGCCTGATGCCTATGCCATCGTTCACCCTGAACATCCGAATGCGGACTATCCTTTCAAATATTTGGCTGGTTGTGGAGTGGCTTTCAAGCTGGCGTGTGCTCTGTTAGAAGAAGTGCAAGTGGAATTGCTTGATTTGGTCGCTATTGGTACCATTGCTGATATGGTGAGTTTGACGGATGAGAACCGTATCTTGGTTCAGTATGGTCTGGAAATGTTGGGGAATACTCAGCGTATTGGTCTACAAGAAATGCTGGACATGGCTGGGATTGCTGCCAACGAAGTAACAGAAGAAACGGTTGGTTTCCAGATTGCCCCTCGTTTGAATGCCTTGGGCCGCTTGGATGATCCCAATCCTGCCATTGATTTGCTGACTGGATTTGACGACGAGGAAGCTCACGAGATTGCCCTTATGATTCACCAGAAAAACGAGGAGCGCAAGGAAATCGTCCAGTCTATCTATGAAGAAGCTAAGACCATGGTGGACCTTGAGAAGAAGGTCCAAGTCTTGGCCAAGGAAGGCTGGAATCCTGGAGTTCTAGGAATCGTGGCTGGTCGTTTGTTGGAAGAACTAGGACAGACAGTCATCGTTCTCAATATAGAGGACGGTCGTGCCAAGGGTAGTGCTCGTAGTGTGGAAGCGGTCGATATTTTTGAAGCCCTAGATCCCCATCGAGACCTCTTCATCGCATTTGGTGGCCATGCTGGTGCGGCTGGTATGACGCTGGAAGTTGAGAAACTTTCAGATTTATCTCAAGTCTTGGAAGATTATGTTAGTGAAAAAGGTGCAGATGCTACTGGCAAGAACAAGTTAAATTTAGATGAAGAGCTGGATTTGGAGACACTTAGCTTGGAAACAGTCAAGAACTTTGAGCGTTTGGCACCTTTTGGAATGGACAATCAGAAACCTGTCTTTTATATCAAGGATTTTCAGGTTGAAAGTGCCCGTACTATGGGGGCAGGCAATGCCCATCTCAAGCTGAAAATTTCCAAGGGTGAGGCGAGTTTTGAAGTGGTAGCCTTTGGCCAAGGCAGATGGGCGACAGAGTTTTCTCAAACCAAGAATCTAGAGTTGGCAGTCAAATTGTCTGTCAACCAATGGAATGGCCAAACTGCCCTGCAGTTGATGATGGTGGATGCGCGTGTGGAGGGTGTTCAGCTCTTTAACATCCGTGGGAAAAACGCAGTCCTGCCAGAAGGGGTTCCAGTCTTGGATTTTGCTGGAAAACTGCCAGATATAGCTACTAGTGAAGCTGTTGTCGTAAAAACTATTCCTGAAGATATTACTCAGCTGAAGACCATTTTTCAGGAACAGAATTTCTCTGCTGTCTATTTCAAAAATGATATTGACAAGGCCTACTATCTGACAGGGTATGGGACTAGAGAGCAGTTTGCCAAATTGTACAAGACCATTTACCAGTTTCCAGAGTTTGATATTCGCTACAAGCTGAAAGATTTGGCTGCTTATCTCAATATTCAACAAATCTTGCTGGTCAAGATGATTCAAGTTTTTGAAGAACTAGGCTTTGTGATGATTAAAGATGGTGTCATGACAGTCAATAAAGAAGCGCCGAAGCGAGAAATCGGAGAAAGTCAGATTTACCAAAATCTCAAACAAACCGTCAAAGATCAAGAAATGATGGCGCTAGGTACCGTGCAAGAAATTTATGACTTTTTAATGGAAAAAGAGTAGACGTAGGAAAGAGTTGGGCAACCAGCTCTTTTTTGAAAACGAATCTTCATTTTGAAAATCATCAAAAAAATGGTATAATGGTAGGAAAAGATTCGGCTAAAAGTGATAGTGCTTTTAGAATAAAAGGGCAAGCAACCCTATAATCAAGATAAATTAAGCTTTCGGAGGAAAAATGAGTAATATCAGTTTAACAACACTTGGTGGTGTACGTGAAAACGGGAAAAATATGTATATCGCTGAAATCGATGGGTCTATTTTCGTTTTGGATGCAGGTCTGAAATACCCTGAAAATGAACAACTAGGGGTGGACGTAGTCATTCCCAATATGGACTACCTTTTTGAAAATAGCGACCGTATTGCTGGGGTCTTCTTGACTCACGGCCATGCGGATGCCATTGGTGCTCTGCCTTATCTCTTGGCTGAAGCCAAGGTACCTGTATTTGGCTCTGAGTTGACCATTGAGTTGGCCAAACTCTTTGTCAAAGGAAATGACACAGTTAAGAAATTTAATGATTTTCATGTCATTGATGAGGATTCGGAGATTGATTTTGGAGGGACTGTGGTGTCCTTCTTCCGTACGACTCACTCTATCCCAGAAAGTCTGGGTGTTGTCTTGAAGACAACTGAAGGTAGTATCGTTTATACAGGTGACTTCAAATTTGACCAGACAGCTAGTGAATCCTATGCGACAGACTTCGCTCGTTTGGCAGAAATCGGTCGTGATGGAGTTCTAGCTCTGCTTAGCGATTCAGCCAATGCAGATAGTAATATTCAAGTGGCTAGCGAAAGTGAAGTTGGGGACGAGATCACTCAAACCATTGCAGACTGGGAGGGGCGTATCATTGTTGCGGCGGTAGCCAGCAACCTCTCTCGTATCCAGCAGGTATTTGACGCTGCGGATGCAACAGGCCGTCGCGTGGTCTTGACAGGGTTTGATATTGAAAATATCGTCCGTACTGCGATTCGCCTCAAGAAATTGTCTCTAGCTAACGAAAGTCTTTTGATCAAACCAAAAGATATGTCTCGTTTTGAAGACCATGAGTTGATCATCCTTGAGACAGGTCGTATGGGTGAGCCTATCAATGGTCTTCGTAAGATGTCGATTGGTCGCCACCGTTATGTGGAAATCAAGGACGGTGACCTGGTCTATATCGTAACGACTCCGTCTATCGCTAAAGAAGCAGTCATGGCGCGTGTGGAAAATATGATTTACCAAGCTGGTGGTGTTGTCAAATTGATCACCCAAAACTTACGTGTGTCAGGCCACGGGAATGCGCGTGATTTGCAGTTGATGATTAATCTCTTGCAACCTAAGTATCTCTTCCCGATTCAGGGGGAATACCGTGAGTTGGATGCCCATGCTAAGGCTGCTATGGCAGTTGGGATGTTGCCAGAACGCATTTTTATTCCTAAAAAGGGAACCAGCATGGCTTATGAGAATGGGGACTTTGTCCCAGCTGGAGCGGTTTCGGCAGGGGATGTCTTGATTGACGGGAATGCTATTGGTGATATTGGGAATGTGGTTCTTCGTGACCGTAAGGTCTTGTCAGAGGATGGTATTTTCATCGTAGCAATTACTGTTAACCGTCGTGAGAAGAAAATTGTGGCCAAGGCTCGTGTTCACACGCGTGGGTTTGTTTATCTCAAGAAGAGCCGCGATATTCTCCGTGAAAGTTCAGAATTGATTAACCAAACGGTGGAAGAGTATCTTCAAGGAGATGACTTTGACTGGGCAGACCTTAAAGGGAAGGTTCGTGATAATCTGACCAAGTACCTCTTTGATCAAACCAAGCGCCGTCCAGCTATTTTACCAGTGGTGATGGAAGCGAAATAATCTTTGAAATAAACAGAGAGAAAGTCGAATTTCGGCTTTTTCTTATCGGAAAATAGAAGGAGAAAATCATGGCAGTAATGAAAATTGAGTATTACTCACAGGTATTGGATATGGAGTGGGGAGTGAATGTCCTCTACCCTGATGCCAATCGAGTGGAAGATCCAGAATGTAAAGATATCCCTGTCTTGTATCTTTTGCATGGGATGTCTGGTAATCATAATAGCTGGCTCAAGCGGACCAACGTAGAACGATTGCTTCGAGGAACTAATCTCATAGTCGTCATGCCCAATACCAGCAATGGTTGGTACACCGATACCCAATATGGTTTTGACTATTACACAGCTCTAGCAGAGGAATTGCCACAGGTTCTGAAACGCTTCTTCCCTAACATGACCAGTAAGCGTGAAAAGACCTTTATCGCTGGCCTCTCTATGGGAGGCTATGGTTGCTTTAAACTGGCTCTTGCAACAAATCGTTTTTCTCACGGAGCTAGTTTTTCAGGCGCCCTGAGCTTTCAAGATTTTTCTCCTGAAAGCCAAAATTTGGGAACGCCAGCTTATTGGAGAGGTGTGTTTGGGGAGATTAAAGATTGGACAGCTAGCCCTTATTCTCTTGAAAGTTTGGCTAAAACATCGGATAAAAAGACCAAGCTATGGGCTTGGTGTGGCGAGCAGGATTTCTTGTATGAAGCCAATAATCTAGCAGTGAAAAATCTTAAAGTACTGGGCTTTGATGTGACCTATAGCCATAGCGCTGGAACTCACGAGTGGTACTACTGGGAAAAACAATTGGAACGGTTTTTAAAAACCCTACCGATTGATTTCAAATTAGAAGAGAGATTGAGCTAATTTTTTATAAATAAACCACCATTTATAGTTATTCTTGGCTTAAAAACATTGATGGAAGTCTATTTTCGCTAGACTTTTTAATCGAAAATAGTAAAATAGTAGAGAGATACTAGTTGAAAGAGAGAAAAATATGTATCGTTATCAGCTTGGGATACCACTATCAGAGTATGATGGTTTTGTAAAAGAACATCCCATGGTTAATCTATTACAAAGCAGTGCTTGGGAAAAAGTGAAATCTGATTGGAATCATGAGAGGCTTGGTGTCTATGAAGGGGAGGACTTACTGGCTGTGGCTAGTATTCTCATAAAATCTCTGCCTTTGGGGTATAAAATGTTTTATATTCCAAGAGGTCCTATATTGGATTACAGGGATACAGAACTTTTAAAGTTTGTCCTGCAGTCTATTAAGTCTTATGCTCGCAGTAAGAGAGCGGTTTTTGTGACTTTCGATCCAAGCATTTGTCTATCTCAACATTTGGT
Source organism: Streptococcus mitis SK569 (assembly GCF_000222785.1). Classification (GTDB taxonomy): domain Bacteria; phylum Bacillota; class Bacilli; order Lactobacillales; family Streptococcaceae; genus Streptococcus; species Streptococcus mitis_N. The sequence goes on along the minus strand of NZ_AFUF01000002.1, from coordinate 967 downwards.
CAATCAAGATAAAAGAGAATATCCTGAAAGTCTTGCTATTGTTGATATTTTAGGGCAATTAGGAGTGGAATGGTCTGGGCAGACAATCGAGATGGATGACACCATTCAGCCTCGTATTCAGGCGAAAATATATAAGGAAAATTTTGAAGAAGATAAACTTTCTAAATCAACGAGGCAAGCTATCCGAACAGCACGAAACAAAGGGCTTGAAATTCAATATGGTGGACTGGAACTATTAGATTCATTTTCGGAGTTGATGAAAAAAACTGAGAAGCGCAAAGAGATTCATTTAAGAAACGAAGCCTATTATAAAAAATTATTAGATAACTTCAAAGAAGATTCCTATATCACGCTAACGAGTTTGGATGTTTCTAAGCGTTTAAGAGAATTAGAAGAACAGTTAGAAAAAAATAGAGTAGTTGCAGAAAAATTTAATGATGCAACCAAATCTTCAAAAGTTCAGGAAAATATAAAAGAAAAAGAACGTTTAGAAGAGGAAATAGATTTCTTGCAGGGATATATGAATATGGGAAAATCAAACATTCCTTTATCGGCTACTTTAAGTTTGGAATTTGGTACTACCTCTGTCAATCTATATGCTGGTATGGATGATGATTTTAAACGTTACAATGCACCAATTTTAACTTGGTATGAAACGGCTCGCTATGCCTTTGAGCGAGGTATGGTGTGGCAAAATTTAGGTGGTGTTGAAAACTCTCTCAATGGTGGACTTTATCAGTTTAAGGAAAAATTTAATCCAACGATTGAAGAATATTTGGGTGAATTTACAATGCCCACTCATCCTCTCTATCCTCTGTTAAGACTTGCTCTTGATTTCCGTAAAACATTAAGAAAAAACATAGAAAGTAAGTATATGGCACTAACTACACTCACGAAAAAAGAGTTTCGTACTTATTCTGATCAGGTTTCTTCTCGTTCCTTTATGCAATCTGTCCAGATGGGGGAC
>NZ_AFUF01000003.1 GCF_000222785.1 Streptococcus mitis SK569 | reverse complement strand
ATATATATATATATATATATATTAAATATGCGTTTGCTCTGTCTATAAAAAGATTTGTTTTAAACATAAAACGTTATTATATAGTACTATTTTTTTGAATTCTATTGATTTTTAAATCAATTTTTTTTATAATATCAAAGAATAACTTAAAATAGGGTAAATTTTACCCTTGATTTAAGTTTAGAAAAGGAGATAGCATGTTTTTCAGACGTCAAGAGGGTCAATATCGTGAAACTGATCGTGTGACCCGCTATAAGTTAGTGAAATCCGGTAAGCATTGGCTACGGGCTTCCACTTCTTTATTTGGTTTGTTAAAAGTTTTCCGTGGTAGTGTTGACACTACTCAGGTTATGACCGAAGTCGTTGAGAACCAAACAAACAATACAATTACCGGCCTTGATATTATAAGGGGCCTTGCAGCTACAGGAGCTGTATTAGGCGGAGCAGTGGCAACACAAACTACTGTTCATGCTAATGATGCGGTTGCTCTTGAAAAGACATTAGAGTCATCGGATGTTTTAGCTACAAATGATTCAGTCGTTCTTGGATCTGTTTCGAAAGCAAATCCAGAAGAATCGGCAAGCTTATCACACTCAGAAAGCGAGAGTGTGTCTAGTTCAGAATCTACTTCTGCTAGCCAATCAGTGAGCGCTAGCACTTCTGCAAGTGTGTCAGAAAGTACTTCGGCTTCTGTTAGTGCGTCGACAAGTGCTTCAGTTTCAGCAAGTGTGTCAGAAAGTACTTCTGTAAGTTCTAGTCAGTTGGTGGTTAATTCTGGGGGTAGTTCGGTTGCGACTAGCACTGCTAGTGTTGAAACTGCTGGACAATCCGAATCTGCTTCAGCTGAAAATCAAGTAGTTAGTCAAGGCTTGCCAAACTCTAATTTGTCTGCACCTGTCTTGGATTCTGCTAAGTCAGCAACAGGTTTGATAGAGAAAACTTCCGAATTAACAAGCTTGGCAGGAGTGACTGCTGGTGCCTTGTCATCGGTAGAAGTATCTACAAAGAAAAATGAAGAAGATCGTAAAAAGCTAGCTAAAATTTCAGCTGAAATGGGTGAATATTTAGCTAAGGCGGCAGATCTTCCAGATACCAGTGCAGCCATCCTTAAGGTGGAAACTGCCATTACTGAGATTGAGTCAGCTTTAAAGGATCCAACTGCTGATCTTGGTAGCGTTATTAACACGGCAACTTCAGCTCGTAACTCTATTGCTAATGCAGTTTTGCGTGCTAATTCAGGTCAACGTGATGGCCGTAATGGACAAGCGATAGAGAGAGGATCTTCTCCTAGAGCATCATTCTCTAGTCATGGAACAAAAGCTTCAATTGCGTCTACTAATTATAATCCAAATACTAACGAAGTTGTTTGGCGTATCAATATGCATGCGGATAAACCTTTGAATTATGCTGGGGTGATTGCGGATGTAGATTCCAATACGACTATTACTCGTGTGACCTTTAATGGACAAGAGATGGAGAAGCGTGGTGGTTCAGGGAATGAGTACATTTTCAATAAACGCCATGATTTAAACAGAAACTTGGAGGCAACAATAGAAGTTCATGCCACTGTAAATAAGCAGTCGAAAGCTGCAAGCTTGAACGCAAAAGTTGCTACAAGCAGTCAACCGTTTACAAGTGCGGATACTTCTGGAAATTATAGCGGTTCAATAAGTTCAACCGTTCCAACTGGTAGGGCAGGTCAGGACCGTGCAGCAGGTCAGAGCCGTACGGCATCTCAGAAACCTTCGATTAGCTTGCCTGAGACTGTTACCTATTTTAATGACGACTCTATCTCCGAAATCAACATGCCAATGAGTGATGATAAGGGCATGGTAAGATTAGATCCAGGACCTAAGAATACAATTATCACTGGCTTAGCTGCTCCTAATTATCCAGCTACTAGCAGAAATGGTTATGGTGATCTTGCAGCATATGATAAATATGGTAAATTTACAGGATACCAGACATCATATAATGTAAAAATTGTTGGGACAATTGGTCGAAACAACGGAATAGGAAATCCTGGTCGTGCAGACGGGGCTTGGGAACCGTATAAACCTGGTGCGCACATTATTCAATATATTGTAACAGATACTGATGGTCTAACAGCTAAGGCAGAGATGACTCTTAATATCAGAGGCTTTAATGAACGTAACGAGCCTGTGCGTGGTGCGACGGTCACAGTTAATGACAAAGAACATCTAAGTCAAGCGGAAAAAGAGCAAGTCTTGGCTAACTTTAGAACAGCCAATGCAAGCATTCTTTCAAGTACAGACTATAAAAAAGGAACTGAAGAAGGTTCCTTAAGTGTAGCAGATAATGGCGTTGTAACCATTACTTATCGAGATCGTACCCAGGATACAGTCAATTCAAATCTGAAATATGGTGTTGAAAAGGTGACCGATACTTTCTATGCGGTAAGTAATGAGTCGCTGTCTAATATAAATCCAAGAAGTCTTGTGCGTCCAGTTGGCGGAGCATCTGACCTCCCTAGTGGGACAACATTTGCATGGAAACAAGCTCCTACAATGGAAGTAGGTAGTCGAGCTGCAACCTTAACGGTAACACACCCAGACAGAACTACAACAGATTTAACTTATAATTATACTGTTTATCCAAAGATTGAAACTAAAACCAATAATGGAGTTACTGGTAAGTTTTATGCCTTTAAAGCAGTTCCAGGTAAAGATGTAACTGTTGCTGGAAGCTACGCTAATAATATTGGTGGATTTTCATATCTTTATCTCAATAATGATTCCCTTCCTTCAGGGGCGACGTTTTCTTATGAGTATCGTCTGAATAACAACCAGTCCGCACCTCTAAGCAAACAAGATGGTTCTCCAGCCTTTAGTACTGTCTGGCATACAACTGCTGATTCAGCAACAACACACCGTACAACCTATACCGCTAAAGCGACCTATCCTAAAGGACGTCTTGGTGATGTAACAGCTTCAAATCCTGCTCTCACAAGTGCAGTGACGTTTGATTATACAGTAGTTGATCCAGTAGCTAAACAAGAGTATACTACAAAAGTTGGGGATACAACTCCGCTAAATGATATTATTGCAAATCCGGGCAATGCACTTAAAAATTCTAATTCTAGTGTGGCGATTCCTACTGGAACAACTTATAATTGGGTATCTACACCAGATGCTTCAGCACCAGGTATCTATAAGAAAGAAGCTAGAGTTACTTTACCACAGGGTTCAACAACTCAATCAAGGAATGCTACAAATGTTCCTGTAACTATCAAAGTTAGACCGAACCCACCACAAATTTCAGATGATCAAGTAACAAATACAGGTGGTCTTTCAAATAAAGGAATTACTGTCACAAATGCTCTACCAAATGCGCAGGTTACTTTGACAATCGGTGGAAAAACTCTTACTAAACAAGCTGATAATGCAGGGAATGTAACCTTCTCTTCTACCGAGGTTGCAGATGGAAATGGCTTGCTTCCGACAGGAAATGTAACAGTTAAACAAAGTAAGGCATTTACTAATCCTGTAACGAATTCAAATGAAACTTTGGAATCGGATGTAAGGACAGTTGCTATTACACCTGAAACAGAAAAGCCACAAGTTATTGATACGGTAGTGAAAGTAAAGAATGACGATAACACATGGTCAGATGCTCCTAAAACATCGGAAAATGGTACCCCTGTATATACTTTCTATTCTGGAGATTCATTAGCATTTACAGCTAAGTTCAAAGATAATAGTGGTGTTGTCAAAAATACAGAAGTTCGTAATGGAGGACCAGGGACTCCTGAAATTAACAATCTTTTCCATAATGATACATGGGGAACAACTGTTATCAATAAAGTATCAACTAAGACTACAGCTACTGATAAGCAACCAGCTACGACAACTGTTACAGGAACTATTAATGCAGATTTGAGATATGCTTCTGGTAATAGAATTACACGTTCTATAACTGCAGATGATTTTTCAAATCTCCGATCAGACGGAACTACCTTTGTTCTTAAACAGGGTGAGTTGAAAGATAGATTGGGAGAAGTGAAGATTCCCCCAATAACAGTTCGAGATATTAGTAATTTAACCCCTGCAGATAAGAGTGCAATCAAAGCAGCTGTTGAAAATGCCTATCCAAAGGATAAACATCGTATCAGTACATACACTCAACAGAATGATGGAAGTGTATTGATTACCTATAAAGATGGAACGTCCAGAACAGTTACTCCTAAACTAGAACAAAATTATCAAACTAGATCAGATCGCTTCTACGCGGTTGCAGGAGAGAATGCGAATAGCTTGACAGCTCGTAATTTTATCAAATCTGCTGATGGCACAGAGTTGCCTTCAAATACAAGGGTGGTTTGGAAACAAGGAACTCTAGATTTATCAACACCTGGTGATAAAACAGCTACTTTGACGGTTACGGATTCTAAAGGTGTATCTAAAGATATTTCTTACAAATATACTGTTTATCCGAAAGTTGAGACCAAAACTCACAATGGTGTGACAGGTAAGTTCTATGCCTTTAAGTCAGATCAAGGTAATGATAAGGTTACTGGCGGAGACTGGGCTAATAATATCGGTGGTACTATTGGACAGTATACAAACCTAGATGAACCAGGATTAAAAGATGTAGCAACTTGGTCTTATAAGTATAAAATAAATAATCAAGGTAACGAAATTACGACCCCTGTTGGGAAACAACAATTTGGAGGAATTTGGCATACTACGGGATCAGAAGCTAAAAGTCACAGTACAACCTATACAGTAATTGCTTCTTATCCTAACGGTCGTTTTGGTACAGTATCTTCTAGCAATCCAGCCTTAACAAGTGAGACAAGCTTTGATTATACAGTTGTTGATCCTGTAGCTAAACAGGAGTATGTTACAACTGTGGGGAATAAGGCTCCATTGGCAGATATTATTGCGAAGCCAGGAGAGGCACTTAAAAATTCGAATACAAGTGTATCCTTCCCAACAGGAACTGCCTTCAGTTGGGTTCAGGCTCCTGATGATGCTATGGTTGCAAATGCAGGAGTTTACACGCGAAAAGTGAAAGTCACTCTACCACAAGGATCATACAATGGAGATGCTAATAGTAGAACGGTAGATGTAACCATTAAGGTCAACCCACAAGCGCCAGCTATCTCAGTTGATTCTACTAATGAAACGGGTGGTTTGCCAAAACGTTCGATCGTTGTTACAAATGTAACACCTGGAGCTCTTGTAACCTTGACTTTAGCAGGTCACACATTTACAAAAACTGTCAAAGACAATGAAACGAGCGTTACTTTTGAACCTACTGAGTTGCAAAAAGCTTACGACGGCAACAATGGACTTCTTCCAACGGGGGATGTGACTGCTAAATCTACAGTTGCTGGTCTCAATTCGGAGGTAACGACTAGTACAATTACTCCTGAACGTGTGAAACCAACAATTACTTACACAGTCAAAGTAAATGGTCAAGAGCCTAAGAGAGATGGCAATGGTCGTTACTTGTTCTATGCTGGGGACAATATCCAGATTACTTATACGGGTAAAGATAATAGTGGTAAATTAGTCACACTGAAGGTCTCTGGTAATAGAAAAGACTTGACGGACTTCTTCGAAAACAGACCTGAGTGGGGAACTGGTCCTATCACAAATATTATCAATACCTTGACCAATGATGACCAGACTACCTTTACTATTAATGCGGTTGCTAATAAAGATCTTACGTGGAGATCAGGAAACACTTGGGGTCGTTGGCTCAATGCTACAGATCCGAGTGGTAACTCTGTTGACGTAGGAGAAATTCGGATTCAACAAGATCAGTTGCAGAACTTGTTTAAGAAGCCTGCTATTGACTTGACTGAAGTCAAGGACAAAAATCATTTATCGGAATCTGATAAGGAAAAAGTTCGCGAAGAAATCAGAAAAGCTCATGATAAAGTGACTCCAAACGGTCGTGATCGTATTTCTAGCATTGATGTAAGTGACAGCGGTGTTGCAACAGTTTATTATAAAGATAACGCTAAAGTAACATCTGGTAATCAACCATATGCACCGACGGTCTATAGTCAAGATGAAACTGTTTCAGACAAGAAATATCGTTCTGAGTCAGCGTCAACCAGTGCATCAGTGTCAGCGTCAACAAGCGCATCAGTAAGTGCAATGACTAGTGCATCGACATCAGCGTCAGTAAGTGCAAGTACGTCAGCAAGTACATCTGCTTCAACAAGTGCAAGCACCTCAGCAAGTACATCCGCTTCAACCAGTGCAAGTACGTCAGCAAGTACATCCGCTTCAACAAGCGCAAGCACGTCTGCTTCAACAAGTGCAAGCACATCAGCAAGTACATCCGCTTCAACAAGTGCAAGCACATCAGCATCTGAGTCAGCAAGCACAAGCGCAAGTACATCAGCAAGTACGTCAGCATCAACAAGTGCAAGCACATCAGCAAGTACGTCAGCATCAACAAGCGCAAGTACATCGGCTAGCACGTCAGCAAGCACATCTGCTTCAACAAGCGCAAGCACGTCAGCAAGCACATCTGCTTCAACGAGCGCAAGTACGTCAGCAAGCACATCTGCTTCAATAAGTGCAAGTACGTCAGCAAGTACATCAGCAAGTACATCAGCATCAACAAGCGCAAGCACGTCAGCAAGTACATCGGCTTCAACAAGCGCAAGTACATCGGCTAGCACGTCAGCAAGTACGTCAGCATCAACAAGCGCAAGTACGTCAGCAAGCACAAGTGCATCAACATCAGCATCTGAGTCAGCGTCAACAAGTGCATCAACATCAGCATCTGAATCAGCGTCAACAAGTGCAAGCACGTCAGCAAGTACATCGGCTTCAACAAGCGCAAGTACATCGGCTAGCACATCTGCTTCAACGAGCGCAAGTACGTCAGCAAGCACATCTGCTTCAATAAGTGCAAGTACGTCAGCAAGTACATCAGCAAGTACGTCAGCATCAACAAGTGCAAGCACATCAGCAAGTACATCAGCATCAACAAGTGCAAGTACGTCAGCAAGTACATCGGCTTCAACAAGTGCAAGCACATCAGCAAGTACGTCAGCATCAACAAGTGCAAGCACATCTGCTTCAACGAGCGCAAGTACGTCAGCAAGCACATCTGCTTCAATAAGTGCAAGTACGTCAGCAAGTACATCAGCAAGTACGTCAGCATCAACAAGCGCAAGTACATCAGCAAGTACGTCAGCATCAACAAGCGCAAGTACATCAGCAAGTACGTCAGCATCAACAAGTGCAAGCACATCAGCAAGTACGTCAGCATCAACAAGCGCAAGTACATCGGCTAGCACGTCAGCATCAACAAGTGCAAGCACATCAGCAAGTACGTCAGCATCAACAAGCGCAAGCACGTCAGCAAGTACGTCAGCATCAACAAGCGCAAGTACATCGGCTAGCACGTCAGCATCAACAAGCGCAAGTACATCAGCAAGTACGTCAGCATCAACAAGTGCAAGCACATCAGCAAGTACATCAGCATCAACAAGTGCAAGCACATCGGCTAGCACGTCAGCATCAACAAGTGCGTCAGAGTCAGCAAGTACATCGGCTTCTGAATCAGCATCAACAAGTGCATCAGAATCAGCAAGCACATCAGCTTCTGAATCAGCATCAACAAGTGCATCAGAGTCAGCAAGCACATCGGCTTCTGAATCAGCATCAACAAGTGCATCAGAATCAGCAAGTACATCGGCTTCTGAATCAGCATCAACAAGTGCGTCAGAGTCAGCAAGTACATCAGCTTCTGAATCAGCGTCAACAAGTGCGTCAGAGTCAGCAAGCACATCAGCTTCTGAATCAGCATCAACAAGTGCGTCAGAGTCAGCAAGTACATCAGCTTCTGAATCGGCATCAACAAGTGCGTCAGAATCAGCAAGTACATCGGCTTCTGAATCAGCATCAACAAGTGCGTCAGAATCAGCAAGTACATCGGCTTCTGAATCAGCATCAACAAGTGCATCAGAATCAGCAAGCACAAGCGCTTCTGAGTCAGCATCAACAAGTGCATCAGAATCAGCAAGCACAAGCGCTTCTGAGTCAGCATCAACAAGTGCATCAGTATCAGCAAGTACATCGGCTTCTGAATCAGCATCAACAAGTGCATCAGAGTCAGCAAGCACAAGCGCTTCTGAGTCAGCATCAACAAGTGCGTCAGAGTCAGCAAGTACATCGGCTTCTGAATCAGCATCAACAAGTGCATCAGAATCAGCAAGCACATCAGCTTCTGAATCAGCATCAACAAGTGCGTCAGAGTCAGCAAGTACATCAGCTTCTGAATCGGCATCAACAAGTGCGTCAGAATCAGCAAGTACATCGGCTTCTGAATCAGCATCAACAAGTGCATCAGAATCAGCAAGCACAAGCGCTTCTGAGTCAGCATCAACAAGTGCGTCAGAGTCAGCAAGTACATCGGCTTCTGAATCAGCATCAACAAGTGCATCAGAATCAGCAAGCACAAGCGCTTCTGAGTCAGCATCAACAAGTGCGTCAGAGTCAGCAAGTACATCGGCTTCTGAATCAGCATCAACAAGTGCATCAGAATCAGCAAGTACATCGGCTTCTGAATCAGCATCAACAAGTGCATCAGAATCAGCAAGCACAAGCGCTTCTGAGTCAGCATCAACAAGTGCGTCAGAGTCAGCAAGTACATCGGCTTCTGAATCAGCAAGTACATCGGCTTCTGAATCAGCATCAACAAGTGCATCAGAATCAGCAAGTACATCAGCTTCTGAGTCAGCATCAACAAGTGCATCAGAATCAGCAAGCACAAGCGCTTCTGAGTCAGCATCAACAAGTGCGTCAGAGTCAGCAAGTACATCGGCTTCTGAATCAGCATCAACAAGTGCATCAGAATCAGCAAGCACAAGCGCTTCTGAGTCAGCATCAACAAGTGCGTCAGAGTCAGCAAGCACATCAGCTTCTGAGTCAGCATCAACAAGTGCATCTGAATCGGTATCAACAAGTGCGTCAGAGTCAGCAAGCACATCAGCTTCTGAATCAGC
>NZ_AFUF01000004.1 GCF_000222785.1 Streptococcus mitis SK569 | reverse complement strand
GGTTAAAAGCATACTCCTCTTTTTCGATAAAATCTCTCGAATATACGATAAAGGAACCATGAAGAATTGGGTTTTCTACCTGTTTTCTATAGTCCACTGAGCCTTTTTTACGTCTATTTTGATAGATTGCTGTTCGAAGAACTTTACTAGCTTTCAACCAACATTTGATTTTTAAAGCTATACTAACTTGGCTCCCTTTTTTAAATTTTTCATTTAGAGCTTTAACTTCTTCATAAGTATAATGTGTCAACCGTTTTGGATTTTGGTGAAGTTGGTAAGTAGTTGAGAAGATATCTGGCCCGAGCAAATGGAATTTTTCCTCACGATAGATATCTGTCACGATTTTTTCAAAATCTTCTGTTTCTATCTCAATATCGTTATTCATGATAACCATGAAATTGGGGTTATACTTTTCCTTAGCAAATTGATAAGCTACATTATTTCCACGAGCAAAACCAGCATTTTCATGGTTAATCAAAACATCAATTTCTGAATCTGATTCATAAAGCTCTTGTAGTTTTTCACCAGTACCATTATTAGAGAAATTATCAATAATAACGATTTGCTTTGCATTAGAATTACCTTCTTTTATAGATTTAACACAAGAAATAGTTTCTTCTAAGACTTTGTAATGCAAAATAATATAACAAAACAAATTAGTGTCCTCCTAAATGCGATTTCTTTTCATCATCACTAGGCTCTTCGTGAAGATAGTTTTCTCCGTAAAGTCTTTTAAGGTAGCGGTCATACTCCGTTGGAACTTTAAAGGAGGTATCCTCAAAAGACTTCTCTACTCCTTCTCCCCAAATCCCTACCGGCATAACTTCTTTAGCAAATAAAGAAGCATTGATAGTCCCAGCATACTGCTGCTTTTTCCAATCATACTTTTTATAGAGATTATCCAAACGTCTATATACAGAATTCTGAGGAAATAGTTTTGCAAATCCTAGTTTTTTAAAGAAACCAATAATTAGTTTTTGCTTAGCGGAATGCATATCCACATGGTCACCAACATAAGTTGTGCCTAAACTTGCTAAAAAACGATACCAGTATACTTTACCAAAGTAAATCTTTCTTAGAACCGAATGATTTGGAGCACCGTCCAAAGGAATGATATCAATCAAATGCAATCCTAAATTAGTATTTCGGGGCAAACCCAAACGTATTCTTTCATCTTCTAAAAGGAATAATCGAGGAAAGTAGCAATGTAAAGTGTCGCAATATTGATAAGCAAGAACCTGATATTTGCCTGCGATAATTCTATCTTTAAAAATACTTGGCAGCTTATCATATGATTCACGAGGGACAGCGATATCCATATCATCATCCCATGGAATAAAGCCGTCGTATTTGACTGCGCCAAGTACACTACCACCACGGAGGAAAAAATCTATACCATTCTCTTCACAGATTTTTTTAAACTCTTTTATAGCATCTAATTCAACTTTTTGAATTAAGTGAATCATCTCTGTCTGGTTCAATATTTAATACCTCTTTTTGCTTTTAAAACTTTTCTTATGAATGTAATATTCCCTACAAAATAACGTTTAAAGAGACGTTTAGGCTCATTAGCTACACGGAATAACCACTCTAGATTTGATTTTTGCATCCAAAGAGGAGCTCGTTGAATATGTCCAGACAATACATCAAAACTACCGCCAACTCCCATAAACACCGAATTGACACCGTTATCCATAAATTTTTGGATAATATATTCTTTTTTAGGAGACGTAATACCAACAAACACAAAATCAGGGGTCTTTTCACGAATATCTTCTTGAATATCTTTCTCATCATTTTCAGAAAAATAGCCATTCCTGTGCCCAATAACTATCAAATTTGGATAATCTATCTTAAATACTTTAAGCATATCTTGCAAAACTTCTTCTTTTGCTCCAAAAAAGTAAACTGAATATCCTTTTTTATTCGACAACTCTAAAAGACATTGCATCAAATCAATACCCGCTACTCGTTCAGGAACAGGCGTT
>NZ_AFUF01000005.1 GCF_000222785.1 Streptococcus mitis SK569 | reverse complement strand
CTGTTTTTGCTTGTCATGAAGGGCGTTAAAGGTATTGAAAAATTCTTCCTGAGTTGCGACTTTTTTTCCGCTGAGTGACTGGATATCATCGATTAACAAAAGATCAAGACTGCGGTAGGTCTTTTTAAACTTTTCCATTTCCCCAAGTCTTAGGTGATCAAGAAAGTCATTAATAAAGCTTTCAGCAGGTATGTATTTGACACGCGCATTGGGAATATTTTTTAGAATTTCATTTCCAATAGCGTTTAACAGGTGAGTCTTACCAAGCCCAGGTCCTCCATAGATAAAAAGAGGATTATAGGTCAAGGCTAAATCTTCAGAGACAGCCAAAGCGGCTGATACTGCCCAAACATTTCCATCCCCTTGAATAAAATTATCAAAGGTATACTTTTCTTTTAATCCCGTATCCGAATAAGGAATAGATGCTAACTTTGGACTATAGTCATAAAGAGTTGAAATTGTAGCTTCTTCAACTTGTGAGATAGCCGTATCTTGAGGTTTGGTGAAAATATAGTGGGGAGTTATCTCAGCATCATAAATTTCAAATCCGGCAACTACAATAATATCTTTTAGTTGTTTTTCCCAGACCATTTCCATTTCAGATCGTGGTAAAAATATAGTGGCAACATTTTCCTCTACCTTGATGAGTTCAGCTTGAATAGCATAGAAATCATACATGGATCGAGTCAGTCTTTCTTGAGCAAATTCTAATATACGATTCCAAAATTGTTTTTCTTTCAATCCTTTCTCCTCCTTTACTATTAAAAGTTTAATACTAGACCTATTTTACCATAGAGAACAAGAATTTTCCACAAGCTGTGAAAAATAATCCACAATGTTACCAAGTTTTATCCACAAGTTGGGGATAAAATCAGAAACTATTGATTCATTAAGCTTTTTATTGAAAAAAATAGTGGATAACCTTGTGAGATAAAAAAATAAAAGAACAGCCTTATTTCAGGCTGTTGATAATTCTACTGTATTCTTCTTGATTTGAAAAAGAAATAATAATTTTTCCACTATCTTTTTTAGACAGTTTAATCTCTACATCTAATCCGAGTAGTTTTTTAACTGTTCTTCTTCATTTTGTATGAAATGATCATTTTTTTGCAGTTTCTTTTGTTTTTTCTCTGTCAGAAGAGCTTCTAACTTCCTTACAGAAATGTCTTCTTCTATAATTCGTTGAAAGAAATAGTCTTGTTGTTCCTTATTCAACCCAACTAGAGAACGCGCATGGGCTTGTGATAGTTTGCCATTTTCTACTTCTGAAAGGATCTGTTCTGGCAAGGACAGCAAGCGAATAGAGTTGCTGATGTATGGACGAGACTTGCCCATTTTATCTGCAATTTCAGCATGGGTAAATCCTTTCTCTACAAGAGATTCATAGGCGCGTGCTTCTTCTATTGGATTTAAATTTTCTCTCTGCAAATTTTCAATAATGGACTGGACCATCATCTCTTGGTCTGAAAGCTGTTTAACAACAGCTGGGATAGACCTTAGACCAGCTAAAAGTGAAGCCCGATAGCGTCTCTCTCCTGCAAGTATTTCATAACCAATAACAGGAGATTGACGAACAATAATCGGTTGAATGACCCCATTTTCTTTGATAGACTGTGCTAGTTCATCTAGTTTTTCTCCATCAAATTCTTTTCGGGGTTGATAGGGATTTTTTTGTATATCTGTGATAGAAATCATTTCAAATTTTTCCATGATTCTACACTAACACATCTTTTCTCTTATGTAAAGCTTTCTTTACATAGATGTCAATTAAGATTCTAAATCGCCTGAACTCTTGTCAAGTTTAATAGATGTAGTTTCTTCTTTACCGTTACGATAGTAGGTTATTTTAATGGTGTCTCCGATAGAATGATTGTAAAGAGCACTTTGTAAGTCTGTTGATGAAGCAATCTCCTTGTCATCTACTTTTGTAATAACATCGTATTTTTCAAGGTGACCATTTGCAGGCATATTACTTTGCACAGAACGAACAACTACACCAGATGTTACACTGCTTGGAATATTAAGTCTTCTAATATCACTTGTATTAATATTTGAGAGATTGACCATTTGGATTCCCAAAGCTGGACGCGTCACTTTTCCGTTCTTTTCTAACTGTTCAATAATATTGATAGCATCATTTGCAGGAATTGCGAAACCAAGTCCTTCTACAGATGTGCCTCCATTTGTGGCAATTTTACTTGAGGTAATTCCGATAACCTGTCCTTGAATATTGATTAGTGGGCCACCAGAGTTACCTGGGTTGATAGCAGTATCAGTTTGGATGGCTTTTGTAGAAATGGCTTGTCCATCTTCAGATTTTAAAGATACATTTCGATTAAGACTAGATACAATACCCTGAGTGACAGTATTAGCATATTCAGAACCTAATGGGCTACCGATGGCAATGGCAGTTTCTCCTACGGTTAACTTGCTAGAATCACCAAACTCAGCTACTGTTGTAACTTTTTCTGAAGAGATTTTGACGACAGCAATATCAGAGAAAGTGTCAGCTCCGACAATTTCTCCAGGTACTTTAGTCCCATCTGACAATCGAATATCTACTTTGCTGGCGCCATTTATAACGTGATTGTTGGTGACGATGTAAGCTTCTTTATCATTCTTTTTATAAATAACTCCAGATCCTTCACTAGAGATTTGCTGAGAATCTGTATCAGTATCATCATTGCCAAATACGCTATTTTGTCTGTTTGCCGAATAAGTAATAACAGAAACAACAGCATCTTTTACTTTGTTAACAGCCTGTGTTGTTGAATTTTCGTTCTTATAGGCAGTTTGTGTAATAGTATTATTGTTGTTAGAGTTGCTTACAGTACTTTTTTGAGTTAGTTGAGCTATTGAAAAACTACCCAAGGCTCCACTAAAAAAGCTAATGACGATAACGACTAATAATTGAAACCCTTTTTTGTAAAATGTTTTTAAATGTTTCATATTTGCCTCCATATTTTTGAATTACTGAAAGTATAAACTGACTAGCTTAATTATAACTTAAACACAAAAAGTTTTACACAAACTGTGGATAACTCTTTGAAAATTGTGATTTTCTCAATTGAAATCTATTTTTATTTTGTGAATAAGATGTGAAAAAATAGAGAATATGTTAGAATAGAGTCATGAAAATTAAAGTTGTAACAGTTGGGAAACTGAAAGAAAAGTATTTAAAAGATGGTATTGCAGAGTATTCAAAACGAATTTCTCGATTTGCTAAACTTGAAATGATTGAGCTAGCAGATGAAAAAACACCAGATAAGGCCAGTGAGTCAGAAAATCAAAAGATTTTAGAAATAGAAGGTCAGAGAATTTTATCAAAAGTTGGTGATCGTGATTTTGTTATTGTGTTAGCCATTGAGGGGAAAACACTTTCTTCAGAAGAATTTAGTAAGCAGTTAGAAGAAGCTTCTATAAAAGGATTTTCTACTCTTACACTTATTATTGGAGGGAGTCTGGGATTAGCACAGGATGTAAAAAAGAGAGCCAATCTTTCTGTTAGTTTTGGCCGTCTAACTTTACCACATCAGTTAATGAGATTAGTCCTTGTTGAACAAATCTATCGCGCTTTTACGATTCAGCAGGGATCACCCTATCATAAATAGAAAATTGACTTTTAATTGAATTTTTGGTAGAATGATTGTGTTAGGTCTCATAGCTCAGCTGGATAGAGCATTCGCCTTCTAAGCGAACGGTCGCAGGTTCGAATCCTGCTGGGATCAATATAGTAGCAAAGCTGGGAATTTTCCCGGCTTTTTTCTTAAAAAAGTACACTTGAGGAGAAAAAAATGACAGTTGAGAGAATTTTATCTAAAACGAAATTCCATTTTGTATAATGGTTTTTGTAAGTTAGCTTACAAGAAAAAACATTTTAGGAGATTTTATTATGAAAAACACAGTTAAATTGGAACAGTTTGTAGCCTTGAAGGAAAAAGACTTGCAGGAGATTAAAGGTGGGGAGATGAGACTGCCAAAAATCCTCCGTGATTTTATTTTCCCAAGAAAAAAGTAATAAAATAAGGGGAAATAGTAATGAATTTATTTGGATTTGGGACAGTTATTGGTCATTTTTTAATTATTAGTCACAGTTACCGTTTAATTTGTAAAGGTCAAATAAAATCAAAGGAACTATATTTTTTTGGTATCTATACATTACTAGTAGAAGCAGTACTTGAACTTTCCTTTTATCTTCTATATTTAGATGAAATAGTGATTGAAAGATTTTTATTTCCTTTGGGCTTATATTCCTATTTTCGATGGATTAAACAGTATGAGAGGGATAGAGGACTATTCCTAAGTTTACTACTATCTCTTTTATATGAGAGCACTCATAACTTTCTGTCCGTAACTTTCTCCTCTATAACAGGAGATAACTTTGTTTCACAATATCATGACCCATTCTTTTTCGTTGTAACGGTGTTGACCTATTTTGTTGTCTTAAAAATCATTCATTATTTCCATTTGGAACTATCCTATTTTGACAAAGACTACCTCTATCCTTTCTTGAAAAAAGTATTTTTTGCTTTACTACTGCTCCATATTGTATCTTTCGTTTCAGATATGGTAAGTACGATTAAACATTTGAATAGTTTTGGAAGTATTTTATCATCTATTGTCTTTATTTCTCTACTTTTGACCTTTTTTGCAATGAATTCGCATAAAGAACAAATGGAGAAAGAGATTGCTTTGAAGCAGAAGAAATTTGAACAGAAACATTTACAGAATTATACAGACGAAATTGTTGGCTTGTATAATGAAATCCGTGGTTTTCGACATGATTATGCTGGGATGCTTGTCAGTATGCAGATGGCAATTGACAGTGGTGATTTACAGGAAATTGACAGAATTTACAATGAAGTTTTGGTCAAAGCCAATCATAAACTGCGTTCAGATAAGTACACTTACTTTGATTTGAACAACATAGAAGATTCAGCTTTACGAAGTTTAGTTGCTCAGTCCATTGTCTATGCTCGAAATAATGGTGTAGAGTTTACACTGGAAGTAAAAGATACGATTACCAAGCTCCCAATTGAACTATTGGATTTGGTTCGTATCATGAGCGTTTTATTGAACAATGCTGTCGAAGGATCGGCTGATAGTTATAAAAAGCAGATGGAAGTAGCAGTTATTAAGATGGAAACTGAAACAGTTATTGTGATTCAGAATTCATGTAAAATGACGATGACTCCTTCAGGAGATCTATTTGCCTTAGGATTCTCCACTAAGGGAAGGAATCGCGGAGTAGGCCTAAATAATGTGAAAGAACTACTAGATAAGTACAACAACATCATTTTAGAAACAGAGATGGAAGGCAGTACATTTAGACAAATCATTAGATTTAAGAGGGAATTTGAATGAAAGTTTTAATTTTAGAGGATGTTATTGAACATCAAGTGAGACTAGAAAGAATATTGGATGAAATTTCGAAAGAATCGAATATTCCAATATCATACAAGACAACGGGAAAAGTCCGTGAATTTGAAGAATACATTGAAAATGATGAAGTAAATCAGCTTTATTTCCTAGATATCGATATTCATGGAATTGAGAAAAAGGGATTTGAGGTTGCTCAGCTCATTCGTCATTATAATCCTTACGCTATTATCGTCTTTATCACCAGTCGATCAGAGTTTGCGACTCTCACCTATAAATACCAGGTATCAGCCCTAGATTTTGTTGATAAGGATATCAATGATGAGATGTTTAAGAAGAGAATTGAGCAAAATATCTTCTACACGAAGAGTATGTTACTTGAAAATGAAGATGTTGTAGATTATTTTGATTACAATTACAAGGGAAATGATTTAAAAATTCCTTACCATGATATTTTGTATATTGAAACGACAGGTGTCTCTCATAAATTACGCATTATTGGTAAGAATTTTGCAAAAGAGTTCTATGGAACAATGACAGATATTCAGGAAAAGGACAAACATACTCAGCGATTTTATTCTCCTCATAAGTCATTTTTGGTAAATATAGGCAATATTAGAGAAATTGACCGAAAGAATCTAGAAGTTGTTTTCTATGAAGATCATCGCTGTCCTATTTCAAGGTTAAAAATTAGAAAATTGAAAGATATTTTAGAGAAAAAATCTCAAAAGTGATTGACAATTAGTAAGAAATTGATATAATGGTTATATCTGCTACAGATAGAAGGTCCGTTGGTCAAGGGGTTAAGACACCGCCTTTTCACGGCGGTAACACGGGTTCGAATCCCGTACGGACTATTTTATCCGCCATAGCTCAGTTGGTAGTAGCGCATGACTGTTAATCATGATGTCGTAGGTTCGAGTCCTACTGGCGGAGTATAGATAAAAGGGAACACAGTTGTGTTCCTCTTTTTGTATCAATTTGTATCACCAAGCATCTTCATAAGGAAGTCTGTTATTTCTTGAGGACTTTCTTTTTTTCCATGTGCAATCCAAGTTTGACAGACACCAAAAAGTGCATGAGTTAGATAGATGCTACTATATTCTAATTCAGTGGTATTAAGATTCAGTTGCATAAATCGCTTTTGTAAATCTGTACTGAGCATGATATGAAGTTTATTTCGTAAGAAATTTTGGATTTCTTTAGTCCCATTTTCAGAAAGAAGGGCAGCTAGAAGTGGTTCTGACTCTAGATATTCAAATACTTCTAAAATAGCATCTCTTTTGTGATGAGCATGTTTTTGAAAAATATATTCAAATGTATGAAATAGCTTGCTTTGATAGTGCTCAATCATATCATACTTATCCTTATAGTGAGTATAGAAGCTGGAACGACTAATTCCGGCTTTTTCTGCTAACTTGACAGTAGAAATTTGATCGAATGGTTGTTCTATCAGTAGTTGTACCATAGCATTTTCAATAGTTCGCTTTGTTTTTAAGCGTTTGTTACTTTCTTGCATATTTTCTCCTTGTAAACAAATTAGACTATATGTCTAAAAATGGATTTTTTATCTTGTAATTTAGATTTTTTATTGTATAATCTATTATATCAAAATTTTAGACAATATGTTTAAAAAAGGAGAAACTATGTTTAAAGAATGGAAAGCAATTTTAAAAAAACCAACCTTTATTATTGTCATGATAGGTATTTCTCTTATTCCAGCTCTGTACAATATCATATTTTTGTCATCAATGTGGGATCCATATGGGCAATTGTCTGACTTACCTGTGGCAGTTGTCAATAATGATAAAGAGGCTTCCTATAATGGTAATACTATGGCAATAGGAAAAGACATGGTGTCCAATTTAAAAGAAAATAAAACCTTGGATTTTCATTTCGTGGATGAAGATGAAGGAAAGAAGGGATTGGAAGATGGCGATTACTATATGGTAGTGACTTTACCCAGTGATTTATCTGAAAAAGCAGCTTCTATTTTAACGGATCATCCAGAGCAAATGCAAATTGATTATCAGACTTCAAGTGGTCATAGCTTTATTGCCAGCAAGATGAGCGATTCTGCGATGACACAATTGAAGCAGAATGTTTCTACAAATGTAACTGAGACCTATACTAAAGCCTTATTTAACAAAATGATTGATTTAAAGGATGGTATGAGTCAAGCAGCTTCTGGTAGTGAAAAATTAACTGATGGAGCGAATCAGTTAGTGGCAGGAAGTCAAACATTAACTACCAACCTACACTCTTTAGCAGCTTCAAGTTTAACATTTTCAAATGGAACGGAGCAGTTTACTAGAGGATTATCCTCTTATGTTTCTGGTGTCGAACAACTTCATCTTGGCTTAGGGAATTTTAATAGTGGTTTAGTTACATATACTGGTGCAGTGAGTCAATTAGATAACGGATTAGGTCAATTATCTTCTAAAAGTCCTGAATTAGTAAGGGGAATCAATCAGTTATATACTGGTGTAGAGTCCTATACTGGCGGTGTTTCTCAGCTTAATGCTGGTCTTAATCAATTTTCATCTGGTGTTAGTGCTTATACAAATGGAGTGGGAAATCTTGCAACAGGTGCTAATCAGTTATCTAGTCAATCAGCTGCACTTCGAATGGAGGTGGGGAAATTAAGTGAAGGGATTCAACAACTTTCTAGCAAGTTAGATGCTTCGTCTGGGAAAAAAGATCAAATTAATCAATTATCTTCAGGTCTAAATCAGTTAAATCAAGCTATTCAAAATATTGATGTTGGAGATACAAAACAATTAGATTCTGTTTTATCAAGTATAGCATCTCTTTCTAATCAAATGTTAGCAAGTGCTCAGTCTGAAAAAGCAACTACATTAGCAAATATTCAATCGACAGCAGCTTATCAATCATTGACAAGTGAGCAACAAGCTGAGATAAGAGCTTCTGTATCTCAAAATTCGACTGATAGTATTCAATCGGCTCAGTCAATTGTAGCTTTAGTACAAGGTTTACAGGGAAGTTTAGAAAACTTACAAAATCAATCTTCAAATCTTTCGACATTAAAAAATCAAGCTAATCAAGTATTACCGCTTGCTTCTACCTCTTTGACAGGATTGTCAAGTGGATTAACAGAGATACAAGGAGCTGTTACTAGCAAATTAGTTCCTGCCAGTCAGTCAATTGCATCAGGTGTAAATGCATATACTGCAGGTATTGATAAAGTTTCTCAAGGCGCAAGTCAACTAAGTGAAAAGAATTCCACCTTGACAGGTAGTTTGAACCAATTAGTTTCAGGATCAACTACCTTGACACAAAAATCTTCTAACTTGACAGCAGGAGTTGGTCAATTAGTTGAAAAAACTCCAAAATTAGTGTCTAGTATTGAAAAATTATCAACTGGCTCCAATCAATTGAATCGAAAGAGTCAAGAATTGATAGCAGGAGTTGATAAATTGCAGTCAGGATCTAGCCAACTAGCTGACAAATCCAGTCAGTTAATTTCAGGTGCTTCTCAATTAGAAAGTGGAGCTAATAAATTGGCAGATGGAGCTGGGAAACTAGCAGAAGGTGTAACAAAGTTAACTTCTGGATTGGAAGGTTTACAGACAGGAGTTGTTTCTTTAGGACAAGGACTAAGTAATGCTAGTGATCAACTTAAATCAGCATCAACGGAATCTAAAAATGCAGAGATTTTGTCAAATCCACTCAATCTTTCCAAAACAGACAATGACCAAGTTCCTGTAAATGGAATCGCAATGGCTCCTTATATGATATCAGTTGCTCTCTTTGTTGCAGCAATATCAACGAATATGATCTTTGCGAAGTTGCCTTCAGGACGTCATCCAGAGAGTCGTTGGGCTTGGTTGAAATCTCGAGCTGAAATAAATGGTATTATAGCTGTTTTAGCAGGAATTTTGGTATATGGAGGAGTTCATCTTATTGGTTTAACTGCTAATCATGAAATGAGAACATTTATTCTCATTATCCTAACAAGTTTAGTATTCATGTCCATGGTAACCGCTTTAACAACATGGAATAGCCGTATAGGAGCTTTCTTTTCTCTTATTTTGCTTTTATTACAGTTAGCATCAAGTGCAGGTACCTATCCACTTGCTTTGACAAATAATTTCTTTAGAGCTATTAATCCTTGGTTACCAATGAGTTATTCGGTTTCTGGATTACGACAAACAATTTCTATGACAGGAAATATTCATCATCAAGTCATTTTCCTTGCTGTGATATTAGCCCTATTTACTGGTTTAGGTATGCTAGCCTATCGACCT
>NZ_AFUF01000006.1 GCF_000222785.1 Streptococcus mitis SK569 | reverse complement strand
CCCAGAAAAATAAATTAGTAGAGATAAAAAGCAAAGGAATAAAACCACTCACATTTGAAATCAATACTCGAAATGCTGGTTCATCTTCATTCGATGACTTAAAAAATAAGGAGAATAACAAAATCAATAATCCTATCAACAAACTCGGAAGCACTCCTCTTTTTTCCCAGTAAAATTTATACATATCTGCTTTAAGAGAATTCATGACTCTCCTCCTTTCTTAAATCATCAGATAATATTACTCAAATAGTAATCCTCAAAGCGTTCCTTCTTAATATATATATCCTGTATCACTAGATTTGAAGCAACACTATATTCCAAGAGAAGCATTAATTTTTCCTTTTCTGGCACAACCAGATAGTCATCCTGCTCAAAATGAACAATGCCCTCTTCTTTTAAAAACGTTTTTAGAATCTGATTATCACTCGTCTTAAGGAAGAGCTTTTCCGACAAATCATTTGCTAGCTCTTTTGAACTCATTACATTTAGAATTTTTCCTTTTTTCATGATGATATACTTATCTGTTATAAACTCTAACTCTGATAGGATATGGCTTGAAATTAAAAAGGTAACTCCCAACTGATCCCTTAAATTCAAAATCATTTTTCTTAAATCTGAAATTCCTTGAGGATCTAAACCATTCACTGGTTCATCTAGGATAATAAGCTCTGGATTATCCAAAAGGGCAATTGCTATCGATAATCTTTGCTTCATTCCAAGAGAATAGTTTTTTACTTTTCTGTCCCATGATGGTTTGGATAGGCGAACCAATTCCAACATTTTTATGATATCTGTCTTTAAACCAAATCTTGTTTTATAATATTGCAAGTGTTGACGTCCAGTCAAGTTTGGATAAAGGGCAGGTGATTCGATAATACTGCCAATCTTATGCTGAGAAACACTCTTGATTTCTCCCTTATCAGATTGAATTAGTCCTAGGAGAATTCTCATTAATGTTGTCTTTCCAGCACCATTCTCTCCGATAAGACCACATATTTCCCCTTGCTCAATATCAAAGGAAGCATTATGTAGAACCTGTTCTTTCCCATATGTTTTATCGATATTTTTAAGACTTAAAATCACACGATTCATAGTTTCTCTCCGTTCATTATATTAAAAAGTCTCTGACAAGGAATGAACCCTGCCAGAGATTTTTAGATTACGTTAACTCCAGCAGAAGAACCCAATACCTGTGAGCATTCCATAAATACCGAGTGGTGAAACAGCACAAAATTGACCTGCCACAATGTGTTTTTTATGTTTATTACTTAGTTTTTTCATTACTTAACCCTCCTTTTAATCCCAACAAAATATACCTACTCCATATCGAAGACCTATAATACAAAAGCGACCTGCTACAATGTGCTGTTTATTTTTGTTACTTAGTTTTTTCACTACTTCATCCTCCTATTTAATCCCAACAAAATATGCCTACTCCATATCGAAGACCTATAATACAAAAGCGACCTGC
>NZ_AFUF01000007.1 GCF_000222785.1 Streptococcus mitis SK569 | reverse complement strand
CTAGCTTTGATTTAAATGCGGTTATAAACGTTGGAGAGGCTAAAAATAAAATAAATTTGTAGAATCATTTATTCATTTTGAGTCAGTGGAAGAAATGGAAGCTCTAAACTCCAATGGGAAGAAAACAAATTTCCAACCTTCTTTATCGATGCCTCTAATGGGATTTGCTGGGAATTGGAACCACGAACCAATCCTTGATAAATGGGCCTGGGAAGAAGGTTCAAAATCAAAAACAATGGAAGGTTATGATGATGATGGTAAACCAAAAATTCCAGGAACCTTAAATAAGGGAATTGGTGGAGAACATGGTATAGATAAATTTAATCCAGCAGGAGTTATCCAAAATAGAAAAGATAAAAATACAACATCCCTAGATCAAAATCCAGAATTATTTGCTTTCAATAACGAAGGGATCAACGCACCATCATCAAGTGGTTCTAATATTGCTAAAATTTATCCTTTAGATTCAAATGGAAATCCTCAAGATGCTCAACTTGAGAGAGGATTAACACCTTCTCCACTTGTATTAAGAAGTGCAGAAGAAGGAATGATTTCAATAGTAAATACAAATAAAGAGGGAGAAAATCAAAGAGACTTAAAAGTCATTTCGAGAGAACACTTTGTTAAAGGAATTTTAAACTCTAAAAGAAATGATGCAAAGGGAATCAAATCTTCTAAGCTAAAAGTTTGGGGCGACTTGAAATGGGATGGACTCATCTATAATCCTAGAGGGAAAGAAGAAAATGCACCAGAAAGCAAGGATACCAAAGATCCAGCTACTAGGATAAGAGGTCAATTTGAACCGATTGCGGAAGGTCAATATTTCTATAAATTTAAATATAGATTAACTAAAGATTACCCATGGCAGGTTTCCTATATTCCTGTAAAAATTGATAACACAGCCCCTAAGATTGTTTCGGTTGATTTTTCAAATCCTGAAAAAATTAAGCTGATCACAAAGGATACTTATCACAAGGTAAAAGATCAATACAAGAATGAAACTCTATTTGCGAGAGATCAAAAAGAACATCCTGAAAAATTTGACGAGATTGCAAACGAAGTTTGGTATGCTGGCGCCGCTCTGGTTAATGAAGATGGAGAAGTTGAGAAAAATCTTGAAGTAACTTACGCAGGTGAGGGTCAAGGAAGAAATAGGAAACTTGACAAAGACGGAAATACCATTTATGAAATTAATGGTGCAGGAGATTTAAGAGGAAAAATCATTGAAGTCATTGCACTAGATGGCTCTAGCAATTTCACAAAGATTCATAGAATTAAATTTGCTGATCATGCTGATGAAAAGGGGATGATTTCCTATTATCTAGTAGATCCTGATCAGGATTCATCTAAATACCAAAAACTTGGCGAGATTTCCGAATCTAAATTTAAAAATTTAGAAAATAGAAAAGAGGATAGTCTTAAAAAAGATACAACTGAAGTAGAACATCATCAAGAAAATGAAGAATCTATCGAAGACAAATCTAGCTTGACTATTCATAAAACGATTTCAACAATTAGAGAGTTTGAAAGTAAAGACTTGAAAAACTCATTAAAAAGAAATTTAGAGAAGTTGATGACTTTACAAGTGAAACTGGTAAGAGGACAGAAGAATACGATTATAAATACGATGATAAGGGAAATATCATTGCTTATGACGATGGTAGCGCCTTAGAATATGAAACTGAAAAACTTGACGAAATCAAATCAAAAATTTATGGTGTTCTAAGCCCGTCTAAAGATGGACACTTTGAAATTCTTGGAAAGATAAGTAATGTTTCTAAAAATGCCAAGGTATATTATGGTAATAACTATAAATCGATAGAAATCAAAACGACCAAGTATGATTCCCACTCAAAAACGATGACATTTGATTTATACGCTAATATTAATGATATTGTGGATGGATTAGCTTTTTCAGGAGATATGAGATTCTTTGTTAAAGATGATGATCAGATAAAAGCTGAAACGAAGATTAGAATGCCTGAAAAAAATAAGGAAACTAAAACAGAATATCCCTATGCATCAAGTTATGGGAATGTAATAGAATTAGGAGAAGGAGATCTTTCAAAAAACAAACCAAACAATTTAACGGACATGGAATCTGGTAAAATCTATTCTGATTCAGAAAAACAACAATATCTGTTAAAAGATAACATTATTCTAAGAAAAGGCTATGCACTAAAAGTGACTACCTATAATCCTGGAAAAACGGATATGTTAGAAGGAAATGGAGTCTATAGCCAGGAAGATATAGCAAAAATCCAAAAGGCCAATCCTAATCTAAGAGTCCTTTCAGAAAAAATAATTTATGCTGATAGTAGAAATGTTGAAGATGGAAGAAGTACTCAACCCGTATTAATGTCGGCTTTGGACGGCTTTAACATTGTAAGGTATCAAGTGTTTAGATTTAAAATGAACGATAAAGGGGAGGCAATCGATAAAGATGGAAATCTTGTAACAGATCCTTCTAAACTGGTATTATTTGGTAAAGATGATAAAGAGTACACTGGAGAGGATAAGTCCAATGTAGAAGCTATAAAAGAAGATGGCTCTACGTTATTTATTGATGCAAAACCAGTAAACCTTTCAATGGACAAGAACTACTTTAATCCATCTAAATTTAATAAAATTTATGTACGAAATCCAGAATTTTATTTAAGAGGTAAGATTTCTGATAAGGGTGGTTTTAACTGGGAGTTGAGAGTTAATGAATCGGTTGTAGATAATTATTTAATCTACGGAGATTTACACATTGATAACACTAGAGATTTTAACATTAAGCTTAATGTTAAAGACGGTGACATCATGGACTGGGGAATGAAAGACTATAAAGCAAACGGATTCCCAGATAAGGTAACAGATATGGATGGAAATGTTTATCTTCAAACTGGCTATAGCGATTTGAATGCGAAAGCGGTTGGAGTACACTATCAATTTTTATATGATAATGTTAAACCAGAAGTAAACATTGATCCTAAGGGAAATACTAGTATTGAATATGCTGACGGAAAATCTGTAGTCTTTAATATCAATGATAAAAGAAATAATGGATTCGATGGTGAGATTCAAGACAAACATATTTATGTAAATGGAAAAGAATACAAATCATTTGATGCTATTAAACAACTAACAGATAAGACACTAAATATTAAGATTGTTGTAAAAGATTTTGCAAGAAATACGACCGTAAAAGAATTCATTTTAAACAAAGATACGGGAGAGGTGAGCGAATTAAAACCTCATACGGTGACTGTGACCATTCAAAATGGAAAAGAAATGAGTTCTAAGATAGTGTCGGAAGAAGATTTCATTTTACCTGTCTATAAGGGGGAATTAGAAAAAGGCTATCAATTTGATGGCTGGGAAATTTCTGGTGTCGAAGGGAAAAAAGATGCTGGTTATGTTATTAATCTATCAAAAGATACCTTTATAAAACCTGTATTCAAGAAAATAGAGGAGAAAAAGGAGGAGGAAAATAAACCTACTTTTGATGTATCCAAAAAGAAAGATAAGGTGCAAACAAATCATAATCAATTAGATGAAAGTCACAGAAAAGAGGATTTACAAAGAGAAAATCATTCACACAAATCTGATTCAACTAAAGATGTTAAAACTACAGTTCCTGTACAAGTAAATTATAGTCAATTAGATGAAAGTCAAAGATCTGATTCAACTAAGGATGTTACAGCTACAGTTCCTGATAAAAATGATAAAAACTTTGAAAATAAGAAGGAAGTTTATCTTAATGAACCAGAGAATATAGCTAATAAACATACCAATATCGATAGTAAATCGGATACTAACAATTCTGATAGATTGCCAAAAACCGGAACAGTTAGAGAAGGTTTTACACCATTCATTGCTGGAATAATGTTTATCGTAGGTGCATTTCTTGGATTGAAGAAAAAAGATCAAGATTAAGACAAAAGCTATAGAAAAGATATAGCAAAATGATTTGTGTACTGAGATGAGATAGTGTGGTGATGAAACAATTTTGTGAAAATAGCCATTTATAACTCAATTATTTAGTTTACTTTACTATTGATACCCTTTTTGGATTTATTAATAGACTTAGTTTAGATAACTAATAAATTGATTGAAAGGGTTAGTATTGACAAATATTGATCATATTTATTAGAAAATAGAGTCTATCAAAATTTAAAGGCTAATAGAGGTAATGAGATAATTTCAAGGAATTAAGTAGCGTTTGGTTGCTTAATTCCTTTTTATTTGGAAGGAAGCTTTTCACCTGTTTCCTTATTTATCGCTATTATTCAACCACTTAGATAGAGATAGAGACCAGATAGGCAAAAGAACTTGTTCTTAAAACTGACCTCTGCTATAATGATTTTTATAAGGGACGTGAGGTCACTATCAGATAACTTAACTTCCTAAAAAAGAAATTGGAGATAAAGAAATGAAAAAATTATTGGGGATTGTATTTTTACTAGCAGCAGCGACAGTATTGTATTTTGGTTCTGTTGGCTGGCCAAGTTTGGATATCAACCTATGGTCCCTGATTCCGGTAGGCTTGTTCCTCTTTTTCACTCTAGAGAATCTTTTGAAAAAAGACTACAAGGCTAGTATCATGTGTTTAATTATTGCTTTTATCATCGCAAATGCAATTTTGGATCTTTTGCCAATTTCAAGTGGCTTGGTGATTGGAGCAGGTGTGTTGGCTTGTGTAGGTATTGGTTTTCTCTTTCCTGATAAAGAAGGAAAATAAGATTTTTCAAATAGCGATGTAACATTATATAGCTTGATAGGAATGTTTGGGAATAAGGTGAATGTAACCAATATTTATAAAGCAAAATAAGAATTAAGAGTTAACGAAA
>NZ_AFUF01000008.1 GCF_000222785.1 Streptococcus mitis SK569 | reverse complement strand
ATTGCAAGAGTTTCAACTGCTCTAGATGCCTTAAACTCTAGTTTATCGGATGGTAGAGGGGTTGATTTAGACTATATGGTATCAATTTATCCCGAACATAGCCAAGCTGCTATTTTAGATGAGTTAGGTGACCAGATTTTAATAGATCCCGAAAGATATTTAAGAGGAGAAAGAAAATATCTTTCTAAGAACCAGTTTTTGTCAGGAGATATTCTCAACAAGATAGAAGTAGTTCAACTATTAGTGGAGGAAAACAACCAAGAATATGATTGGAACCACGCTTTAGATTTGTTAGAATCTGTTCGCCCTCCGCGGATTCATCTGGCAGATATTGAGTTCAAAATAGGGTCACGTTGGATCCCTCAATCCGTTTATGGTAAATTTGCCTTTGAATGTTTTACCAATCGTGAATTTGAATTGTCTTCGCCTGATGTAGAACAAGTCATTGAAGTGAATCCTGTTGATGGGCAGGTTCATTTAAGGACATCATTTGCTTATCGCTATCCAAGTGCCAAAGATAGTAGTCTTGGAGTCAGTGGGTCACGTTATGATACAGGAAGAAAGATTTTTGAGAATTTACTTAATTCGAACCAACCTACTATTACCATGACTATTACGGAAGGAGAAAAGAAAAAGACCATCACAGATTTGGAAAAAACTTCTGTTCTAAGAGCGAAAGAGCAGCATTTACAAGAGCTCTTTCAAGAATTTGTCTCACGGTATCCAGAAGTCCAACAAGTCATTGAGGAAAGCTATAATCGTCTTTATAATCGAACAGTTAGTCGAGAGTATGACGGTAGCCATCTAGTCATTGATGGCTTGGCACAAAACATCAGCCTTCGCCCTCATCAAGAGAATGCCATTCAAAGAATCGTAGAAGAAAAAAGAGCTTTATTAGCTCATGAGGTAGGTTCAGGAAAGACCTTGACCATGCTTGGTGCTGGGTTTAAATTAAAGGAGTTGGGGATGGTTCATAAGCCCTTGTATGTGGTGCCCTCTAGTTTGTCTGCTCAATTTGGCCAAGAGATCATGAAATTTTTCCCTACTAAAAAGGTCTTTGTGACTACTAAGAAAGATTTTGTGAAGGCGAGAAGAAAACAATTTGTGTCACGTATTATTACAGGAGATTACGATGCCATTGTCATTGGGGATTCTCAATTTGAAAAAATCCCTGTCAGTAAAGAAAGACAGATGAACTATATTGAGGATAAACTCAATGAACTACGAGAGATTAAAACACATTCTGAAAACAAGTACACCGTTAAAGAAGCGGAGCAATCAATAAGTGGTCTAGAGAAACAATTGGAAGAACTCCAACGCTTTAATCGTGATAGTTTTATTGATTTTGAGAACTTAGGAATTGATTTTCTCTTTGTGGATGAAGCACATCACTTTAAAAATATTCGTCCAATTACTGGACTTGGGAATGTAGCAGGGATTACTAATACAACTTCTAAGAAGAATGTGGATATGGAGATGAAGGTTCGACAGATTCAGGAAGAACATGATTTTAAAAATATTGTCTTTGCGACAGGAACACCTGTTTCCAATTCTATTAGTGAGTTGTATACTATGATGAACTACATTCAACCGGATATCTTAAAACGCTATCAAGTTGATTATTTTGACTCTTGGGTAGGTGCTTTTGGAGAAATTCAAAACTCTATGGAATTAGCTCCTACAGGGGATAAGTACCAACCTAAGAAACGATTTAAAAAGTTTGTCAATCTACCTGAGTTGATGAAAATCTATAAAGAAACAGCCGACATTCAAACACAAGATATGTTGGATTTACCTGTTCCAGAAGCTCATATTATCCCTATTGAGAGTGAGTTAACTGAAAACCAGAAACTCTATCTAGAAGAATTGGTTATGAGGTCAGATATGGTCAAATGTGGAACAGTTGATCCGAGTCAGGATAACATGTTAAAAATTACGGGTGAGGCACGAAAACTAGCAATTGATATGCGTTTATTGGACTCTAGTTATAGTCTAGCAGATAATCATAAACTGCTTCAGGTAGTGGATAATGTTGAAAGAATTTATCGTGAGGGAATGGAAAATAAGGCTACTCAGATGATTTTTTCAGATATTGGCACACCTAAGAAAAAAGATAATGGCTTTGATGTTTATTCTGAGATTAAGGCTTTATTAGTTGATAGAGGAGTCCCTAGTAAGGAAATTGCCTTTGTACATGATGCCAATAGTGATGAAAAGAAGAATAGTTTGTCTCGAAAGGTCAATGCAGGAGAGGTGCGGATTCTCCTTGCCTCAACTGAAAAAGGAGGAACAGGTTTAAATGTTCAGAGCAAGATGAAAGCAGTTCATCATCTGGATGTACCGTGGAGACCAAGTGACATTCAGCAGCGCAATGGACGGATTATCCGACAGGGAAATGAAAACAAGGAAGTGGATATTTACCACTATATTACCAAAGGTTCGTTTGATAATTATCTATGGGCAACTCAGGAGAACAAACTCCGTTATATTAAGCAAATTATGACTTCTAAGGAGCCGATTCGTGCTGCAGAAGACATTGATGAGCAGACTATGACAGCTTCTGATTTTAAGGCACTAGCAACAGGTAATCCTTATCTCAAATATAAGATGGAACTAGAGAATGATCTAACTCTATTAGAAAATCAAAGACGCGCCTTTCAACGCAGCAAGGATCACTATCGTCATACAATCTCTTACTGTGAAGAAAATATGCCCATTCTTGAGAAACGATTAAGCAAGTATGAAGGCGACATTCAACAGTCTGAAATGTCGAAAGACCAGGCATTTTCTATGACGATAGGCAAGCAAGCTTTTGACCAACGAGCTGAAGCAGGGGAATCCCTACACCGTCTTATCCGTCATAATCAAGCTGACAGCAAAGAATTCCGTACCCTGGCAAGTTATCGAGGATTTGACATTAAAATGCTTAGTCTTCCAACAAATCAACCTCTTCCTGAAACCTTCTCTGTTAAGATTGTAGGAGAAAATCAATATTCTGTCAGTTTAGATTTGTATTCTCCTTTGGGGACAATTCAAAGGCTCCAACATACGATTGATCATATTAAAGAGGACCAAGTGAAAACTCAGAACTTATTAGATGAATTAAAGGATAAATGGACTACTGCTGAGGTAGAAATTGAGAAAAATTTTCCAAAGGAAGAGGATTATCAAACTAAAAAGGCCGAATACGATGTACTCGCGCCATTGATTGAAACAGAAACGGATTTAGATATTATAGATCAAGCCTTAAGACAATTCCATGAAAAAGGAAACGAAAAACAGGAACAACTTTCTTTTGAATTGGATTAAAAAATAGATACAAATAGCGGACAAGAAATGAAAAGCGCGGTAGAATAAAGATAGAAAGAAACGAGGTAACGATTATGATGGAAGATACCTATTATCAATTAGAAGAGGCTTTGGTACAGGGATTTCAAACGCCTGAAGAATACCAAGCCTACAAGGAGTTAAAAGAACATTATGAGGAAGTGACGGGGGATTACAGCTTTTCTATACGAGAACTCACTAGCCAATTGGAAATCTCTCTTCAGAATCATCGAGGTGTGGACTTTGAAGAGCATGAAAAAGAGGAGTATTTGGACTTAGTTCAAAAGCTAGAGGAATTTGATTCCTCTCTTGCCACCCATTATCGTCAATTGATTGATTAGGAAGGAGAAAGTCATGAATGATTTACTCCTTATCCCAGTAATTTTTTTAGCAGTAGGAGGAATTCTCATTCTTTTATGGAGACTCTTTCTTATTGCCAGTGGACTTTTCCTTATTGGTTTTATCAGTTTTCTTATTTTCGTGGAGGTCTATGGAATTTATTTGTTCTTTACTGAACCGACTTTATACTTTGATGATATCAGGCAACATGGTTTAACTAGTTTTACGGCTGTGTACCTTTTCATCAATCTGATGTTGGTTCTAGGATTCAGTTGGCGTTTCATAAACTCCAAAACTAAGGAAAGTATGTAAACTTGTTAGATGGTTAAAAAACTTTATCTGAATCTAAATTCGGATAGGGTTTTTTATTTGCCTTGATTCTTTCATATACATCATAGCTAAATTGGAGTAATAATTTATGAAAATCATTATCCTCACTATTATTACTTGTATTTATGGCTTGTTTATGGCGTTCAATATGAGAAAGAGCTCTTCTCAAATTTTCTTCTTTTAATTTGTTCATATTTATATTATAAACTGAAGACAGCTAATTTTGATATTTTTCTCTGAACTGTACGATTTTTCGCCTGAAATGTAGGAATTACCTTTCGTTGTGATGTGATAAAACTTACAAGTTCTTTTTGTTATTCTTGACCTAGTTTTTATAGAAAGAAGGTCTAAGATGTTAAATAAAGTCAAAACTAAAGCCTTAATTAGTGTTGGAGCAGTAGCCGCAACTAGCTTTATTCTCATGATGGGATATACTGCTGGTCAACATTCTACTGCTAAACAAAGTCGCAAAGAAATCGAATTGGCTGCAGCTAAACTTGTAGAGGACAAACAAGCAGAAGATAAAGCCAGCATTTTGTCATCGGATACTGTAAAAGAATTTTTGACTCAGTACTATACGAAAGAAAAACTAGGAGAAAATAATACACGCATTCAACCTTATATGACTGAATCGGCTTATTCTCAAGAATTGACAAGTCAAAACGATGCCATGAACCAAGTGTATAAGGACTATATTTTGGATTATCATTTTGAAAAAGCTGATATCTTTGTCAATCAGACTACGAATCAAGCCATTGCCATGGTCTCTTATAATGTAACCTATGTATCTGATTTAAAGAATGCCAACCAATCAAAGACCAATCAGACAGAAACAAGAACTGTTAAATTGTCCTATTCTAAACTACCTGGTAAGTTATTGGTCAATCAAGTGCAGGTTTGGAAATCTGGGTTAGATGATTTAGATAAGGCCACTCCCAAAACTTTGGAAGAATCCTCATCTGTTCCATCACTGCCAAATACTACGACAAAATGATGATATTGCATGGAAATAGAAGAATGTAAGCAAATTTCAATTCTTGATGTAGCAAGTCGTTTAGGTATCTCCTTTAAACAAGTTTCTAGCAGTGTCTATGAACATCCTGAACACGATTCATTTCGGATTTTTTCAACTACCAATACTTTTAAATGGTTTTCAAGAGATATTCAAGGTGATGTCATTGATTTTGTTCGACTTGTTCAGGGAATTTCCTTTAAAGAAGCTCTATCCTTTCTTTCTGAAGAACCTTTTCAAAAAGAAGCTGTTCAAGAAAAAAGAGAGAGACCATTTTATTATCCTTTAAAGAGAGTAGAAGATTCTAACTGTAGTCTGGCCAGATATTACTTAACAGAATGTAGAGGAATTTCAGACGAAATTATACAAAAGATAATTCAACAAGGTTTGATAGCACAAGCTAGTTGGAAAACAAATGAAACTGTTGAACCTGTTATTGTTTTTAAAAGCTTTGATCATCGTCACAAGCTGCAGGCAGCAAGCTTACAAGGGATTTATAAGAATCCCGCTCTTTCTAGAAAGAGGTTAAAAACGATTCTAAAAGGAAGCCATGGACATATTGGAATATCCTTTGACATTGGTAAACCAAATAGACTGGTCTTTTGTGAATCGTTCATCGACTTGATGAGCTATTACGAACTGCATCAACAAAGTCTATCAGATGTTCGCTTGGTATCTATGGAAGGATTAAAAAGGTCTGTTGTTGCTTATCAAACTTTACGACTGATAGCTGAAGAAAATCAGAAGTTGGAATTTTTGGATACAGTAATACCTTCAAAGTTATTGCCTTTAATCAATACAATTCGTGATACCACCAGCTATTTTGATAATCATCCTGATTTATTGACACTTGCGGTAGATTGTGATGATGCAGGAAAAGATTTTTCTGATAAGTTATCTCAAGAAGGATTGCCTGTTTTACTGGATTTACCTAATAATGAATCTGGGAAAGAAAAAGTAGACTGGAATGATGTCCTTAGAGAAAAGAAATCAGATTTACAATTGATGATCGAGACTGCAAAAGAGACATTGAGGAATCAACCAGTAAGACAAACCTCTCAATGTTTAGAATTGTGATAACAAAATCAAGATGTTCTAGCTAAAATTAGTATGAAGGAGGATCGTATATGACCATAATCGAACGCTTAGAAGAAAAGGTCACTAGGCAAGAAAGCAAGGTAGCAAGAGAGACAGAAAAACTAGCTGCTTACAAAGAGCAACTGGAGACAGCGATGTTTGCGACGTTCAAAAGGCGTCAAAGCATCAGTCACATGAGTTTTGAAGAAGCTCTTGACCATGCATTTGGCAAAGAAAGACAATTCGATGATTCTGAATTTAGAAAGGATGAAATGAGTGAATGACAAAAGATTGGAATTTTAATCAACCATTAGAAAGTAAATCAGAAAATCAAGAAGATCCAGATAAAATTGCTGCCTTATTTGGAAATCATCAAGGAGGTAATGATGTAAATTATGAAGCAGCTTTTCAAAAGCGAAAACAAGCACCTGTGACGGAATCAAATCCTAGTTCTAAATCTAAAGTTACAGAGGTTAGAACAGGAAAAGAGACAGATATCACTACAAGTTATCAGCAACATCTTAAAAGGCTGATTGCGGATAACAATAGCGATATTCAAAGTAGTCAAAAGAAAATTGAAGAGCTACATACGTTGATCGACACAAAGAATAAAGACAATAAGAAATTGCAGTCCATTTATGATGCGATTTCCGAATTACACTAAGCAGTCTTAAAAGGCTGCTTTTTTTGAGAGGTTATAGATGTTTACAAAACTTTTTAAGAAAAACCACGACAATAGTGATGTATTTAAGAAGCTAATTCATAGACTATCTGATATGTCTGTCCAAGATCTTGAAAAAATAGACCGACTGTTAGATATCATTTTCACTCCAGATCAAGGATCAGAACAACTAAAAACAGAAGCAACTTACAGAGAAGAAACTTTGGATGACACATTAAAAGAAGCTAAGAATCAACTTCATAAGGAACAATTGGAGAAGAATTTAGAGAGATTGAGGAAAAATAGTCAATAACGCACCAATTTTGGTGCATTATGCTATTTTATGCTATAATTGAATTATAAAAATAAAGGAGTTTGCCATGATTGGAAAGAACATAAAATCCTTACGTAAAACACATGACTTAACACAAGACGACTTTGCCCGAATTGTAGGAATTTCTCGAAATAGCTTGAGCCGGTATGAAAATGGAACGAGTTCAGTCTCTACGGAATTAATTGACATCATTTGTCAGAAGTTTAATGTATCTTATGTCGATATTGTAGGAGAAGATAAAATGCTTAATCCTGTTGAAGATTATGAATTGACTTTAAAAATTGAAATTGTGAAAGAAAGAGGTTCTAATCTATTATCTCGACTCTATCGCTATCAAGATAGTCAGGGAATTAGCATTGATGATGAATCTAATCCTTGGATTTTAATGAGTGATGATCTATCTGACTTGATTCATACGAGTATCTATTTAGTAGAAACTTTTGATGAAATAGAGAGATATAGCGGTTATTTGGATGGAATTGAACGTATGTTAGAGATATCTGAAAAACGGATGGTAGCCTAATGGAAATCCAAGATTATACCGATAGTGAATTCAAACATGCTTTAGAGCGGAATCTTCGTTCACTGACAAGAGGAAAAAAGTCCAGTAAACAACCTATAGCGATTTTGCTTGGAGGGCAAAGTGGTGCTGGTAAGACTACAATTCATCGTATTAAACAGAAAGAATTTCAAGGAAATATTGTTATCATAGATGGCGATAGTTTTCGTTCTCAGCATCCACACTATTTAGAACTGCAGCAAGAATATGGCAAAGATAGTGTTGAATACACCAAAGATTTTGCAGGTAAAATGGTAGAGTCTTTAGTAACAGAATTGAGTCATTTGGGATACAATCTTTTGATAGAGGGAACTTTACGAACTATTGATGTTCCAAAGAAAACGGCACAACTCTTGAAAAGTAAGGGATATGAAGTACAATTAGCCTTAATTGGAACAAAGCCCGAATTGTCCTATCTGAGCACTCTTATCCGATACGAAGAACTGTACGCTATCAATCCAAATCAAGCACGCGCAACTCCAAAAGAACATCATGATTTCATTGTAAATCATCTAGTTGATAATACACGACAATTGGAAGAACTATCTATCTTTGATAGAATTCAAATTTACCAAAGAGATAGAAGTTGTGTATATGATTCAGGAGAAAATACAACTTCAGCAGCAACCGTTCTTCATGACTTACTATTTGGAGAATGGAATCAAGTAGAGAAGGATATGCTTAAATCAGGAGAAGAAAGATTGAAAGATTTAACTAATCGAAATGGTTTGTAGAGTTAGATTTTAAAAATAAAGTCTATTGGATCGTCAATTAAAAAATAACGAT
>NZ_AFUF01000009.1 GCF_000222785.1 Streptococcus mitis SK569 | reverse complement strand
CGAAGGGATAAACTCTTCGTCTCGGTTTTTATATTCATTAAAGTATAGCTAGGTTTATTTCAATTGATCTGTAATGTCTTTTGATAGCAACATTCCCAGATGATAAGTTTTATTGATATATGCAATGACATCATTGATATTTTCAGTCGTTTGAATTTTCTCCTTGATGTCAGTCCTAAATGTTTCATCCTTTAAAAGTTGTTCTTGGTAGAGCCTTTGCAGTCTCTCCTTCTCGTACTTATTGAGCAGAAAAAGGAAAACCAAGCTAATCACAACGAGGATATAAGCATATTGGCTCATAGGATATCTCCCTGTATGGTAAAGAAGTAGAAATGAGTAGATTGAATTAGTCAATTTAAAGTAGCAGAGCAAATTAGCAAAACTTGATAAGATTTTTGATAGACTGTCAGTGAAGCGTTTAGGCAAATCGCCATAGTTACGACGTCATGGCCTCTAAATCGATGATATTTAGAGACCATGACTAGTGAAGCAGTTAGCTAGTCCGCCTATAAGCGGCTAGCGTCTAACAATTAGGAACTTTAGTTCCAATTGTTAGTACTGAATCACATTTTCTCTGGCGCTTCTACTCCAAGCAAGCGAAGGGCTTCTTTGAGAACGACTGCGGTTGCGTAGCTGAGGGCTAGACGGCTGTCGCGTTCTGGACTTTCATCCAAGATGCGCGTATGTGCATAATATTTGTTAAAGGATTGAGCCAGGCTAATTGCAAATTTAGCAATGATAGAAGGCTCAAAGTTATCAGCTGCACGGTTGATAATACGTGGGAAGTCTTGGATGAGTTTGATGATTTCCCAGCTTTCAGCATCATTTAAGCTATAGTTGCCAGCTGTCTCTGGCTTGAAGTCTGCTTTGCGTAAGATAGATTGGATACGAGCGTAGGCATATTGAACATAAGGTCCAGTTTCACCCTCGAAGGATACCATAGCCTCTAGGTCGAAGTCATACCCATTTGTACGGTCGGTCTTGAGGTCATAGAATTTAATGGCTCCAACCCCAACAGCATGCGCTACTTGGTCTTTGTTTTCAAGTTCAGGATTTTTAGCCTCGATTTGGGCTTTGGCACGGCTAACAGCCTCTGCAACAGTAGGCTCTAACAAGATGACATTCCCTTTACGCGTAGAGAGTTTTTTCCCTTCTTTTGTAACCAAACCAAAAGGAACGTGAGTAATGTCGTCACTCCAGTCGTAGCCCATTTCTTGCAAGACAGCTTTGAGCTGTTTAAAGTGGGCAGATTGCTCTTGACCAACGACGTAGATAGATTTGGCAAATTGGTATTCGTTTTTACGGTAAAGGGCTGCAGCCAAGTCACGAGTGATATAGAGAGTTGCACCATCAGATTTCTTGATAAGGGCTGGATGTTCGATTCCATATTTCTCAAGATTGACAACTTGGGCCCCTTCTGATTCAACAAGAAGTCCTTTCTCAGAAAGAATGTCTACAACCGCATCCATTTTATCGTTGTAGAAGGCTTCTCCGTTGTAACTGTCAAATTCGACTTGCAATTCATTGTAAAGGCGGTTAAATTCTACCAAACTTTCATCACGGAACCATTGCCAAAGAGCGAGAGCTTCCTCGTCGCCATTTTCAAGTTTACGGAACCATTCGCGTGCTTCTTCATCCAAGCTAGGGTCATTTTCAGCTTCAGCGTTGATGCGGACATAGAGTTTAAGGAGTTCATCGATTGGATGAGCTTTTACAGCTTCTTCGTCGCCCCATTTTTTGTAGGCAACAATCAACATTCCAAACTGTTTACCCCAGTCTCCCAAGTGGTTGACCTTGACTGTTTGATAACCGATTTTTTGGAAAATATGTGATAAGCTATCTCCGATAACAGTTGAGCGCAGGTGACCAATAGAAAATGGTTTAGCGATATTGGGACTAGACATGTCGATCACAACATTTTCTTGTTTGCCAATAGTTTGGTCAGCATAGTGTTCTTTTTCAGTAATAACAGCTTGCAATACTTGAGCAGAAATGGCAGATTTATCAAGGAAAAAGTTGACGTAAGGTCCTGTTGCAACAACCTTTTCAAAGGCTTGGCTGTTAATTTTTTCGGCCAGTTCAGCCGCAATCATTTGAGGGGCTTTACGTTCGACTTTTGCAAGAGAAAAAGCAGGGAAGGCGATGTCTCCCATTTCTGAGTTTTTAGGGGTTTCCAGCAAATTTAAAATAGCCTCTTGGTCCAGGCTATCAATGATGCTAGCCAACTCGCTAGCAATCAATTCTTTTGTATTCATTAAGAGCTCCTTTTTGGACTTTTCTACTATTTTATCACAATTTTAAAGAAAGAAGAAAAAATTTTTGAAATCTCCTATTTTTTTGGTATAATATAGTTATAAAAATAGTTATAAATATGCATATAAGAGGATTTTATGAGAAAAAGAGATCGTCATCAGTTAATAAAAAAAATGATTACTGAGGAGAAATTAAGTACACAAAAAGAAATTCAAGATCGGTTGGAGGCGCATAATGTCTTTGTGACGCAGACAACCCTGTCTCGTGATTTGCGTGAAATCGGCTTGACCAAGGTCAAGAAAAATGATATGGTGTATTATGTACTAGCAAATGAGACAGAAAAGATTGATTTGGTGGAATTTTTGTCTCATCATTTAGAAGGTGTTGCAAGAGCAGAGTTTACCTTGGTACTTCATACCAAATTGGGAGAAGCCTCTGTTTTGGCAAACATTGTAGATGCAAACAAGGATGAA
The DNA here is from genome assembly GCF_000222785.1 of Streptococcus mitis SK569. Taxonomy (GTDB): domain Bacteria; phylum Bacillota; class Bacilli; order Lactobacillales; family Streptococcaceae; genus Streptococcus; species Streptococcus mitis_N. The sequence continues at coordinate 12,405 of NZ_AFUF01000009.1, read as the reverse complement.
TGGATTTTAGGAACAGTTGCTGGTGCCAATACCTTATTGGTCATTTGTCGAGACCAGCACGTTGCCAAACTCATGGAAGATCGTTTGCTAGATTTGATGAAAGATAAGTAAGGTCTTGGGAGTTGCTCTCAAGACTTATTTTTGACAAGGAGAGACGGAAAATGGCGACAGAAAAGCTATCACCCGGCATGCAACAGTATGTGGATATTAAAAAGCAATATCCAGATGCGTTTTTGCTCTTTCGGATGGGTGATTTTTATGAATTATTTTATGAGGATGCGGTCAATGCTGCGCAGATTCTGGAAATTTCCTTAACGAGTCGCAACAAGAATGCGGACAATCCGATTCCTATGGCAGGGGTTCCCTATCATTCTGCCCAACAGTACATTGATGTTTTGATTGAGCAGGGCTACAAGGTAGCCATTGCTGAACAGATGGAAGATCCTAAACAAGCAGTTGGGGTTGTGAAACGAGAGGTTGTTCAGGTCATTACGCCAGGGACAGTGGTCGATAGCAGTAAGCCAGATAGTCAGAACAACTTCTTGGTTGCCATAGATCGTGCTGGGAATCAATTTGGCCTAGCTTATATGGACCTGGTGACGGGTGACTTTTATGTGACAGGTCTTTTGGATTTCACGCTGGTTTGTGGAGAAATCCGTAACCTCAAGGCGCGAGAAGTGGTGCTGGGTTATGACTTGTCTGAGGAAGAAGAACAAATCCTTAGTCGCCAGATGAATCTGGTACTCTCTTATGAAAAGGAAAGCTTTGAGGATATCCATTTACTGGATTCACGATTAGCAGCTGTGGAGCAAGCGGCAGCTAGTAAGTTGCTCCAGTATGTTCATCGGACTCAAATGAGGGAATTGAACCACCTCAAACCTGTTATCCGCTATGAAATCAAGGATTTCTTGCAGATGGATTATGCGACCAAGGCTAGTCTGGATTTGGTTGAGAATGCCCGTTCAGGCAAGAAGCAAGGCAGTCTTTTCTGGCTTTTGGATGAAACCAAAACGGCTATGGGGATGCGGCTTTTACGCTCTTGGATCCATCGTCCCTTGATTGACAAGGAGCGAATCATCCAACGCCAAGAAGTGGTGCAGGTCTTCCTCGACCATTTCTTTGAGCGTAGTGATTTGACAGACGGTCTCAAGGGTGTTTATGACATTGAGCGCTTGGCTAGTCGTGTTTCTTTTGGCAAAACCAATCCCAAGGATCTCTTGCAGTTGGCGACAACCTTGTCTAGTGTGCCACGGATTCGTGCGATTTTAGAAGGGATGGAGCAACCTGCTCTAGCTTATCTCATCGAACAACTGGATGGAATCCCTGAGTTGGAGGGCTTGATTAGCGCAGCGATTACTCCTGAAGCTCCTCATGTGATTACAGATGGGGGCATTATCCGAACTGGCTTTGATGAAACCTTAGACAAGTACCGTCGTGTGCTCAGAGAAGGGACTAGCTGGATTGCTGAAATTGAAGCAAAGGAGCGAGAAAACTCTGGCATCAGCACGCTTAAGATTGACTACAATAAGAAGGATGGCTACTATTTCCATGTGACCAATTCGCAACTGGGAAATGTGCCAGCCCATTTTTTCCGCAAGGCGACGCTGAAAAACTCAGAACGCTTTGGAACCGAGGAATTAGCTCGTATCGAAGGCGACATGCTGGAGGCGCGTGAGAAGTCAGCCAATCTAGAATACGAAATCTTTATGCGTATTCGTGAGGAAGTCAGCAAGTACATCCAGCGTTTGCAGGCTCTAGCTCAAGGAATTGCGACAGTTGATGTCTTACAGAGTCTGGCGGTTGTGGCTGAAACCCAGCATTTGATTCGACCTGAATTCAGAGATGATTCGCGAATTGATATCCAGAAAGGGCGCCATGCTGTCGTTGAAAAGGTCATGGGGGCTCAGACCTATATTCCCAATACGATTCAGATGGCAGAAGATATTAGTATTCAACTGATTACAGGGCCAAACATGAGCGGGAAGTCAACCTACATGCGTCAGTTAGCCATGACGGCGGTTATGGCCCAGCTGGGTTCTTATGTGCCAGCGGAAAGCGCCCATTTACCGATTTTTGATGCCATTTTTACCCGTATCGGAGCAGCAGATGACTTGGTTTCAGGCCAATCAACCTTTATGGTGGAGATGATGGAGGCCAACAATGCTATTTCGCATGCAACAAAGAATTCCTTGATTCTCTTTGATGAGTTAGGTCGTGGAACTGCAACTTATGACGGTATGGCTCTTGCTCAGTCTATCATCGAATACATTCATGAGCATATCGGAGCCAAGACCCTCTTTGCGACCCACTACCATGAGTTGACTAGTCTAGAGTCCAGCCTGGAACACTTGATCAATGTTCACGTGGCAACCTTGGAGCAGGATGGGCAGGTCACCTTCCTTCACAAGATTGAACCAGGACCAGCCGATAAATCCTATGGTATCCATGTTGCCAAGATTGCTGGCTTGCCAGCAGACCTTTTAGCAAGGGCGGATAAGATTTTGACTCAGTTAGAGAATCAGGGTACAGAAAGCCCAGATACTATGAAACAAACAAGTGCCGTCACTGAACAGATTTCACTCTTTGACGCGCCAGCAGACCATCCTATCCTAACAGAATTAGCTAAACTGGATGTTTACAATATGACACCTATGCAGGCTATGAATGTCTTGGTCGAGTTAAAACAAAAATTATAAAGAATGAACTATTTGTCATTCTAGCTGTATCAAGGAGACTTCTTTGACAATCCCCCACTTTTTTGCTAGAATAACATCACACAAACAGAATGAGAAGGAGCTTACACATTGTCGCTCCCTTTTGTCTATTTTTTAAGGAGAAAGTATGCTGATTCAGAAAATAAAAACCTACAAGTGGCAGGCCTTGGCTTCGCTCCTGATGACAGGCTTGATGGTTGCTAGTTCACTTTTGCAACCGCGTTACCTGCAGGAAGTGTTAGACGCCCTACTTGCTGGGAAATATGAAGCTATTTATAGTATCGGGGCTTGGTTGATTGGTGTGGCCTTGGTCGGTTTGGTTGCTGGTGGGCTTAATGTTATCCTTGCAGCCTATATTGCCCAAGGAGTTTCATCTGACCTTCGGGAGGACGCCTTCCGTAAAATCCAAACCTTTTCTTATGCCAATATTGAACAATTTAATGCGGGAAATCTAGTCGTTCGAATGACAAATGATATCAACCAGATTCAGAACGTGGTCATGATGACCTTCCAAATTCTTTTCAGACTTCCCCTCTTGTTCATCGGTTCGTTTATCCTTGCGGTTCAAACTCTTCCTTCGCTGTGGTGGGTGATTGTTCTCATGGTGGTCTTGATTTTTGGTTTGACTGCTGTCATGATGGGAATGATGGGGCCTCGTTTTGCCAAGTTTCAAACCCTTCTTGAACGCATTAATGCCATTGCCAAGGAAAATTTGCGTGGCGTTCGTGTGGTCAAGTCCTTTGTCCAAGAAAAAGAGCAGTTTGCTAAGTTTACAGAGGTTTCAGACGAGCTACTCGGTCAAAATCTTTACATCGGTTATGCCTTTTCAGTAGTGGAACCTTTTATGATGTTGGTCGGTTATGGGGCGGTCTTCCTCTCTATTTGGCTAGTTGCAGGGATGGTTCAGTCGGATCCGTCAGTTGTTGGATCCATTGCTTCCTTTGTCAATTACCTAAGCCAGATTATCTTTACCATTGTTATGGTTGGATTTTTGGGAAATTCTGTCAGTCGTGCTATGATTTCTATGCGTCGTATTCGAGAAATTCTTGACGCAGAACCAGCCATGACCTTCAAGGATGTCCCAGATGAAGAGTTGGTTGGAAGTCTTAGCTTTGAAAATGTGACCTTTACCTATCCAATGGACAAGGAACCGATGCTGAAAGATGTGAGCTTTACTATTGAACCTGGTCAAATGGTTGGTGTAGTTGGGGCGACTGGTGCAGGAAAATCAACCTTGGCTCAATTGATTCCACGTCTCTTTGACCCACAGGCAGGGGCTATCAAAATTGGAGGCAAGGATATTCGCGAAGTGAGTGAAGGGACCCTGCGTAAAACTGTTTCTATTGTTCTCCAACGTGCCATTCTCTTTAGTGGAACCATTGCAGATAACCTGAGACAGGGCAAAGGAGATGCTACTCTATTTGAAATGGAGCGAGCAGCCAATATTGCCCAAGCTAGTGAATTCATTCATCGTATGGAGAAAACCTTTGAAAGTCCAGTTGAGGAACGAGGAACCAATTTCTCAGGTGGGCAAAAACAAAGGATGTCGATTGCACGTGGGATTGTCAGCAATCCACGTATTCTGATTTTTGACGATTCGACCTCAGCCTTGGATGCTAAGTCAGAGCGCCTGGTTCAGGAAGCCTTGAATAAGGAATTGAAGGGAACGACAACCATTATCATCGCGCAAAAGATTAGCTCGGTTGTTCACGCGGATAAAATCTTGGTTCTAGATCAAGGCCGATTGATTGGTCAAGGGACGCATGCAGACTTGGTTGCCAACAATGCTGTTTACCGTGAAATCTATGAAACACAGAAAGGAAAGGAGGAGTAAAATGAAGACAGTTCAGTTCTTTTGGCATTATTTTAAAGTCTATAAGCTATCATTTGTAGTTGTCATTCTGATGATTGTTCTGGCGACTCTTGCCCAAGCCCTCTTTCCAGTCTTTTCTGGACAAGCAGTGACGCAGCTAGCCAATTTAGTTCAAGCTTATCAAGATGGCAATCCAGAACTTGTTTGGCAGAGTCTATCAGGAATCATGATCAATCTTGGTCTGCTGGTTTTGGTTCTATTTATCTCCAGTGTCATATACATGTGCCTCATGACGCGCGTGATTGCAGAATCGACCAACGAGATGCGCAAAGGCCTATTTGGGAAGCTTGCGCGATTGACGGTTTCATTCTTTGACCGCCGACAAGATGGAGATATCCTGTCTCGTTTTACCAGTGATTTGGATAATATCCTCCAAGCCTTTAACGAGAGCTTGATTCAGGTCATGAGCAATATTGTTTTATACATTGGTCTGATTCTTGTCATGTTTTCGAGAAGTTTGACGCTGGCTCTCATCACCATTGCCAGCACACCAGTAGCCTTCCTCATGCTGATTTTCATCGTGAAAATGGCACGCAAATACACCAACCTCCAGCAAAAAGAGGTAGGGAAACTCAACGCCTATATGGATGAGAGTATCTCAGGCCAAAAAGCTGTCATTGTTCAAGGGATTCAAGAGGATATGATGGCAGGATTTCTTAAACAAAATGAGCGTGTGCGCAAGGCAACCTTTAAAGGAAGAATGTTCTCAGGAATTCTTTTCCCTGTCATGAATGGTATGAGTCTGGTTAATACAGCCGTCGTCATCTTTGCTGGTTCAGCTGTACTTTTGAATGATAAGTCTATTGAAACAAGTACAGCCCTAGGTTTGATTGTTATGTTTGCCCAATTTTCACAGCAGTACTACCAGCCTATTATCCAAGTTGCAGCGAGTTGGGGAAGCCTTCAGTTGGCCTTTACTGGAGCTGAGAGGATTCAGGAAATGTTTGATGCAGAGGAAGAAATTCGACCTGAAAAGGCTTCAGCTTTCACTAAGTTGCAAGAAGGTGTTGAAATTAGTCATATTGATTTTTCATACTTACCTGATAAACCTATTTTGAAAGATGTCAGTATTTCTGCCCCGAAAGGTCAGATGACAGCAGTTGTTGGTCCGACAGGGTCAGGGAAAACGACTATTATGAACCTCATCAATCGCTTTTACGATGTTGATGCTGGTGGTATTTATTTTGACGGCAAAGACATCCGTGACTACGACTTGGATAGCCTCAGAAGCAAGGTGGGAATTGTCTTGCAAGATTCGGTCTTATTTAGCGGAACCATTCGAGACAATATCCGTTTCGGTGTGCCAGATGCTAGTCAAGAAATGGTTGAGGCAGCAGCCAAGGCAACCCACATTCACGACTATATCGAAAGTTTGCCTGATAAATACGATACGCTTATTGATGATGATCAGAGTATCTTCTCGACAGGGCAGAAGCAATTGATTTCCATCGCTCGAACGCTGATGACTGATCCAGAAGTTCTCATTCTCGATGAAGCCACTTCGAACGTAGATACGGTGACAGAAAGCAAGATTCAGCATGCCATGGAGGCGGTTGTAGCAGGTAGAACTAGTTTTGTCATTGCCCACCGCTTGAAAACCATTCTCAATGCAGATCAGATTATTGTCCTTAAAGATGGAGAAGTCATTGAACGCGGTAGCCATCATGAACTCTTGAAGCTAGGTGGATTCTATTCAGAACTCTATCACAATCAATTTGTTTTTGAATAAGAAAGAAGTTGTCCTATGGGCAGCTTTTTCTTGTCCATAAAAAATATTTATCACATTCTTAAAAAAAACATATTAGACGAGAGTCATTTTGAGTGATATGATAGGACTATCGTTATACTCAATGAAAATCAAAGAGCAAACTAGGAAGCTAGCTGCAAGCTGTACTTGAGTACGGTAAGGCGATGCTGACGTGGTTTGAATTTGATTTTCGAAGAGTATTAATATTCGAAAGGAGAGACATCATGTCTAGAACGGTTGTAGGAGTTGCTGCAAATCTATGTCCCGTAGACGCAGAAGGCAAAAACATTCATTCATCTGTATCTTGTAGATTCGCAGAGAGCATTCGTCAAGTCGGTGGTCTCCCTTTAGTCATTCCTGTTGGTGATGAGTCAGTCGTGCGCGATTATGTAGAAATGATTGATAAACTCATCTTGACAGGAGGCCAAAATGTCCATCCTCAGTTTTATGGAGAGAAAAAGACCATCGAGAGCGATGATTACAATCTGGTCCGTGATGAATTTGAATTGGCACTCTTGAAAGAAGCGCTCCGTCAGAATAAACCAATTATGGCAATCTGTCGCGGTGTTCAACTCGTCAATGTTGCCTTTGGTGGAACCCTCAATCAAGAAATCGAAGGTCACTGGCAAGGGCTCCCTTTCGGGACATCTCACTCTATTGAGACAGTAGAAGGAAGCGTGGTGGCCAAGCTGTTTGGAAAAGAAAGTCAGGTCAACTCCGTCCATCGTCAGAGTATTAAAGATTTGGCACCTAATTTCCGTGTAACTGCTATTGATCCAAGAGACCAAACTATCGAAGCGATTGAGTCTATCGATGAGCACCGCATTATCGGTTTGCAGTGGCATCCAGAGTTTCTGGTTAATGAAGAAGATGGCAATTTAGAATTATTTGAGTATTTATTGAATGAACTGTAACGACTGGAACATCTAGTCGTTCTTTCTTTATATTTTTTCAAAATTTTTGGAATGTGGGATTTTTACGCAAACGTTTGAATTCTGATAAAAATTGGAGAAATTCGACAAAAAAACTTGAAAAAAACGAAGGTAAGCGTTATGATAGAAAAGAAGAAATATTGGAGGAATAACATGTCACATATTAAATTTGATTATTCAAAAGTCTTAGACAAATTTGTTGCACCACATGAAGTGGAATACATGCAATCACAAGTAACAGCAGCAGATGAATTGATCCGTAAAGGAACTGGTGCTGGGAGCGACTTCTTGGGATGGTTGGACCTTCCTGAAAACTACGACCGCGAAGAATTTGACCGCATCTTGAAAGCAGCTGAGCAAATCAAATCAGACAGCGATGTTTTGGTTGTGATTGGTATCGGTGGATCTTACCTTGGTGCCAAAGCAGCAATTGACTTCTTGAACCACCATTTTGCTAACTTGCAAACAAAAGAAGAGCGCAAAGCTCCACAAATCCTTTACGCAGGAAACTCAATCTCATCTACTTACCTTGCTGACTTAGTAGAGTATGTTGCAGACAAAGACTTCTCAGTAAACGTGATCTCTAAATCAGGTACAACAACTGAACCAGCTATCGCTTTCCGCGTCTTCAAAGAACTCTTGGTTAAGAAATACGGTCAAGAAGAAGCTAACAAACGTATCTATGCAACAACTGACCGCCAAAAAGGTGCTGTTAAGGTTGAGGCAGATGCTAACGGTTGGGAAACATTTGTGGTTCCAGATGACATCGGTGGACGCTTCTCAGTATTGACAGCCGTTGGTTTGCTTCCAATCGCTGCATCAGGAGCTGACATTAAAGCCCTTATGGAAGGTGCTAACGCAGCTCGCAAAGACTACACTTCAGATAAAATCTCTGAAAACGAAGCTTACCAATACGCAGCAGTTCGTAACATTCTTTACCGTAAAGGCTATGCAACTGAAATCTTGGTAAACTATGAGCCATCACTTCAATACTTCTCAGAGTGGTGGAAACAATTGGCTGGTGAATCAGAAGGAAAAGACCAAAAAGGTATCTACCCAACTTCAGCCAACTTCTCAACTGACTTGCACTCATTGGGTCAATTTATCCAAGAAGGAACTCGTATCATGTTTGAAACAGTTGTCCGTGTTGACAAACCTCGTAAGAACGTGATTATCCCTAGCTTGGAAGAAGACCTTGATGGACTTGGTTACCTTCAAGGAAAAGACGTTGACTTTGTAAACAAAAAAGCAACTGATGGTGTTCTTCTTGCCCACACAGATGGTGATGTACCAAACATGTATGTGACTCTTCCAGAGCAAGATGCTTTCACTCTTGGTTACACTATTTACTTCTTCGAATTGGCAATTGCCCTTTCAGGTTACTTGAATGCTATCAACCCATTTGACCAACCAGGTGTTGAAGCTTACAAACGTAATATGTTCGCCCTTCTTGGAAAACCAGGATTTGAAGAATTGAGCAAAGAACTTAACGCACGTCTATAATAGAAGAAAAGAGTGGTTTGTCCACTCTTTTTACTCTCTTTATTCATAGAAATTGGACTCAGACAAGACTTGTGATATAATATAGAGAGCAAAAAGGCAGACGCCTAGAGACTTTATAGGAGAAACTATGTCAAAAGATATCCGCGTACGTTACGCACCAAGTCCAACAGGACTACTACACATCGGAAATGCCCGTACAGCATTGTTCAACTACTTGTATGCACGTCATCATGGTGGAACTTTTATCATTCGTATCGAAGATACTGACCGTAAACGTCATGTCGAGGATGGTGAACGTTCACAGCTTGAAAACCTTCGTTGGTTAGGTATGGATTGGGATGAAAGCCCAGAAACACATGAAAATTACCGTCAGTCTGAGCGTTTGGACTTGTATCAAAAATACATTGACCAATTGCTAGCTGAAGGAAAAGCCTACAAATCTTACGTTACAGAAGAAGAGTTGGCAGCTGAACGCGAACGCCAAGAAGCAGCTGGCGAAACACCACGCTACATCAATGAATACCTTGGTATGAGTGAAGAAGAAAAAGCAACTTACATCGCAGAACGTGAAGCAGCAGGGATCATCCCAACTGTTCGTTTGGCTGTCAATGAGTCAGGTATCTACAAGTGGCATGATATGGTCAAAGGCGATATCGAATTTGAAGGTGGCAATATCGGCGGTGACTGGGTTATCCAAAAGAAAGATGGTTACCCAACTTACAACTTTGCCGTTGTCATCGATGACCATGATATGCAAATTTCTCACGTAATCCGTGGAGACGACCACATTGCTAATACACCAAAACAGCTCATGGTTTATGAAGCCCTTGGTTGGGAAGCTCCAGAGTTTGGTCACATGACTTTGATTATCAACTCTGAAACTGGGAAAAAATTGTCTAAACGTGACACCAACACCCTTCAGTTTATCGAAGACTACCGTAAAAAAGGTTATTTACCAGAAGCAGTCTTTAACTTTATTGCTCTTCTTGGTTGGAACCCAGGTGGAGAAGATGAAATCTTCTCTCGTGAAGAACTCATTAAACTTTTCGATGAAAACCGCCTCAGCAAGTCTCCAGCAGCCTTTGATCAGAAGAAACTCGACTGGATGAGCAATGATTATATCAAGAATGCAGACCTAGAAACTATCTTTGAAATGGCAAAACCATTCTTAGAGGAAGCAGGCCGTTTAACTAACAAGGCTGAAAAATTAGTTGAGCTCTATAAACCACAAATGAAATCAGTGGATGAAATTATTCCATTGACAGATCTTTTCTTCTCAGATTTCCCAGAATTGACAGACGCAGAACGTGAAGTCATGGCGGGGGAAACAGTCCCAACAGTTCTTGAAGCCTTCAAAGCAAAACTTGAAGCGATGACAGATGATGAATTTGTAACAGAGAATATCTTCCCACAAATTAAAGCTGTTCAAAAAGAAACAGGTATCAAAGGGAAAAATCTCTTCATGCCAATTCGTATTGCTGTTTCAGGTGAAATGCATGGGCCAGAATTGCCAGATACGATCTTCTTGTTAGGTCGTGAAAAATCAATCCAGCATATCGAAAATATGTTAAAGGAAATCTCTAAGTAAGAAGGGTACAATAATGGACATCTGGGAAAAGATGTACGAAGAAGCACAGAAATTGTATAATCCACATGAAGTATCTGATTTTGTTTATGCTAATCATGTCGTTGCCGCAGTAGAAGCAGAAGATGGGCAAATATTTACAGGATTCTGTATGGAGGGAACCTGTGGTGTTTTCCATCTCTGCGCAGAACGGGCGGCCCTCTTCAATATGTACCAATTTTCAGGACAAACTAAGGTTAAAAAAGTATTAGCCTTTCGAGACAAACCACCTTATGGTGGAAGTTCAGGAATGCCCTGTGGAGCTTGCAGAGAATTCCTCTTAGAGATGAACGCTGAAAATAAAGATGCAGAATTCATGATGGACTACAATAGAAGAAAGACTGTTAAAGTTGCAGAACTAATGCCCTATTGGTGGGGAGAAGAACGTGCTTCTAAGTTTAATGAGAAATAGAAGAGTCAGTACAATTCTGGCTCTTTTTACTATAATTTGAAAAACGAATTGAAAAATTTGTAAAAAATTTAAAAAAGTAGTTGACAAAAAATAAAAAGTCGGTATAATAGTAAGAGTTGAAAATAACAACTCTGGTCCGTTGGTCAAGGGGTTAAGACACCGCCTTTTCACGGCGGTAACACGGGTTCGAATCCCGTACGGACTATGGTATGTTGCGGTTGAAACACTTGATGAAAAAAAGTTTCAAAAAAACTTAAAAAAGTTTCAAAAAAGTGTTGACAAGCGAAAGCGACTGTGATATACTAATATAGTTGTCACTTGAGAGAAGTGAGTGACAAAGACCTTTGAAAACTGAACAAGACGAACCAATGTGCAGGGCACTACAACTAAGGTTGTAGTACTGAACAATGAAAAAACAATAAATCTGTCAGTGACAGAAATGAGTGAGAACTCAAACTTTTAATGAGAGTTTGATCCTGGCTCAGGACGAACGCTGGCGGCGTGCCTAATACATGCAAGTAGAACGCTGAAGGAGGAGCTTGCTCTTCTGGATGAGTTGCGAACGGGTGAGTAACGCGTAGGTAACCTGCCTGGTAGCGGGGGATAACTATTGGAAACGATAGCTAATACCGCATAATAGCAGTTGTTGCATGACAACTGTTTAAAAGGTGCAATTGCACCACTACCAGATGGACCTGCGTTGTATTAGCTAGTTGGTGGGGTAACGGCTCACCAAGGCGACGATACATAGCCGACCTGAGAGGGTGATCGGCCACACTGGGACTGAGACACGGCCCAGACTCCTACGGGAGGCAGCAGTAGGGAATCTTCGGCAATGGACGAAAGTCTGACCGAGCAACGCCGCGTGAGTGAAGAAGGTTTTCGGATCGTAAAGCTCTGTTGTAAGAGAAGAACGAGTGTGAGAGTGGAAAGTTCACACTGTGACGGTATCTTACCAGAAAGGGACGGCTAACTACGTGCCAGCAGCCGCGGTAATACGTAGGTCCCGAGCGTTGTCCGGATTTATTGGGCGTAAAGCGAGCGCAGGCGGTTAGATAAGTCTGAAGTTAAAGGCTGTGGCTTAACCATAGTACGCTTTGGAAACTGTTTAACTTGAGTGCAAGAGGGGAGAGTGGAATTCCATGTGTAGCGGTGAAATGCGTAGATATATGGAGGAACACCGGTGGCGAAAGCGGCTCTCTGGCTTGTAACTGACGCTGAGGCTCGAAAGCGTGGGGAGCAAACAGGATTAGATACCCTGGTAGTCCACGCCGTAAACGATGAGTGCTAGGTGTTAGACCCTTTCCGGGGTTTAGTGCCGTAGCTAACGCATTAAGCACTCCGCCTGGGGAGTACGACCGCAAGGTTGAAACTCAAAGGAATTGACGGGGGCCCGCACAAGCGGTGGAGCATGTGGTTTAATTCGAAGCAACGCGAAGAACCCTACCAGGTCTTGACATCCCTCTGATCGCTCTAGAGATAGAGTTTTCCTTCGGGACAGAGGTGACAGGTGGTGCATGGTTGTCGTCAGCTCGTGTCGTGAGATGTTGGGTTAAGTCCCGCAACGAGCGCAACCCCTATTGTTAGTTGCCATCATTTA
>NZ_AFUF01000010.1 GCF_000222785.1 Streptococcus mitis SK569 | reverse complement strand
TTTTTCATAATATAGCAAACTGAACCAAAAATAGTACATAATGTGGCATCAGTTTCTTATAGCATATTCAATAGATTTTCGTAAAAAAGTTCTCGCCTATTGTGAGCGAACAGGTAGTATAACAGAAGCATCACACCTTTTCCAAATCTCACGTAATACCATTTATGACTGGTTAAATCTAAAAGAGAAAACAGGAGAGCTAAACCATCAAGTAAAAGGAACAAAACCATGAAAAGTTGATAGAGATAGACTCAAAAACTATCTTACTGACAATCCAGATGCTTATTTGACTGAAATAGCTTCTGAATTTGGCTGTCATCCAACTACCATTCACTCTGTTCTCAAAGCTATGGGCTACACTCGAAAAAAAAGAACCACACCTACTATGAACAAGACTCAGAAAAAGTAGCTTTATTTCTTAAGAGTTTTAATAGTTTAAAACTCTTAGCACCTGTTTATATTGATGAAACAGGATTCGATACTTATTTTTATCGAGAATATGGTCGCTCATTAAAAGGTCAGTTAATAATAGATAAAGTATCTGTAAGAAGATATCAGAGGATTTCTTTGGTTACAGGGCTAACAAATGGTGAGTTAATCGCTCCAATGACTTACGAAGAGACGATGACGAGCGACTTTTTTGAAGCTTGGTTTCAGAAGTTTCTCTTACCAACGTTAAACACACCATCAGTTATTATTATGGATAATGCAAGATTCCATAGAATAGCTAAGCTAGGAGATTTTATGTGAAGAGTTTGGGCATAAACTTTTACCTCTGTCTCCCTACTCACCTGAGTACAATCCTATTGAGAAAACATGGGCTCATATCAAAAAGAACCTCAAACAAAGTATTACCAAGTTGCAATACTTTGTTTGAGGCTCTTTCGTCTTGTTCTTGTTTCAATTGACTATAACAATAAGGACGTACTATTCTAGATTCAATATACTATATAATTTCGAAAAATGCTTTAGAAGCAGCATTGTAGCGTTCTGGATTCACTCTACTATAGTTTTAAAAAAGCATTCTAAACATTCAAAAATATTTGGGATTTCACTTAAGAAAGGCGTTCAATTCCTCTAAAGGAATCTTCCGCTTTTTGACGACTCGTTTTTTCCGCTCTAAGTGTTCTTGTTCACGTAATTTTTTTCCCACGTGAAGAGAGCTCTGACGCCAACATCAAAAACTTTAGCTGCTTTGACAGGGCTGTGTCCCTATTTGATGTAATTGAATGCTCCTTGTTTAAAACTAAGAAAATATAATATATTTTTTATTTTTCTGTTTATTCAGTATAAATTGTACAATGTGGAGAAGTTCATTATTTTGTATAATTTCACAATTATATTAAGAAAATTTTAAAAGCTTTTAACTTGCTATTATGTTGTTTAAAAGTATTTTCAAACTAAAAAAAATTGACCAAAAATTTGAATAATTAACTATAATTGGGTAAAATAGATAGTATGGCATATTATATTTAAGAGGAAAAATTAAAATGAAACAATGGTTTTATGGAGAAAAACGTCAGCGTTTTTCTTTTAGAAAATTGTCAGTTGGATTAGTCTCGGCTACTATAGGAAGTTTCTTTTTTAGTAGTTTAATAGCTGGAGATTTATCTCCTGTTAAAGCTACAGAGATTTCACATGGACAGTCAGCTCAAGTGAGCTACTATTATGTAATGGAATCTGAATTAACTGAAGCAGAGAAGTCTATCTTGATCAGAGAGATTCCAAAGCATGTTGAAGAGATATCAGAAAGCTATTACTTAGTTTATCGTCCCAAAGATCAAAAACTAGGATATGGAGCATTACCTCAGACCGGCCACTCTGGTGTCTGGGAGTCAATTTTTGCAGTTGCGGGTTTTACATTCTTGGTGTTAATATTTGCTCGGGCTAAGAATGGCAAGAGACATTTATCGTCTATCTTATTGGTGACAGGAATGGGGTCTGTGTTATTATCTCCAACTGCCTTGGCTGTGACCAACATTGAGCTTGCTGCTTATAATCAAAGTATAAATTTAGGTGTTGGAGAATCTCTGCCAAAACCTTTGCATATTGATGGCTTTGAATATATTGGTTATCTAAAGAATGAGGATAAAAAGATAAATAATCTTTATTCTTCTCATAAGGATAAATCATTAGTAGACTATGGTACCAATCCAGACACAGCTCCAGTTCACGAAGTTCCAGAGTTAGCTGAGTATGGCACAAGTTCGGCTACAGCTCCAGTTCACGAAGTTCCAGAGTTAGCTGAGTATGGCACAAGTCCAGATACAGCTCCAGTTCACGAAGTTCCAGAGTTAGCTGAGTATGGCACAAGTCCAGATACAGCTCCAGTTCACGAGGCTCCAGAGTTATCTGAGTATGGCACAAGTCCAGATACAGCTCCAGTTCACGAAATTCCAGAGTTATCTGAGTATGGCACAAGTCCGGACGCAGCTCCAGTTCACGAAATTTCAGAGTTAGCTGAGTATGGCACAAGTCCGGACGCAGCTCCAGTTCACGAAATTCCAGAGTTATCTGAGTATGGCACAAGTTCGGCTACAACTCTAGTTCACGAAGTTCCAGAGTTAGTAGAGTATGGCACAAGTCCAGATACAGCTCCAGTTCACGAAATTCCAGAGTTAGTAGAGTATGGCACAAGTCCGGACGCAGCTCCAGTTCACGAAATTTCAGAGTTAGCTGAGTATGGCACCAATCCAGATACAGCTCCAGTTCACGAAGTTCCAGAGTTAGTAGAGTATGGCACAAGTCCAGATACAGCTCCAGTTCACGAGGCTCCAGAGTTAGCTGAGTATGGCACCAATCCAGATACAGCTCCAGTTCACGAAATTCCAGAGTTAGCTGAGTATGGCACAAGTCCAGATACAGCTCCAGTTCACGAAATTCCAGAGTTAGTAGAGTATGGCACAAGTTCAGATACAGCTCCAGTTCACGAAGTTCCAGAGTTAGCTGAGTATGGTACAAGTCCAGATACAGCTCCAGTTCATGAGGTTCCAGAGTTAGCTGAGTATGGCACCAATCCAGATACAGCTCCAGTTCATGAAGTTCCAGAGTTAGCTGAGTATGGCACAAGTCCAGATACAGCTCCAGTTCACGAAATTCCAGAGTTAGCTGAGTATGGCACCAATCCAGATACAGCTCCAGTTCACGAGGCTCCAGAGTTAGCTGAGTATGGCACAAGTCCAGATACAGCTCCAGTTCACGAAGTTCCGGAGTTAGCTGAGTATGGCACAAATCCAGACACAGCTCCAGTTCACGAAGTTCCAGAGTTAGCTGAGTATGGCACAAATCCAGACACAGCTCCAGTTCACGAAGTTCCAGAGTTGAAATTCAGTATAAATGACATTATCAGAATGGAAAAGATAGATTTTTCTATCGTCGAGCTGTATACAGATGAGATTACAGAAGGCAGTCGTAACATTGTAACCCCGGGAGTTCACGGTGAACGTACGATTAAGACCCGTATCTACAGCTCTAATGGCCAGGAAATTGACCGTCAGGAGTTGTCAAATGAGGAGACCTTATCCCCAGTTACCCAGGTTGTTAAAGTTGGAACAGCTAAGCCGACTATGATTCCGAATGAATCACCGACAGCAGAATCTCTTCTAGAGTATCCGTTAACCTTCACTGACGAAATTCGAGTAGATAAAATCAACTTCGCAGTTCGTGAAGAAGAAACGGACGAACTTGTTCAAGGCAGTCGTAACATTGTAACCCTGGGAGTTCAAGGTGAACGTACGATTAAGACACGTATCTACAGCTCTAATGGTCAGGAAATTGACCGTCAAGAGTTGTCAAATGAGGAGACCTTATCTCCAGTTACCCAGGTTGTTAAAGTTGGCACAGCTAAGCCGACGATGGTTCCGAATGAATCACCGAAAGCAGAATCTCTTCCAGAGTACCCGTTAACCTTCACTGACGAAATTCGAGTAGAAAAAATCAACTTCGCAGTTCGTGAAGAAGAAACGGACGAACTTGTTCAAGGCAGTCGTAACATCGCAACCCCGGGAGTTCAAGGTGAGCGTACGATTAAGACACGTATCTACAGCTCTAATGGCCAGGAAATTGACCGTCAAGAGTTGTCAAATGAGGAGACCTTATCCCCAGTTACCCAGGTTGTTAAAGTTGGTACAGCTAAGCCGACCATGGTTCCGAATGATGCACCGAAAGTAGAATCTCTTCCAGAGTACCCGTTAACCTTCACTGACGAAATTCGAGTAGAAAAAATCAACTTCGCAGTTCATGAAGAAGAAACGGACGAACTTGTTCAAGGCAGTCGTAACATTGTAACCCCGGGAGTTCAAGGTGAACGTACGATTAAGACACGTATCTACAGCTCTAATGGCCAGGAAATTGACCGACAAGAGTTGTCAAATGAGGAGACTCTATCCCCAGTTACCCAGGTTGTTAAAGTTGGTACAGCTAAGCCGACCATGGTTCCGAATGAATCACCGACAGCAGAATCTTTAGAAGAGTTCGACTTAATTACACTGCATAATTTATTGACAGAAGCAACTCAGATTAAAGCAGAGGCACGTTATTTCAATGATGATCAAAGTCATCAATCTAACTATGATTCTGCATTGATGGCAGCTCAGGCGATTCTTACTCAATCCCAAGCCAGTCAAGCAGAAATCAATCAACTGGTGGAACAAATCAAACAGGCTAAGGCGCAATTAAGTGGTCTTGAGGTTGTCAAAACGGCTCTTCAGACTGAGTACGATTTAAATGTCACTGTTAAAACTTCTGCTAAATATAAGAATGCTGATTCGGATAAGAAGACAGTTTATACAGACCAATTAGCCAAGTCAGAAATAGTTCTGAATAGTCAAACGGCCACACAAGTACAAGTCAATCAAGCTCTTGCTAGTCTGCAAGCCGCCAAAGAAGCACTCAATGGAGTGTCAAAAGTCAAGCCAATAGTTTCGATTCTAAGCCTGACTGAAAATGCAGATGATAAGTCTGTTGCGATCCAATATAGCTTGAAAGACCAAACAAAATCCTTCCGTTCAGCTACTGCAGAATTATATCAGGGGGATAAGCTTGTTCGTACTCTTCCAATCACTAATTTCGATGACAGTCTAAAGATTGGAGAGTTGGATTACTACACAGCTTATACTTTGAAAACCAAGCTGACATATGAACTGGACAATGGTAGTGTCACTGAATTTGAAACAGACAGTCGTGAATTTGAACTCGAATATAAGAAGATCTCCTTCCGAGATGTTGATTCAGTTGAGTTTTACAGTAAAGATAATGACCAATACAAGCGACTGGTATCAATGAGTTCCATGCCTAAAGATTTGTCAAACTACTTTGTCAAAGTCAAATCAAGTGAAGCTAAGGAAATGCTTCTCCCAGTTCACAGTATTTCTGAAATCCAAAAAGACGGAAAAGATGTTTATAGGGTAACAGTCTCGTTGCCTGAGCTTGTTCAAGAAGGTGAGACAGGCTACAAGTCTGGCTACGACTTCTATATCAGTAAGACAGTTCCTAGTCAGCAAAATGTCTACACTAGCTTCGCTGGATTGATAGATGCTATGAAGAAAAATATGGCTAGTAATTATGTTTTGGGAGCTGATTTGGATGCTAGTGAGGTTAGTCTGGCACCTGCGGATTATGTCTATCTCAGAGGGAACTTCACAGGCAGTCTGACTGGCAATCATAATGGTAAGCAGTATGCCATCTATAATCTAGCTAAGCCTTTGTTCGAAAACCTCAAGAGTGGTTCTTCTGTTTCTGGTATGGATTTGAAGGATGTCAATATTGTGGGTAGCTATGACTCTGCTGCCTTAGCTCGGAGTGCAGAAAATGCTCGAATTACAGACGTTTCTGTCCAAGGTAAAGTATCGGTGATAGGTAATGCTTCTAATGTGGCGGGGCTGGTTGTTAGTGCAACAAACACACAAATTTCCAACAGTTCCTTCACTGGTGTCATCCAGGCAAACGAGAAACAGGGCAAAGAATATAATGTTGGTGGTTTGGTTGCTAATCTTAAGGGAGGAGATTCCTTGCTCAGTCAAAGCAGAGCAGATGTGACCATCTTAGCAGGCGCTAGAGCCAACAACCAACGATTCGGCGGTTTGGTCGGTCGTTTGGAGAACAATGCCCGTATCAGCCGTTCTTATGTAACTGGAAAGATTCAAAATACTACTAAGAATGGTCAGATTGGCGGTATCGTAGGGTCCAATTACTTTAATGGTTTGGTTGACAATGTGATCAGTAATATTAGTGGTACGAATGTTTATAGTATTTCTGGAGATCAAGCCTACAATAATGATCGTATTACAGAAGCTTATGCCGTTGAAGGAAATCAAACGCTGGAAAATGACAAGTTTGTCACTTCAACACTGACTCTGAACGAGGCAGAAGAGAAGCTAGCTAGTTTAGATATTACGACAAATCTAGAAGACACGAATCTTAACCTCTATTCTGTTAACTATGCCCAAGAGAAGAATGCTCGAGAAGATCGTCTGATAGCTTATTCTAATATGGAAAAACTCCTTCCGTTCTACAACAAGGAGACAATCATTGCTTATGGAAATAAACTTCCAGATTATCATAAGCTCAATACAGAATATTTGTTGGATGTTGTTCCAATGAAAGGTGACCAGATTATCACTGATATTAATAGTAATAAGGCATCTATTGACCGTTTGATGTTACACTTCGAGGATAATACGGTTGATTACCTGAATTTGACTTATAAAGGAGAGTTTAAGAATCAAGCAATTGCAGAATACAGTGTAAACGGCTTAGATCTTCTTTATACACCTGAAGCTTTCTTATCAGACTATAGCAGAGTTCTGAATCAAGTACTGCCAGAGTTGAATAAGGTAGTTCTTGACTCACCAGCCATGCGAACTGTTTTAGGTGTAAATGCTGACACTTCCTTGGATGATCTTTATCTTGATACATCCTTTGAACAAGTCAAGACCAAGCTCTCAGAAGAGTTACGCAAAGTTCTGGCTATGGATACGTCAATCAATACTGAAGGCAATGTTGTTGCTGACTATGTAGCTCACAAGATTACAGACAATAAGGAAGCCTTCTTGCTTGGGCTTACCTATCTTAACCGTTGGTATAATATTAATTATGATAATATTAATGTCAAAGATTTATCTGCTTATAAGTTTGATTTCTTTGGCAACCATAGTGCTTCAACGATAGACACCATTATTTCATTAGGCCAGTCAGGAATGAATAATCTTAAAGCAAAGAACAATCATTTAGCTTATGATAGTTCTCTCTCTGAAGCGACTGGTAAGCGTGGACTTTTCAATTATTTGGAAAATTACCGTCAGCTCTTCTTACCATACAAGACTAATAATGAATGGCTCAAGACCAATACAAAAGCTTATATCGTAGAGTCTAAGTCAGATATAGCAGAGGCTAGAAAGATTCAGGATACAGCTGAGGGCAAGAGCAAGTATTCTGTCGGCGTTTATGATAAGATTACTGCTGATAATTGGGAATACAAGGGCATGCTCCTGCCACTCTTGACCATGACGGAGAAGGGTGTCTATGCTATCTCTAATATGTCCACTATTTCTATGGGGGCTTATGATCGCTATCGTCTTGATGCTAATAACAGGGTCCGCACAGATGCAGAACTAGTTGAATATGTCGAAGACCGTGTTAGAAAGTCTGCTGAATGGCAACGTGATCACTATGATTTCTGGTATAAGATTCTCAGTCCAGAAAGCAAGGACAAACTTTTCCGTTCAGTTCTGGTTTATGATGGATTCTCATTGGTTGACAAGAATGGTCAAAAATATTGGGCTCCAGCTAATGACAAAAAATCTCTGGCTATGCAGGAGTTCTTCGGACCAGCCGGCAAGTGGCATCCAAGCAAGGGCTATAATGCCTATGCTACGGGAAGCGTAACCCACTTTGATGCTGCTAAATTGCTAGAAGACTATGGTAACTCAGTCTACACGCATGAGATGACCCATAATTCTGACGGTGCAATTTACTTTGAAGGTTATGGCCGCCGTGAGGGACTAGGTGCAGAACTCTATGCTCGCGGACTCTTGCAATCATCGCCGAGCGCAGATGAACCAACCATTACACTCAATACTCTCTTCAAGGTAGACAAGGATTCTAAGACACGTATGCATACCTATAATTTTAAGGAACGTGTTCAAAATGCAGCAGACTTGCAACACTATGTTCATGGTATGTTTGATATGATCTATACACTCGATTACTTAGAAGGTACTTCTATGCTTAAGCAGAGTGATGATGCTAAGCTTCAGTGGTTCAGAAAGATGGAAAATTACTACATTACAGATAAGTATGGTAAGGAAACCCATGCTGGTAACCAGACACGAACCTTCACTGCAGAGGAAATTAAGCAGCTAACTAGTTTCTACTCTTTGATTGAGAATGATGTGATTACGCGTCGAGAGAATAGGGATAGTGGTAAATATGGACGGAATGGCTACCTCAGTCTTAGCCTCTTCTCACCAATCTACTCAGCCTTGAGCAATCCTAAAGGGGCGCCAGGGGATGTTATGTTCCGACGTACGGCTTATGAGTTACTGGCAGCCAAGGGATATCATGAAGGATTTGTTCCTTATGTTTCTGGTAAGTACTCTAAGGAAGCCTTTGATGAAGGTAAGAAAACGTGGGACGGATGGTCTGGAAGGGATGTAGGTCTAGTGACAGACCAAAAAGTTTTGGAAAATGTATTTAAGGGCGAATATGACTCTTGGGTAGCTTTCAAGAAGGCCATGTATAAGGAACGAATTGATCAGCTGACAAAGCTTAAGCCGATCACTATTGAGTACGAACTTAGAAATCCAAATAGTACTAAGAAAGTAACTATTCGTTCTTACGCACAGATGCAGAAACTGATGGATGAAGCAGTAGCAGAGGATGTAGGTAACATTACTAATGCGACTAGCCGTGTCGAAGCTAGTTGGGTCAACTTGCTCAAGAAAAAGATTTACAACGCTTATCTTCGTGAGACAGATGATTTCAGACAGTCTATATTTAAGAAATAAGGAATTTTATATTTCTTCAATTAAATTTTATGGTAGTTTTCTCAGTTTTTAAGTGATGAATATCTGATATCTATCGCGAAAATGCTTGATAAGATTATCATGGAATGACTAATGAGAAAAAGCATTAGCTAGATAGTTTCTTAAAAATGAAATCTCTAGAAGAAAACAGTTTTCTATAAAGCGAATGATGAAATAATAAAAAATTAAGCAACGGCCTTGTTCCTCATTTTAAGAGGGGTAAGGTCGTTCTTGTGCTGTTTAACACTTTGTTAGTATTCGTTTCCTGAGTCAATACTCTCCAAAAATCTTTTCAAACCACGTTAACGTCGCCTTGACGTGTGTATGGTTACTGACTTCGTCAGTTCTATCCACAACCTCAAAACAGTGTTTTGAGCTGACTTCGTCAGTTTTATCTGCAACCCCAAAGATGTACTTTGAGCAGCCTTCGGCTAGTTTCCTAGTTTACTCTTTGATTTTCATTGAGTATAAGATGCTGATCAAGATGATAATGTCGTAGTTGAAGACACTTCCCCTACTTTTAAGTTTCTATAAAATAAAAATATATTTTTTGTTGACAGTCTATTTAGGAAATATCGTAGCTCAATAATACACTATCTAAGAGCTTTTATTCAGTTTGCAAGAAATTTGTATATTATTTTTTTACTCAAGCAAATAGACATGAAATTGACTTAAACATTCTCTAAAAAATTCTTAAATTATCAGTCTATTGCAACTTTTCTCATGTAGGTCATTTGGCTTGCTATTGGTTTTCATTAGTAGTATACTAAGATAGTAATCATTAAGAAGTGATTACAAAAAATAATGAACGAGGTAAAGAAAATGGTAGAATTGAAAAAAGAAGCAGTAAAAGATGTAGCATCATTAACAAAATCAGCGCCAGTAGCATTGGCAAAAACAAAGGAAGTATTGAATCAAGCTGTTGCTGATTTGTACGTAGCCCACGTTGCTTTGCACCAAGTACACTGGTACATGCGTGGTCGTGGTTTCCTTGTATGGCATCCAAAAATGGATGAGTACATGGATGCTCTTGATGGTCACTTGGATGAAATCAGCGAACGCTTGATTACACTTGGTGGAAGCCCATTCTCTACATTGACAGAATTCCTTCAAAACAGTGAAATCGAAGAAGAAGTTGGAGAGTTCCGCAATGTAGAAGAAAGTTTGGAACGTGTCCTTGAAATTTATCGTTACCTCATCACTCTTTTCCAAGAAGCTTTGGATGTGACAGATAAAGAAGGCGATGATGTAACCAATGATATCTTTGTTGGAGCTAAGGCTGACCTTGAAAAAACAGTCTGGATGCTTGCTGCAGAACTTGGACAAGCACCTGGTTTGTAAGAAACAATAGAAACATATATAAATCTGTAGGAAATTTCCTACAGATTTTTTCTATTCTGTAAGCTATTCCAAACCAGTCTTTTTTTGAGTTTTTTGATAAAATAGTACTATCAGTGAAAAGGATGGAAGCATGACTAAGAAAATCGTAGCTATTTGGGCCCAGGATGAAGAGGGTGTGATTGGTAAGGACAATCGTCTGCCCTGGTATTTGCCAGCAGAATTGCAACACTTCAAAGAAACAACTCTGAATCGTGCTATCTTGATGGGGCGTGTGACCTTTGATGGGATGGGACGTCGATTGCTTCCAAAACGGGAGACACTGATTTTGACTCGTAACCCAGAAGAAAAGATAGACGAGGTTGTTACTTTTCAGGATGTCCAGTCTGTTCTTGACTGGTATCAGGGTCAAGACAAGAATCTCTATATTATCGGTGGTAAGCAAATTTTTCAGGCTTTTGAACCCTACCTTGACGAAGTGATTGTGACTCAAATTCATGCTCGGGTGGAGGGAGATACCTATTTTCCTGAAGAGTTTGACTTGTCTCTTTTTGAGACAGTTTCAAGCAAATTTTACGCCAAAGATGAGAAAAATCCTTATGATTTTACCATCCAATACCGCAAGAGAAAGGAAGTCTAATGGAACGTAGTATATTTGGTTTTTTCACAGCCATGCTGTGTTTGGTCTGCTTGCTTGCTGGAGCACAGGCTTTTCGTAAAAAGCGCTATGGACTTTCTGTCCTGCTCTGGTTAAATGCCTTTACCAATTTGATCAATAGTGTTCATGCCTTTTACATGACCTTATTTTAGATAGAATGATAGTATAGAATAGAACGGAAGGAAATCATGCCTACAACTAGGAATAATGATATGATGGTTTATTGCTCATTTTGTGGCAAAAGCCAAGAAGAAGTACAAAAAATAATCGCTGGGAACAACGCCTTTATCTGTAATGAATGTGTTGAGTTGGCTCAGGAAATCATTCGAGAGGAGTTGGCAGAAGAAGTCTTGGCAGACTTGTCAGAAGTTCCAAAACCAATCGAACTCCTCCATATCTTGAACCATTATGTAATCGGTCAAGATCGTGCCAAGCGTGCCTTGGCAGTTGCAGTTTACAACCACTACAAACGCATCAATTTCCACGATACGCGTGAAGAGTCGGAAGATGTAGATTTGCAGAAGTCAAACATCTTGATGATTGGCCCAACTGGTTCAGGGAAAACATTCCTTGCCCAGACCTTGGCTAAGAGTTTAAATGTACCTTTTGCCATTGCAGATGCAACAGCTCTTACTGAGGCTGGTTATGTGGGTGAGGACGTGGAAAATATCCTCCTCAAACTCTTGCAGGCTGCTGACTTTAACATTGAACGTGCAGAGCGTGGCATTATCTACGTAGATGAAATTGACAAGATTGCCAAGAAGAGCGAGAACGTATCGATCACACGTGACGTTTCTGGTGAAGGGGTGCAACAAGCTCTTCTCAAGATTATCGAGGGAACAGTTGCAAGTGTGCCACCTCAAGGTGGACGCAAACATCCGCAACAAGAGATGATTCAAGTGGATACCAAGAACATTCTCTTCATCGTGGGTGGTGCCTTTGATGGTATTGAAGAAATCGTCAAACAACGTCTGGGTGAAAAGGTTATCGGTTTTGGTCAAAATAACAAGGCGATTGACGAAAATAGCTCATACATGCAAGAAATCATCGCAGAAGATATTCAAAAATTCGGGATTATCCCTGAGTTGATTGGACGCTTGCCTGTCTTTGCAGCTCTTGAGCAATTGACGGTCGATGACTTGGTTCGCATCTTGAAAGAGCCAAGAAATGCCTTGGTCAAACAATACCAAACCTTGCTTTCTTATGATGATGTCGAGTTGGAATTTGACGATGAAGCCCTTCAGGAAATTGCCAATAAGGCCATCGAACGGAAGACTGGGGCGCGTGGTCTTCGCTCGATCATCGAAGAAACCATGCTGGACGTTATGTTTGAAGTACCGAGTCAGGAAAATGTGAAATTGGTCCGAATCACTAAAGAAGCTGTCGATGGAACGGATAAACCAATCCTAGAAACAGCCTAGAGGTGACTATGGAAATCAATACACACAATGCTGAAATCTTGCTCAGTGCGGCCAATAAATCCCACTACCCACAGGATGAACTGCCAGAGATTGCCCTAGCAGGGCGTTCAAATGTTGGTAAATCTAGCTTTATCAACACTATGTTGAACCGTAAGAATCTCGCCCGTACATCAGGAAAACCTGGTAAAACCCAGCTCCTCAACTTCTTTAACATTGATGACAAGATGCGCTTTGTGGATGTACCTGGTTATGGTTATGCCCGCGTTTCTAAAAAGGAACGTGAAAAGTGGGGGCGTATGATTGAGGAGTATCTAACGACTCGGGAAAATCTCCGTGCGGTTGTTAGTTTAGTGGACCTCCGTCACGACCCGTCAGCAGATGATGTCCAGATGTACGAATTTCTCAAGTATTATGAGATTCCGGTTATTATCGTTGCGACCAAGGCGGACAAGATTCCTCGTGGTAAATGGAACAAGCATGAATCAGCAATCAAAAAGAAATTAAACTTTGACCCAAGTGACGACTTTATCCTCTTTTCATCTGTCAGCAAGGCAGGGATGGATGAGGCTTGGGATGCAATCTTAGAAAAATTGTGAGGAAAAGAAATGGCAAAAACAATTCATACAGACAAAGCTCCAAAGGCTATCGGGCCTTATGTTCAAGGAAAAATCGTTGGCAATCTTTTGTTTGCTAGTGGTCAAGTTCCCTTATCTCCTGAAACTGGGGAAATCGTTGGAGAAACGATCCAAGAACAGACAGAGCAAGTCTTGAAAAATATCGGTGCTATTTTGGCAGAAGCAGGAACAGACTTTGACCATGTGGTCAAAACAACTTGCTTCTTGAGCGATATGAACGACTTTGTTCCTTTTAATGAGGTTTACCAAACGGCCTTTAAAGAGGAATTTCCAGCTCGTTCAGCTGTGGAGGTAGCTCGTCTTCCTCGTGATGTTAAAGTCGAAATCGAAGTCATCGCAGAGATTGGATAAGCTAGTTGAAGTTTGGTGTTGCCAAACTTCTTTTGATATAAGGAGAAAAAGATGACAAAGAAACAACTTCACTTGGTGATTGTGACAGGAATGAGTGGGGCAGGCAAAACTGTTGCCATTCAGTCTTTTGAGGACCTGGGATATTTCACTATTGATAATATGCCACCAGCTCTCTTGCCTAAGTTTTTACAGTTGGTGGAAACAAAGGAAGACGACCATAAGTTGGCCCTGGTAGTGGATATGCGTAGCCGTTCTTTTTTTTCAGAGATTCAAGCTGTTTTGGATGAGTTGGAAAACAAGGAAGAACTAGACTTTAAAATTCTCTTTTTGGATGCAGCTGATAAAGAATTGGTTGCTCGTTACAAGGAAACCAGACGGAGTCACCCTCTAGCAGCGGATGGTCGGATTTTAGATGGTATTAAACTGGAACGTGAACTTTTGGCGCCTTTGAAAAATATGAGTCAAAATGTGGTGGATACAACTGAACTTACTCCACGTGAGCTGCGTAAAACCCTTGCAGAGCAGTTTTCAGACCAAGAGCAAGCTCAGTCTTTCCGTATCGAGGTCATGTCTTTTGGCTTTAAATATGGAATCCCGATTGATGCAGACTTGGTCTTTGATGTCCGTTTCTTGCCAAATCCCTACTACCTACCAGAACTGCGTAATCAAACGGGTGTGGATGAACCAGTTTATGACTATGTTATGAATCATCCTGAGTCAGAAGACTTTTATCAACATTTGTTGGCCTTGATTGAGCCGATTTTGCCAAGTTACCAAAAGGAAGGGAAGTCTGTTTTGACCATTGCCATGGGTTGTACGGGTGGTCAACACCGTAGTGTGGCTTTTGCAAAACGCTTGGCGCAGGACTTATCCAAGAATTGGCCTGTTAATGAAGGGCATCGTGACAAAGACCGAAGAAAGGAAACGGTAAACCGTTCATGAGAAAACCAAAGATAACGGTGATTGGTGGAGGAACTGGGATTCCTGTCATTCTTAAAAGTTTGCGTGAAAAAGATGTGGAAATCGCTGCTATCGTAACGGTAGCGGATGACGGTGGTTCATCAGGTGAACTCCGAAAAAATATGCAACAATTGACACCGCCAGGTGATCTTCGTAATGTCCTTGTGGCCATGTCAGATATGCCTAAGTTTTATGAGAAAGTCTTTCAGTATCGCTTTTCTGAGGATGCGGGAGCCTTTGCTGGCCATCCATTGGGTAATCTCATCATTGCTGGCCTGTCAGAAATGCAGGGTTCGACCTATAATGCCATGCAGTTATTGAGCAAATTTTTCCATACAACAGGGAAGATTTATCCTTCCAGTGACCATCCGTTGACTTTGCATGCAGTCTTTCAGGATGGGACAGAGGTGGCTGGAGAGAGTCATATTGCAGACCATCCAGGCATGATTGACCATGTCTATGTGACCAATACCCTCAACGATGATACGCCTCTGGCCAGTCGTCGAGTAGTGCAGACCATTATTGAAAGTGATATGATTGTCCTCGGACCTGGTTCCCTCTTTACCTCTATTTTGCCCAATATCGTGATTAAGGAAATCGGGCAGGCGCTTTTGGAAACCAAGGCAGAAATCGCTTATGTCTGCAATATCATGACCCAACGTGGGGAGACAGAACACTTTACAGATAGCGACCATGTGGAAGTCTTGCATCGTCACCTTGGTCGACCTTTTATCGATACTGTCTTGGTGAATATCGAAAAAGTGCCCCAGGAATACATGAATTCCAACCGTTTTGATGAATACTTGGTGCAGGTGGAACACGATTTTTCTGATCTTTGTAAGCAAGTTCCGCGTGTGATTTCATCTAACTTCCTTCGTCTGGAAAATGGAGGCGCCTTCCACGATGGGGATTTGATTGTGGATGAGTTGATGCGGATTATACAGGTGAGAAAATGAGTTTCACAGTAGCAGTAAAAGAAGAAATCTTAGGTCAGCACCATCTAAGCCGGCATGAATTATCTGCCATTATCAAGATGTCTGGTAGTATCGGCCTCTCGACTTCGGGCTTGACCTTGTCCGTCGTGACAGAAAATGCCAAACTGGCTCGTCACCTCTATGAGTCCTTTCTCCATTTCTATGAAATCAAATCGGAAATCCGACACCACCAAAGAAGTAATCTTCGTAAGAATCGGGTCTATACCGTTTTTACAGATGAAAAGGTGCAGGACCTGCTGAGTGATTTGCACTTGGCAGACTCCTTTTTTGGTCTGGAAACAGGTATTGATGGGGCGATTTTATCAGACGAGGAAGCAGGGCGTGCCTATCTTTGTGGTGCCTTCTTAGCAAATGGGAGCATTCGTGACCCTGAGTCAGGCAAGTACCAGTTGGAAATCAGTTCTGTTTATTTGGACCACGCGCAAGGGCTTGCCTCCCTTCTTCAGCAGTTTTTACTGGATGCCAAGGTGCTTGAGCGTAAGAAGGGTGCTGTGACCTATCTCCAGCGCGCCGAAGACATTATGGACTTCTTGATTGTCATCGGAGCCATGCAGGCGCGTGATGATTTTGAGAGGGTTAAGATTTTGCGAGAAACTCGTAACGACCTCAATCGGGCCAATAATGCCGAGACAGCTAATATCGCACGGACAGTTTCTGCCAGCATGAAGACTATCAACAATATCAGCAAAATTAAAGATATCATGGGCTTAGAAAATCTTCCAGTGGATTTGCAAGAAGTGGCGCAGTTGCGTATTCAGCATCCAGACTACTCTATCCAGCAGTTAGCAGATAGTCTCAGCACCCCTCTGAGCAAAAGTGGTGTCAACCACAGACTTAGAAAAATCAATAAGATAGCGGAAGAATTATAACGATATAAAGCAACCCCTTGAATTATCAGTGTGATTGGCTGATTCTATTTTTCTAATGGCCTGATATTGCTAACTTACAAAATATCAACCTGTTTCTTGACAACTAAATAGAGTATGTGAGATAATAAAGGGGAATTGAGAAGTTCTAGCATTTTAGTGCTAACAGAAATCCCCTCGGTACTGCAATACCGAGGGGATTTTTTCTGGGTTAGATAGCACTAACCATGAAGGTTACTTGTCGAAGTGATCGTCTAACCAACGAGTCACCAGCCATGAGATAATACTCTCGATGACTGCGATAAGTACTATTTTGAGAAGTTCTAGCATCTGTAATACCTCCTTTTCCAAGGTGTATTGTTAGTGCCGTTCCTATTATATCACATGTTTTATCAGTTTGATAAGCATTTTTATTTTTGCTAAAAAAGGGAAAGATATGAGCTAACAAGATTGTAGATGAACTATAAAACCACGAATCTTATGTGACTCGTGGTTCTTTTCTTATAAACTGGTTGAGTGTTTTGGTTGTACTTTTTGTTCAGGGTCGATGTAGTTGATGGCATTGTTAACAGCGGTTGGTGCTTCTCCAAGACCTGTCGCAATTAGGTCAATTTTTCCGTCATAGTAGCAGCAATCACCGATAGCATAGATACCTGCTTGGCTAGATTCCTGTTTGCTGTTGACAATAATCTTGTGACGGTTGAGATTTAGACCCCAGTTTTTAAGGTTACCGACAGAAGATTTGAAACCATAGTTGACAAAGAGGTGTTCTAGGTCAATCGTTTCTGTTTCATCAGATTTGACTTTTGTGATTTCAAGTTTATCGAGCCTTTTTCCATCTCCAAGGAGTTGGCTAGGGACGAATGGTGTCTTGATGGTCACAGATGATTCTTGCAAAGCTTGCACACTGTGTTCCAAGGCACGGAAATTATCTCTGCGGTGAACAAGGGTAGTTGGTGCAATTTTTTCAAAAGCCAATGCCCAATCCACAGCCGAGTCTCCTCCACCAAGAATCGTTACTTTCTTACCAGCATATTGCTGGATGTTGGAAACGTGGTAGTGGATATTTTCATAGTCCTCGACCCCTTCAAGTTCCAGCGGACGTGGTTTGAAGGCACCGCCACCCATAGCAATAATAACAGTTTTAGACAGGTGACTTCCTTTAGAAGTTGTAATTTTAAATCCCTCTTCTTGTTTTTCAATCTCAAGAACTGTTTCATTGAGATGAATAGGGGTATCAAAGCCGTTTAGCTGTTCAATCAAGCGGTTGGTCAATTCTTCTCCAGTCAGGTTTGGGAAACCTGGAACGTCGAGGATTTCCTTTTCAGGATAGAGAATAGCAGGTTGTCCACCTAGTTGGGGAAGAGAGTCGATGATTTGGACCTTGGCTTGGCGTAGGTGGGCATAGAAGGCCGCAAAAAGACCAACTGGACCACCACCTACAATAGTAATATCATAGAGCTGAGACATGATTTCTCCTTTGTTTTTTCTAGTCATACTCTTCAAAAATCTCTTTAAACCACATCAGCGTCGCCTTACCGTAGCTATGGTTACTGATTTCGTCAGTTCTATCCACAGCCTCAAAACACTGTTTTGAGCAACCTGCGGCTAGCTTCCTAGTTTGCTCCTTGATTTTCATTGAGTATCAGTTTATTTTATCATATTTTTTCCTTAATTTAAAATGAAGTAGGATAGGGAAAAAAATGCCAGAAAAATGTTATAATAGAAAGGAACGTGTTTGGACAGAGAGGAGACGGCAGATGAACTTTCAACAATTATCCAACCTGCAATATTGGACTAGCTTGTTTTCTAGTCCTTGGAGTATTGCCATCAATGTGTTTGATATTTTGATTGTGGCTTATGTTTTGTATCGTTTTACAAAAGCGATAGCTGGTACCAAGATTATGATTTTGGTGCGGGGGGTATTGATTTTTGTATTAGCCCAGGTTATAGCTAATATCCTTGGTTTAACCACGATTTCTTGGTTGATTAATCAGATTATCACTTATGGAGTCATTGCTGTGGTTGTTATCTTCTCTCCAGAGATTCGGACTGGTTTGGAACGCTTGGGAAGGGCGACAGATTTCTTTTCTACTACTCAAATAAGTGCAGAAGAGCAAATGATTCGTTCCTTTGTCAAGTCAGTTGAATACATGAGTCCTCGTAAGATAGGTGCCCTGGTTGCCATTCAACGAGTTCGGACCTTGCAAGAATACATTGCGACAGGGATTCCTTTGGATGCCAATATTTCGGCTGAACTTCTCATCAATATTTTTATCCCTAACACTCCCCTACACGATGGTGCTGTGATTATCAGAGAAAACCGAATTGCGGTAACCTCTGCCTATCTGCCCTTGACAGAAAGTACAGGGATTTCCAAGGAATTTGGGACCAGACACCGGGCGGCTATTGGCTTATCAGAAGTGTCCGATGCCTTGACCTTCATCGTCTCAGAGGAAACAGGTGGTATTTCTATTACCTACAATGGGGTCTTCAAGCATGACTTGACGATTGAAGAATTTGAAGCAGAGCTACGAACAATTCTTTTGCCAGTTGTTGAGGAGAAAGCCAGTTTCAAGGACCGTTTGCTAGGAGGTTGGAAATATGAGAAAAAATAGTCTATATATCATTTCATCTCTCTTTTTTGCTTGTGTCTTATTCATTTATGCAACGTCGACCAACTTTCAAAATAGCAATACCGCAAGGCAGGTCAAATCAGAAACCTACACCAATACGATAGCAAATGTTCCTATCGATATTCACTATGATAATAGTCAATACTTTATTAGTGGTTTTGCTTCAGAAGTTTCAGTTGTGCTGACAGGTGCCAATCGTGTGACTTTGGCCAGCGAAATGCAGGAAAGTACTCGTAAGTTTAAAGTCACTGCTGATTTGACGGATGCCAGTGTTGGAACGATTGAAGTTCCCTTGAATATTGAAAATCTTCCAAGTGGATTGACCGCTGTGGCAACGCCTCAAAAGATCACAGTGAAAGTTGGGAAGAAGGTTAAGAGAGATGAGATGATTGTTGTTCCGCAAGTTGACCAAAGCCAGATTGATCCTAAGTTACAAATTGATAGTGTAACTGTGTCAAATGAACGAGTTTCTGTCACAACTGACCAAGAAACATTAGCTAAGATTGACAAAGTTATTGCACTTTTACCAACTAGCGAACGCATAACAGGTAATTACAGTGGTTCAGTACCTTTGCAGGCAATCGACCGCAATGGTGTTGTCTTACCGGCAGTTATCACTCCGTTTGACACAACAATGAAGGTGACTACAAAACCTGTGACACCAAGTTCAAGCACATCAAATTCAACTACAAGCAGTTCGTCGGAGACATCTTCGTCAACGAAAGCAACTAGTTCAAAAACGAATTAAAAAATAGGAAAAGGATTTTATAAAAATGGGTAAATATTTTGGGACTGATGGAGTCCGTGGAGAAGCTAACGTAGAATTAACGCCGGAATTGGCCTTTAAGTTAGGACGTTTTGGAGGCTATGTCCTTAGCCAACATGAAACGGAAGCACCGAAAGTTTTTGTAGGACGTGATACACGTATTTCTGGGGAAATGCTAGAATCAGCCTTGGTGGCAGGTCTTCTATCAGTAGGGATTCACGTCTACAAACTCGGTGTTCTTGCGACGCCAGCAGTAGCTTACTTGGTTAAAACTGAAGGAGCAAGTGCAGGTGTCATGATTTCTGCTAGCCACAATCCAGCCCTTGATAATGGAATCAAGTTCTTTGGTGGGGATGGCTTCAAACTAGATGACGAAAAAGAAGCAGAAATTGAAGCCTTGCTAGATGCTGCGGAAGACATTCTTCCTCGTCCAAGTGCAGAAGGTCTAGGTACTGTAGTTGATTATCCAGAAGGCTTGCGTAAGTATGAAGGCTATCTTGTTTCAACTGGAACTCCTCTTGAAGGAATGAAGGTTGCCTTGGACACAGCAAACGGTGCAGCGTCTACAAGTGCCCGTCAAATCTTTGCAGACCTTGGAGCTCAATTGACTATTATCGGGGAAACACCAGATGGTCTTAATATCAACCTTAATGTTGGTTCAACCCACCCAGAAGCCCTTCAAGAAGTGGTCAAAGAAAGCGGATCAGCTATTGGTTTAGCCTTTGACGGAGACAGTGACCGCTTGATTGCTGTTGATGAAAATGGGGATATCGTTGATGGTGACAAGATCATGTACATCATCGGGAAATACCTTTCTGAAAAAGGACAATTGGCCCAAAACACAATTGTGACAACTGTTATGTCTAACCTTGGTTTCCACAAGGCCTTGGACCGCGAAGGTATTAACAAGGCAGTTACTGCAGTTGGCGACCGCTATGTTGTGGAAGAAATGCGAAAATCAGGCTACAACCTTGGTGGTGAACAGTCTGGTCACGTTATCTTGATGGATTACAATACCACAGGTGATGGTCAATTATCTGCTGTTCAATTGACCAAAATCATGAAGGAAACTGGTAAGAGCTTGTCAGAGTTGGCAGCAGAAGTAACCATCTATCCACAAAAATTAGTCAATATCCGAGTGGAAAATGCCATGAAGGAAAAGGCTATGGAAGTGCCAGCTATCAAGGCTATCATCGAGAAGATGGAAGAAGAAATGGCGGGGAATGGCCGTATCCTTGTTCGTCCAAGTGGAACAGAACCCCTCTTGCGTGTCATGGCAGAAGCGCCTACAACAGAAGAAGTGAACTATTATGTTGATACCATCGCTGATGTGGTTCGAGCTGAAATCGGGATTGACTAAATCCGATAAAACTAGATGAAAATAAAAAATTATGGTACAATAGCTTATAATATTGTAGCCGAGGGAGAAAGACATGAATCTTAAACGTGAACAAGAATTTGTTAGTCAGTATCATTTTGATGCGCGTAATTTTGAATGGGAAAATGAAAATGGAGCTCCTGAAACTAAGGTGGATGTGAACTTCCAATTGATTCAACATGACCAAGAAAATCAAGTGACTTCCTTGATTGTCATCTTGAGCTTTATGATTGTATTTGATAAATTTGTCATTAGTGGAACCATTTCACAAGTGAACCATATCGATGGTCGTATTGTTAACGAGCCAAGTGAATTGAACCAAGAAGAGGTGGAAACTTTGGCTCGTCCATGTTTGAACATGCTCAACCGTTTGACTTACGAAGTAACTGAAATTGCATTAGACTTACCAGGAATCAATTTGGAGTTCTAATATGAAACTAGCTGTTATCACAGATTCCTCTGCTTATCTCAGTGCAGAGACCTTGCAAAGAGAAGATTTATTTGTCTTGGATATTCCTGTCAATATTGATGGTGAGGAGTATGTCGAAGGCATCAATCTGACTGCTGAGGAATTTTACCAAAAAATGGCTCAGGCTTCTGAATTGCCTAAGACCAGTCAACCAAGTATTGCCAAGTTAGATGAGATTCTAACTTCGCTCAAAGAACAAGGCTATACACATGCCTTGGGGCTTTTCCTATCTTCTGGAATTTCAGGTTTTTACCAAAATATCCAGTATATGGTGGATGACTATGAAGGTTTAACCATTGCTTTCCCAGACACCTTGATTACAAGTGCTCCTCTGGGTATCATGGTTGAAAGCGTCTTTAACTGGCGAGATCAGGGCGATGATTTTGCCATCATTCAGGATAAGCTAGCCATTCAAATCAGTCGTACGTCAGCCTTTATCATGGTAGATGATTTGGATCATTTGGTGAAAGGTGGACGCCTTTCAAATGGGGCTGCTATTTTGGGCAATCTGCTAAGCATTAAACCTATCCTTTATTTCAACGACCAAGGTGTGATTGAGGTTTACGAAAAAGTTCGTACTGAAAAGAAAGCAACCAAGCGCTTAATTGAGATTATCAAGGAAACAACAGCTTCAGGTCAATACCGTACCATTGTCATTCACGGGAATGCTCCCGAAAAGGCTGAGGAATTGCGCCAGCACTTGCTAGAATCTGGAGTGGGTTCGGATATTTCACTTGCTACATTTGGTAGTGTCATTGGAACACACCTAGGTGCAGGAAGTATTGCTCTGGGTTATATTCCAGTGATTTAGTTGGCATTTCTAGACTAGTTAAGATGCCTTGTATCTTAGCAATTGAAAACGGACTACCTGCCTCTTGAAAAAAGATGCCTGTCTTGCCTTTCGTGGAAAGTCAGCGCTATTCCCTATTTTTCATGGGTAGCTAAGGTCCTTTGTATCTTAGAAGGGAGTAGAGATGAGTATTCGAGTAATTATTGCCGGTTTTAAGGGAAAGATGGGGAAAGCTGCTTGTCAGATGGTCTTGGCTGATCCAGACTTGGACTTGGTAGCAGTTCTGGATCCTTTTGAGTCTGAGCCAGAATGGCAAGGAATTCCTGTTTTCAAGGATAAGGCTGATTTGGTCGGTTTTGAAGTGGATGTCTGGGTAGATTTTACTACACCAGCTGTTGCCTATGAAAATACACGCTTTGCTCTTGAAAATGGCTTTGCTCCAGTAGTTGGAACAACAGGTTTTACTAGTGAAGAAATTGCAGAGCTAAAAGAATTTTCTCGTGAACAAGATTTGGGTGGCTTGATTGCCCCTAACTTTGCCTTGGGTGCTGTCTTGCTCATGCAATTTGCGACGCAGGCTGCTAAATATTTCCCAAATGTGGAGATTATCGAGCTTCATCATGATAAGAAAAAGGATGCCCCGAGTGGAACAGCCATTAAAACAGCTGAGTTGATGGCAGAAGTTCGAGAATCTATTCAGCAAGGTGCACCTGATGAGGAAGAATTGATTGCAGGTGCTCGTGGTGCTGCCTTTGATGGCATGCGGATTCACTCAGTTCGTTTACCAGGCTTGGTAGCCCATCAGGAAGTCATCTTTGGCAATCAGGGAGAAGGATTGACCCTCCGTCATGACTCCTATGATCGCAGCTCCTTCATGACAGGGGTGAATTTGGGAATTAAAGAAGTTGTCAAGCGTCATGAGCTTGTCTATGGATTAGAACACTTATTATGAGATTAACGCAAATGCCTTCTGAATTTCAGAAGGCTTTACCAGTATTAGAAAAAATCAAAGAAGCAGGTTTTGAGGCCTATTTTGTTGGGGGCTCTGTTCGAGATGCCCTCCTCAATCGTCCCATCCATGATGTGGATATCGCGACTTCTTCTTATCCAGAAGAGACCAAGCAGATTTTTTCGCGAACAGCTGATATCGGAATCGAGCATGGAACCGTCTTGGTTTTAGATGGGGATGAGGAGTATGAGGTAACCACCTTTCGGACAGAGGATGTCTATGTGGACTATCGCAGACCCAGTGCGGTTTCCTTTGTGCGCTCACTAGAAGAAGACCTCAAGCGTCGTGATTTTACAGTCAATGCCTTTGCCTTGGACGAGACAGGGGAAATCATTGACTTGTTTCATGGTTTAGAAGATTTGGAAAATCAAGTTTTGCGGGCAGTTGGCGTAGCTAGTGAGCGTTTCAACGAAGATGCTCTGCGGATTATGCGTGGTTTTCGTTTTCAGGCCAGTCTTGGCTTTGAACTTGAGCCAGAAACATTTAAAGCTATGAAGACTTTGACGCCCCTTTTGGAGAAAATTTCTGTAGAGCGTACTTTTGTTGAGTTTGATAAACTCTTGCTGGCTCCATTTTGGAGAAGGGGCTTGGCTTCCATGATTGAGAGTCAAGCTTATGACTATCTCCCTGATATGGCATCTAGTCAGGACAAGCTCAACAGACTGTTTGATTTGGAGACTGATTTCACTTTTGAATCCTCTGAACAAGCCTGGGCAGCTCTACTGTGGGCTCTGGAGATTGAAAATGCGCAGCCCTTTTTGAAGGCTTGGAAGACCTCACGCCAGTTTGCCAAGCAAGTTCAGGATTTGCTGACTATTTTGTCCTTGCGTGAAAAGGGAGAATTGAGCAAGCGCGATTGTTATCGCTTTGACTTGGATTTGCTTTTACAGGCTGAAAATCTTCGTCAGGCTCAAGGAAAAGAAGTTAACCCGCAAGCCATCACAGAAACCTACCAGAGCTTGACCATCCATGATAAGAAAGAAATTCAGATTAATGGTGGTATTTTGATCAAGGAATATGGCTATCAGCCGGGACCAGACTTGGGAGAGATTTTAACAGAGATTGAATATGCCATTGTCGATGGAGAATTGGAAAATGACCGTCAAGCCATCCATGCTTATCTGAGGGAGAAGAAATGAGTGATTTTATCGTTGAAAAACTAAGTAAATCCGTCGGTGACAAAACCGTTTTTAAGGATATTTCCTTTATCATCCATGATCTAGATAGAATCGGTTTAATCGGTGTCAATGGAACGGGCAAGACCACCCTTTTGGATGTCCTTTCTGGTGTTTCTGGCTTTGATGGGGATGTCAGTCCTTTTTCAGCTAAGAATGATTACCAGATTGGTTACTTGACTCAAGATCCTGATTTTGATGATAGCAAGACAGTCTTGGATACGGTTCTATCTAGCGACCTCAAGGAAATCCAGCTCATTCGTGAGTATGAACTCCTCATGCTCAACTATAGTGAGGATACGCAGGCTCGTTTGGAACGGGTCATGGCAGAGATGGATTCTCTCCAAGCTTGGGAAATTGAGAGTCAGGTCAAGACCGTTCTTAGCAAATTGGGCATTCAAGACTTATCTACTCCAGTTGGAGAATTGTCAGGTGGTCTAAGAAGACGGGTCCAGTTGGCGCAAGTCTTACTTGGTAATCACGACCTCTTGCTTCTGGATGAGCCTACCAACCATCTGGATATTGCGACTATTGAGTGGCTGACCCTCTTTTTGAAAAATTCCAAGAAGACCGTCCTTTTTATCACCCACGATCGTTACTTCCTAGATGCGCTTTCGACGCGAATTTTCGAGTTGGATCGAGCTGGATTGACAGAGTATCAGGGGAATTATCAGGACTATGTTCGCCTTAAGGCGGAACAGGATGAGCGCGATGCGGCTCTTCTCCACAAAAAGGAACAACTTTATAAGCAAGAATTGGTATGGATGCGCAGGCAACCGCAGGCGCGTGCGACCAAGCAACAGGCTCGTATCAATCGTTTCCATGACCTGAAAAAGGAAGTTTCAGGCAGTACTGCTGAGACAGACTTGACAATGAACTTTGAAACCAGTCGAATCGGTAAGAAAGTCATTGAGTTTCAGGATGTTTCCTTTGCCTATGAAAACAAGCCTATTTTGCAAGATTTTAATCTCTTGGTGCAGGCTAAAGATCGTATTGGAATCGTTGGGGACAACGGTGTTGGAAAATCAACCCTGCTCAACTTGATTGCAGGAAGTCTTGAGCCAACTGAAGGGCAAGTTGTGATTGGGGAAACTGTTCGCATCGCCTATTTCTCTCAGCAAATTGAGGGCTTGGATGAAAGCAAGCGTGTTATCAATTACTTGCAGGAAGTAGCAGAAGAGGTCAAGACCAGCGGTGGTTCTACGACTTCTATTGCAGAATTACTGGAGCAGTTTCTTTTCCCACGTTCGACGCATGGAACCTTGATTGAGAAGTTGTCTGGCGGCGAGAAAAAACGTCTTTATCTCCTCAAACTGCTCTTGGAAAAACCAAATGTTCTTCTTTTGGACGAACCGACCAATGATCTGGACATTGCTACTCTTACAGTTTTGGAGAATTTCTTGCAAGGCTTTGCTGGTCCAGTTTTGACTGTTAGTCACGACCGCTATTTCTTGGATAAGGTAGCGACCAAGATTCTGGCTTTTGAAGATGGCAAGATTCGTCCTTTCTTTGGTCATTACACCGACTATCTTGATGAAAAAGCCTTTGAAACAGAGATGGTCAATCAAGTGCAAAAATCCGAAAAGGAAAAAGTCGTCAAGGTTCGAGAAGACAAGAAACGCATGACCTACCAAGAAACGCAGGAGTGGGCAAGCATTGAAGGCGATATTGAAGCCTTGGAAAATCGTATCGCTGCTATTGAAGAGGAAATGCAGGCTAACGGCTCTGACTTTGGCAAGCTGGCTACTCTCCAAAAAGAACTGGATGAGAAGAACGAAGCACTTCTTGAAAAATACGAACGCTATGAGTATCTAAGTGAATTTGATAGTTAGAAGAATAGAAAAATCCCGTCTCATGACAGGATTTCTCTATTCTTTTTTA
Organism: Streptococcus mitis SK569; assembly: GCF_000222785.1. Taxonomy (GTDB): domain Bacteria; phylum Bacillota; class Bacilli; order Lactobacillales; family Streptococcaceae; genus Streptococcus; species Streptococcus mitis_N. The sequence continues at coordinate 68,786 of NZ_AFUF01000010.1, read as the reverse complement.
GTTTCTTGATGAAAGATATTTTGCCAAGTTTCATGGCGACGCCAGATACTGGTGTGGATGATACCATCTAACTCATAGCAGATGAGTTTGGTCTTTTGACTGATGGAAGTGATCTGAATATCCTTGATAGCAGAATTCAACTCTTTTTCGGCTTTATAGGCCTCTTTATCCATCTGCTCTCCATCTTGACGAATATAGACAAAATCGTCAGCCAAGAGTTCTTCCAGTTGATTTCCTTGGTCAATCAATTGTTCACGCATGAGCAATTTTTTATAGACATTGTCTAAAATTTCATCCTCTGGGATAGGTGCCGGCTCGATATGGATATCGGTATCAAAGACTCCAAAACGTTCTTCCAGCATAGACTCGACTTGATCCGCGATTTCATGACTCTCAAAAACAGACAAGTCAGGATTCATCTCCAACGTAATATCCAGGTAGATATTGCTACCGTAGGTGCGACCTCTTTGCGATTTGACCTTGCTGATTTTAGGAATTTCCATGATGGCCTTTTGATAGTCCTCAAGCAGACGGTCGTCAAAGCCATCTGAAAGACTAAAGGAAGACTCGATGAAGATATCATAGGCAGTCTTCAAGATAAAGAAAGTGATGATAATGGCAACCAGTTTATCCACAATGGGATAATTGAAACTGCTAGCTAGGATGGCAATAGTAGTACCAAGTGAGGTAAGAGCATCAGAAAGATTGTCCTTGGCTGCGGCCTTGAGTGCCTTGGAGTTGGATTTCTTACTGAGGCGAGTATTGTAGAGATAGACCACAAACATGATCGCTGCAGAAATGATTCCCAGAGTTGCGCCCAGAGGATCAATGACCCTTTCTTCATGACTGAGAATTTTTTGAATGGTATCCCTCAGCACATCAAAGCCAACATAAAACATGATGATGGAAGTGATTAAGCTAGCCAAATCCTCAATCTTCCAGTGGCCAAAACGGTGGTCTCGGTCAGCAGGCTGGCGCGCCATTCGAATGCCAATCAAGAGGGCCACATTTCCAATGATGTCCGACACGTTGTTAAAACCATCTGCTACCAAACTGGATGAATGGAGGAGGTGGCCAGTCGCTAATTTTGCTGCAGACAAGATCAAATAGGTTGAAATACTGATAATGGCCCCACGCTCAGCTAACTTGAGATTTGAAATAGATTGCTTCATTCAACTTCCTTTCTAGTCACATAGCATTTTACCATTATACTGGTTTTCAAGGGAAAATTCAAATAAGGTAGTTTTTACTCTTTTAAAACTCCCCAAAATTTGGTATAATAGAACTACTCAAGGGAGTAGCTGGCAGAAACCTGCGATAGTGTCGTCATTCCGAATTTTGTACTGAAAAGTATGCTTTCCGGCACTATCTTAAACAGCGAGACTTGTTATGATTAACAGGTCTCTTTTTGTTTGTCGTGAAAAGATACGATGAGGAAAAAGAGAGTCTGTTTTGCACACAATGTCAAGGAGGAGACACATGTCAAAAGAACAAAAACGCCAAGCGTTTTACACTCAGAGCCCTGAAGAGGTCTTGAAGGCTGTGGATGCGACCGAGCAAGGTTTGTCATCAAGCGAGGCTGAAAAGCGCCTTGCCGAATTTGGCCACAATGAACTCGAAGAAGGCGAGAAACGATCAATACTGGTCAAGTTCATCGAGCAATTTAAGGATTTGATGATTATCATCCTAGTTGCGGCAGCAATCTTGTCAGTCGTGACTTCTGGTGGGGAAGATATCGCAGATGCCATTATCATCCTAGCCGTGGTTATCATTAACGCTGCCTTTGGTGTTTACCAAGAAGGAAAAGCAGAAGAAGCTATCGAAGCCCTCAAATCCATGTCTAGTCCAGCAGCCCGTGTTCTTCGTGATGGTCACATGGCTGAGATTGACTCTAAAGAATTGGTTCCAGGAGATATCGTTGCCCTTGAAGCAGGTGATGTGGTACCAGCAGACCTACGTTTGCTAGAAGCCAATTCTCTTAAAATCGAAGAAGCTGCTTTGACAGGTGAGTCTGTGCCAGTCGAAAAAGACTTATCAGTAGAATTGGCTTCAGATGCTGGTCTTGGTGACCGTGTCAATATGGCCTTCCAAAACTCTAACGTGACCTATGGTCGTGGGATGGGTGTTGTTGTTAATACAGGGATGTACACTGAAGTTGGTCACATCGCAGGTATGCTTCAAGATGCGGATGAGACAGATACACCACTCAAACAAAACTTGAATAACCTTTCTAAGGTCTTGACCTATGCTATCTTGGTCATTGCCCTTGTTACTTTTGTAGTGGGTGTCTTCATTCAAGGAAAAAATCCACTTGGTGAGTTGATGACCTCTGTTGCGCTTGCCGTTGCAGCCATTCCAGAAGGGCTCCCAGCTATTGTAACTATTGTTCTTGCCCTTGGTACGCAAGTCTTAGCTAAACGTAATTCTATCGTTCGTAAGTTGCCAGCAGTAGAAACACTTGGTTCAACAGAAATCATCGCTTCTGATAAGACTGGTACGCTGACTATGAACAAGATGACAGTTGAAAAAGTCTTTTACGATGCGGTATTGCATGACTCAGCTGATGACATTGAATTGGGTCTTGAAATGCCATTACTTCGTTCAGTTGTCTTGGCCAATGATACGAAAATTGATGTTGAAGGCAACCTGATTGGTGACCCTACTGAAACAGCCTTTATCCAGTATGCCTTGGACAAGGGCTACGATGTTAAAGGATTTTTAGACAAATATCCTCGTGTAGCTGAGTTGCCATTTGATTCTGAACGTAAGCTCATGTCAACAGTTCATCCACTTGCAGATGGACGCTTCCTCGTAGCAGTCAAGGGTGCGCCAGACCAACTTTTGAAACGTTGTGTTCTTCGTGATAAAGCTGGGGATATTGCTCCGATTGATGAGAAGGTTACAAACCTCATTCACACAAACAACTCTGAAATGGCCCACCAAGCCTTGCGTGTCCTTGCAGGTGCTTATAAGATTATTGACAGCATTCCAGAAAACCTCACTTCTGAAGAGCTTGAAAATAATTTAATCTTTACTGGTTTGATTGGAATGATTGACCCTGAACGTCCTGAAGCTGCTGAGGCTGTTCGTGTGGCTAAGGAAGCGGGAATCCGTCCAATCATGATTACGGGTGATCATCAAGATACTGCAGAAGCTATTGCCAAACGTTTGGGAATCATTGATGCAAATGATACAGAAGGACACGTTTTAACTGGTGCTGAGCTCAATGAACTATCTGATGAAGACTTTGAAAAAGTAGTTGGTCAATACTCTGTTTATGCCCGTGTGTCTCCAGAACATAAGGTTCGTATCGTTAAGGCTTGGCAAAAACAAGGTAAAGTCGTTGCCATGACAGGTGATGGTGTCAATGATGCGCCAGCTCTGAAAACAGCCGATATCGGTATCGGTATGGGAATCACTGGTACAGAGGTTTCTAAGGGGGCTTCTGACATGATTCTTGCAGATGATAACTTTGCGACTATCATTGTTGCAGTTGAAGAAGGACGTAAGGTCTTCTCAAACATTCAAAAGACCATTCAATACCTGCTTTCTGCCAATACTGCTGAAGTATTAACCATCTTCCTATCAACCTTGTTTGGTTGGGATGTTTTGCAGCCAGTTCATCTCTTGTGGATCAACTTGGTAACGGATACCTTCCCAGCTATCGCTCTTGGTGTTGAACCTGCTGAGCCTGGTGTCATGAACCATAAACCACGTGGACGCAAGGCAAGCTTCTTCTCAGGTGGTGTTTTCAGTTCTATCATCTATCAAGGTGTACTCCAAGCAGCTATTGTTATGAGTGTTTATGGTCTTGCCCTTCTTTACCCAGTTCATGTGGGTGACAATCATGCTATTCATGCAGATGCCCTTACCATGGCCTTTGCAACCCTTGGTTTGATTCAGCTCTTCCATGCTTACAATGTCAAGTCTGTTTACCAGTCCATCTTGACAGTTGGTCCATTCAAGTCTAAGACCTTCAACTGGTCTATCTTGGTATCCTTCATTCTTCTTATGGCAACAATCGTCGTAGAACCACTTGAAGGAATCTTCCACGTAACCAAACTAGGCTTATCACAATGGGGAATCGTCATGGCTGGAAGCTTCTCAATGATTATTATTGTCGAGATTGTTAAGTTTGTTCAGCGTAAACTTGGCTTTGATAAGAATGCGATTTAAGGGAGGTTCCTGATGTCAGCATATCAATTACCGACCGTATGGCAGGATGAAGCTAGTAATCAAGGAGCCTTTACAGGACTAAATAGACCAACAGCAGGTGCGCGTTTCGAACAAAACTTGCCAAAAGGAGAACAACCTTTTCAACTTTATTCGCTGGGAACACCAAATGGTGTGAAGGTCACTATATTATTGGAAGAATTACTAGAAGCTGGTTTTGAGCAAGCAGCTTACGACTTGTATAAGATTGCTATTATGGATGGGGATCAATTCGGATCAGACTTTGTGAAGTTTAATCCAAATTCCAAGATTCCAGCCTTATTGGATCAGTCAGGCACTGAAAATGTAAGAGTCTTTGAGTCTGCTCATATTCTCCTTTATATTGCTGAGAAATTTGGAGCCTTTTTACCAAGTAATCCTATGGAAAAGGTAGAAGTTTTGAATTGGCTATTCTGGCAAGCAGGTGCTGCACCTTTTCTAGGTGGGGGATTTGGACATTTCTTTAATTATGCCCCTGAAAAATTGGAATATCCAATTAATCGTTTTACGATGGAAGTGAAACGCCAGTTGGATTTATTGGATAAGGAATTGGCTCAGAAACCTTATATTGCAGGCAATGACTATACGATTGCAGATATTGCTATCTGGTCTTGGTATGGACAGTTAGTTCAAGGAAAACTTTACCAAGGTTCTGCAAAATTCTTAGATGCCTCAAGTTACCAGAATTTAGTAAAATGGGCAGAAAAAATTGCCAATCGTCCAGCTGTTAAGCGTGGCTTGGAAGTAACTTATAAAGAAATCAAATAGCAAAAAAGTCATCTTCGGATGGCTTTTTGCTACAGTTGAGGGAAAGGGCTTGCAGTTATCAGCTTTTGTGCTATAATTGCTATAATATAGTAAAGATCAAGAGGAGTGTGAGGAAGTGGAAAAGAAAATTGTGAAGGATATTTTGTTTTTATCTCAGGTGTCTCAGCAGGCAAGTCAGGAAGACCTTTATCTTGCCAGAGATTTGCAGGATACACTCTTAGCAAATCGTGAGACTTGTGTTGGTCTAGCTGCCAATATGATTGGGGTGCAGAGGCGCGTGATTATCTTTAATCTTGGCTTGGTTCCCATGGTCATGTTTAATCCAGTGCTCCTGTCCTCTGAAGGACCTTATGAGACAGAAGAGGGCTGTTTATCTTTGACAGGTGTGAGACCTACTAGGCGTTATGAAACCATAAGGGTTGCCTATCGTGACACCAAGTGGCAGGAACAGACCATTACATTGACAGGATTTCCAGCCCAGATTTGTCAACATGAGCTGGATCACTTGGAAGGACGAATCATTTAGGAGGAAAGCAAATGAAACGAATAGTCTTTGAACTTATTTTTATCGCAACGACCTGGTATATCTTTTTACCGCCCCTTAATCTAACCAGCTGGGAATTTCTCTTCTTCCTCTGTGGGCATTTATTGCTTGTGGCAATCTTATTTGGCTTTGGCAAGGGAATAAATCTGGTCAAAACAGTTCATGTGCGCCACGGAAAGGCGGAAGCTGCCTTAAATCTAGAGGGTTTCAAAATTAATCGGTTGGGGAAAATTCTTTTAGCTTCCATTGGAGGAATTCTTCTCTTGGCAGCTTTGGCTTCCTTGGTGACTTCTAGCATTTTTCAGGCTAAAAATTATGCCAATGTAGTCACGGTTACGGAAAAAGATTTTACTGAATTTCCTAAGACTGATACCAGTAAGGTTCCTATTCTAGATAGAAGTACTGCTGAAAAAATTGGTGACCGCTACTTGGGTTCCCTAACAGATAAGGTATCGCAGTACGTAGCAGCAGACACCTATACCCAATTGACGATTGATGGGAAACCTTATCGAGTTACGCCACTAGAATACGCAGATCCTATCAAGTGGTTTAATAATCAGGCCAAGGGAATCGGCGAGTATATCAAGGTGGACATGGTAACAGGAAATGCCAATTTGGTGGACTTGAAGACACCAATCAAATATTCAGACTCGGAGTATTTTAACCGCGATGTCAAGCGTCACCTGCGCTTTAAGTACCCAACCAAAATCTTCAAGACTCCATCTTTTGAGGTGGACGATGAGGGCAATCCTTTCTATGTAGCAACGGTTTACCAAAAGCAATTTGGACTTGCGGTTCCCCGTCCTGTTTCAGTCATTATCTTAGACGCCACAAATGGAGAGACCAAGGAATACAGCTTGGCTGATGTTCCAGAATGGGTGGACAGGGTCTATCCAGCTGAGGAAACCATTGAACAAATCAACTACAACGGCAAGTACAAGGACGGTTTCTGGAATGCTATGATTTCCAAGAAAAACGTGACCCAGACTACCAAGGGATATAATTACTTGTCTATCGGCAATGACATTTATCTCTACACAGGTGTGACGTCGGCCAATGCAGATGAAAGTAATCTTGGTTTCATCCTAGAAAATATGCGAACAGGAGAAATCACTAAGTATAGCTTGGCTTCTGCGACCGAAGAATCAGCCCGTGAATCAGCCGAAGGTGCTGTTCAGGAGAAATCTTACAAGGCAACCTTCCCAATCCTCATCAACCTCAATGACAAGCCTCTCTACATCATGGGCTTGAAGGATAATGCTGGCTTGGTCAAAGAGTATGCTTTGGTAGACGCAGTCGAGTACCAAAATGTTATCGTAGCTACTACAGTGGAAGAACTGCTCAGCAAGTACGCCAATAAAAATGACCTTGAAATTGATAATGAAACAACAGAAAGCATTAAGGGTGTGGTAGCAGATCTCAAATCAGCTGTTATCAAGGGCGACACCGTCTATTTCTTTAAAGTTGATGGGAAGATTTACAAGGTCAAGGCCTCAGTATCGGATGACCTTCCTTACCTTGAAAATGGTAAAGCTTTCGAAGGTCAAGTAGGAAAAGACAACTATCTCAAGACCTTTAAAGTCCAGTAATACTCTTCGAAAATCTCTTCAAACCATGTCAATGTCGCCTTGCCGTACTCAAGTACAGCCTGCAGCTGGTTTCCTAGTTTGCTCTTTGATTTTCATTGAGTATAAAAAAGGTTTATTTAAGAAGTATATGTTATAATAAGGTAAATTAAGCCTAAAGGAGGACAAAGAAATGGGTTTTTATGTGATGCTTGCTTCAATGCTACTTGGGCTGCTCGCTTTGAAGATAGGTTTTTCTCAGTTCAAGGAGAAAAATGTTAAATTCTTATCTATCTTAACAAGTTTAGCTGGCATAGCCCTTGTTCTCGTCGCTGTCTGGTTAGGATGGCCCAAATAAACAGAGAAACCTCGGTCAAACCGAGGTTTTTTAGATGAATTTCTTGGTAGTTGCAAAAAAATATGCTACACTATCAATATGAAAATTTTAATCCCAACAGCAAAAGAAATGAACACAGACTTGCCGAGTATCGAGGCAACTCCTTTAAGACCAGAAAGTCAGGCCGTGCTTGATGCCTTGGCTCTCTATTCTGCTAGTCAATTAGAGAGTTTTTACAAGATATCAGCTGAGAAGGCGGCGGAAGAATTTCAAAATATCCAAGCTTTAAAAAACCAAACTGCTTCACACTACCCAGCCTTGAAACTTTTTGATGGGCTTATGTACCGCTATATCAAGCGAGATAAATTGACCGAGGCAGAACAAGCCTATCTTGAAAATCATGTCTTCATTACCTCAGCTTTGTACGGAGTCGTTCCAGTCTTGTCACCCATGCCTCCTCACCGTTTGGATTTTTTGATGAAGTTAAAAGTCGCTGGTAAGACTTTGAAGAGCCATTGGAAGGCAGCCTATGATGAAGCTGTGAAGCAGGAAGAAGTGATTTTCTCTCTCTTGTCATCAGAATTTGAGACTGTATTTTCTAAGGAAATCAGAGAAAAGATGGTAAGCTTCAAATTCATGGAGGACAAGGGTGGTCAGCTGAAGATTCATTCAACGATTTCCAAGAAGGCGCGTGGTGCCTTCCTAACGGCTTTAATCGAAAATCAAGTACAAACAGTGGAAGAAGCTCGCCACTTAAGCTTTGCTGGATTTGTCTACAGAGAAGATCTGTCAGAGTCACAGGAATTGGTTTTTGTAAAGGAAGTCTGAAAAGAGAAAAATTCAAATCGAGGCTCAACTTCTTCGTTTTTAAAACGCATGAGGTTAGATAAAAAGTCTTTAAAATCAGAAAAATGCATATTATCAGATATTGAAAAAATTTGATGATATGCATTTTATTTTTCTAGAGTATTTTGGAGATTTTATACTTCAATTTTACTAGGATTGAAAGAAAAAATTAGTCATTTCCTATCTTTTCTATTGCTTTATTTCCTATCATTTGTTATATTAAAAGTGTAATTATTTTTTATTTAATGATGTAAGTGTTACACTTTTTAGACAGAAAGGAGTATTTTTTTGAAGAGTAGATGTAAACGCTTACGTATATAGTGAAAGGATTTAGGACTTAATGGATAAAGGATTGTTTGAAAAACGTTGTAAATATAGTATTCGAAAATTTTCATTAGGGGTTGCTTCTGTCATGATTGGTGCAGCTTTCTTTGGAACTAGTACTGTCCTAGCAGATTCTGCACAAACAGGTTCAACAGCAAATATGCCGGCAGATTTGGCTGCAGCTCTTGCAAATGCTAAAGAGGACGGAGGGCATGATTTTGAAGCGCCAAAAGCTGGTGAAGACCAAGGTTCTCCTGAAGTAACTGAAGGACCAAAGACTGAAGAAGAATTGCTGGCAAAAGAAAAAGAAACTGCAACAAGCTCAGCAACTTCAGATACTCTTCCTGAAGAATTACGTGGAAAACTTGATAAGGCTGAAGAAAATGGCCACACTGCCTCAAAAGAAGAATTAGAAAAAGAGGATAAAAGCTTAGTTCCAGAAGATGTCGCTAAAACAAAAAATGGTGAATTAAACTATGGTGCGACTGTTGAAATTAAAAGCGCTGCGGGGATTGGCAGTGGTATCGTTATTGGGGAAAATCTAGTTTTATCTGTTTCTCATAACTTTATCAAAGATGTTCCAGATGGTAATAATCGTAAGGTAGCTGATAATGTTGAGAGTGATGGAGATGTCTATACAGTTTCTTACAAAGGAGCACCAGATGTCAAATTTAGTAAGAATGATGTAAAACACTGGGACCGTGAAGGCTTCCTCAAAGGCTATAAAAATGACTTGGCAATTGTTAAGCTTCGTACACCTCTTGCAAATGCTCCCGTTGAGGTGACTGACAAGCCTGCAACAACTAAGGTAGGAGATAAGGTCCATGTATTTGGCTATCCAAAAGGAGAACTTGATCCGATTCTGAATACAAGGGTTGAGGACATTAACAATCACGGAGAAGGTGTTCGTGGAATTAGCTATCAAGGAAGTGAACCAGGTGCTAGTGGTGGCGGTATTTTCGATGAAAATGGGAAATTGATTGGTATCCACCAAAATGGTGTCTCTGGTAAACGTAGTGGAGGTATTCTCTTCTCACCTGCTCAGCTAGAATGGATCCAAAACTATATCAAGGGTATTGAAACAAGGAAACCAGCTGGTCTAGATGCTCTCGATAAACAAGTGGAAAACAAGGAAGAAAAACCAGCTGACAATAAGCCGGCAGAAAACAAACCAGCAGAAACTAAACCTGCTGAAAACAAACCAGCAGAAACTAAACCTGCTGAAAACAAGCCAGCTGAAACTAAACCGACTGAATCAAAAGAAGTCACTCCAGAATGGAAAACAGTTGAAAAGAAAGAACAACAGGGAACAGTAACTGTCCGCGAAGAAAAAGGAGTTCGTTACAACCAACTAGCTTCAACTGCTCAAAATGACAATGGTAAAAAACCAGCCTTGTTTGAAAAAGATGGTTTGACAGTAGATGCTAATGGGAATGCTACCGTTGATTTGACCTTTAAAGAAGAATCCGAACAGGTAAATCTCGCTTTGGTGTCTTCATGAAATTCAAAGACACTGATAACAATGTTTTTGTAGGATATGACCAAGGTGGATGGTTCTGGGAATACAAGACAAATGGTAGTGGGCTTTGGTATCAAGGTGGACGAGTTGCAGCTCCAGTAAATGGATCTGAGAACCATTTGACGATCAGTCTCAAATCAGATGGACAACTGAATGCAACTAACAATGATGTGAAACTTTTTGACACAGTGACCTTGCCATCTGCAGTAAATGACAAACTCAAAGATGAGAAGAAAATTGTTCTTAAAGCTGGAACCTATAACAGTAGCGAACGAACAATTGTCAATGTTAAAACTGACAACCAAGAAGGAGTTAAAAGCGATCAAGAATCGACTAAAAAAGAAAAGGGCGATACAGTAGATGATAGCAATGTAAAATACGACACTATTCAATCTACAGTATTGAAAGCAGTTATCGACCAAGCCTTCCCACGTGTTAAAGAATATGTTCTAAATGGAAACAAGCTTCCAGGACAAGTTCAACCAATTAATCAAGTTGTGATCAACAAGCACGCTGTGACTCCTGAAGTTACCTATAAAAAGGTCAATGCAACGACTGCCGAGTATGACATGAAACTCCGTGATGAGAAAAATCTCATCAATGCAGATATGACCGTTCGTTTGCAAGTAGTGGACAACCAACTTCACTTTGATGTGACTAAGATTGTCAACCATAATCAAGTGACACCAGGACAAAAGATTGATGACGAACGTAAATTACTTTCTTCAATCAGCTTCCTAGGAAATGCCTTGGTATCTGTTTCCAGTGACCAAGCAGGAGCTAAGTTTGATGGGGCAACCATGTCAAACAATACTCATGTAAGTGGTGATGACCATATCGCAGTAACAAATCCAATGAAAGAATTAGCTAAAGGGTATATGTACGGATTTGTTTCAACAGACAAGCTTGCGGCAGGTGTATGGAGTAATTCGCAAAATAGCTATGGTGGTGGTTCTTACGACTGGACACGTTTGACAGCTTATAAGAATACGATTGGCAATGCCAACTACGTGGAAATTCATAGTTCTGAATGGCAATGGGAAAAAGCTCATAATGGTATTGTCTTCCCAGAATATACCAAAGAACTTCCAAGTGCTAAAGTTGTCATCACAGAAGATGCCAATGCTGACCATAAAGTAGATTGGCAAGATGGTGCGATTGCTTATCGTAGTATCATGAATAACCCTCAAGGTTGGGAAAAAGTTAAAGACATCACAGCTTATCGTATCGCTATGAACTTTGGTTCACAAGCGCAAAACCCATTCCTCATGACCTTGGATGGTATCAAGAAGATTAACCTTCATACAGATGGTCTTGGTCAAGGTGTACTTCTTAAGGGATACGGAAGTGAAGGACATGACTCTGGACACTTGAACTACGCGGATATCGGTAAACGTATTGGTGGTGTCGAAGACTTTAAGACTCTTATTGCGAAAGCTAAGAAATATGGTGCCCACCTCGGTATCCACGTTAACGCTTCAGAAACCTATCCTGAGTCTAAATATTTTAATGAAAATATTCTTCGTAAAAATGCAGATGGTAGCTACAGCTACGGTTGGAACTGGCTTGACCAAGGTATCAATATTGATGCTGGTTATGACTTGGCTCATGGACGTCTAGCTCGTTGGGAAGAGTTGAAGAAAGAGTTGGGTGAAGGCCTAGACTTCATCTACGTCGACGTTTGGGGTAACGGTCAATCAGGTGACAATGGTGCCTGGGCAACTCACGTTATTGCGAAAGAAATTAACAAACAAGGTTGGCGCTTTGCTATTGAGTGGGGCCATGGTGGTGAATATGATTCTACCTTCCAACACTGGGCAGCTGACTTGACCTACGGTGGCTATACAAATAAAGGTATTAACAGTGCCATCACTCGCTTTATCCGTAACCACCAAAAAGATTCTTGGGTTGGTGACTACAGAAGTTACGGTGGTGCAGCTGACTATCCACTTCTAGGCGGTTATAGCATGAAGGACTTCGAAGGATGGCAAGGACGTAGTGATTATAACGGTTATGTAACAAACTTGTTTGCTCATGACGTTATGACTAAGTACTTCCAACACTTCACAGTCAGCAAATGGGAAGATGGCAAACCAGTAACCATGACTGACAATGGTAGTACCTATAAATGGACTCCAGAAATGAAAGTAGAATTGGTCGATGCTGCAAATAACAAGGTTGTTGTAGCTCGTAAATCTAATGATGTCAACAGTCCACAATATCGTGAACGGACAGTTACGCTTAATGGTCGTGTGATCCAAGATGGTTCAGCCTACTTGACACCTTGGAACTGGGATGCAAATGGTAACAAGCTTGCGAGCGACAAGGAAAAAATGTACTATTTCAATACTGAAAAAGGTGCAACAACTTGGACGCTTCCTAGCGACTGGGCGAATAGTAAGGTTTACCTTTATAAACTAACTGACCAAGGTAAGACTGAAGAAAAGGAAGTAGCTGTAAAAGATGGTAAGATTACTCTTGATCTTACTGCAAATCAACCTTATGTACTCTATCGCTCTAAACAAACAAATCCTGAAATGTCATGGAGTGAAGGAATGCATATCTATGACCAAGGATTTAACAGCGAATCCTTGAATCATTGGAAGATTTCGGGAGATGCTTCTAAGGCTGAAATCGTGAAGTCTCAAGGTGCAAACCAAATGCTCCGCATCCAAGGCAATAAAGAAAAAGTTAGTCTCACTCAAAAATTGACTGGCTTGAAGCCAAATACTAAATACGCAGTGTATGTCGGTGTAGACAACCGTAGTAATGCTAAAGCAAGTATTACCGTTAATACTGGTGAAAAAGAAGTAACTAACTACACCAACAAGTCACTCGCCCTCAACTATGTAAAAGCCTATGCTCACAATACTCGTCGAAGCAATGCAACAGTTGATAACACAAGTTACTTCCAAAACATGTATGCTTTCTTCACAACAGGTTCAGATGTATCAAATGTAACCTTGACCTTGAGTCGTGAAGCAGGCGATGAAGCAACTTACTTCGATGAAATCCGTACCTTTGAAAATGAATCAAAAATGTACGGTGATGGTCATGATACTGCAACAGGTGTCTTCAAACAAGACTTTGAAAATGTTGGACAAGGTATCTTCCCATTTGTCATTGGTGGTATCGAAGGTGTTGAAGATAACCGTACTCACTTGTCTGAAAAACATGGTCCATACACACAACGTGATTGGAATGGCAAGAAAGTTGATGACGTTATTGAAGGAAATTGGTCACTCAAGACAAATGGTCTCGTAAGTCGTCGAAACTTGGTTTACCAAACAATTCCACAAAACTTCCGCTTTGAAGCAGGCAAGACCTACCGTATTACATTTGACTATGAAGCTGGTTCTGACAACACTTATGCCTTTGTAGTCGGTAAGGGAGAATTCCAATCTGGTCAAACGAGCAATATGGAAGTGCATGAATTGCCAAATACTTGGACAGATTCTAAGAAAGCGAAACGCGCAACCTTCCTCGTGACAGGTGCTGAAACTGGCGATACATGGGTAGGTATCTACTCTACAGGAAATGCAAGCAACACTCGTGGAGATTCTGGTGGTAATGCGAACTTCCGTGGTTACAATGACTTCATCATGGACAGACTTCAAATTGAAGAAATTGTTTTGACAGGTAAGATGATGACAGAAAATGCTGTCAAGAACTATCTTCCAACTGTTGCTATGACCAACTACACCAAAGAAACAATGGATGCTTTGAAAGAGGCTGTCTTTAACCTTAGTCAAGCAGATGATGATATTAGTGTAGAAGAAGCTAAAGCAGAAATCGCTAAGGTCAATGCTCTTAAAGATGCTTTAGTGATGAAGAAAACAGCTCTTGCGACAGATGACTTTGCAAGACTAAGCGCTCCTGCTCAGGCTGGTGAAGGTCTTGCAAATGCCTTTGATGGAAACTTGTCTAGTTTATGGCATACATCATGGGGCGGAGGAGATGTTGGTAAACCAGCTACAATGGTCTTAAAAGAACCGACTGAAATTACTGGTCTCCATTATGTTCCACGTGGTTCCGGTTCAAACGGTAATCTGAGAGATGTCACTCTTGTTGTTACTGATGAAACAGGTAAGGAACATACCTTCAATGCAACAAATTGGGCTGATAATAACAAACCTAAAGATATCAACTTTGGCAAGACGATCAAAGCTAAGAAGATTGTTCTAACAGGAACACGAACTTACGGAGATGGTGGTAATCAATATCAATCAGCTGCAGAATTGATCTTCACTCGTCCACAAGTGACTGAAGCAGGTCTTGATACTGCAGCCTATGAATCTGCCTTAGCTAAAGCTCAAAAATTGGCTGATAAGAGCAATCAAGAGGAAGTAGCAAGTGTTGTTGCCAGCATGAAATTTGCAACAGATAACCATCTCTTAACAAATAGAATGATTAAATACTTTGCAGATTATCTTGATCAATTGAAAGATGAAACACCTACTCCAACTCCAGAACCGAAACCTGAAACTCCAACATCAAGCAAGGGCGACCAAGTAGCACCAGTCATTGAAGTTCCGGAATTCACAGGTGGTGTAAACGGTGGCGAATCAGCTATCCATGAAGCTCCAGAGTATACAGGAGTAATAGGAACAGCAGGAGATGAAGTGGCTGTAAAAGAGGTTCCAGAGTTCACTGGAAGTGTAAATGCAGCAGAATCAGCTATCCATGAAGCTCAAGAATATACAGGTGCAATGGGAACAGCAGGTGACCAAGCAGCACCTACGGTAGACAAACCAACTGAAGAGGTTCGTGTCTTATCAGATAAATCAACAGGCGTTGTAGTTGCAGGACTAGCAAGAGCCTTGGCACCAGACATGCACCTTCAAGTTCAAAAAGTAACAGACCAAAGCCTACAAGGTATGGAATTTGATGCTTATTCTCTTCATTTGGTAGATAAGGATAATCATAAGGTTCAGCCGAAAGGCGCAGTCCTTGTTAGAGTACCGGTTTCTGGTGAAGTGGCTGGGGTATACTATACAGCAACAGGTGAGTCAGTAAACTTTACAAATGGTCAAGGAACAATTGAATTCACAACTAGTCAACTAGGACATTATGCAGTAGTTTATAAACCAGTTTCTAAACAAGAGTCACCATTAACTGAAGAGCCTGGAGGAAATGCACAGACTCCATCTACTGGGGAAGTAGGAGCTAAGGCGCAGACTCCATCAACTGAAGAAGTTGGAGGTAAGGCACAAACTCCATCGACAGATCAATTCAATCAGAAGCGGCAGGATCCAGCAGTACAGGCATTTGAATATCAATCGGTTGATGGCTCTAAACCAGGAATGAAGATAGAAGAAGCAAAAGAAGAAATGAAGGCTAAACTTCCAGAAACTGGTACTAGCCAGTCAGATAAGCTCTTCTTCCTTGCCAGCCTCAGTCTAGCAATGTCTGCTCTATTTCTTGCAAAGAGAAAAGAAGATTAGAATATACAAGAGTTTTCATTAAAAGGGAGCTCAAACTCTCTGCTTGTTCTAGTGGAGAAAAAAGAATACCCAGAGAGGACCTCTAGGTCCTCTCTTTTTCTAAAGGAAATGAGAACGTTTACGATTGTGAGCGTATGAAAGGAAATAGGAAAAAATGGGAAAACATTTTTTTGAGAAACGGTGTCATTATAGTATTCGTAAATTTACGATTGGTGCAGCTTCTGTTATGATTGGTGCCAGTATCTTTGGAGCTGGTATGGTTCAAGCTGCTGAAACAGAAGGACCTGCTGAGACAGAAGGAACAATAACACAGGCTAAGCCTCTGGATAAACTGCCAGCAGATATAGCAGCAGCTATTGAAAAAGCAGAAGCGAGTGCTGGAACTGTAGATGATCAACCTGCAGCGTCAGAAACTGAAGCAACTGCAGCTGAAACAACTACTCCAAAACCAACTGAAACTCCTGCTCCTAAGGAAGAAACAACTCCAAAACCAGCAGAAACTCCAAAAGAAGAAGTAGCTCCAACAGCTAAACCATCTGAAAAGCCAGTGGCCAAAGATTTGGTCGAAACACCAGATGTCAATCATTTGGAAAAAGCTTCTGCTACAACATCAAACCATGAAGCAAACACACAATACACAGCAGAAAAGGCAATTGACGGAAAACCTGACACTCGATGGGCAACTGACCAAAACGTTGATAAACCAACTATCGAATTTACACTGGAAAAGACAACAGTGATTAAGCATGTGGAGATTGATTGGGATCGCCGTGCTCGTGGTGAAAAAAATGACCCCAATATCAAGTCATGGAATCTTTATTACGCTGGTCAAGATGATGTGAATGGTTCGGGAGTTAAAGAATGGAAGTTAGCTTATCAAAGAACAGGCACTCCACTTCTTGATGAAAAAGTTGACTTGAAAGAAGCTATTCAAGCTAAATACCTCAAACTTGAAATCACAGATTACCAAGCTGGTACTATGAACTGGAAAAATGTTGGTATCCAAGAAATTCGTGCTTACTCAAACATTCCGGATGCAAGCAAACCTACAGATATTCGTCAAGTGACAGAACTAACAGTTGCTGAAGATGGAAAATCACTTGTCTTGCCTAAATTACCGGGTGAAGTGAGCTTGATTGGTAGCAACAAACAGGGTGTTGTTGATCTCAATAACAAAATCTACAAACCTTTAACAGATCAAACTGTTAAGGTCATGGTCCAACAAGTCAAAGATACTCATACCTTCACAAAAGAATTTGAAGTTCTTATTAAAGGCTTGCATGCAGACGAAGGTGTTGGAACTAAGCCAGCAGTTGCTCCAGCAGTTCAACAATGGTATGGAACTGAAGGAAAAACTTCTATTACATCATCTACTGTTATTTCAGTCGGAGATTCTGGATTTGGTCAAGAAGCCAAATTCTATCAGACTGACCTTGAAAGTCGTGGCTTAGAAATTGCAACAGGCAATCAGACAGCTCAAAAACGAATTGAATTTAAGAAGGTTGAAGACAAGGGATATGGTAAGGAAGGCTATGGTATCACTGTAAAAGATGGTGTTATCACTGTAGAAGCTGCAACAAATGCAGGTGCCTTTTATGCTACACGTACACTTCTTCAAATGGGAGAAAAAGATCTACAGAACGGTGAGATCCGTGACTTCCCAAGCTTCAGCCACCGTGGCTTTATGCTAGACACAGGTCGTAAGTTTATCCCTTATGATACGCTTGTAGACATCATGCTAAACATGGCCTACTACAAGATGAACGATCTTCAGTTGCACTTGAATGATAACTATATCTTCCTAAAAGAGCACTTGGCAGGTAAGAACTTAAGTCCAGAAGAAGAACTCAAGTATGTTCTAGAGCATGCCAAGACAGGCTTCCGTGTGGAGACAGATATTGTTGGTAAGGATGGCCAAAAATTAACATCAGATGAGCACTATACCAAGGAAGAAATGCAAGAAATCATCAAGTTAGCAAAAGCTTTGCATATCAACCTTGTTCCTGAAATTGACACACCAGGTCACGCCCTTTCATTCGTTAAAGTTCGTCCAGACTTGATGTACAAGGGTCAACTTAGTGCGAGAAAACACAATGTAGAACGTGTAGCTATGTTGGACTTGGATAACAAGTACGAAGAAACACTTGCTTTTGTTAAATCAGTCTATGATAAACTTCTTGATGGTCCAGATGCACCCCTTCATGGCGTTTCTACCGTTCATATCGGTACAGATGAGTATTATGGAAGTCCAGAAAGTTATCGTCGCTATGTTAATGACCTCATCAAGTATATCAAAGGAAAAGGTTATACACCACGTATTTGGGGATCACTCAGCGCCAAACAAGGAAAAACGCCAGTTGATTGGAAAGATGTAGAAGTGGATATCTGGAGCCTTGGATGGCAACGTCCAGCAGCTGCAATTGCTCAAGGTGCCAAGATTATCAATATCACAGATGTTCCAACCTATAGTGTCCCAAGTGGTAGCAATAGCCAAACTGCTTATGGTGATTATGCAAATTATGAAATTCAATACAATCGTTGGACACCAAATGACTTCTCAACAGGTGGTGGCCCACGTCTAGAAGCTTCTAATCCTAATATCATTGGTGGTGGTCATGCGGTTTGGAATGATAATATTGACCTCCATGAAACTGGACTTACTTCTTATGATATATTTAAACGTTTCTTCAAGAGTATGCAGTCTACTGCAGAACGCACTTGGGGTTCCGATCGTGCAGCTAAGACCTATGCAGATCGTATTCAACCAGCAAGTGTCTATGCACCACAATCTAATCCAGAAAAGACCGTAGCTGAAGAAGATTTGTTTAAGATAAATCCTGATACTGTCAAAGATTACCTTGCTAAGAAAGTGAAGACAAGTGAAAAAGGATTGAATTTCGATAAAGACAGTACAATCGAAGGTCTAGTTGGTGACGCAGGACCAAGTCATGTCCTGAAAATGGATGTTACTGTAACTGGTGACGGTGAACAGACCTTCTCAACAAGTGGCAATAATCAACTTTATCTTGCAGATAAGGATGGCTACCTTGCCTATACTTTTGAGCAATTCCATATTCAATTCAACAAGAAACTTGAAAAGAACAAACGTTATCAAATCTCTGTTGTAACGAAACCACAATCTACAGAAGTTTATGTAGATGGTGAAAAGGTTGAACGGATTGCAAATCCAGCTAATCCTCGTTTTGCTCATAATAGCTTAGTTTTACCGCTTGAAACAATCGGTGGTTTCAAAGGAATTTTACATAGTGCTGAGTTGTCAAATGAACCATTTGTCAATCCACGTTTGATTCCAAATGATCATTTTACAGTTTCTGCAACTAGTCAAGAATTACCAGGTACCAATGCAGAAGGTCCAGTAGAAAAAGCCTTTGACAATGATCCAAATACCTTCTGGCATTCAAAATGGTCTGGACATCAAGCACCATTCACAGTTGCTATGAACTTGAAAGCAAGTGAAAAAGTCAATGGTTTGACTTACCTTCCACGTCCAGGTGGAGGTAATGGTGTCGTGACATCTTATGAAATCTATGCTCAAAAAGATGGTCAGATGGTTAAAGTTGCTTCAGGAACTTGGGAAAACAATGCCAAAGAGAAAACAGTGAACTTTGATGCAGTTGAAACGAATAAGGTAGAATTAAAAGTCCTAGCAGGTGTTGCAGGATTTGGTAGTGCTGCAGAAATTCAACTTCTGAAACCAGTTTCTACTAACAATGCAGAAGAGCCAGCTACTCCAAAAACACCTAAAGTTGAGGAAATGGGTGATGGTACAACTGAACTTGCTGATAACTTTGTAGCGACGAAACCTACAAGTGATGAAACAGTTGCTGCAGCAGCGAAAAGTCAAGATTACCTTAAGAAAGAGTACAAGGTCTTCCCAACGCCACAAAAAGTAACTTACGATGAAGGTGTTACAAAACTCCATAAACAAGTCAATCTTGTTATGGGGGATAATTTGGATATCTATACTCGTAACCGCTTGAAGAGTGTTTTACAAGATCATCAAATTTCATACACAAGCAGTCAATCAGCAGTGGCAGGTGCTACCAATATCTATCTTGGTGTTCATGGTCAAAATTCACAGGCTGAAAAAGAAGTGTCTGGAATTTCTCAAGGACTCTTTGATAAGATTGATGCCTATGCCTTGTCAATCAAGAACAATACAATCTCTATCGTCGGTAAAGATACAGATGCTGTCTTCTACGGTTTGACAACTCTTAAACACATGCTGAATGAAAGTGAAGCTCCAGTCTTGCGTAACGTAACAGTTGAAGACTATGCTGAAATTAAGAACCGTGGCTTTATCGAAGGATACTATGGTAACCCTTGGAGCAATGCTGATCGTGCTGAGTTGATGCGTTATGGTGGTGACTTGAAGTTGACCCAATACTTCTTTGCACCAAAAGATGATCCATATCACAACAAGAAATGGCGTGAACTTTATCCAGAAGAAAAACTAGCTGAAATTCGTGAATTGGCGCGTGTCGGAAACCAAAACAAGACTCGTTATGTGTGGACCATCCATCCATTCATGAATAATCGTATCCGTTTTGGTAACGATGCTGACTACCAAAAAGACCTTGAAACTATTAAAGCTAAATTCACTCAATTGATGGATGTCGGTGTTCGTGAGTTCGGTATTTTGGCCGATGATGCCCCAAGTCCAGTTGGTGGCTACAATAGCTACAACCGCTTGATGAAGGACATGACAGACTGGTTGACTAAAAAACAAGCAACTTATGTCGGCCTTCGTAAGGAAATGATTTTTGTCCCAGGTCAGTATTGGGGTAATGGACGTGAAGATGAGTTGAAAGCACTCAATGAAAATCTTCCAACTTCAACCTCTATGACCCTTACTGGTGGTAAGATTTGGGGTGAAGTATCAGAAAACTTCCTTTCAAATCTTAAGAACAACCTGACTGCAGGTGGTAAGACCTACCGTCCAGTTTCTCTATGGGTCAATTGGCCTGTTACAGATAACTCTAAACAACACTTGATCTTGGGTGGTGGTGAGAAATTCCTTCATCCGAATGTAGATCCTAGCCTTCTTTCAGGTATCATGTTGAACCCAATGCAACAATCCGAGCCATCTAAGATTGCCCTCTTCTCTGCAGCTCAATATGCATGGAAACAATGGAAGTCAGAAGAAGAAGCTAAGAAAGTAAACGATATCGCCTTTAACTTTGTTGAAAATGGTAAGTTTACAGATAGCGAAGCATCTCTTGCCTTCCGTGAACTTGGTAAACATATGATCAACCAAAACATGGATGGTCGTGTTGTGAAGTTGGAAGAGTCTGTTGAACTTGCACCGAAATTGGCGGCCTTCATGTCTAAGTTGAAAGCAGGTCAAGATGTCAGCGCAGAGCGTGAAGGATTGCGTGCGGAATTTGCTAAACTAAAAGCTGCAGCTCAGCTTTATAAAGTATCTGGTGATGAAAAGATGCGTGCTCAAATCCATTATTGGTTGGATAATACCATTGACCAAATGGATTCCTTGAGTGCTCTCCTTGATGGTACAGAAGCTATTGCTACAAATGACTCTGCAAAACTTTGGGATAGCTACTATAAGGGATTGAAACTATATGAACAGTCTCAAACTCATACTTTCCATTATGTAGACCATGACGAAAAAGCTGAGTTAGGTGTTCAACATATCCGTCCATTCTTGCTTGGACTGCGTGAAATCTTGGCAACAGAAGTTCAAAAAGCCTTGCATCCTGATCAAGTGATTAGTACCTTTATCACAAACCGTACAGGTGTAGAAGGCGGACTTGCTGAGGTAACTGATGGAGATTTGGGAACTCATGCATTAATCAAATCACCAAACAGTATCAAGACTGGTGATTACATTGGTTTGAAATTTAACAAAGCTGTTCCACTCCAAAACTTGACCTTTGCAATGGGAACTCAAGCAAATCCTCGTGATACCTTTAACAATGCTAAGGTTGAGTATCTTAATGAAAATGATGAGTGGGTAACACTTTCAGAACCAAGCTACACTGGAAATGAATCTCTTATTAAATATGAAAAACTCAATATTCGTGCCAAAGCTGTTCGAATGATTGCGACTTCAGATCGTGATAATACTTGGTTTGCTATAAGAGAAATTGCTGTTAACCGCCCTGTGGAAGTTACTCGTGCTAAACAGCCAGCTACTGTGACGATTAGTCCAAATCTTATGTACAAGTACAACACAACAGTTGGTCAGATTACAGACGGACGTGACAATACTGAAGCCATGCTTGCGAATGCTGATCGAACTGATACAACTCCAGTAAATAGTTGGGTACAACTAGACTTAGGCGAAGTCAAACCTGTGACTAAGGTTCGTCTCCACCAAGGTTCAGGAGATAAATTGGCAGAAGGTGTTCTTGAATATTCTGCAGATGGTAACTCATGGCAAGAATTGGATCGCTTGACTGGTGAGCAAACCAAAGAAATCGAAACTCCAATTTCAGCTCGCTATGTCCGTATTCGCAATACTAAGAACATCAACTTATGGTGGCGTATCGCTGATTTCTCTGTTGAAACACGTTCAGGCAATAGCCAATTGACTGATACAAACGTTGAAAACTTGAAGTCAACTCCAGTTGATGATAGCCTAGGCCGTTATAATATGCAAATTCCGAGCGGAACAAAACTTCCAGCTAAGAGTTACTTGGGTATGAAACTTGATCGTCTTCACCAAGCTGAACTCATTCAAGCAGTTGGTACAGAAAATCCATCCCTCAATTTGGAATACTCTCCAAATGCTCAAGAATGGTATCCAGCTGATCAAGTGACAGATAAGTCCTTGGTACGTTATGTTCGCTTGGTCAACAAGACTGATCAAGAACAAGCAGTAACAGCAACCTCTCTACTTGTTCAGACAAAAGAAGTTCAACCAACCACACTTGATTCGACATCAATGGGAATCCATCCAACATACGGTAGAAATGATGTCCGTAAGATTAAGAACTTGGATCAATTGTTCGATGGAGTTTACAATAACTTTGTAGAGTTTTCAGACTATGCGCGTAAAGATGGTCATATCACCTTGAAACTTGGTAGCGAACGTGCAATCAAGAAAATTAGAGCTTACATTCAAGACGGCACTCAAAATTATCTTCGTGATGGTAAGATTCAAGTCAGTCAAGATGGCAAGACTTGGACAGATCTTGTGACAGTTGGTGACGGTGTTGCTAATGAAACACGTGATGATTCCTTGACAGATGGCTGGACACATGATTCTAAGATGCCAGGAAACCGCTACATCGAGGGTGAACTTTCAAGCCCAGTTAAAGCCAACTATCTCCGTGTTCTATATACAGCAGACTATAATGCTCGTTTTGTAGGCTTCACTGAGTTGGTGATCAATGATGGTGAATTTGTGAAACCGATTAATGATCCAACTGTTCAAGGAAACAGTGGTGAAAGCCAAGGTAACCTCTACACCAACCTCGTAGATGGTAAGGTATTGACTAGCTATAAAGCTGAGAAAGAACAAGGTGAGCTGGTCTACCACTTGTCAGAACCGACAGATGTGAACCATATCCGACTTGTTTCAAGTCTTCCGCAAGGAGTGAAGGCTCGAGTATTGGCTCGAACTCTTAAATCAGATAAAAGAGATTCTTGGTCAGAAATAGGTGAGATTACCTCAAGCTTCCAAACATTTGCTGTCCGAGATAAATCTCCATTATTGGATGTGAAACTTGTTTGGGAAGGAGGTAAACCAGAGTTCTACGAAATGACGACATTCCACCAAGAACTTCCAGAAGAACCAGCCAAACCAGCTCCAACTACAAGTAAGGGAGATGAACCAGCTTCAGTAGTAGAAGTCCCAGACTTCAAGGGTGGCGTAAATGGTGTCGAAGCAGCTGTTCATGAAGTTCCAGAATACACTCAAGCCATTGGAACAGCAGGTGATGATGTGGTTCCAGTAGTAGAAGGGCTAGAATTCAAAGGAGGAGTAAACGCAGTTGAGGCAGCTACCCATGAAGTTCCAGAGTATACTGAATCTATGGGAGACTCAAGCAAGCTACCATCACCAGTAGTAGAAGTCCCAGAATTTACTGGTGGCGTAAATGGCACTGAAGCAGCTGTCCATGAAGTCCCAGAATATAAAGAAACAGCAAGCCCTCAAGCCACTCCAACAGAGGAAAACTTGAAAGATTCGGTTGAAAAAGTCGATGGAGATAAGATGAGCAGTGGCAATAGTGATGTTGAAACTACTGTTAAAAAGTCCGATGAATTTGCAAGTGCATCAGTGAAAACAGATCAAGCACAAAAACAAGAACAACCACAAACATCGGTTGCTAAAGTTAAAGATCAACTTCCAGTAACAGGTGGAGAAGAATCAGCTACTTTAGCCTTGTTAGGTGGTCTTGGACTAGTTCTCTCTGCCATGTTTGTCAAAAAAGGGAAAAAGGATTGAGAATTCGAAAAAGAGTTATTCAATAATCCTAGATAAACATTAATGTCCCAATAAAACCACACAGTTATTTCAGTTTTGAGCATCATCAAGCTGAAAGAAGTACTGTGTGGTTTTTGAATAGTTGATAGTTTCGGACTAGATTCTTTACCCTTGTTAAGGTTCTCGTTATAGGATGTTGCCTCACTATTTTTTATTATATTAAAATCACAAAAAAGATTGCAATTTCTTGACAGTTTTGATATATTCAATATATACAAAAAACAAACTCGATGCTTAGTTGTGTGTTCAGAAGGAAGTTATTTTTCTAAAAAAGGAAGCGCTTACTTGGCATCAAGAAAAAGAAAAGAGGATTTTAATGAACAAAAGACTTTTCGATAAACGTTGCCATTATAGCATTCGTAAATTTGCTATAGGTGCGGCATCTGTGATGATTGGGGCTAGTATATTTGGTATTTCAGCTGTAGAAGCTGAGGAGGTGGCTTCATCCAATACTCAAACAGAAGAAACAACAGTTCATCAACCTCAGCCTTTAGATAAGCTTCCCGATGATGTGGCAGCTGCTATCGCAAAGGCTGATGAGAATGGTGGACGTGAGTTTGTAAAGCCAAAAGCTGAGTCGACAGAAGACAAAGTGACTAAGGATACAGAACCTACTAAACCTGTTAATGAAGGTAACCATGAATTAGTTAATCCTAAAGTTGAAACTCCAAATAAGGTAGGAGAAGAAAACGAAGCTGAAGAGAAGCAAAAAGCTGAAGAGACAAATCCAAAGACTGTGGAAGATGGTCCGAAATCTACAGCAACAGTTGAAACAAATGTAAAAGAGGATGCTAAGAAAACTTCAGAAAAGGATCAGGTAAAACCGACTACAGATATCCAATCTTCTTCTGAAAAAACGCAAGCGCTTTCTAAAGAGCCAAGTAAAGCGGATGTTGAAAAAGAGAAGCAGCTATTATCAGATCGAAAACAAGACTTCAATAAAGATTGGTACTTTAAACTAAACGCCCAAGGAGATTTTTCAAAAAAAGATGTGGATGTTCATGATTGGTCTAAATTAAATCTTCCACACGATTGGAGTATTTATTTTGACTTCGATCACAAGTCTCCTGCTCGCAACGAAGGTGGACAGTTAAATGGTGGAACAGCTTGGTATCGTAAGACTTTTACACTGAACGAAGCAGACAAGAACAAGGATGTTCGTATCAATTTTGATGGTGTTTACATGGATTCTAAGGTTTATGTAAATGGTAAATTTGTAGGCCATTATCCAAGTGGTTATAATCATTTTTCTTATGATATTACAGAATTTTTGAACAAGGATGGCAGTGAAAATTCCATTACCGTTCAAGTGACCAATAAGCAACCAAGTAGTCGTTGGTATTCTGGAAGTGGGATTTATCGTGATGTAACCCTTAGTTATCGTGATAAAGTCCATGTTGCGGAAAATGGGAACCACATTACAACACCAAAATTAGCTGAACAAAAAAATAGCAATGTTGAAACACAAGTTCAAAGTAAGATTAAAAATACAGATAAAAAGGCAGCTAATGTCTTTGTGGAGCAACAAATTTTCACCAAGGAAGGTAAGCCTGTTTCAGAATTAGTTCGTTCTGCAACTAAAAATTTGGCAGAAAATGAAACAGCACATTTTAATCAGAATATCTTGGTCAATCAGCCAACTCTTTGGACAACGAAAAGTTACCATCCTCAACTTTATGTTCTTAAAACAAAGGTTTATAAAGAAGGCCAGTTAGTTGATGTAACAGAAGATACATTTGGTTACCGTTATTTCAACTGGACAGCTAAGGAAGGATTCTCTCTCAATGGTGAAAGAATGAAATTCCATGGGGTAAGTATTCATCATGATAACGGAGCTTTGGGTGCAGAAGAAAATTATAAGGCTACTTATCGTAAATTAAAACTTCTGAAAGATATGGGAGTGAACTCCATTCGTACAACCCACAACCCAGCGAGCCCTCAATTGCTAGATGCTGCGGCGAGTCTAGGACTTTTGGTTCAGGAGGAGGCTTTTGATACCTGGTATGGTGGCAAGAAGACTTACGACTATGGACGCTTCTTTGATCAAGATGCAACTCATCCAGAGGCTAAGAAGGGAGAGAAATGGTCTGATTTTGATCTTAGAACAATGGTAGAGCGTGATAAGAACAATCCGTCTATTGTGATGTGGTCTCTTGGAAATGAGGTGGAAGAGGCAAATGGTAGTCCTCGTTCTATCGAAACTGCTAAACGTTTGAAGGCTGTCATTAAAGCGATTGATACCGAGCGTTATGTTACTATGGGTGAGAATAAATTTAGTCGTGCAGCGACAGGTGATTTCTTAAAAGTTGCAGAGATCATGGATGCTGTGGGTATGAACTATGGTGAACGTTTTTATGATGCGGTTCGTAGAGCGCATCCAGACTGGCTCATTTATGGTTCTGAAACCTCTTCAGCTACTAGAACGCGTGATTCTTATTACAATCCTGCTCAAATCCTTGGACACGATAACCGTCCAAACCGTCACTATGAACAATCTGATTATGGTAATGACCGTGTTGGGTGGGGAAGAACAGCTACTGAGTCATGGACTTTTGACCGTGATCGTGCTGGTTATGCTGGACAATTTATCTGGACAGGAATTGACTATATCGGTGAACCAACTCCATGGCACAACCAAGATAATACACCTGTAAAAAGTTCTTACTTTGGTATCATCGATACGGCTGGTTTACCGAAGAATGATTTTTACCTTTACCGTAGTGAATGGTATAGTGCTAAAGAAAAACCAACTGTCCGCATTTTACCACATTGGAACTGGACTGATGAGACACTTAGGGATCGTAAGATGCTGGTCGATGGAAAGGTTCCAGTTCGTACCTTCTCAAATGCAGCAAATGTCGAATTATTCTTAAACGGTCAGTCGCTTGGTAAAAAGGAATTTACTAAGAAGAGAACCGAAGATGGACGCCCATATCATGAGGGAGCTAAACCAAGTGAATTGTATCTTGAGTGGCTTGTGAAATACCAACCAGGCACACTGACTGCGATTGCTCGAGATGAAAATGGCAACGAAATTGCGCGTGATAGTGTGACAACTGCAGGGGAACCAGCAAGAGTTCGTCTAACTAAAGAAGAGCATGTTATCACAGCAGATGGTAAAGATTTATCTTACATCCATTACGAAATTGTTGATGGAGAAGGGAATGTTGTTCCGACAGCTAACAATCTTGTTCATTTCAATCTCCATGGTCAGGGACAAATCGTTGGTGTGGATAATGGAGAACAAGCTAGCCGTGAGCGCTACAAAGCTCAAGCAGATGGGACATGGCAAAGAAAAGCCTTCAATGGTAAAGGGGTTGTCATTGTAAAATCAACAGAAAAAGAAGGTAAATTTACTCTTTATGCAGATTCTGCTGGTTTAACATCTGATAGTGCAACAGTTGCAACCGTGTCTGGTAAGAAAGAAAACCGTCACTTTATAGCCTATGCTCCTGTGAAGGCCACAACTGATGTGAGTACCACTCCGGAATTACCACAAACAGTAACAGCGATTTATAGCGACGGCAGTGTTGAGGAAAAAGCTGTGACTTGGAAAGTGCCATCTGACTTGCTTACAAGTGCAGGTGAGAAAAAAGTATTTGGTAATGTCGAAGGTCTCGAAGCTAAGGCTGAAGCCCTTATCAAGGTAGTTGCACTTGATAAGTGGTTGCCTAAGGTAGCAACAGTTCCAGTTGGTACAACGGCAGCTGATTTGGATAAAACGGTTACGGCTGTTTTGTCAGATGGTAGCTTAATTGATACCGATGTCGTTTCTTGGACTTTGAAAGATCCTACCGCCTTGACTAAAGAAGGTGGACGAACTGAAGCAACTGGTAAATTGGCAGATGACGATCGTGAAGTAACTGCAACCTTTATCGCAAGCGACAAGGAAACAGAAAGTACTGTTACAGGTCTCACGGTTGGAGATAAGACTCTTGAAAACTTTGAGCCTGGAAAGACTTATTACCGAGTATCCCTTCCTTACACCGCTAAAATCCCAAGTGTTGGAGCTCGGACTACTGGTTATCAAGTGACTGTTCAGCAAGCTTCTGCTGATAATGGTTATCAGGCTTCTGTCTTTTTGAGTGACCAAAAGGGTGACTTGGTTCAAACTTATTTGATTCAATTCGTGAAGGAAGCACCTGCTTTGACTCGTTTGGAAGTAAGCGTTGAAGGAAAAGAGAAAGCAACAGAAGATCAAGTTCTCCCTTATCATGTGATTGGGCATTATGAGGATGGTTCACAGACAGAATTTGCAGCGTCAGATGTCCACTTGGAAGCCAAGTCAGCTGATGGTGGTCATCTTGAAGTAAATGGACAGAACTTGTTGCTCTATACTAAGGGTCGTGTTACTTTAACTCCTCATATTGACAATCAAACAGAAAAAACGCAATCTGTCGCAACTGAATTGGTGATTAAAGAAAATAAAGTAGAGAAGAAAATTGTCAAACTTCATCCTGTTTCTATCTCTACAGATATCAATCAGCAACCGAATTTGCCTAGTCAAGTTGGAGCAGAATTTGATAAAGGCTTGCCTCGTAAGGTAGCTGTAACTTGGGACAAGGTAGATGCAAAAGATTTGAGCTACTATCATAGCTTTACCCTTAAAGGACATGTAGAAGGTACAGATATTGAGGCTCAAGCAACGGTGACGGTAGAAGGCTTACAAGTTGCAGAGGAAATCAGCCTTACTCTTCCTAAGGGTGAGACAGTTCAATTGCCAGCTAGTGTACGTGCTTACCATTCTAATGGAACAACTATCTACAAAGATGTGGTTTGGGATAAGGTTCCAGCTAACTTTAGTCAAACTGAAGGGGTGTATGAAATCAATGGTCATGTAGCTGGTAGCAATCTGACCACCAAGGCTCATGTCCGTGTTTCTAGTCAAGTGGTTGCTGGAAATAATATCTCTAAACAATGGACAGGTTCACAATTGCCAGCAGCTATTGTATCCAATACAGGAGGGGATGATTCAGCTAATGCTTTGAACGACCTGACTGTATCAAGAACGCCTACAGATGCTAAAAATAGATGGACTACTTGGAGAACAAATACTGATAATGACTGGGCATCAATCTTGTTTGGAAACTCTGGTGATTTGACCAAGCGCTTTGTTGATAATATTTCAGTTGATTTCTATACTGATGGAGCAATTGGTCTTCCAAAAGAATATGTCATCGAATACTATGTCGGTCAAGAAGTTCCAGATCTTCCAAATGATGTCAATAATGCTCAGCGTGATAGCAACCATCCATTTAATAATGCAGCTAACTGGAAAGAGGTGGAACACCTCAAAGCTCCTGGACAATTATCTGCAGGTAAAACCAACCACTTTACATTTGATAAGGTAGAAACCTATGCTGTTCGTATGCGCATGAAGAAAGCAGATGGAACTGCTGGTGTTGGTTTGACAGAGCTAACTGTTCTTGGAAATAAGGTAGTGAGCTCTACAAGCTCAGAAATTTCTATCCAAGTAGATGGCAAGAAGCTTGAACATTTCAATCCATCGAAGACAGATTATTATATTCCTCAATCTAGCAAAGAAATCACTGCAACAGCAAGCAACAATGGCTTGGTGACAGTTGTTCCTGCAACAAGTGAAAAAGGTGCAACACGCCTTATCTTGAAAGCTGAGGATGGAACTGTTCTGAAAGAATATCGTATCTTCCGTGATGACAAAAAAGAGTCAACACAACCAGCAACTGCAGAAAATAGTGCTAAGACCCTGAATGTTGGTGATCAACTTCAATTGCCTGCTGAAGTGACAGTCTATTATCCTTCACAAGCTGGCTGGGTTAAGGCTAACCTTGCAGTTCAATGGGATGCCATTCCTGAACATGCGACAGAACAGGAGGGAAGTTTTGAAGTAACTGGTCATGTCATTGGTACAAATCTAACAACTAAAATGCAGGTAACAGTTGTAGCTAAAGGTAACCAAGTTCTGTCAGAAAATCCAAGCAACAATGAAACGGATTCTAAAGCCTTTGCTTCGACAACGAACGATACACAAGCAGCTTCACATGATAGAATTTTCTATATCAATGATGGAAAATACAATGAAGATGGACGTTGGACAAACTGGTCTCGTACTCCGAAAAATCAAGAAACTTCTGTTGGCCTACTCTTTAAGAAGGATGGAAAAATTGCCTCTCAATCCATTGGAAAAGTAGCTATTCAGTTCTTTAAAGATAGTGGAACAGATGCTCCAGAGAAAATGGTTCTAGAAAGATATATTGGTCCTGCCTTTACAGAACCAAGTACGATTTCTCGTTACGAAGAAAATGCTGACCATCCATTCAACAAGGCAGAAAATTGGCAAGAAATTCCTTACAAGGCATCTGGAGAAATCGTAGCTGGTAAACCAATAGAGTTTAACTTTGATCCGATTCAAACGACAGCTATTCGTGCCCGTATGACTCGTAAGGCTACTACTAATGGTTTGGCAGTTGTAGAATTTACAGCTTACTCTGCAGGCAAAGGAGCAGAAGTGGAAACACCATCAGCCACTATTTCGGTTGATGGAAAAGCATTGGAAAACTTTGATCCAAATGTGACAGATTATACACTAACAGCAATGAGTTCCCAACCAAAAGTCACTGCGACAACTGGTGGACATGGAGTAGTTACAGTTGTGAATCCTGGAAATACCAATCTTCCAACACTCGTACGTCTTGTTTCTAAAGATGGAAATCTTGTGAAAGAGTATCGTTTACACTTTAAGACAGCCTTCCAAACAACTCCGACAGAAGGAGTTAAGAACT
This sequence comes from Streptococcus mitis SK569, assembly GCF_000222785.1. GTDB lineage: Bacteria > Bacillota > Bacilli > Lactobacillales > Streptococcaceae > Streptococcus > Streptococcus mitis_N. The sequence goes on along the minus strand of NZ_AFUF01000010.1, from coordinate 37,996 downwards.
TAGTAGCAGAAACTCCAAGCTTGAAAATTGAAAAGACTCCGCTTCCATTTAAAGAAGTTGTTCGTGAAAATCCTGAACTTGCTCAAGGTCAACGTCGTGTTGTTTCTGAAGGACAAGATGGAGAAAAAGTTGACTATATTCAAGTTGTGGGAACTACTAGAACTCTTGTTCATACTGAACAAAGAAAGGCTCAAGATCGCATTATCGAGGTAGGAGTAAAAGCATCTATTTCAAATAGCAAGGGCGAGGAGCCTGCGCCAGTCAACGAAGTTCCAGAATTCAAAGGAGGGGTCAACTTTGTAGAAGCATCGGTTAATGAAGTCCCTGAATTTAAGGGAGGAGCTAACTTTGTTGAAGGAGCAGTTAACGACATTTCAGAATACAAAGGGAAACAATCAACTGTAGGTAATCAGGTAGCACCAGTCGATGAGAAGCCTGACTTTAAAGACGGGGTAAATCCAGGAGTGCCTCAAGATAGTAAACTTCCAGAGGATACAGCTGCTCCAGCAACAGTAGGAAATCAGGAAGTACCAGTTCGGGAGAAAACAGAGCATCCAGTACAGAACATAGCTAATAACCAGACTGCAGAAAGAAAGGCTTCAGTAGTCAAAGGAGATCAAAATAGCTTACCAGAAACTGCCGAGAGAGAATCTGATACAGCCATCTTCTTAGCAGGTGTTAGCTTAGCCTTGTCAGCAGCACTATTAGCTACAAAACGTAAAGAAGATTAGACTTTATCTCTAAAGCATTCTGATTTTTATAAATTGATCGAGGATTAAAAATTGAATCGGTGAATGAGCAGAGCTACTATGATATAGAACCTCAATTTGAGAAGAAATATAGTAGATCCTTGCATGATAAAACGCATCGTATTAAGGTTTTGAATACCTAATAGGATGCGTTTTTTATAGTGAAATGAAATAAAAAACGAACAAATTGATTGGGAAATTTAAATCAAATTCTAAAAATACTTTAGAATTTGTTCTGAACTACTCTAGATTCAATTATACTTAATGAAAATCACAAAGCAAACTAGGAAGCTAGACGCAAGCTTTACTTGAGTACGATAAGGAGACGCTGACGTGGTCTGAAGAGATTTTCGAAGAGTATTAGGTATGAAAAAACCACCCAAATGGGTGGCAAAGAGTAATAAAATATCTTTATTTGATAGCATTAACCAAGTCTTGAGCTTGTTTTTCAAGTGAGTTTAGGACTGTTTCTTCAAGAACCAATGTTCCGTCTGCCCAAGCAGAGTCATTAACACGTGCAGCAGTGAAATCACCAACGACTTGTGTACGAATAAATGGCAAGAGGTCTTTGTAGATAGCGAAGAGTTGATCGTGACCTGCATTGGCTACAGATGATACTGTGACAAGTTTGTCTTGAAGGGCAGAAGCGCTGCGTGTATCAGACAAGTCAAGGGCACGAGATAGCCAGTCAAGCAAGTTCTTCACTGTTCCAGGGATAGAGAAGTTGTAGACTGGAGAGAAGATCCAGATAGCATCCGCAGCGAGAACTGCTTCACGAGCAGCAGCTACAGCTAGGTAAGTTGGAACTTCCAAATCTTGGCTGAAGAGAGGAACAGCTGAATAATCAAGGTAGCTAACTTCTGCTTTACCAGCAAGTGCTTTCTCAGCTTCGAGCGCCATTTGGTGGTTGAAAGAACCTTGGCGTAGGGATCCGACGATAAATAATACTTTTTTAGACATGATGTGTCTCCTTTTTCTTAAATTTTCGAGAACTCTCTCGTTGTTATAAAATATATTACAACAAAATAAAACAACTTGCAAGAAATTTGCTCAGAGTTTATTTGAAAATTATAAAATTGATGAAACTCTAGTCACTTGAGACTGGAAAGTAAGAATTGTATCACTTTCAAAATCGGTTTTGTTTGAAGGAAGAAATAATATAGGTTTGTTCTTGCATTCACTTGTAATAAAGCCCAATAGATGGTAAAATAGACGAGTGAAAAAAAGACAAAAAAAAGCAAAAAATAATCTACTGTGGCAGTATGGTCTAGGGATGACGATTTTGTTTGTGGTTATCAGTGCTTCCTTTCTGTATCTGGTGTTTCTGAGTATGCAACCCTATCAAACAGCTAAAAGTGAAGGAGAAAAATTAGCTCAGCAGTATGCAGGATTAGAGCAGGCTGATCAGGTTGATTTATATAATGGCTTGGAATCCTATTACAGCGTTCTTGGTCGTAATAAACAGCAAGAAGCACTTGCTGTCCTGATTGGAAAGGATGACCATAAGATTTACGTTTATCAGCTAAATCAGGGTGTTTCACAAGAAAAAGCAGAAGCTCTTTCTAAGGAAAAAGGAGCTGGCGAGATTGACAAGATTACCTTTGGCCGTTATCAAGACAAGCCAATCTGGGAAGTCAAGTCAGGCTCTGATTTTTATCTAGTAGATTTTGAAACAGGAGCATTGGTCAATAAGGAGGGCTTATGAAACTATCCAACCGTGTTTTAGAAATGGAAGAAAGTGTCACTTTAGCTAGTGATGCGAGAGCAAAAAAATTAAAAGCTCAAGGTAAGGATGTCCTTTTCTTGACCTTGGGACAACCAGATTTTCACACTCCTGAAAATATTCAGGATGCAGCAGTTAAAGCTATTCGGGAAGGACAGGCTTCCTTCTATACAGTAGCTTCAGGCCTACCAGAATTAAAAGCTGCAGTGAATACCTACTTCGAGCGCTACTATGGCTATTCTGTCGCAAGTAACGAGGTTACCTTTGCTACAGGTGCCAAGTTTTCCCTCTATACCTTCTTTATGGCTGTAATTAATCCTTTAGATGAGGTTATTATTCCAACTCCATACTGGGTCAGTTATGGAGATCAGGTCAAGATGGCAGAAGGGATTCCAGTCTTTGTTCAAGCTAAAGAAGACAATGATTTTAAAGTCACGGTGGATCAACTAGAACTAGTTAGGACAGATAAGACAAAGGTTTTGGTTCTCAATTCACCATCTAATCCGACTGGTATGATTTATACTCGTGAAGAATTACTAGCTATCGGAAATTGGGCAGTTGAGCATGACATTCTGATTTTAGCTGATGATATATACGGCCGCCTTGTTTATAATGGAAATGAATTTGTTCCAATCTCAAGTCTATCAGAAGCAATTCGTAAGCAAACCATTGTTATCAACGGTGTATCTAAGGCCTATGCCATGACGGGTTGGCGAGTTGGTTATGCGGTAGGTGATCCTGAAATCATTGCAGCTATGAGTAAATTGACGGGACAAACAACTTCAAATTTGACATCTGTTTCTCAATATGCGGCTATAGAAGCCTTAATAGGACCACAGGATTCTGTTGATATCATGCGTCAGGCTTTTGAGGAGCGTCTCAATACCATTTATCCGCTATTATGTGAGGTTCCTGGTTTTGAAGTCGTTAAGCCACAAGGAGCCTTCTATCTCTTCCCAAATGTTAAAAAAGCCATGGAGATGAAAGGCTATACGGATGTTACTGACTTTACAACAGCTATTCTTGAAGAAGTTGGTTTGGCACTCATAACAGGAGCAGGATTTGGAGCACCAGAAAATGTGCGTCTCAGCTATGCGACAGATTTAGATACGCTTAAAGAAGCGGTTAAACGCTTGAAAGCATTTATGGAAAAATAAAAAGAAAAAGATAAGGAAAAATAATGACAAAACGTGTAACGATTATTGATGTAAAAGACTATGTTGGTCAGGAAGTAACGATTGGCGCTTGGGTTGCCAACAAATCAGGAAAAGGAAAAATAGCCTTCTTGCAATTGCGTGACGGAACAGCCTTTTTCCAAGGTGTGGCCTTTAAACCAAACTTTGTAGAAAAATTTGGTGAAGAAGTAGGACTTGAAAAGTTTGATGTTATCAAACGCTTGAGCCAAGAAACGTCTGTTTATGTGACAGGGATTGTCAAAGAAGACGAACGTTCTAAGTTTGGCTATGAGTTGGATATCACAGACATCGAAGTGATTGGTGAATCTCAAGACTACCCAATCACACCAAAAGAACACGGAACAGACTTCTTGATGGACAACCGTCACTTGTGGCTTCGTTCTCGTAAGCAAGTAGCGGTGATGCAAATCCGTAATGCTATTATCTATGCAACTTATGAGTTCTTTGACAAGAACGGTTTCATGAAGTTTGATAGCCCAATCCTTTCAGGAAATGCGGCAGAAGATTCAACAGAACTCTTTGAAACGGACTACTTCGGAACTCCAGCCTACTTAAGCCAATCAGGTCAGCTTTACCTAGAAGCAGGTGCTATGGCTCTTGGTCGTGTCTTTGACTTTGGTCCAGTATTCCGTGCTGAAAAATCAAAAACGCGCCGTCACTTGACTGAGTTTTGGATGATGGACGCAGAGTACTCATACTTGACACATGATGAGTCACTTGACTTGCAAGAAGCTTATGTAAAAGCTCTTCTTCAAGGTGTTCTTGACCGTGCTCCTCAAGCCCTGGAAACATTGGAACGTGATACAGAGCTCTTGAAACGCTACATTGCAGAGCCATTCAAACGGATCACTTACGATCAAGCCATTGACCTCTTGCAAGAGCATGAAAATGATGAAGACGCTGACTACGAACATCTTGAGCATGGAGATGACTTTGGTTCACCACACGAAACGTGGATTTCAAACCACTTTGGTGTGCCAACATTTGTCATGAACTATCCAGCAGCCATCAAGGCCTTCTACATGAAACCAGTTCCTGGAAATCCAGAGCGCGTGCTTTGTGCAGATTTGCTTGCTCCAGAAGGCTATGGAGAAATCATCGGTGGGTCTATGCGTGAGGAAGACTACGATGCTCTTGTAGCTAAGATGGATGAACTTGGTATGGATCGTACAGAGTACGAATTCTACCTTGACCTTCGTAAATACGGTACTGTACCACACGGTGGATTTGGTATCGGTATCGAGCGTATGGTAACCTTCGCAGCAGGAACAAAACACATCCGTGAAGCTATTCCATTTCCACGTATGTTGCACCGTATCAAACCGTAAGAATAGGAAAACGCCCATGTGGCGTTTTTTCGAATTCCAGAGTTTTTACTTGCGTAAAAAATTGTTTTCTAGTATAATAGTTTATTGTGAGCGAACCTCACTTACCCCTTGCAAAGTCTTGGGGTCATTAGACCAAAAGGAGGAACATATCAATGGCTAAATACGAAATTCTTTATATCATTCGTCCAAACATTGAAGAAGAAGCTAAAAACGCTTTGGTAGCACGTTTTGACTCTATTTTGACTGACAACGGTGCAACTGTTGTTGAATCAAAATCTTGGGAAAAACGTCGTCTTGCATACGAAATCAAAGATTTCCGTGAAGGACTTTACCACATCGTTAACGTTGAAGCAAACGACGACGCAGCTCTTAAAGAGTTTGACCGTCTTTCAAAAATCAACGCTGACATTCTTCGTCACATGATCGTCAAAACTGACGCGTAAGAAGGTAAACTATGATTAACAATGTTGTACTTGTAGGGCGTATGACACGTGACGCTGAGTTGCGTTATACCCCATCAAATGTAGCAGTTGCGACTTTTACTCTTGCAGTAAACCGTACATTTAAGAGTCAAAATGGCGAACGTGAGGCTGATTTTATCAATGTCGTTATGTGGCGCCAACAGGCTGAAAATCTTGCTAACTGGGCTAAAAAAGGCTCACTTATCGGGGTGACAGGTCGTATCCAGACTCGTAGTTACGATAACCAGCAAGGACAACGTGTCTACGTGACAGAGGTCGTGGCTGAGAATTTCCAAATGTTGGAAAGCCGTAGCGTGCGTGAAGGTCATACAGGTGGAGCTTACTCTGCACCAACTGCAAATTATTCAGCACCTACAAATTCAGTGCCAGACTTTTCACGTGATGAAAATCCATTTGGAGCAACAAATCCTTTGGATATTTCAGATGATGATTTACCATTCTAATGGACAACTAAAATTATAAAGGAGAAAAAACATGGCTCAACAACGTCGTGGCGGATTCAAACGCCGTAAAAAAGTTGATTACATCGCAGCAAACAAAATTGAATATGTTGATTACAAAGATACTGAGCTTCTTAGCCGTTTCGTTTCAGAACGTGGGAAAATCCTTCCTCGTCGTGTAACAGGAACTTCAGCTAAAAACCAACGTAAAGTAACAACAGCTATCAAACGCGCTCGCGTAATGGCTTTGATGCCTTTCGTAAACGAAGATTAAAGAAAAGACCCGGTTGGGTCTTTTTTTCACGAGATAGTTTTTTTCTGACCTTGGCGTGCTATAATGGTAATAAAAAGAGTAAAGGTGGGTAAGTCAAAGATGAATTGTACGATTAGAAATATGATTAAGTCTGATATTGAATCATTATCTCATGGATTTATGAATCAAGGTTGGCCTGGTAGAGAGGAAATTTTGGCTAGATATTTTCTGGAACAGGAAAGTGGGGAGAGAGAAGTCTTAGTTGCAGAGATTGATGGTGCTGTAGCGGGCTACGTTACCATTTTGCCCTCTGCTAAACATGGTCCTTTTGCAGAAGTCTATCCAGAGTTATCAGATTTTAATGTGTTTGAGCCTTTTCGAAATCAAGGGATTGGGAATCAACTGCTAGAAGAAGCAGAAAAACGAGTCAAGTTTGTTTCGAGTAAGGTCACTCTTGGTGTAGGTTTGCACTTAGGCTATGGCCCTGCCCAGAGATTGTATATCAGACGGGGCTACATTCCAGATGGGACAGGTGTCTGGTATCGAAATCAACCCTTGGAAATGAATGCAACTAGCCAAAATAATGATGATTTGGTTTTGTATCTAGTAAAGGAATTCGGATAAGAGACAAGGATTTTATTGGGGATGTGGGATTTAGCTACTTTATGGTATAATGGAAAGAGTTAGATTGAAAGAGGTAGTGAGATGGATGCCAAATTAAGATACAAGGCAAAGAAGATCAAGATTGTCTTTTTTGATATTGATGATACATTGCGGAATTCAAAGACAGGTTTTATTCCAGCTTCAATCCCGACTGTTTTTAAGCAATTACGTGAGAAAGGAATTTTGACAGGTATTGCTTCTGGACGAGGGATTTTTGGTGTCGTGCCAGAGATTCGTGATCTCAAGCCTGACTTTTTTGTAACTTTGAATGGGGCTTATATAGAAGATAAAAAAGGTCAGGTCATTTATCAACATCAGATCGAGAATCCAGATGTTGAGGAGTATATCTCTTGGGCTAAGCAAGAAGGAATTGAGTATGGTTTGGTTGGGAGTCATGATGCCAAGTTGTCGACTCGCACCGATATGATTAGTGAAGCGATTAATCCAATTTATCCTGATTTAGATGTGGATCCAGATTTTCATGAGAAAGAAGACATCTATCAGATGTGGACTTTTGAAGATAAAGGAGATGACTTGCACTTGCCTGATAGTCTCTCAGACAAACTTCGCATGGTTCGTTGGCATCAACATTCGTCTGATATTGTGCCGATTTCAGGCTCCAAAGCGACAGGTGTGGAAAAGGTTGTGGAACACCTTGGCTTGAAACCAGAGAACGTCATGGTATTTGGAGATGGCCTCAATGACTTGGAACTCTTTGATTATGCTGGAATCAGTGTTGCCATGGGAATTTCTCATGATAACATCAAAGAAAAAGCAGATTATATTACAAAAACATTAGAAGAAGATGGCATTTTTGATGCCTTAGAAGGATTTGGTATGGTAGAAAAAGAATTGCATTTCCCACAAGTAGACATTGAAACAGTAGAAGGTCCTATCGCGACTATTAAGACCAATTACGGGGACTTGCGTATCAAGCTTTTTCCTGAACATGCTCCTAAAACAGTGGCTAACTTTGTAGCTCTTTCAAAAGATGACTACTATGATGGTGTCATTTTCCACCGTATTATCAAGGACTTTATGATTCAAGGTGGAGACCCAACTGGTACTGGTATGGGTGGCGAGTCAATCTACGGCGAATCATTTGAGGATGAATTCTCAGAAGAACTTTACAATATCCGTGGTGCCCTTTCTATGGCCAATGCTGGTCCAAATACCAACGGCAGCCAGTTCTTTATCGTGCAAAATCAACATCTGCCTTATTCTAAGAAAGAAATTGCTCGTGGTGGTTGGCCAGAACCGATTGCAGAAATTTATGCCAACCAAGGTGGGACACCTCACCTAGACCGTCGTCACACGGTTTTTGGTCAGCTAGCTGATGAAGCTTCTTACGCTGTCTTGGATGCTATTGCTGCTGTTGAGACAGGGGCCATGGACAAGCCAGTTGAAGATGTTGTGATTGAAACAATTGAAATCGAGGACTAAGATGAAAATCGGTGATAAGCTAAAGGGGCGTATTACAGGGATTCAGCCCTATGGTGCCTTTGTTGAGCTAGAGACGGGTGATACGGGGCTGATTCACATTTCAGAGATTCGAACAGGATTTATTGAAAATATCCAAGAAGCCTTGAAAGTCGATGAAGAGGTTCAAGTTCAAGTAGTGGATTTAGATGAATTTACAGGGAAAGCTAGTCTTTCCATCCGCACTTTGGAGGAAGAGAAGCACCAGTTTCCGAGACGGAGACGCTTTTCAAGCGACCGTTTTAACTACGGTTTTGCCCCTCTCAAACGAATGATGCCAATTTGGACCAAGGAAGCACTTCAACATTTGAAGAAGCAGAAGCACTAGTTAGAAATCTATATTCTTTGTAATGTTAATATAAATTTGCTATAATAGGACCATGGAAGAAGAACAATTATTAAAATCAGGGGAGCGCATTAACCAGCTCTTTTCGACAGATATCAAAATCATTCAAAATAGAGAGGTTTTTAGCTATTCGGTGGATAGTGTTCTCTTGTCACGTTTTCCACGTTTTCCTAAGAAGGGCTTGATTGTGGATTTCTGTGCTGGAAATGGAGCAGTGGGGCTTTTTGCCAGTACTCGTACTCAGGCACAGATTTTGGCTGTTGAGATTCAGGAGCGTTTGGCAGATATGGCTGAGCGCTCTGTCCGTTTGAATGGTTTGGAAGAGCAGATGGAGGTCATCTGTGATGATTTGAAAAATATGCCTGCTTACATCCAGGGAAGTAAGGTGGATATGATTTTGTGTAATCCGCCCTATTTCAAGGTGGATCCTCATTCTAATCTGAACGAGAGCGAACATTATCTCTTGGCTCGCCACGAAATCACGACTAATTTGGAAGAAATCTGTCGTAGTGCCCAGAGTATTCTCAAATCTAATGGGCGTTTGGCCATGGTTCATCGTCCTGATCGACTTTTAGATATCTTGGACAGCTTGCAACGACATAATTTAGCACCTAAGCGTCTGCAATTTGTCTATCCAAAAAAGGAAAAGGAAGCTAATATGCTCTTGATTGAAGCCATCAAGGATGGCTCGACAAGTGGCTTTAAGGTCTTGCCACCTCTCATTGTCCACAATGATGATGGCTCTTATACGCCGGAACTCGAAGAGATTTATTATGGATCATAAGGCTTATATGTATGTGCTGGAGTGCCGTGACGGATCCTACTATACAGGCTATACGACTGATGTGAAGAGACGCCTCGCTGTCCACAGTAGTGGGAAGGGGGCCAAATACACACGAGCACGCTTGCCAGTCAAACTTATCTATGCTCAAGGTTTTGCCAGTAAGGAAGAAGCCATGTCAGCTGAAGCCCTTCTCAAGCGTAAGAAGAGGCCACAGAAGGAGCAATTTTTATCTGAAAATCAAGATAGAAATTTACTTAGTTATTTTGAACAATTGTGAGGAGTCCTTTGACTCCTCTTACTTTTGTCAAAAAGCGAAAAAAATGCTACAATAAAGAGAATAAACAAAATGAGGTATTATCATGTCTAAGATTCTAGTATTTGGTCACCAAAATCCAGACTCAGATGCCATCGGGTCATCTGTAGCCTTTGCCTACCTTGCAAAAGAAGCTTACGGTTTGGATACGGAAGCTGTTGCCCTTGGAACTCCAAATGAAGAAACAGCCTTTGTCTTGAACTATTTTGGTGTGGAAGCACCACGTGTTATCACTTCTGCCAAAGCAGAAGGTGCAGAGCAAGTTATCTTGACTGACCACAATGAATTCCAACAATCTGTATCAGATATCGCTGAAGTAGAAGTTTATGGTGTTGTAGACCACCACCGCGTGGCTAACTTTGAAACTGCAAGCCCACTTTACATGCGTTTGGAGCCAGTTGGTTCAGCGTCTTCAATCGTTTACCGTATGTTCAAAGAACATGGTGTAGCTGTACCTAAAGAGATTGCTGGTTTGATGCTTTCAGGTTTGATTTCAGATACCCTTCTTTTGAAATCACCAACAACACACCCAACAGATACAGTCATTGCTCCTGAATTAGCTGAATTGGCTGGTGTCAACTTGGAAGAATATGGTCTAGCAATGTTGAAAGCTGGTACCAACTTGGCTAGCAAATCTGCTGAAGAATTGATTGACATCGATGCTAAAACTTTTGAATTGAATGGAAATAATGTCCGTGTTGCTCAAGTAAACACAGTTGACATCGCTGAAGTTTTAGAACGCCAAGCAGAAATTGAAGCTGCAATGCAAGCTGCTAACGCAACAAACGGCTACTCTGACTTTGTCTTGATGATTACAGACATCGTCAACTCAAACTCAGAAATCCTAGCACTTGGTGCTAACATGGACAAGGTTGAAGCGGCTTTCAACTTCAAACTTGAAAATAACCATGCTTTCCTTGCTGGTGCTGTTTCACGTAAGAAACAAGTGGTACCTCAATTGACTGAAAGTTTTAATGCCTAAGATTTTGAGTGTTAATTCAAATTAGGAAAGGCTAGTTTGCCTTATATCGAAAGGAGTTTCGGCTCCTTTTTTTCTAGGAGAGAAGCATGTTAGAAAATGGCTATTTGATACTCAATGAAAATCAAAGAGCAAACTAGGAAGCTAGCCGCAAGCTGTACTTGAGTACGGTAAGGCGACGCTGACGTGGTTTGAATTTAATTTTCGAAGAGTATGATTTTGTGAGAGATGAGTCGGACACGGGACAGGCTATCCAGACTTCCACAGGCAACTATAACCATGTTGCTATTTATTTGGACGGGATGATTTACCACACTAGTGGAAAGGCGGGTGTTATCTGTCAAGAACCAGTAGACTTCTTTGAGTCCAATCATTTTTACGACCTCTATGTCTACCCAGAAATGGATATCCAGTCTGTGAAGGAAAAAGCTTGCAAACATCTAGGAGCACCCTACAATACTTCTTTCTATCCAGATGGAGCTGGTTTTTACTGTTCCCAGTACATGGCAGAAATCCTACCGATTTTTGAAACCATTCCCATGAAATTTGGTGATGGGAAGCAGGAGATTAGTGATTTTTGGAGAGAGTATTATAGCGAACTAGGTTTGCCTGTTCCTCTAAACCAAGCTGGGACCAATCCTAGTCAGTTGGCAGCATCGCCTCTGTTAGAATGTAAAGAAAGGAATCTTCATGATTCAGATTTTTAATCCATCTCGTTTGACGAGACAGCCATTTTTTAGAGAATTGATCCGCTATCTGGACCAGCATGAGGATGTTATTTTGCGAGAAATTAAGGCTCAATTTCCAGATGTGGCAGTTGATAAACTCATGGAAGAGTATATAAAGGCTGGTTTGATTCGTCGGGAAAATAAGCGTTATTACCTTAATCTTCCCAGGCTTGAATCACTCGATAGTCTCGAACTGGATCAAGAGATTTTTGTCAGCGAAGATAGTCCGGCCTATCAAACCTTGTTAGAGCAGCGTTTTGAGACGGAATTACGAAATCAAACCAATGTAGCTATTTTAGTTGAAAAGACGGACTTTGCGAGATCAAAAATGACTCTGTCCAATTATTTCTACAAGGTCAAACATCAGTATCCTTTGACAGAAAAACAGCAGGAGCTCTATGACATTTTGGGAGATGTTAATCCTGAGTATGCTCTCAAATATATGACGACTTTTTTGCTAAAATTTCTCAAAAAAGACCAATTGATGCAGAAACGCCGTGATATCTTTGTGGATAGTTTAGTTATCTTAGGCTATATTGTGCAAAAGGAAGATGGAAAGTATGAGTTAGTCGTCGATTTTGACAAGGAGAGTCTAAGTTTTTATCTAGCATAGAATTCTGCTCTGAGCAGTTTGTTTGACTTGATGATATAATAAGTATATACTTAAAGCAACGATAACACTTATCGGAATAAAGCAAAAGGAGACAATCATATGTCACTTGAAAACAAATTGGAACAAGCAACAGGCGCTATCAAAGAAGGATTTGGTAAAGTTACTGGGGATAGCAAGACTGAAGCAGAAGGCGCTGTAGAAAAGACAGTTGCTAAGGCAAAAGAAGTAGTTGAAGATGCTAAAGGTGCTGTAGAAGGTGCCGTTGAAGGTTTGAAAAACGCTTTTAAATAAAGATAGAAAAAATCAAGGGTTTCATTTCCCTTGATTTTTCTATCTTATAAATAATTTTCTGCGACGGCTGCATCTCCTGGATAGGCTTCTTTCTTGCCTTGAACGATTTGGTAGCAATCAGCTCCCTTACCTGCAATAATCACAGCGTCTAATTCGTGATTTGTGATAGCCATTGCCGCCTTGATGGCTTCTTGGCGATCCGCAATCTTTTCAACAGGATGATTGATGTAGCTACTAATTTCATCCGCAATGGCCATTGGGTCTTCATAGTTGGGGTCATCAGCAGTCAAAAAGACTTGAATCTCAGGGTGTTGATTGAGGAGGAGGCCAAAGTCCTTACGACGACTTTCTCCCTTATTTCCTGTCGAACCGAGAACCAGAGCAATCTTTCCTGTTTGATGAGTCTCTACAACATTGATTAGTTTTTTCAGACTGTCACCATTGTGGGCATAGTCGATGAAAACCTTGGCTCCATTTTTCTGAGTGAGGACTTCCATACGACCCGGAACACGGGTTGCAGCGATTCCTTTTTTGATGTCTTCAAGACTAGCTCCGAGACGGAGACAAGCAAGTCCAGTAGCAACGGCATTTTCTTGGTTGAAGTGGCCAATGAGTTGAATATCATAATCTCCAGCGAGTTTACCACTAGCTGAAAAACTAAAGGCTTTGGAATTCTCGATTTGGTTATCAGACTGGCTACCGTAGAAATCATGGTCTTGATCTTCCACCTGTTCTTTTAGTACAGAGAAGTGGTCCATGTCACTGTTAATGATGACTGCTCGGCTATTTTTCATCAAGAGACGCTTGTGGTAGAAGTAGTCTTCAAAGCTAGGGTGTTCAATCGGGCCGATATGGTCGGGGCTGATATTGAGGAAAACTCCCACATCAAAGGTTAGACCATAGACACGTTTGACCAGATAGGCCTGACTGGATACTTCCATGATGAGGTGAGTACGGCCATTTTGCACAGCTTGATTCATCATATCAAAGAGGTCAATGCTCTCAGGAGTTGTCAATGCAGACTTAAAGAAAGTCTTGCCATCTAAAGTTGTATTCATAGTCGAGAGCATAGCAGGTCGATGCCCTTGAGATAAGATGTTATAAGCGAAATAGGCTGCTGTTGTTTTACCCTTAGTACCAGTAAAGGCAAGGAGTTTGAGTTTTTCCTGTGGATTTCCATAAAATTCCATAGCTACCAAACTCATGGCTTTCTTGATATCGCTGACGATAATAGCAGGAATACCAACTTCATAGTCTTCTTCAGCCACATACCAAGCGAGGCCTTGAGAGATGGCAGAAATCAGAAATTTCTTCTTAAAGGCAGCACCCTTGACGAAAAAGAGGCTCTTCTCTTTGGCCTTGCGGCTATCATAGCAGATGGTGTCAAATATGACATGGCTGTAGTTGTAGTGATAATGTCCTTGGTCAATAATCTCACGGAAGAGACCATCTTTCTTTAAAATATCTAATACGGTTTCAATCTTAATCATACTTTCTATTGTAAACCGAAAGTCGTAAATTTACAAGTGACAAGGAAAAGTTTATAATGGAAGATGAGGAAGTTTTCCTAGTGATTAAAATTAAATGAGGAATCTATGTCTAACGAAAACAATCACCAGCAGGCCCAGATGTTACGGGGGACTGCTTGGCTAACGGCTAGTAACTTTATCAGTCGTCTACTCGGTGCCATTTATATCATCCCTTGGTATATCTGGATGGGGTCTTATGCGGCTACAGCAAATGGTCTCTTTACCATGGGCTACAATATCTATGCCTGGTTCTTGCTGATTTCAACAGCAGGGATTCCAGTTGCGGTGGCCAAGCAAGTTGCCAAGTACAATACCATGCGAGAAGAAGAGCATAGCTTTGCCCTGATTCGGAGCTTTTTAGGCTTTATGACAGGACTAGGTCTGGTTTTTGCTTTAGTCTTGTATATCTTTGCTCCTTGGCTAGCAGATTTGTCGGGTGTAGGGAAAGACCTGATCCCAATCATGCAGAGTTTGGCTTGGGCGGTCTTGATTTTCCCATCTATGAGTGTGATTCGAGGCTTCTTCCAAGGGATGAATAACCTGAAACCTTATGCCATGAGCCAAATCGCTGAGCAGGTCATTCGTGTTATCTGGATGCTCTTAGCTACCTTTATGATTATGAAAATGGGCTCAGGAGATTATCTAGCAGCGGTTACCCAATCCACCTTTGCTGCCTTTGTCGGCATGGTAGCTAGTTTTGCAGTTTTGATCTATTTCCTTGCCAAAGAAGGATTACTTAAAAGAGTCCTTGAGACAGGGGATAAGATTAACAGCAAGCGTCTTTTGGTCGACACCATTAAGGAAGCCATTCCTTTTATCCTGACAGGGTCTGCTATCCAGCTTTTCCAGATTTTGGACCAGATGACCTTTATCAATAGTATGAGTTGGTTTACCAACTATAGTAATGAAGACTTGGTTGTCATGTTTTCTTATTTCTCTGCCAATCCTAATAAAATCACTATGATTTTGATTTCTGTTGGGGTTTCGATTGGGAGTGTAGGTTTGCCACTTTTGACTGAAAACTATGTCAAGGGAGACTTGAAGGCGGCTTCTCGTCTCGTTCAGGACAGCATTACCATGCTTTTCCTATTCTTGCTACCAGCAACGGTTGGAGTGGTTATGGTAGGAGAACCTCTTTATACAGTCTTTTATGGCAAACCAGATAGTTTGGCTATGGGCTTGTTTGTCTTTGCAGTTTTACAGTCTACTATTTTAGGCTTGTACATGGTTTTGTCTCCAATGCTTCAAGCCATGTTCCGCAACCGCAAGGCCGTTCTCTATTTTATCTATGGTTCCATTGCCAAGCTGGTCTTACAACTGCCAACCATTGCTCTCTTTCACAGTTATGGACCTTTGATTTCCACAACCATCGGCCTCATTATTCCTAATGTTTTGATGTATCGGGACATTTGCAAGGTAACTGGTGTTAAGCGCAAGGTGATTTTGAAGCGAACCATTTTAATCAGTTTGTTAACTCTCTTCATGTTTCTTGTAGTAGGAACAATGCAGTGGATTTTAGGATTTGTATTCCAACCAAGTGGGCGTTTGTGGAGCTTCCTTTATGTAGCCCTTGTCGGTGCCATGGGTGGAGGAGTTTATGGAATCATGAGTCTCCGTACCCGTCTATTGGACAAGGTGATTGGAAAAGTTCAAGCAGATCGCTTACGAATCAAATTAAAGTTAACTTAAAAAATATTTATAAATAAAAGGGATAATTTGAACATTTCTATCATGAAATGCTTGAATTATTCTCTTTTTTATTATTTTGTAGAATAATAGCTAAAGTTTGTAGATGGTAATTTAAATTTTCTTAAATTTTACTTTAAAAACTATTGACTAAATAAAACTCAAGTTGTATAATAAGACAAATATTTAAATCAGGAGGTTCTGGAGATGAAAAAGTCTAAAGCCAAGTATGCAACGCTTGCAGGTATCGTGTTAAGTGCAGGTATTTTATTAAGCGCGTGTGGAAATTCTAGCACAGGGTCAAAAACATATAACTATGTTTATACTAGTGATCCGTCTAGTTTGAATTATCTAGCAGAAAACCGTGCAACAACTAATGATATCGTGGTTAATTTGGTAGATGGGCTCATGGAAAATGACCAGTATGGGAACTATATCCCATCCTTGGCAGAGGATTGGAGTGTATCCAAGGATGGTCTGACTTATACCTACAAACTGCGTAAAGATGCTAAATGGTATACTGCAGATGGAGATGAATATGCTCCAGTAACTGCCCAAGATTTTGTAACTGGTTTGAAATATGCGGCTGATAAAAAATCAGAAGCCTTGTACTTAGTACAAGAATCCGTCGCTGGTTTGGATGACTATATTACTGGTAAAACAACAGACTTTTCAACTGTAGGTGTTAAGGCTATTGACGACCAAACGGTTCAATATACTTTGACTCGCCCAGAACCTTACTGGAATTCAAAAACAACTTCAACAATTCTCTTTCCTCTTAATGCGGATTTCTTGAAATCTAAAGGGGATGATTTTGGAAAGGTGGATCCATCTAGCATTTTGTACAATGGTCCTTTCTTAATGAAATCCTTTGTTTCAAAATCTGTTATTGAATTTAAGAAAAATCCGAATTACTGGGATGCCAAGAATGTCTTTGTAGATGATGTGAAATTGGCTTACTTTGATGGTAGTGACCAAGATGCATTAGCACGTAACTTTGTGGAGGGTGCCTATAGTTATGCTCGTCTCTATCCAAATAGCTCAAGTTTTGAAGGGATTAAAGAGAAGAACAAGGACAATATCGTATATAGTCTTCAAGATGCGACATCTTATTTCTTAAACTTTAACTTAGATAGAAAATCTTATAAATTCACTGCTAAGACGAGTGATGCTGAAAAGAAATCGACTCAAGAAGCCGTTCTTAATAAGAACTTCCGTCAAGCTATTAACTTTGCCTATGACCGTACAGCCTATGGTGCTCAATCTCAAGGTGAAGATGGTGCTACTAAGATTTTACGTAATTTGGTTGTTCCACCAAACTTCGTAAGTATCAACGGAAAAGACTTTGGTGAAGTAGTAGCCTCTAAGATGGTCAATTATGGTAAAGAATGGCAAGGAATCAACTTTGCTGATGCTCAAGATCCATACTACAATCCAGAAAAAGCCAAGGCTAAATTTGCCGAAGCTAAGAAAGAACTCCAAGCTAAAGGAGTCCAATTCCCTATCCACTTAGATAAATCTGTAGATTTGACCAATAAGGCAGAAATTCAAGGAATTAATTCCATGAAACAATCGATTGAATCTGTCTTGGGGTCTGATAATGTTGTGATTGATGTTCACCAACTCTCTACTGAAGACTTTGATAATACAAGCTATTTGGCTCAGACTGCAGCTCAGAAAGATTACGATTTATACAATGGTGGTTGGAGTGCAGACTACCAAGACCCATCAAGTTATCTTGAAATCTTTAATGTGAAAAGTGGTGGAGTTCTACAAAACTTAGGTCTAGAGCCTGGAGAAGTAAATGACAAGGCTAAGGCAGTTGGACTAGATACTTACACTCAGATGTTAGAAGATGCTAATAAAGAGCAAGATCCAGCAAAACGTTATGAAAAATACGCTGAGGCTCAAGCTTGGTTGGTAGATAGCTCACTAGCAATTCCAAACGTATCACTTGGTGGTACACCAACTTTTAGAAAAACAGTTCCTTTCTCTAGCCCATTCTCATTGGCGGGTAATAAAGGGGTTGAATCATATAAATACCTCAAATTACAAGATAAGACAGTCACAAAAGACGAATATGAAAAAGCCAAAGAAAAATGGCTAAAAGAAAAAGAAGAATCTAATAAAAAAGCTCAAGAAGAATTGGCAAAACACGTCAAATAAGGATTTTTCCAGCAAAACGATGGTTTCGAAAGAAGCTGTCGTTTTTTATATAGTTTGAAACTATAACTAGCTCTTGAAAAGAAGAAAATGAGTTGATGAAAATAAGTGGTACAATAGTTACTATAGATTTGGAGGTATTGTATGAGCAAGGAATTACACATCAACACAATTTTGGCCCAAGCGGGCATTAAGTCAGATGAAGCGACAGGTGCATTGGTGACACCGCTTCATTTTTCAACGACTTATCAGCATCCAGAGTTTGGTAAATCTACTGGATTTGACTATACGCGCACTAAAAACCCAACTCGTAGTAAGGCGGAAGAAGTCTTGGCGGCTATTGAGTCAGCAGACTATGCTCTAGCGACTAGCTCAGGGATGTCAGCTATTGTACTGGCCTTTAGCGTCTTTCCAGTAGGAAGTAAGGTCTTGGCAGTGCGTGATCTTTACGGTGGTTCTTTCCGCTGGTTCAATCAAGTGGAGCAGGAAGGTCGTTTCCATTTCACCTATGCCAATACAGAAGAAGAATTGATTGGCGAGTTGGAGAAGGATGTGGATGTTCTCTATATCGAAACACCAACCAACCCTTTGATGTTGGAATTTGATATTGAAAAACTAGCAAAATTGGCTCATGCTAAGGGTGCCAAAGTGGTGGTGGACAATACCTTCTATAGCCCTATCTACCAACGTCCGATTGAAGATGGAGCAGATATCGTTCTCCATTCAGCAACCAAGTATCTAGCAGGCCACAATGATGTCTTGGCTGGTGTGGTTGTGACCAATAGTTTAGAACTATACGAAAAGCTTTTCTACAATCTCAATACGACAGGGGCAGTCTTGTCTCCATTTGACAGTTATCAATTGATTCGTGGTCTCAAGACCTTGTCTCTTCGTATGGAGCGCTCAACAGACAATGCTCAAGAAGTGGTTGCCTTTTTGAAGAATTCTCCAGCAGTTAAGGAAGTTCTCTACACTGGTCGTGGGGGCATGATTTCCTTTAAGGTAGCGGATGAAACACGCATTCCTCATATTTTGAACAGTCTCAAGGTCTTCTCTTTTGCGGAAAGTTTGGGTGGGGTAGAAAGTCTCATTACTTATCCAACGACGCAAACTCATGCTGATATTCCAGCAGAAGTGCGCCATTCTTATGGTTTGACAGATGACCTCTTGCGTTTGTCGATTGGGATTGAGGATGCTAGAGATTTGATTGCAGATTTGCTCCAAGCCTTGGAAGGATAAGACAAAGATGGGAAAATATGATTTTACAAGCCTGCCCAATCGTTTAGGGCACCATACCTATAAATGGAAAGAAGCAGAAACGGATCGTGAAGTCCTACCAGCTTGGATAGCGGATATGGACTTTGTAGTCTTGCCTGAAATCCGCCAAGCCGTGCAAACTTACGCTGATCAACTGGTTTATGGCTATACCTATGCCAGTGAAGAGTTAATTAAGGAAGTTCAAAAGTGGGAAGCTACACAACACGGTTATCACTTTGACAAGGAAGCTCTTGTCTTTATCGAGGGTGTGGTACCAGCCATCTCAACAGCTATTCAAGCTTTCACAAAAGAAGGCGAAGCGGTTCTGATTAACACACCTGTCTACCCACCTTTTGCTCGCAGTGTCAAGTTGAATAATCGTAGATTGATTACCAATTCTTTAGTGGAAAAGGATGGTCTGTTTGAGATTGACTTTGATCGACTTGAAAAGGATTTGGTGGAAGAGGAGGTCAAACTCTATATTCTTTGCAACCCTCACAATCCTGGTGGACGTGTGTGGGAAAAGGAAGTGTTGGAGAAGATTGGTCAACTCTGCCAAAAACACGGTGTTTTCTTGGTTTCAGATGAGATTCACCAAGATTTGGCCCTCTTTGGTCACAAGCATCATTCCTTCAATACCATCAATCCTGCCTTCAAAGATTTTGCTATCGTCTTGAGCAGTGCCACCAAAACCTTTAATATCGCTGGAACAAAAAATTCCTATGCAGTCATTGAAAATCCTAAGTTGAGACTGGCTTACCAGAAACGCCAGTTGGCCAATAACCAGCATGAAATTTCAGGCTTGGGTTATTTGGTGACAGAAGCTGCCTATCGATACGGTAAAGATTGGTTAGAGGAACTCAAGCAAGTCTTTGAAGACCATATTAATTATGTGGTAGATTTATTTGGAAAAGAGACTAAAATCAAAGTCATGAAACCGCAAGGAACCTACTTGATTTGGCTTGATTTTTCAGCCTATGACCTGATTGATGAAACATTGCAAGAGCTGTTGAGAAATGAAGCCAAGGTTATCCTAAACCGTGGTTTGGATTTTGGGGAGGAAGGAAGTCTCCATGCCCGCCTCAATGTAGCTATGCCTAAATCTCTGCTGCAAGAAGTGTGTCAGCGGATTGTGACAACTTTTGCTAAACTTTAAAAATCCAGCCTTCTAGGAGAAAAGTCTTCCTAGGGGGCTATTTTCGTAGGGAATATGGTATAATAAAAGGATAAGGTACAGGTAAGAATATGGCTAAATTGATTCCGGGGAAAGTCCGTATCGAAGGCGTTGCCCTTTATGAAACTGGTAAGATTGACATCATCAAGGAAAAGAATAATCGACTCTATGCTCGCGTTGCAGAAGAAGAACTGCGCTATAGTCTAGAGGATGATTTGATTTTTTGTGCTTGCGATTTTTTCCAAAAGAAGGGCTACTGTGTGCATTTGGCGGCTTTGGAGCATTTTCTAAAAAATGATGAGCGTGGCCAAGAAATCTTGCAAAGTCTGGAAGAAGGTCATGAAGAAAAAGAGGCCATTGAAACCAAGGTGACCTTGGGTGGCAAATTTTTAGAACGAATATTGTCTCCAAAATCAGACCGAACCTATGAATTATCGGCTGTGGGGCAGGTGGAAGCAGGAACCAATCATATCTTGTGGACTCTAAGAATCGGGCAAGTCAATAGTCAAAAATACTATGTCATTCGGGATATCCCACTCTTTTTAAAAGTTGTCGAGAAGAGAAAACCTTATATGATTGGGAAAACCTATGAGGAATCTCTGTCTTGGGAATCCTTTGATGAGGCTAGCCAAGAGCTTCTGACTTTCTTGCGTGGACTGATGGAGGAAGGACAGGCTCCAGCCCTCTTTTTCCAAAATCAAGGTCGGCACCTCTTTTTCCCTCTGACCTTTTTTGAGCAGGGTGTGAATTTACTGATGACCTTGCCCCATTTTCAATTTGACCATCAAGTGGATAGTTATCAGGTTTTCTTTTTTCAGGATATGCATGTTGATGCTAATTTATTTGCCTTTACAGTAACAGAATACTCGGATTATTTTGAAATGGAAATCAGCGAGAGTCCACGGGTCAATGCCTTTTATCAGGGAGCTGTGCTTTTCCATAAAGGTCAGGTTTATTTTCTAACAGACCAGCAGATGCGTCTTCTCAAGGAAATCAAAGCACTGCCTTTGGATCAGCATGGAAAGAAATATCTACAATTTGATAGTAGTGATCGAGATAAGTTAGCTTCCGGTCTAACTCTTTTTAGCCAGATAGGGATCGTTTCAGCTCCAGAACGTCTACAAATCAAATCCTTTGCGCCCTCTTTTTACTTTGACAGGGAAGAAGATAATCGGATTCGTTTAGAAATTCAGTTTGATTATGGGGATAGGCAGGTATCAAGCCGACAAGAGCTAGAAGAACTGCCATTTTCTAGTGATGCTGACTTAGAAGAAAGAATTTTCCAAGTCTGTTTGGTTGCAGGTTTTGAAGCAGACTTTCAATCTTGGCGTCAGGCTTTAAAAGCAGAGTCTGTTTATCATTTCTTCCATGAAATCATTCCAATCTTTGAAAAATTCGGGAATGTTGACCTATCAGACAAGTTAGAAGAACTCTATAGCCTAGCGAGTCCCCAAGTGCAGATTGCTTCCAAGGGAGGTCTCTTGGAAATCCAGTTTGATTTTCAAGATATTGCCCAAGAGGAAATTGACCAAGCCATGCAGGCCTTGGTTGCCAACAAGGATTTTTACATTGATTCGTCCAATCAAGTCTACTTTTTCGATGAAGAAACCAAGAAAATTCGTCAAAATTTACAGGAACTGGGGCAGCTTGAATTAAAAGATGGGGCTTTGCAGGCTCGAAAATCCTTGGCCTACAGTTTAGCTCATCTTTTTGAAGGGCGTGACCGTGTTTCTTTTTCACAGGAATTCCAGAATTTGGTCCAGGATTTGACGCATCCAGAGGACTTTCCTCGACAAGCAACTCAGGTCAAGGCTGACTTACGAGATTATCAGGAAAAGGGAATCGGCTGGCTGCAAATGCTCTATCATTATGGTTTTGGTGGGATTTTGGCTGATGATATGGGACTTGGGAAAACCCTGCAGACTATTGCTTTTTTGACCAGTCAAGTGACAAAAGAAAGTCGGGTTTTGATTTTAGCACCGTCAGGTTTGATTTACAACTGGACAGATGAATTTCAGAAGTTTGCCCCACAGTTGGATGTGGCTGTTGTTCATGGTTTGAAAGCTAGTCGTGAGGAGATTCTAGCCGAGAGCCATCAAATCTATGTGACGAGCTATGCTACCTTCCGTCAGGACAGTGATCTTTATCAGGGGATGGCCTTTGACTTCCTTTTCTTAGATGAGGCTCAGGTCATGAAAAATGCCCAGACTAAAATCGCTCAGACCTTGAGACAATTTGTGGTGCCGTCAGTTTTTGCTCTATCAGGGACACCGATTGAAAATCATCTAGGTGAGCTGTGGTCTATTTTCCAAATCGTCATGCCAGGACTTTTGCCAGGCAAGAAAGAATTTATGAAATTGCCAGCTGAGCGCGTGGCTCAGTTTATCAAGCCTTTCGTGATGCGACGCAAGAAAGATGAAGTTCTGACTGAATTGCCAGACTTGATTGAAGTGGTTTATAAGAATGAACTGGAAGACCAGCAAAAGGCTATTTACCTAGCCCAGTTGCAACAGATGCGGGACCGTCTAGCTCAAGTTTCAGATAAGGAATTCCAGCGAAGTAGGGTGGAAATCTTGTCTGGTCTGATGCGCTTGCGCCAAATCTGTGACACTCCTGCCCTCTTTATGGAAGATTATCAGGGAGCCAGTGGCAAACTAGATAGTCTCCGAGACCTGCTGCTACAGGTGGCAGACGGCGGACACCGTGTCTTGATTTTCTCGCAGTTCAAGGGAATGTTGGAGAAAATTGAACAAGAACTGCCAGACTTGGGCATGACATCCTTTAAAATTACGGGTTCAACTCCAGCCAAGGAAAGACAAGATATGACCAAGGCCTTTAACCAAGGGGAACGAGATGCCTTTCTGATTTCCCTCAAGGCTGGTGGTGTCGGTCTGAATCTGACAGGTGCTGATACGGTTATTTTGGTTGACCTTTGGTGGAATCCTGCGGTGGAAGCGCAGGCTATTGGCCGTGCCCATCGGATGGGACAAGAGGAAATGGTTGAGGTCTATCGCTTGGTAACCAAGGGAACCATTGAAGAAAAAATCCAGGAACTACAAGAACAAAAGAAACATTTGGTGTCACAAGTATTGGACGGAACAGAGTCACGTGGCAGTCTGACCCTAGCAGAAATTAGAGAAATTTTGGGAATTTCTGAAGTCAGCACTTGAAAAATCAAGACAATACGCTATAATGAAGTGTTGAAAGGAAATAGAAAATGAAACAAGAACGATTTCCATTGGTGTCAGATGACGAGGTCATGTTGACTGAAATGCCAGTCATGAATCTCTATGATGAGTCTGATCTGATCAGTAATATCAAGGGTGAGTATCGAGATAAAAATTATTTAGAATGGGCTCCTATTGCTGAAGAAACACCAGTCAAACCGATTGAAAAGCAAGTAGAGAAAACTAAAAAGGCTCCTTTAGGGGTAAAAAAAGAAGGAAAGAGCTATGCGGAGGTGGCGCGTGAAGAAGCGCGTGCGGATTTGAAAAAGA
This sequence comes from Streptococcus mitis SK569, assembly GCF_000222785.1. Lineage (GTDB taxonomy): Bacteria > Bacillota > Bacilli > Lactobacillales > Streptococcaceae > Streptococcus > Streptococcus mitis_N. The sequence goes on along the minus strand of NZ_AFUF01000010.1, from coordinate 14,323 downwards.
AACGCTCGGCAAGCTATCTGACTAAGGACATCACTCCTACAAGACGCCATTCTCAGCCAAGTCTAGTTAGAAAGGGCAATCAACCTACCGCTCCTTTCCAAAAGGAAAATCCTGGTGAATTTGTCAAATATAGTCAAAAAATGACCCAGTCTCATTACATCTTGGCAGAAGAAGTTAGCAATATTTCGACTCAAGCTGAGACAAAAGAAACTTCAGGCCCAAAGAAAAACAACTATGATTTTCTAAAGAAGAGCCAAATCTACAATAAAAAAAGTAAACAAACAGAACAAGAACGTCGGGTTGCCCAAGAGTTGAATCTGACCAGAATTACAGAATAGGGGAGAAAACATGCCAAAGACATATCATTTTATCGGAATTAAGGGATCAGGGATGAGTGCCTTGGCCTTGATGTTGCACCAAATGGGGCATAAGGTTCAGGGATCAGATGTTGAAAAGTACTACTTTACTCAACGTGGTCTAGAGCAGGCAGGAATTACCATTCTTCCTTTTGATGAAAAGAATCTAGACGGTGATATGGAAATTATCGCTGGAAATGCCTTCCGTCCAGATAACAACGTCGAAATTTCCTATGCGGACCAAAATGGTATCAGTTACAAACGTTACCATGAGTTCCTAGGTAGCTTTATGCGTGACTTTGTTAGCATGGGAGTAGCAGGAGCGCATGGAAAAACTTCAACGACAGGCATGTTGTCACACGTTTTATCTCACATCACAGACACTAGCTTCTTGATTGGGGATGGGACAGGTCGTGGTTCGGCCAATGCCAAATATTTTGTCTTTGAATCTGACGAATATGAGCGTCACTTCATGCCTTATCACCCAGAATACTCTATCATCACCAACATTGACTTTGACCATCCAGACTACTTCACAAGTCTAGAGGATGTTTTCAATTCCTTTAATGACTATGCTAAACAAATTACCAAGGGTCTTTTTGTCTATGGTGAAGATGCAGAATTGCGTAAAATTACAGCCAATGCTCCGATTTATTATTATGGTTTTGAAGCGGAAGGTAATGACTTTGTAGCTAGCGATCTTCTTCGTTCAACAACTGGTTCAACCTTCACAGTTCACTTCCGTGGACAAGAATTGGGTCAATTCCACATCCCAACCTTTGGTCGTCACAATATCATGAATGCGACAGCCGTTATCGGATTGCTTTACACAGCAGGATTTGATTTGAACTTGGTGCGTGAGCACTTGAAAACATTTGCCGGTGTTAAGCGTCGTTTCACTGAGAAAATTGTCAATGATACAGTGATTATCGATGACTTTGCCCACCATCCAACAGAAATCATTGCGACCTTGGATGCAGCTCGTCAGAAATACCCAAGCAAGGAAATTGTAGCAGTCTTCCAACCTCATACTTTTACAAGAACCATTGCTTTGTTGGACGAATTTGCCCACGCTTTGAACCAAGCGGATGCCGTTTATCTAGCACAAATTTATGGATCTGCGCGTGAAGTAGATCATGGTGATGTTAAGGTAGAAGACCTAGCCAATAAAATCAATAAGAAACACCAAGTTATCACTGTTGAAAATGTTTCTCCACTCCTAGACCATGATAATGCTGTCTATGTCTTTATGGGAGCAGGAGATATCCAAACCTATGAATACTCATTTGAGCGACTCTTGTCTAACTTGACAAGCAATGTTCAATAGGATTTTCCCATGGAAATTCCAATTAAGATCATTCAGGCGAGTAAGTCTGATTTGGCTGAGATAGAGGCACTCCAGGCTTCATCTTTTCCAGCTGAAAAGCAGCAACCTTCCCATATTTTAGAAGAAAGTATCCGTAAGTATGCGGATACCTTTCTTCTAGCTAGGGATGAAAATCAGCTGTTGGGCTATGTTCTAGGTGGTCCTTATCCACACAATCCGAAATGTCTAGAAATACATTCTTTAGTCATTGATACTGACCATCAGAGACAGGGCTTGGGAACGCTTCTTCTTGCGGCTTTGAAAGAGGTGGCAGTTGAGCTGGAGTACAAAGGGATTCGTTTGAAGAGTCCGGAAGAGTTGCTTTCCTATTTTGAAATGAACGGTTTTATTGATGAAGAAACCTCGCTTTATGCAACTAGCCAGGGTTTTAGTATGATTTGGTTTAATCTCTTTTTTTAGGAGGCAAAATGGAAATTAGGAAAGCAAGATTAGAAGATTTGGATCGTATCGTTGAGATTGAACTAGAAAATTTCTCGATTGAAGAAGCCATTCCTCGCTCTGTTTTTGAGGCGCATTTGCGAGAAATTCAGACCTCTTTTCTGGTTGCAGAAAAAGAGGGTAAGATTATTGGGTATATAGAAGGACCAGTTGGCCCCCAACGCCATCTGCAAGACCAGTCTTTTACAGAAGAGATAGAAGACTATGGTCATGAGCCTGGTGGCTATATCTCTGTCACCTGTCTGTCTATTGCCAAGGAAGCACAGGGACTTGGACTTGGTCAGAAATTGCTAACAGCCTTGAAAGACCTGGCTCTTACCAACGAAAGAGAAGGTATTAATTTAACATGTCATGACTATCTCATCGCCTACTACGAAAAGCATGGATTTGTTAACGAAGGCTTGTCCCAGTCAACCTTTGCAGGGGAAACTTGGTATGATATGGTCTGGGAAGGTAAAAAATAAGCTAGAAAAGCATGCTAGGTTGCTTTTCTTTCGTTTTTAAGATATAATATTATGGATTGTCAACGAGGAGGATAAACTTTTGAGTGAAAAATCAAGAGAAGACGAAAAATTAAGCTTTAAAGAGCAGATTTTACGTGATTTAGAACGAGTTAAAAAACATGAAGAAGATCAGGAAGAAGTTAATTTAGCTTCAATAAAACCCCAACTTTCTTCAAAAAATGATCAGTCAATAGAAGATTTGATGGAAGATTCTCTATCAGCTGTAGAGGATATTATGAGAAACGCTCCTACCGTGCCGACTCACCCCAGCCAAGATTTACCAGCTTCTCCATCAGATGAGATAAAAAGAGAAACTCTTACTGTTCCAAGCCATCCAAGTCAAGATGTTCCTTCTTCTCCAGCAGAAGAGGCTGCAAGACAAGCTCCACTTGCTCCTAGTCACCCGAGTCAAGAAGCTCCTTCCACTCCATCAGCGGAAGGAGTATCAAGACCAACTCCAGGACCTGTTAGTCCTAGAAACGTAGAGAAGGAATTTAATGAAATCCCAACAAGGGTAGCTGTTTCTTATAAGACAGAAGGTCAGAGAGAGGTAAAAAGAGAAGTTCCTACTTCAAAACCAGTAGTAGAAAAGAAAGCTGTAGAAGAAATGCCTGCAACTCCACGTCGTAGCCGTCGTGAAACAGTTCAGCCTACTAAGAAGAAAAAATCAGGATTCAAGGCCTTCTTCATTTCTCTGCTGATTTTCCTAGGTTTGATTTCAGCAGGTGGTTACTTCGGTTATCAGTATGTTCAGTCATCTTTACAGCCTGTAGATGCTTCATCTAAACAATATGTGACAGTGCAAATCCCAGAAGGAGCTAATGTTCAAACAATTGGTTCAACTCTTGAAAAGTCTGGCTTGATTAAACACGGAGTGATTTTTGCTTTTTATGCGAAATATAAAAATTATTCAGATTTGAAATCTGGCTATTACAATTTGCAAAAGAGCATGAGTACAGAAGATATCATCCACGAACTACAAAAAGGTGGAACAGCTGAAGCTCAAGAACCTGCGCTTGCGAGTTTAACAATTCCAGAAGGTTATACGATTGATCAAATTGCACAAGCAGTAGGTCAATTGCAAGGTGACTTCAAAGAGCCTTTGACAGCTGATGCTTTCTTGTCTAAAGTTCAAGATGAGAACTTTATCAGTCAAGAAGTTGCTAAATATCCTAGTCTACTTGAAAGCTTGCCTACAAAGGAAAGTGGCGTTCGTTACCGTTTGGAAGGTTTCCTCTTCCCAGCTACTTACTCTATCAAGGAAAGTACAACGATTGAAAGCTTGATTGATGAGATGCTTGCAACTATGGACAAGACTTTGGCACCTCATTATAGTGCGATTAAGTCTAAAAACTTGACAGTCAATGAATTGTTGACCATTGCTTCACTGGTCGAAAAAGAAGGTGCTAAGACTGAAGATCGTAAGTTGATTGCAGGTGTATTCTACAATCGCTTGAATCTTGGTATGCCACTTCAAAGCAATATTGCCATCTTGTATGCCCAAGGAAAACTTGGTCAGAAGATTAGTCTTGCTGATGATGCTGGAATTGATACGACAATTAATTCACCGTATAATGTTTATACGAAAGCTGGTTTGATGCCAGGTCCAGTAGATAGTCCAAGCTTGGATGCCATCGAGGCAAGTATTAATCAGACTAAGAGTGATAACTTATACTTTGTAGCTAATGTTACAGATGGCAAGGTCTATTATGCTGCTACTCAGGAGGAGCATGATCGTAATGTCGCTGAACATGTCAATAGCAAATTAAACCAAACAAACTAAAATTATGTGATGCTTCACATAATTTTCTTTAGAGAATATCATTAGAAGAAAGTTGAGAAAAATGGCAGAAAAAACATATCCTATGACCCTAGCGGAAAAGGAAAAACTTGAAAAAGAATTAGAAGAATTGAAATTGGTCCGCCGACCAGAAGTGGTAGAACGCATTAAGATTGCCCGTTCATACGGAGACCTTTCTGAAAACAGTGAATACGAAGCGGCTAAGGATGAACAAGCCTTTGTTGAAGGACAAATCTCTAGCTTGGAAACAAAAATCCGTTATGCTGAAATCGTCAATAGTGACTCAGTTGCTCAAGATGAAGTAGCGATTGGTAAAACAGTTACTATCCAAGAAATTGGTGAGGACGAAGAAGAAGTTTATATTATCGTAGGTTCAGCGGGTGCAGATGCCTTTGCAGGTAAGGTTTCAAATGAAAGCCCAATTGGACAAGCCTTGATTGGTAAGAAAACAGGTGATATAGCAACCATTGAAACACCTGTTGGTAGCTATGATGTAAAAATCTTGAAGGTTGAAAAAACAGCCTAAAAACAGAAAAAAGGAGTGGGGAGGCAGTGCGCTTCACTCACTCCTTTTTCCATTTTAAATTGAATTGGAGACGTTATGAGTTCAAAGAAGAAAAAAATAAGATGGAGCGTGGTCTGACTAATCGTCACGTGCAGGTTATGGCCATTGCTGGAACAATCGGAACAGGGCTCTTTTTGGGAGCAGGTCGCTCTATCAGCCTAACAGGTCCTTCCATTGTACTGATTTATATGATTACTGGGGCTTTTATGTTCCTCATGATGCGTGCGGTTGGGGAAATGCTCTACCAAGACCCTGAGCAACACACCTTTATCAACTTTATCACGCGCCATTTGGGTAAGGGCTGGGGATATTTTTCAGTCTGGTCTTACTGGCTATCCGTTGTTTTTATCGGTATGGCGGAAATCACTGCTATCTCTCACTATGTTCAGTTTTGGTTCCCTAGCTGGCCAAGTTGGATGATTGAGATTGGATTTTTGACCATTCTAGCCTTGGTCAATCTGATTGCGGTGAAGCTCTTTGGAGAAGTTGAGTTTTGGTTTGCTATGGTCAAGATTGTGGCTATTTTAGCCATGATTGCGACAGGAGTCTTTATGGTCTTGACAGGCTTTAAGACACCTCATGGAGTAGCAAGTTTGGCTAATATTGCTGACAATTTCTCCCTCTTCCCAAATGGTGGAGTGAACTTTGTCATGGCTTTCCAGATGGTTTTCTTTGCCTATCTCATGATTGAGTTTATCGGGGTCACAACTTCTGAAACCAAAAATCCACGTCAGGTTTTGCCAAAAGCTGTTAAGGAAATTCCTTTGCGTATCGTCTTTTTCTATGGTGGAGCTCTCTTGGCCATTATGTCCATTATTCCTTGGCGTGAACTTGCTTCTGCTGATTCTCCTTTTGTAACAGTATTTGAATTGGCAGGTATCAAGTGGGCGGCGGCCTTAATTAATTTCGTCGTTTTGACGTCAGCAGCATCTGCTCTTAACTCAACCCTTTATTCAACAGGTCGTCATTTGTATCAGATTGCCCATGATTCGCCAAATCGCTTCCTAAAAGCAATTAAGGCAGATACTCTTTCTCGCCACAATGTGCCACAAAATGCTATCATCGCTTCAGCAATCTTAATTGCTCTTGCTGCCTTTATCAATGTCTTACCAGGAGTTTCGGATGCCTTTGCCTTGATTACGGCATCCTCATCAGGTGTCTATATCGCTATCTATATCTTGATTATGGTGGCTCACCTTAAATATCGCAAGTCACCAGACTTTATGGCAGATGGCTACCTCATGCCCCATTATCGTTTCCTAAATCCCTTAACTATGCTTTTCTTTGCCTTTGTTTTTGTAACCCTCTTTTTACAAGAGTCTACATTTGTAGGAGCAATCGGCTCAGCTATCTGGATTATCGGTTTCGGGATTTATAGCCAGTGGAAATTTAGAAAATAGATTTGAAACTCATCAACTTAGCTTGGTGGGTTTTTCTTTAGAATCAAGTCAAAAAGCACCAGAGTCTAAAGTGACTTTGGTGCTTTAAAGTTGTATACATTTTGTTGCTTACTACTGTTGATAGTTATTCTTCATCTTCTTTAGGGAATGGAATACCAGTTTTATTCAGTCGTTGAACTTCTTGGATAAAGTCATTTTTCCAAGTATACATATGTGATAGTGGGAAAAGGTCGTTCTGGGCATCAATGTAATGAAGAAGACTATGAGCTCGTTCAATAGCCTTAGGGTTATTTTGTCGAAGTAGATTGTAAACTTCATATATGTTTAAATTAAATAGGGGTAATATTGTATATTCATTATAGAATTCTTCAGATATTATGATCTTCAACTTATAGATGAGCTTTTCTGCTTTATCGTAGTATCCATAGCGAGAATATGTTTTAATTAAATGGATTCCAGTTGCAGCATATCTGCGAGAAAGATGCTCAGTTATATACTTAGAATCTTCCAATCCTTTCATAATTATCTTTTCGAGATATTCAAGGAATTCTAACTCAAAACATGTAACATTAAATAATAAAATAATTTCAATAACAGCAAAATCACGAATATAAAGAGTATTAATACTAAATATATAGTTGATTAAGTAATTAAGAGCTTCTACTTGATCAGGAGTCAATTTATCTATTTTAAATCCTTTTTCAAGATTTAAAATGGCTAATTTTACTGTGTAATACTCTAAGATATTTTCCCACTCACTTTTCTTTCCTAGTATTTGTGTAGCTTTCATTAGATCTCTTTTATTTAATGCATTTGCTATTTGTTTTATTCTTTGAGCTCCATCATCTTGAATAGGAAACAATTCTGTAAAGTCTTCTGGATCTAAATTAAATCTGCTCAAAATTTCAAAAAAAGTATCGACTTTGATAGAAGATAATCCTTTTTCAAAGCGACTGAGGTTATTGGGAGTAATGACATCTCCAGCAGCCTCTTTGAGGGTCATATTACGATCTTGACGGATTTTTTGAATGATTTCTCCATAGTGTTTCGGTTCCATGATAGTCTCCTTAGTCTTGATTTATTTTATTATAACTTAAATTTCTACAATTTTGAAAAAATCTACTGTTTTTAGTAGATTTTTGTTTAAAACTCAAGATAAGGAATAAAATTATACTGTTTTAAATAGAAAGTTCCAAAAAGGGGATTATTTACTGTATAATCAAGTCAATCAAAAGTAAAGGAGATAAGGATGAAAAAGTCCCTAATTATGACAACTGCTACAGTGGCTGGTTTAGGAGTAGTAACAACTACTCAAACAGTATTTGCTAGTGAAGCGCCAACTGAAAACACGGTCAACGCTATTACAAACAATAAGGTCACAGACAAAGACTTATCTAATGCTGAGAAACGTGTCATTGACACCGCTAAAGATGCTGACCAGAAAAGCAAAGATGCTAGTCAAGCTAAAGATGAGCTCAATAAGGCTCAAAACGAAAAAAATACCAAAAAAGCTGAAAAAGAAGCGCTTGAAAAAGACCTTGAAAAGGCAAAGGAAGCTACACCAGAAAAAATCCAAACGGAAACCCAAGATGTCGACACGAAAGAAAAAGCTAAAGCCGACAAAGAAGCTGATGCCAAGAATAAGGCCGACCAAGTTGGTAATAAGTCTGATAACGCTAAGCGTGCCCAAGAAGAGCTCAACAAGGCTCGTACAGGTGTTGAAAAGGCTGATAGAGAGTTAAAAGACGCGACAGATGACTTTGACCCAGCGGCGAAAAATAAAGCTCAAAAAGAAAAAGATGACGCTGATAAAGACGTACTTATGAAAGACCAAGCTAAACGCAACGCAGAAGCCGAACTTGAAAAAGCAAAAGAAAACGACAAAACGCGTGAAGCTAAAAAAATACAAGAACGACAAAACAAAGCCAACAAAGAAGCCGAAAAGACCGTAAAAGAGGGTCTCGTAAAAGATGCGGATAAGGCGATTAAGGATGCTGAAGAAAAACTAAAATCCGCTCAATATCCAACAGAGGTCACTGCGACACCAGAATGGATTGCCAAAGCTAAAGAGCTTATCAAACGTCGTATGGATACATTCCCAGAGCCATCTCCTGACACCACAGGTATGACGGCAGACCAAATCAAAAAAGCGTATGACGAAAGGAACGCTCGATTCAAAGAGTGGTTGAAAACTAATCGTAACGATATTCAACGACTTGAAAACGAGTTGCGTAAGCTTGACCAAAAAACAAACGAAAAATGGCGAGACAACATCCGTAATATCAGGAATAATGGAATCCAAGACGACACAGATGACGTCCAATATGACCCCAACAACCTACCTCAAGATGTTGTTGATGACCTAAATAACCATTTTATTACTCTTTTAAACAGTCTTCGCAAGCAATTAGACTTACCTGAAGCTAAACTCAACACAAACAACAAAGACTTCGCCAAAGAAGTCGCAAAAGTCTACAAAGACAATGACTATCAAGGTTACGGACATTTTGGAAGAGGTATCAATGAGGTGGCTCGAAAACGAGGTCTCAAAGCATCTGCAAATCCGGGTGTTGATACATACAGCCAATATTATGAAAACCTCATGCCTATTCCAATGAACACAGATAAAATGTCAAGACAAGAATTACTCTCGAAGATCACTGAGACATTCATGTCATTCTTTGCAGAAGGTTACTTGACAGGTCATTATCTCCATTTTTATAGTTTGCTCCAAGTTGACAACTTGGGATTAAACACATCACTTATCCAAGACAAGGATCTCAATTCATTATATTATTTCCGTATACATGTATTATCAGTTGGCGGGCCTAATTATATAGGCAGCACTGATTCAACAGCACAAAAAGCTAAGTTCAATGAACTCTACGGACCAAACTCTAAAGCCAATCTTCCAACTCCAATTCTACAAAACAAACAAGAAGTAGAAGCTGAATTACAAAAAGCTAAAGCGGACAAGAAAACAGCCGAGGCTAACTTAGAAAAAGTGAAAACAGAGCTTCAAGAAATTGAGAAACGCATCGCATCCCTCGAAAAAGAAGTTTCTGAAACACTAGATAAAGAAGCGAAACGTGCTGAAGCGGTCAAAGAGTTGGAAAAAGCCAAAGAAAAAGCAGAAGATGCTGGTCGAAAGCTAGAAAGAGCAACACTTGACGACAAAGCCAAGTCATTACGTCTGGATAAAGCTCGCAGGGCCAAAGAAGACGCGGACAAAGAATTAGCTAAGAAATTGGCAGAAAGTCAACAAAAAGACAAAGATTTGGAAAATGCTAAGATTGAGCGTTTGAAGGCTGACAAAGAGTTAAAAGACGCTAAAGATGCACTTCAAAAAGCAAAAGACAAGTTGGCAGAAACACTTCGTTTGAGCCAAGAAAAAGCCAAATTGGAAGTTGAATTGAAAGCTAAGTCAAAAGAGTTGGATGAACTTTGCAAACACGTAGCCGACTTGAAACGCGATGTGAAACAAAAAGAAGAAGACGCAGAACAAGCGCGTAAAGCCAGAGACGAAGCGGAACGCGATTATCAAAAACTTCTCCTTCGTAAGACAATCGACGACGCTCTTATTCCAGAACAGCCGGCATTTAAAGGTGGTGTGAATGGTGAAGGTTTAATCCAACCGGAACTACCAGCCTTTCCGCTTGATAAATTGCCGACGGTAGAACAACCAAAAGTTGATGAGCCTAAGAATGAGAAACCAAGCAAAGAACCAGGCAAAGAACCAGGCAAAGAACCAGGCAAAGAACCAGGTAAAGAGCCAGGCAAAGAACCAGGCAAAGAGCCAGGCAAAGAACCAGGTAAAGAACCAGGCAAAGAACCAGGTCAAGAGCCAGGCAAAGAGCCAGGCAAAGAACCAGGTAAAGAACCAGGCAAAGAACCAGGTCAAGAGCCAGGCAAAGAACCAGGCAAAGAACCAGGTCAAGAGCCAGGCAAAGAACCAGGTCAAGAGCCAGGCAAAGAACCAGACAAAGAACCAGACAAAGAACCAGGAAAAGAGCCGAGTCAAGAACCAGGCAAAGAGCCAAGTCAAGAACCGGGCCAAGAGCCAGGTCAAGCTGACAACCAAGATGTGAAACCTGTAGTGCCAGCACCAAGCTACCAAGCACCAGCAGTTCTATCTCTAACACAAGAAGAAGCCGGACAAAAAGCATTACCTAATACTGGAAGTCAAGTGAGCCTACTAGCTTTATTAGGATATGGCTTCTTGGCAGGATTAGGAATTGTTTTAAAGAAAAAAGAGGGATAAACATTGAAAAAGAAAGTTGCATTTGTATTATCGCTAGTAACGATCCTATTGCTTTTGGTGGCCTGTTCCTCAGCAGATGGAACTTATGTCTACCAAGGTAGTATGCCATTTATGGAAGAAGTAACCGTGACCATCCAAATCAAGGGTGATAAGGGACAAGTTCATACCAAAGGAAAAACAATTGGTTTCCTAACAGAGGGTAAGCAAACAGAGCAGACAGATGAGATGAAGGTCAACCAGAAAGAAAAGACCTTTGAATTGTCTTCAATGAAACTAGGTTATGAGATCAAAGGTGGAGAGTTGACCATTACTTCAGATCCGACTGGTATACTGGCTGGCAAATCTTTTAAAAAGAAATAAAGGAGGTATTATGTCCCCAAAAAGCATTTTAAGTGGCTTGTTATTGGCTGGCTCAGTCATTTTATTAGCAGCCTGTGGTCAACAGGCTAGTCAGACGAGTGGGGGAGAGTCAACTGACGCTACAGTCCAAACCAGTGCTTCAGAAGATAAAAAAGCTGAACAACCAAAGATTGATTACCATGTGGCTTATCAAAATGTTTTGGAATCTTATAAAGAGAGGGTTAAGACAGCACAGGCTAAACAAATGCCTCAGTCTTCCTCAGATGATAAAGAGGAGTCTTATATTAATTCCATTTTATTTGATTATGATGGAAGAGATATCGCTTATACTTTTTATGATATCAATAAGGATGGGAAAAAGGAATTACTGATTAAGCAAGATAAGATTTTACTTGGAATTTATTATCTAACTGATCAAGGAACTCTGCTAGTGAAGTCTGGTGGAGTAGCTGGAAGAGGTGGAGAACGTCGTATACTTATTCCTTATGAGAACGGTGCGATTTCTTATCTAAATTTCAATTCTCCTAGACCGGAGGCAATTGCTAAAACCTATCTCTTTGCAGATGGCCGTTACCAGGAAGCCAGCTCAGTTAACTATGATTTGAGAGAAACCAAGGATCCTTCAAGTCTGCAAGGGCTAGATGGGATTAAAAAGATTGATTTGGAAGGCTTGAACTGGTTGATTTTTGATGATGCTTCAGCTAGTCGTCCCTTTATTGACCTAGAGGAGCAAGCCAAGGGACCTGGTGCTCATCTGGCTGAGATTTACCAGAAAAACTTCAGCAGTATCAAAGGAACTTGGAAGAATAACAAGGGTGGCGAAGTCACTTTTGATGAGCATGGATTTACAAACGGAGATGAAGTAACACCGGCTCCACCTAGAATTGTAAATAATATGGCAAAATTTGGAATCGGATTTAGTGGTGGCGGTGGTGCGTCGGTTATACTTATTCCAAAAGGAGTTGTGCATCCAGATATAAATGTAGGTGATACCACTTTCAAAGATGCGTCTGACAGTAGCAAGGATCGTTTGTTACTTACTCAAAGTGTGGATACAGTGTCCAATCCAAACGAATTTTATTATAAGGTTAGTGAATAAAAAGGAGAAATAGAAGATGAAACTAAAACATGTATTGACAGGATCAGTAATGGGGTTGAGCCTCGTAACAGCAGGAGTTATCACAACAAGTGTACTCCCTACAAGCAGTGTAGAAGCTGCAGAATACCGTAAGATTTATGCGGATGTAACTGCCCAGATGGGACTAGATGGAAAATTATACTTGGAAATTGTTGGAGAACGTCCTGATGTAACTGTTGCAACTGGCCAGTATAAGGCTGTTGAAATTTTAGAAGCAAATACAGGACGGGTGGTAAATCCAAATACTTTCATTGTTATTAATCCAGTTACAAATGGGGAAGCTAAGAAAAATGTTGGTAGAGCAAAGTTGAATTTATCTTTTCTAAATGGGAGCCCTTACCCAGATGGAACCTATCTAGTTTCATTTAAGGATTTGACACTTTCTCATGAGTCAGGTTACTTTACTTTAGTTGGAGCAATTAAATTGACCATTAAAGATGGAGAATTTGTTAAATACGAAAAAGTTAACTTAAAGCCAACATCAACACCAACACCTGATCCAAAAATTCCAGAACAACCAAGTGGAAAGAATGGTTGGGTAGGTCGTTCTTACTACCAAAATGGCCAAAAGGTTATCAGCAAATGGATCTATGATTCACAATATAAGTCTTATTTCTATTTGAATGCTGCTGGTGACTATGTTGAAAATGCTTGGGTAGGGAACTACTATCTCAAATCAGGTGGCTACATGGCTAAGAGTGAATGGATTTATGATGGCAACTACGGTTCTTACTATTACTTGACATCAGAAGGAAGCTATGCGCGTAATGCTTGGTCAGGAAGTTACTACCTCAAGTCAAATGGTAAGATGGCTAAGAGAGAGTGGATTTATGACAATAACTACAAATCATATTACTATTTGACATCAGAAGGAAGCTACGCTCGTAACAAATGGGTAGGAGATTATTACCTTAAATCAGATGGTAAAATGGCTGTTAGCGAACGTACACCAGATGGTTACCGTGTAGATGGATCTGGTAAATGGATCAAATAATTCCATTTTGGTTATACAAAGGAGATTTTAAGTGGAAGAGTTGGAAAATAAGGTAAACGAAGAGACTTCAAATAACACAGAAGTTTCGGAGCAAGAGACAAGCGTTAAGCAGGAAAGTGAACATGCCAATCCTGTAGCTCCTGTCCCAAGTCAGTTAGGATTTGTGGATAAGGTAAAACACATCATTGAGACACGACGTAAGGAAACTCTTGGTGTACTGATTGCTCTTGGACTTACTATTATTGCTTTTGTAGGTTATAACTTTTATCAAGGGCAACCTAAAAGTTTAGCAAAAGAAGTTAGGGTTGAATTTTCAGGTTATTCAGAGTCAGGAACCTTGACCTATAATGAAGAAGTGATTGCGGCTATGGTTAAGGAACTATCCTACAAAAAGGCTGGCTTTAATAAGGAACAAGCTCAAGCCCTTGCCCAGAATGATCCTGTAGCCTTATCAGCCTTGGCAACCAATCCACAATTAGCCTCAAAGGCTTCTCTAGCTAAGGCTATGATTAGTAGTGTCCGCTACGAGTTTGATAAGAAAAGTGAGTTAAAAAATGGGGATGAAGTGACTTTCACAGTCACAACGACTTCGCAAAACTCACCTGTTAAAGCTGAAAAGAAATCATTTAAGGTTGAAACACTGAAGGAATATGAAAAAGTTTCAAAAGAAGAACTCTTAAAACTAACTCCTTTAAGTTTTGAAGGTTTCAATGGCTATGGTCGAGTTTCTATTCCTAAAACAAAAGATGAGGAAGATATCTTCACTATTGATGGTAATTCTGATGCCAATGATTTGAAAAATGGAGATAACATCAAACTTGTGGTTCGTGACTACTATTTGACAAAATTGAAAAAAGAAGGGAAAGTACCTGCAGAAAAGAGTTTTGAAGTTCCAGTTTCAGGCCTAAAAGAGGTCAGTGAAATTAAGGAATTAAAGGATATTCTTAAGAAAATTGATGACTACAGTAAGTCTGAAAACAAGAATAATTCTTCATCTTCTTATACCCTAGAACCACAAGGAACATTCTTAGGAGTATTTTCATCAAGTAACAGTGCTTATGAAAATGTAATTGTTATAAGTATTCTCTATAAGGTCACTGAGACCAAATCTGATGGATCT
>NZ_AFUF01000011.1 GCF_000222785.1 Streptococcus mitis SK569 | reverse complement strand
GTTTAAAAAGGTATTTGGGAAATCAAATGTTGGACGTTCCTATGATTTACCATTTGATGTAAAGACTCGAAAATTTTCTTACTATAATGCTAGAAAACAAGGCTTACCGACAACGATGGACTATGTTCGTTATATAGAAGAATGGGCAAAATCAACAGTGATTGTTCCTCCGAGAATGGATACTTATATTGCAATCAATATGGAGATTCAAAAAAATCTTTTCAAGATTTTTGCGGCACCAGACGATATTTATCCCTACTCAATTGATGAAGGATTTATAGATTTAACCAGTTCATTAAATTATTTTGTGCCAGATAGAAGAATTAGTAGGAAAGATAAATTAGATATTATTTCGGCTGCTATTCAAAAAAAGATTTGGAGAAAAACAGGAATCTATTCAACTGTAGGCATGTCTAATTCCAATCCCTTATTAGCTAAGTTAGCACTAGATAATGAAGCTAAAAAAACTCCGACAATGAGAGCCAATTGGTCCTATGAGGATGTCGAAGAGAAAGTATGGACTATTTCTAA
>NZ_AFUF01000012.1 GCF_000222785.1 Streptococcus mitis SK569 | reverse complement strand
TTTAAGCTACTAATGTTTACTACTGTTCTGATTTGTTTGCACTCGTTTCAGAGCTTTGTGAAGTTTAAGAAGTCAAATCTTGACTAGTTGAAGAACTTGTAACACTTTCATGTTGACTCGTTTCTTTATTTTCAAGATCTTTTGTCACTACTTCTTTCGATTCTTTTATTTCTGAGTTACTTGTATCTCTAGTTGTAGCAGATTTCTCTACCGGAACATCCACTAACCAGGCACCACTTGAATCAACAGTATAACCTTCTGGTGTCTTACCGTTCACAAGTAATTGACCATTTTCTTTCAAGAAATACCATTTATCCTTGTCCTTGATCCAACCAACAGCTCGTGAACCATCTGTCTTATAGAAGTACCAAGCATTTGCCTTTTTAAGCCAGCCTTGCTTCATAGCTCCTGAATCTTCTAGATAATAATATTGACCTGCAACTTCTATCTCTCCTGTCTTCATGATACCAGTAGAATCCATATAGTACCAGGTTTCTTTATCTTTTACCCAACCCGTTTTCATTTCCCCTGATTGAGCAAAATAATACCATTGACCCTTATATTGAAGCCAATCTGTCTTCATAGAGCCATCGTTTGATAGATAATAGGTCTGTCCTCCAGTACTAAGCCAACCAATCTCCATCTGATTTTCTTTGTTGAAATAATACCAGATTCCATCGATTTTCTTCCAGTTTTTAGCGGAAGCACCAGAGTCTGTCAAATAGAACCAATGATTGTTCCATTTTTTCCATTGATTCTGTAATAAGATACCCGTTTGGTTGAAGTAATACCATTCACCCTTAATTTCATTCCAACCAACAGCATACTCTCCTGTAGAATCAGGCGCTTGATACCACCAATTCCCATATGCACTCTTATGCCAACCAGCTTGAAAACTTGGAATCTTCTTGTAGGAAGTTGAAATGTTTACTAAACCGTCTTGTCGAATATCAAAAACTGTCGCATCATAGTCTTTGCTGGCTGCATTAATTCTCTCAATTCCTCGTTCTTTGAGCCAATTAACATACTCACTATCAACACCATTTTTCCAAGGTAGACTATCCGAAGTTTGAACAATCAAACTCGGACTCAAATTTCTGATGAAATCCTTGGTATTTGATTTGTTGGTATCATGGTGATGATTAAACTTCATCAAATCAACTTTTCCAATAAGAGGACCATACTTGTCTTCTGCTCCATGAACATTATCTAAGTCGCCCCCAAGGTAAATCTTCTTACCATTGACTTTTACCACGCTAATCAAGGAATTGGAATTGTCATCCCAAATTTTCTTTAATTCACCCGACGAATCAGTTTCATTTTCATAATTATAGAGCTGAATATCCATGTCTCCAAACTGAAAATGAGCATCCCCTTGTGCGATGTTTTGAATAACTGAAACACCTTTTTCTGCAGCAGTCTGTAAAACCTTATCATAGCCATACAGATTATCCCATAGACGTTCAGAATTAGTAATACGATTATCACTATATTTCTTAAGATAGACTCGGTCAACTGGATAGGTAGACAGTAATTCATCAACATTTCCAATATGATCGCTATGGGTATGAGTAACCAAAATAAAATCAAGCTTTTGGACACCCAATTCCTTCAAACGACGAAAGACACGGTCTGTTAGAACATGCTTATAAGACGTTTCAATTCCTTCTCTCCATGGATAGCGAGAATCACTTCCATCTGGGAAATCATAATCTTCTCCTGTATCCACCATGGCAAAATGTCCATTGCTTTCAAGAATAATCGCATCACTGCCTCCTTCTTGAACATTAATAAAATGGATTTTATTTCCTGAACTATCTTGAGCTTGTACATTACCATACCATGACAAACCTAAAAAAGTGCTTGCAAGGGCTAAACTAATCAATTTCTTTTTCATTCTTACTTCCTTAATCTCTCCAAAGTTTCTTTAAAAATCTCTGGGATATCTGCTGTGAATTCCAAGGTCTCACCTGTTCTCGGATGAGTAAAACCTAGATTCTTGGCATGAAGAAATTGTCCATGCCCTTTCAAAGTCTTGCGAGGACCATAGACCTCATCACCAGCGACTGGATGACCAATATAAGCCATGTGAACACGGATTTGATGGGTACGCCCTGTCTCCAGTTGCAACTCCACTAAGCTATAATCACCAAAGCGTTCCAAAACGTGGAAACGAGTTACCGCAGGCTTACCTTTCGCAGTCACAGCCTGTTTCTTACGGTCTTTTTCACTACGGCCAATCGGAGCTTCAATCACACCACGATCATTTGGAAGATTTCCATGAACAATCGCCCAATATTTACGAAGAGACTTTTTATCCTTGAGTTCTTGAGCAAGTGCTAGATGCGCCTCATCATTTTTTGCAACCATGAGAAGGCCTGACGTATCCTTATCAATACGGTGAACAATTCCTGGACGCAGAACCCCATTGATACCCGACAAGTCCTTAATATGATACATGAGGGCATTTACTAGGGTCCCACTGGTATGACCAGCACTCGGATGCACAACCATCCCCTGAGGCTTATTAACGACAGCCACATCCTCATCTTGGTAGACTATTTCTAGCGGAATATCCTCAGCCACATACTCTAAAACCTCTGGTTCTGTCACATGGTAAGTGACGATATCACCCTCTTGGACTGTGTATTTAGCTTTCTTGACTTGACCATTGACCAAGACCTGGCCTAATTTAATTTGTTCATTCGCGAGACTGCGTGATAATTCTGTCAAATCCGACAAAGCCTTATCCAAACGCAGGCCACCAGTTTCAATTTTAATTTCCATTTATTTCCTCTTTTAACATTGCAATCAATAAAATAATCACTCCAACCGTCAGATAGCTATCTGCCACATTGAAAATTGCAAAATTGATAAAGTCAAGGTGGAACATATCCACAACAAATCCCTGACTGATCCTATCAATAAAGTTTCCAAGACCACCTGCAATAATCAAGGTCAAACCCAAGACCATCCAGAGTGAGTCCTCCATGTGTTTATGTAGATACCAAATGGCACCTACCATAACGACCAGTGTAATGATAGCAAATAACCACTGCTGGTCTTGTAACATGGAGAAGGCTGCCCCTCGATTTTGCAGGTAGGTCAAGCTAACGAAATTGGGAATCCAAGAGCGCACTTCACCCAGTGGAATTTGCTGGACGATATAGGATTTTACCAACTGATCCAGCCCGATCAAAAGCAGTACAATGACTGCCACTATTCCTCTTTTTTTCATGATTTCCTCTTTTGATCAAAATATTCTTGCATGACTTCTACAAAGAGAGTCCCAGCTTGACTCAGCTCCACTTCTTCACGTTTAACATAGACCATGCGATTATCTAGGTTATCCTTGAGACGAATAACTGTAATACCATTAACACTGTCACTATCTAAAAATCCAGAACCTGTCGCATAGGCGTCCGTCCGCTCCAAAATACCATTCAAAGTAGCACGGTCTGTCACATTGAACATCTGTGAGCTAGCGCTGGTATCGACAAAGTTCTCTGAATAATAAAGGTACTCGTCTTTCTCTTGAGTAAAACGAACCGTTGGTAAATCCGCTAAATCATCCATGACCAATTCCTCTTTCTGAGCCAAAGGATGCCCCTCACGAAGATAAATATGGGTATGGAAGGGAATCAACTCAATGACCTCAAGGCCTAGCTTTTCAACCCGTTGCATGATCCCTTTTTTATTTTGATTGTTGAGGTAGATAATCCCAATCTCACTGTGCCCCTGAGCTACTTCATCAAGTATTTGAACTGTGGTAGATTCGAAAATACGGAAATTTTTGTAATCAGGATAGCGCTCTGAAAAGGCCGTAATAGTTGGTGGCAAGAAGTCATAGTGCTGACTGGCAATGGAAAATTCATCCTTTTCTTCCTCAGGATTGGCATACTGATTTTGAAAAATATCAAATCCTTTAACCAATTCTTGCGCTTTTTCATAGAATTCCATACCACGACGGGTCAAGAAAGTCCCTGAGCTGGTCCGACGGAAAATCTTAAAGCCCAACTCTTTTTCCAAATCACGAACAGAAATGGACAGACTCGGCTGACTAACATACATCTTTTCAGCCGCTTCACGAAAAGTACCACTATTGGCAATAGCCACAACATAGCGTAATTGTTGAATGTTCATCTTCTACCCCCAACTTCTTTATCTTTTCATTATACCATATTTTAGAAGTTTTCCAAAAAGGAAAAAAGTATGGAAATTTTCAAGACTCAATGAAGACTCTAACATCCCAATCCAATAATTAGAATAATGTCTTTTTTCAGTCCTCATTTTATTTCAAATTCAAACAAATAAAAACAGCAAATCTTGTTGATTTACCGTTTCAAACTTGACACAAATTCGATTTCCCATAAATTTATGAAAAAGCCTCTTCAATACTATTAGCTATATTTGGACTTACCTCCCAAATCCCAACATAAGGTTGTTCAATATACTGTTTTTCTTTACTAGTATATAGATAAACTACACTATCATTTTCTTCATTCTGATGAGTGAATTTGATAATGATGTAATCTTTATCATTTGTCGGTTGATCATTTAAACTTTCTAAAGTTGTGGATTTTGACTGTTTCTGTATCTCCTCAATCAATTTTGAAATTTCTTCTCTCTTGTTTATAGTTTTAACATCTTCAGAAATTTTTTTCTTCAAGGAAATTACAGAGACCGTTTCAGGTTCAGGAAGAATAAGTTTTTTGTTACTAACGCAAGCAGATAGAACAAGAAAAGAGATTGAACAGACTATTATAGTGATAATTTTTTTCATACAGGTTCACATCCTTTCCATATTTCTGCTAGCTTACTAAGATAAAATTATAATATCAAACCTTAGCCATTTTTGCAATATCTTATTCCCTTATAAAATTCATTGCTGTAAAAAGTTCTACTAGATTATAATTTTTCAACAACAGATAAAGTAGCTAACAAATTCGCTTCTTACATTGGTTTTTAAAATATGGGTATCAGCGTGGGTAGCAAAACAAAAAAACAGGCTCTCCGAAAACTCGGAAAGCCTTATTTAATGCTACTTCTAGCTTCCTCGCCTTTACATTTCAAGGCTCGGGATAAAAAGGTTCACTGGACCTTTTTATTTAGCGATTGGGTAAACAGAAACTTGTTTTTTATCGCGTCCTTTACGTTCAAAGCGTACTACGCCTTCAACTTTAGCGAACAAAGTATCGTCTCCACCACGACCAACGTTTACACCTGGGTAGATGTGTGTACCACGTTGACGGTAAAGGATTGATCCACCTGTTACAGTTTGTCCGTCAGCTGCTTTAGCTCCAAGACGTTTTGCTTGTGAATCACGTCCGTTTGATGTAGAACCTCCACCTTTTTTGTGGGCGAAAAGTTGCAAGTTGTTAAGAGTCATTTTTAACATAATGTTTTCCTCCGTGTTAGTTTTCTGTGATAACTCTGGTTTGGACGAACTCTGAAGAGTTCTCCGATAAGTTTGCCATACCTAAGAAAAATGATTCAAAGAATAACTGGGTCATTTCTCTCTGGTGTGAAGGAAGATCTTTTGGAATTTCAACCATCAGATAGCCACCTTCATCTTCGTTTAATTCTAGGATTGGTTCATAGCCTGCAAATTTCTCAATAGAATTGATAAAGTTAATGGCAAGCGTAGAAACCGATGCACACACGACATCAAAGCCGTATTCGCCACTCTCGGCGTGTCCAGTAATTTCCGCACTCCTCAGCTCGCCATCTTCGGCTCTCTCAAAGACTGCTTGTATCATGTGTTCTCCTTAAAATTAAGCGTTGATTGCGTTGATGACAACTTTAGTATATGGTTGACGGTGACCTTGTTTACGGTGGCTACCTTTTTTAGGTTTGTACTTGTAAGTAACAACTTTCTTTTGTTTTCCTTGTTTTTCAACAGTTCCAACTACAGTAGCTCCAGCAACAAGTGGAGTTCCGACAACAGTGTTTTCACCACCAACAAGAACAACTTCGTTAAAAGTAACTTCTTGACCAGCTTCAACGTTCAATTTTTCAACGTAAACTGCTTGACCAACTTCAACTTTAACTTGTTTTCCGCCAGTTTTGATAATTGCGTATGTGCTCATTATGCACCTCCTATGATTTTTATGGGTTTCCCCGATTTTTTTGTGAAGACTCGCCTAGCATCGTGGGACGAACCACTTAAACTTGAATAATCAAGCAACGATGTTCGTGCGGTTGCACAGGAACGTGCATAGTCAACTCTTAAAGTATAACATATCTCCTATTTTCTTACAAGTAATAACACCTAAAATGAAGCTTTTTCTTTTACTTTTTTCCGCCACGAGGCAAAAAGCATGCTGAGGTAAAAAATACTCATCATAATAGGAACACCAAGAATAGTCTTTTCATTATAGAAAATCGTCAAATAGGCTGAAAAGACAACGCCAAGTACAAAACTACTAAGCAGGCTTACAAAGATAATCCCTTCACGTAAAAATGGTGTGTGCTTGGTCCTAAAATAATCCCCAAAAGCCAACATGGTTCGTTTGATGTTCCCCGTCATAAAAGCATTATTATAAGCTATACCTGACACTTCTCCAAAAGCGGTTGTCACCAACCCCATACAAAATGCCAAGGGCGGCACTAGATAGATATTCTCTACAGTTTGCGGTACAAATCCAATAATGATTGATAGGATTGCCAAAGGAATCAGTGACAGAATCGGTTTTTTCACAATTCTCAATTTTTCCTTATAAATCGTTAGTAAAAATACCCCCATCATAAAAGCTAGTAAGGTCATTACTTTGGCACTGGCATCTGACACATTGTGTTGAATGAGCCCCACTGATAGAAAGACGACATTTCCAGTTTGTCCAGCTACAAGAGTATTCCCTCGCACAATAAAAGTATAGGCATCAACATATCCTGCACAAAAAGTCAAAAAAAGCGCTAGCCTCTTAGACTGACGTGATATTTTTCTTATAGGTAGTAACCTCATTTCCCCTCCCATTTCATTTATTCATCTCATTATTGTACCACTTTCTTTGGGAAAGTCCTAGTAGCTTATTTGAAATTTTTTACCCCCTGTTGGATAGTCCCGTCTATCTATGTTATAATGAAAGAAGGATTTAAAATCGGAAAAGGAGTATCTATGCTTAAATTAGCTGTCATCGGAACTGGCGCTATCAGCCATCACTTCATAGAAGCAGCCCATACCAGTGAAGAATACCAGTTGGTCGCAGTCTATTCTAGAAAACTAGAAACTGCAGCAACCTTTGCTTCTCACTATCAGGATATCCAACTCTTTGATCAATTAGAGGACTTCTTCAAGAGCTCTTTTGATGTAGTCTATATTGCTAGTCCAAACTCCTTGCATTTTGCTCAGGCAAAAGCTGCCTTGTCTGCTGGTAAACACGTTATTCTTGAAAAGCCAGCTGTCACTCAACCACAAGAATGGCTGGATTTGGTTCAAACAGCTGAAAAAAATCACTGTTTTATCTTTGAAGCAGCTCGCAATTACCATGAAAAAGCTTTCACTATCATCAAAAACTTTTTAGCAGACAAGCAAATTTTAGGAGCGGATTTCAACTATGCCAAGTATTCTTCAAAGATGCCTGACTTGTTGGCTGGGCATACGCCCAATGTCTTTTCAGATCGTTTTGCTGGTGGGGCTCTCATGGATTTGGGGATTTATCCTCTCTACGCTACCGTTCGTCTTTTTGGAAAGGCTCAGGACGCAACCTATCAGGCTCAACATCTTGACAATAGCATGGACCTAAATGGAGATGGAAGCCTCTTCTACCCTGACTATCAAGTTCACATCAAGGCTGGAAAAAACATCACTTCCAATCTTCCTTGCGAGATTTATACGACAGATGGTACCTTGACCCTCAACAGCATCGAGCATGTCCGCTCAGCTATTTTTACCGACCATCAAGGCAATCAAGTCCAACTCCTTATCCAACAGGCTCCTCATACGATGACTGAGGAAGTCGGTGCATTTGCACACATGATCCAGCAACCAGATCTGAATCTCTACCAAACTTGGCTGGAAGATGCAAGTTCAGTTCATGAGCTACTATATACTATGCGCCAGACTGCTGGCATTAGATTTGAGGCAGAAAAATGAAAACCAAACTACCGACTGAATGGCAAGAACTGAGTAACCAACTCGGTTTCCAAGAATTCACCCCCATTCAAACTCAACTATTTGAGCCCCTTCTTTCTGGAGAAAACCTCCTAGGAGTGAGCCCAACAGGAACTGGTAAGACCCTAGCTTACCTTCTACCAAGTCTTCTCAGACTACAAAAGAAAAAAGCCCAACAACTCTTGATTCTAGCGCCTAATACAGAACTGGCTGGACAGATTTTTGATGTATGTAAAACGTGGGCTGAAGCTATCGGCTTAGCCGTCCAACTCTTCCTATCAGGTTCGAGTCAGAAACGTCAAATTGAACGACTCAAAAAAGGACCAGAAATTCTGATTGGAACCCCTGGCCGTATCTTTGAACTGATTAAATTGAAAAAAATCAAGATGATGAACGTAGAAACCATCATCCTGGATGAATTTGACCAATTGCTTGATGATTCTCAAATTCATTTTGTTGAGAAAATCACTCACTACGCACCTCGTGACCACCAACTTGTCTATATGAGTGCGACAACCAAGTTTGACCAAAAGAAAATTGCACCTAACACACGTACCATTGATCTCTCTGACCAAAAATTGGACAACATCCAACATTTCTACATGCAGGTAGAGCAACGCCATCGTGTGGATATGCTACGAAAACTGTCTCATGTAGAGGATTTCCGCGGACTAGTCTTTTTTAACAGCCTATCAGACCTTGGGAGTGCCGAGGAAAAACTACAGTATCGTGATATCTTGGCTGTTTCCCTCGCTAGTGATGTTAATGTCAAATTTAGAAAAGTCATCTTAGAAAGGTTTAAAGACAAGCAACTAACCCTGCTCCTTGCAACTGACCTTCTGGCACGTGGAATTGATATCAATAGCCTCGAATGTGTCGTAAACTTTGATGTTCCTAGAGATAGCGAAACCTACACCCACCGTGCTGGCCGTACTGGTCGTATGGGAAAAGAAGGTTATGTTATCACTCTCGTCACTCATCAAGAAGAACTTAAAAAACTCAAGAAGTTTGCAAGTGTACGAGAAATTGTCCTAAAAAATCAAGAACTCTATGTAAAATAAATTCCTCATTGAGGCTGGGCAAAAAGTTTTTAAAATCAAAAACGCATAATATGAACTGCACCCCAAAAATCAGACAGAAAAAATCTAAGTTTTGAAATGCAGTTCACTTTTCCATTGCTCTTATTTGAACGAAAGATTTTTCTTTTGCAAAATATAAGGTGTTTCATATCAGCATTTTAAAACTATAAAAAAACTCTCCAACTATTTTATTATACCATATAAATTAATAAATAGATAGACTTGTTTTTTATTTTTTTGACGTATACTAATAATAGAAAGCGCTTTAAATTAAATAAAAGGAGGTTTTATGAGGAAAGTAAATAAGGACATTTTATTCTTAACTGGAATCATAGTTTTATGTTTTGGTTTTTTATTATTTCACATCAACCCCTATTATGGCGGACCCGATGATACACTGAAAGAAACGATAAATTTATTCTTTTGGCAACTATATTGGAGACCTATAGGAACTCTCAGTATCGTTTTGGGTTGCATTATGACTTTCAAAGGATTGAAAAAATAATCTTTTGATCATGACGAAAGGAAATATTTTATGATTAAACTGAAAATATTGTTTTTCGCTGTTCTATCAAGTCTAGTATTCTTAGTCTCAACATCTACGGTTTTTGCTGATGTCTATCCTGGTACAAATTATGAAATTGTATCTAATCATGTTGTAAAAGATATCAACACAGGAGAGCTATTGTCATTTTATACGACTGAACTTAGGGATACCTATTTGGAGTCTAAATCTATGTATCAGACTCGTTCTAATGCAACTGGTGTTGCAGACTATAGAACTAGCTACTCTTACTCTTACAAGAGCAGTGCCACATCAGGAGCTCGAAGTTCAACTGCCTATGGTGGAAAAGCTGGAGCTACCCTAACTATAAGTGCAGGTGTTGGCTTTTCTGCTCCTGAGTCTGGATTTGGACTTAGTTTAAATCACTCAGTCTCCCATAACGTACCACCCTACACTTATGGTTATATTAGACTAAAAGCATCTTACACAGTAAATGTTCGTAAATTAGAAGTTAGATACTTAGGCACCAACAAATGGGTTCCTGCTGGTCAAACCTCTACTATATCGAATGTTAGCGTTTGGAGCGAACTAGTCACTTGGAAATAACTTATTAGATAGATCTGGACTTTACCAGGTCTATCTTTTTACTTTAAAAAAAGAACCTTGCATAGCAAGATTCTTTTAATGTCTGACTTAAATAATTGTTCTTCTGGGAACTAAATCGAATTAAGCTTCGATTTCTGTAACCATACCTGAACCAACAGTACGTCCACCCTCACGGATAGAGAATGTAGTACCTTGTTCTACGGCGATTGGGTGGATCAACTCAACGTCGATTGTCACATTATCACCAGGCATTACCATTTCAGTACCTGCTGGAAGTTCGATTGAACCTGTAACGTCAGTAGTACGGAAGTAGAATTGTGGACGGTAGTTGTTGAAGAATGGAGTGTGACGTCCACCTTCTTCTTTAGTAAGGATGTAAACTTCACCTTTGAATTTAGTGTGTGGGTTGATTGAACCTGGTTTAGCAATAACTTGTCCACGTTCGATTTCATCACGTTGAACACCACGAAGAAGGACACCTACGTTATCTCCGGCAAGACCTTCGTCAAGTTGTTTACGGAACATTTCAACACCAGTAACAACTGCTTTTTGAGTTTCTTCTTTGATACCAACGATTTCGATTTCGTCGTTGACTTTAACGATACCACGGTCGATACGTCCTGAAGCAACTGTACCACGTCCAGTGATTGAGAATACGTCTTCGACTGGAAGAAGCAATGGTTTGTCAGTGTCACGTTCTGGTTCTGGGATGTACTCATCAACTGTGTTCATCAATTCCATAACGATGTCTTCGTATTTAGAGTCACCTTCAAGGGCTTTAAGAGCTGAACCTTGGATAACTGGAAGATCGTCACCTGGGAAGTCGTATTCTGACAATAGGTCACGGATTTCCATTTCAACCAATTCAAGCAATTCTTCGTCGTCAACCAAGTCAACTTTGTTCATGAAGACGATAAGGTGTTTAACACCAACCTGACGTGAAAGAAGGATGTGCTCACGAGTTTGTGGCATTGGTCCGTCAGTTGAAGCTACTACAAGGATAGCTCCGTCCATTTGAGCGGCACCAGTGATCATGTTTTTAACGTAGTCCGCGTGTCCTGGAGCGTCGATGTGAGCGTAGTGACGTTTTTCAGTTTCGTACTCAACGTGCGCAGTGTTGATAGTGATACCGCGTTCGCGTTCTTCTGGAGCAGCATCGATAGACGCATAGTCTTTAGGTTGGTTAACTGATGAAGGCAAGCGACGTGCCAAAACAGTTGTGATAGCTGCAGTTAGGGTAGTTTTACCGTGGTCAACGTGTCCGATAGTACCAATGTTAACGTGTGGTTTACTACGATCGTATTTTTCTTTTGCCATTTGAGTAAAAGCCTCCAATAAAATATATTTTATAGATAGACAGTAGGCAATACAGTCTAACTTTCCTTACTATTTTATCAAATTTCAGCTAAATTGCAAGTGTTTTACAAAGTTTTTGTGAATTATTCTTAATCGGCCAATATAAATGGCACTTCTACTCCTATAATTTACCTAAAGAAAAAAAAATCAGGAATTTCCTGACTTTTACTTAGCTAATTCTCTTTCTCGTTCTTTCATTGTTTTATGATTTTCATACAAACGTGATAAGAACTTAGAAATTTCTTTCAAGATAGAATAGGTTGGTACTGCTACAATCATACCAATGACGCCATAGATATTACTTGATAACAAAAGTAATACTAAAATCGTAATTGGATGAACCTTCATCACTCCTCCAACGATTCGAGGGTAAAGGATGTTCCCATCCACTTGCTGAATAATCAGCATGTAAACAACTGCAATTAGCATTCTATGAGGATCAGTAAAGACATTGGCAATAATCATCGGAATCAAGCCAATACTTGGTCCCACATAAGGAATGAGATTGGCCAATCCTGAAAAGATGGCAAAGACCAAAGCGTATTTCAAACCAATCACGCTATATCCGATAAAGGCCAAACAACCGATAATAATGGCATCAATTGCGACTCCACTGATATAGCGAGCAATTGTCGCATTCAAATTCTTTAAAAGACCTGCAATATGCAACTTATCTCTCTTTAAAACAGTGCGCTCAAGCATCGGTAAAAATTTGTTACCATCTAACAAAAAATAAACCAAAAACACGGGGGTCATAATAATAATCAAAACGGTACTAAAGAGAGCTGATATAACACTTCCGACACTATTTGTAACACTATTTAGGATATTTTGTAGAATATCTACATAGGACAGATTTAATTGTTGAATCGTCGCTTGAATATCCAAATTTTGAAAGGCTGGATAAGTAGATAAATCCACAATCAAATCTTGTAAACGACTATAGATAGTCTGGCTAGTCGCAATCAAGCTGGTCAATTGATTGACCAAAATCGGTAACAGATAGACTACCCCAATGACAAGACCCCAAACCAAGGCACACAAGGTTAGTAGAATACCAATGATACGATTAATTTTGAAATACTTTTGTAAAAAATTTACAATAGGATTGGTCAAATAATATAAAAAACCACCTAGAAGAAAAGGAATCATGATGGTGTTTGCGACACTTACAAAAGGCGTGATAATAGCCCCCATCTCTCTCCATAAATAAAAAATGATTGTTACTAATAAAATCTCACTGGTCCAAAAAAATAATTTATTCTTACGAAACATGAGCTACCTCCATTCATCTATTTTACCATACTTTCAAAAAAGCTTCTTTCTTCTATCATGAAACTGGGAATATTTTTTCTTTATGTTAGAATAAACTTACTATGAAAAAAATCATTTTAACTCTCCTAAGTCTATCCGTAATTGGGTCAGCATCTACTGTTGCTGCCCAAGATTTTAATATTGCTGCTAAACATGCGATTGCTGTTGAGGCCAATACTGGTAAAATTCTCTATGAGAAAGATGCAACTCAACCTGTCGAAATTGCTTCTATTACAAAACTACTTACAGTTTATCTTGTCTATGAGGCTCTAGAAAATGGAAGTATCACACTCTCCACCCCAGTAGATATTTCTGATTATCCTTATCAATTGACGACAAATTCTGAAGCCAGTAATGTTCCTATGGAGGCCCGTAATTATACTGTCGAAGAGTTACTTGAAGCAACCCTGGTATCCAGTGCCAACAGTGCAGCTATTGCTCTAGCTGAGAAAATTGCTGGCTCAGAGAAAGACTTCGTCGATATGATGCGCGCCAAACTCTTGGAATGGGGAATCAAAGACGCCACTGTTGTCAATACAACTGGTCTTAACAACGAGACTCTAGGAGATAATATTTACCCAGGGTCTAATAAAGATGATGAAAATAAGCTCAGTGCTTATGATGTTGCTATCGTTGCTCGCAATCTCATCAAAAAGTACCCACAAGTTTTGGAAATAACGAAAAAACCTTCTTCTACTTTTGCTGGGATGACAATCACTTCGACCAACTATATGTTAGAAGGTATGCCTGCTTACCGTGGTGGTTTTGATGGGCTGAAAACAGGAACAACAGATAAGGCTGGAGAGTCTTTTGTTGGTACTACTGTCGAAAAAGGTATGAGGGTTATCACAGTTGTTTTGAATGCAGACCATCAAGATAATAATCCTTACGCTCGTTTTACAGCTACATCTTCCCTAATGGATTATATTTCTTCTACATTTACACTTCGCAAAATCGTTCAAAAAGGTGATGCCTATCAAGATAGCAAATCCCCTGTACAAGATGGAAAAGAAGATGCGGTCACTGCAGTGGCTCCAGAAGATATCTATCTAATTGAACGTGTTGGGAATCAATCTTCCCAATCTGTTCAATTCACTCCTGATTCCAAAGCAATCCCAGCACCACTTGAAGCTGGAACAGTGGTCGGCCATTTGAATTATGAAGACAAGGATTTGATTGGTCAAGGTTACATTACCACAGAACGTCCTAGTTTCGAAATGGTAGCAGAAAAGAAAGTTGAAAAAGCTTTCTTCTTAAAAGTTTGGTGGAATCAGTTTATCCGATTTATCAACGAGAAATTATAAAACATTCTGAGCAGAAGCTTGCTCCAAAATAGAGACAGAGAAAAAAGGCTTTAAAGTCAAAAACACATAATATCAGGTATTAAAAAAACGGCTCTTTGTCAACTGTAGTGGGTTGAAGAAAAGCTAAGCTCGAGAAAGGACAAATTTCGTCCTTTCTTTTTTGATATTCAGAGCGATAAAAATCCGTTTTTTGAAGTTTTCAAAGTTCCGAAAACCAAAGGCATTGCGTTTGATAAGTTTGATGAGATTATTGGTTGCTTCTAATTTGGCATTAGAATAGGGTAACTGAAGGGCATTGACGATTTTCTCTTTGTCCTTTAGAAAGGTTTTAAAGACAGTCTTAAAAAGAGGATGAACTTTCTTTAGATTTTCCTCAATGAGTCCGAAAAATTTCTCCGGTTCCTTATTCTGAAAGTGAAAAAGCAAGAGTTGATAGAGATGATAGTGGTGTTTCAAGTCTTCTGAATAGCTCAAAAGCTTGTCAATAATCTCTTTATTGGTTAAGTGCATGCGAAAAGTAGGGCGATAAAATCGCTTATCACTCAGTTTACGGCTATCCTGTTGAATGAGTTTCCAGTAGCGCTTGATAGCCTTATATTCATGAGATTTTCGCTCAAATTGCTTCATGATTTGGACACGAACACGACTCATAGCACGGCTAAGATGTTGTACAATGTGGAAGCAATCTAGAACGATTTTGGCATACGGAAAAAGATGTTTAGCCAAGTCATAGTAAGGACTAAACATATCCATAGTAATGATTTTCACCTGACAACGAACAGAGCGATTGTAGCGCAGAAAATGATTTCTTATGATAGTTTGTGTTCTACCCTCAAGAACAGTGATAATATTGAGCTTATCAAAATCTTGAGCAATGAAACTCATCTTTCCCTTAGTGAAGGCATATTCGTCCCAGGACATAATCTCAGGGAGGTAAGAAAAATCAGACTTAAAACAGAAGTCATTGAGCTTGCGAATAACAGTTGAAGTTGAAATAGACAGCTGATGGGCAATATCGGTCATAGAAGTCTTCTCAATTAGCTTCTGGGCAATCTTTTGGTTGATGATACGAGGGATTTGGTGATTCTTCTTGACGAGAGAAGTCTCAGCTACCATCATTTTCGAGCAATGATAGCACTTGAATCGACGTTTTCTAAGGAGAATTCTAGTAGGCATACCAGTCGTTTCAAGGTAAGGAACCTTAGACGGTTTTTGGAAGTCATATTTCTTCATTTGACTTCCACACTCAGGACAAGATGGAGCGTCGTAGTCCAGTTTAGCGATGATTTCCTTGTGGGTATTCCTATTAATGACATCCATAATTTGGATATTTGGGTCTTTAATGTCTAGTAATTTTGTGATAAAATGTAATTGTTCCATAGGATTCTTTCTAATGATGGTTTGGTTGCTTTTCATTATAGATCTTATGGGACTTTTTTTCTACAACAAAATAGGCTCCATAATATCCATAGGGGATTTACCCACTACAAATATTATAGAGCCAAAAAAACTTGATATTATGCGTTTTATTGTAGTAATATTCACTTCGTTTTCTCCTAAAATTGAATTTTATCCCAGTCTTTTTTGAGATATTTTATTCATTACTTTAGGAAGACAATTACTAATTTCCGTTGGCAAGACCACATAATGTTCTTGAGCTAATTCTTGGGCTATGGCTGAATGAAGATGAGTCGCTACGGTTACACGCTCGTAGAGACTGGCCTGTCGAAATTGGCCTGCAAATCCTGCAATCATCCCAGCCAGAGTATCTCCCATTCCCCCAGTCGCCTGATAGGGACCACCAACCTGTAACTGGTAATAATCAGATTGGCCAACTTCCCAAATACGAGTAGCTGGGCCTTTCTCCACCAAAATTGTTCCTTGAGGAAAGGAAGTCAGGGCACTAGCCGTTGCATCTTCCTTTTGCTTTTCAATCGTAATTCCAGACAGTTTTTCCCACTCCTTTTGGTGGGGAGTTAGGATAAGCTGACTGGAAGGAAATGACAATCTTGTTCTGGCAAGAATGGTCAGGGCACCACCATCTACAATCAAAATCTGATTTTGGCTTAAATTAACAAAGACTTGTTTTACTAGATTTTCTCCAAAAGCATCGTCTCGTAAACCAGGCCCCAGCAAGACAACTTCTGCCTTCTCCAATTGCTCTTTTAACAATTGCTGATCTTGAAGAGAAAAGGCCATAGCCTCTGGTAAATGGCTGTGCAGAGCTGGAATATTTTCCCTATCTGTTCCAACAGTCACCAAACCAGCTCCACTTTTAACAGCTGCCAAAGCAGCCATGACGACAGCACCACCATAAGGATAAGTCCCACCAAGCAACAGAAGACGGCCATAGTCTCCTTTATGACTGGTACGAGAACGTTCAATAATGACTTTTTCTAGTAAGGTTTGATCAATCACTTTCATCGTTTTCTCCTCTCGCATTTATTATACAACAAAAAGGAGGCGCAGACCTCCTTTTGTAATCTTATATCGAAAATTTAATATTCATTTCTGCCATTTTAGATATAGCTATAGAAAATACACTCTCTTCAGCGAATTTTCTCTTATTTTCTTTCCAATGTCCGAAGTGCTGCCTGATAAGTTTGCTCCATCAGCATGGTAATGGTCATAGGACCGACACCTCCAGGTACTGGCGTGATGTGACTAGCAAGTGGTGCAACTGCCTCATAATCCACATCCCCACAGAGCTTGCCATTTTCATCGCGGTTCATACCGACATCAATGACAACCGCACCTGGTTTGACAAAGTCAGCAGTCACAAACTTAGCACGACCGATTGCGACCACAAGAATATCCGCTTTTGCAGCCACCTTGGCAAGATTATGGGTGCGTGAGTGAGTCAAGGTTACCGTCGCATTTTTGGCCAAAAGAAGCTGAGCCATAGGTTTTCCGACAATATTGGAACGACCGATGACGACTGCATTTTTACCTTCCAAGTCAATCCCATATTCATGAAACATTTCCATAATTCCTGCAGGTGTTGATGGAATCATGACTGGATGTCCAGACCAAAGGCGTCCCATATTTAGAGGATGGAAACCATCCACATCCTTTTCTGGGTCAATAGCCAATAAAACCGCCTCTTCATCAATGTGTTTTGGTAATGGTAACTGAACCAAAATCCCATGCCAAGCTGAATCTTGATTGTATTTAGCAATCAAGTCTAACAATTCCGCTTGACTAATGGTCTCTGGAACTCGCACTACTTCGCTACGGAAACCAGCCGCAAGGGCAGAACGTTCCTTGTTGCGAACGTAGACTTGGCTGGCAGGATTATCTCCCACCAAAATCACTACCAAACCAGGTACTAGACCTGTTTCTTCTTTTAGTTTTGCAGTCTTTTCAGCCAACTGCCCCTGCAATTTGGCCGCTAAAGCTTTCCCATCAATAATCTGTGTCATATCACTTCTCTTTTCTTTCAAATATCTTCCATTATACCAAAAACTGCTAGTACCCTCTAACACTTCTTTCCTAAGTTATCTTATAGTTTCAAACTATAAGAAAAAGCTCGGTTCGAGCTTTTCATTAATCTATATTTTATATGTAAAGTTGGCTACAAATAGCTAAACAAAGCTAACTTATAAAACCTTACTCAAGAAGTCCTTAGTCCGTTGTTCTTGGGTTTGTTCAAAAATCTGTTCAGGTGTTCCGTCTTCAACAACCACACCGTCTGCCATAAAGATGACACGATCTGCCACCTCACGAGCAAATCCCATCTCATGTGTTACGATAACCATGGTCATTCCTGACTTGGCTAGATCTTGCATAACAGCCAGAACTTCTCCTACCATTTCAGGGTCCAAGGCTGAAGTTGGCTCGTCAAAGAGCAAAACATCTGGTTCCATAGCCAACCCACGCGCGATGGCAATCCGTTGTTGCTGCCCACCCGACAGACTCTGTGGATAAGCGTCTGCCTTATCTGGCAAACCAACTTTTTCCAAAAGCTCTTGGGCTCTCTTCTCAGCAACTTCCTTACTTTCACCTTTGGTCTTGATAGGAGACAAGGTGATATTTTCCATCACAGTCATATTAGGAAAGAGATTAAATTGTTGGAAAACCATGCCCATCTTCTCACGCATGGCAAAGAGGTCATTCTTCTTGTCCGTAATATCGACTCCCTCAAAGATGACCTTCCCCTTGCTTGCTTCTTCCAACAAATTCATAGAGCGAAGCAAGGTAGATTTCCCGCTCCCTGAAGGACCGATGATAACGACAACTTCTCCACGTTTAATCTCGAGGTTGATTCCCTTCAATACTTCATTCTTTCCAAATGATTTATGTAAATTTTCAATTTTTATCAAGGTTTTTGTCATTATTTTTTATCTCCTTGTCCCATACGTTTTTCAAAAGCTTTCAAGGCTACTGTCAAAATAGAGGTCATAATCAAGTAGTAAAAGGCTGCAAATAAAAGTGGTGTCAAAGGTAGATAGGTTGTTGTAGAAACTGTTGTAGCACCATTCCACAACTCCATAACACCAATAGCTGATAAGAGGGAACTATCCTTGATAATGGTAATAAATTCGTTCCCCAATGCTGGCAAGATATTTTTGATTGCTTGTGGCAAAATCACATATCTCATAGCATTTTTAGGACGAATCCCTAGCGAATAAGCCGCCTCTAGCTGACCTTTTGGAACCGCATTAATCCCAGCACGAACAGTCTCAGAAACATAAGCACCACTGTTCATAGAGATAATCAAAATCCCTGGAATCAAGCGAGAAAGATCGACACCCAAAATTCCAACCTGAATAGTCGGAGCATTGATATGCATAAGAGCAAAGGCAATCATAATCTGAACCATCATCGGTGTCCCACGGAAAATCCAAACGTACAAGTTGGCGAGCCAAACAAGCGGTTTAAACTTTGAACGTTGCCCAAAAGCCAAGACAACACCCAAAATAGTTCCCAAAAAGACAACACAGATAGAAATGAGAACCGTCACAACAGCCCCATAGTTAAAATAAGGTAAATACTTAGGTAAAAAAGAAAAATTCATAGTCACACTGCTTTCTAAAATAGAATACTGTATGATTATAACATGTATTGAATTAAAATTCAAACCTTTTATCCAATTTATTCAAAAAAACTTTAAGCTGGTAGAATTAGCGAGAAATCTTAGTTTTTTCTAGTCAAGTTGGCCTCCTTTATGGTAAAATAGTAACGATAAGAAATGAAGGAGAATCAAAATGGAATCACATTTGGTTAGAATCATCAACCGCCTTGAAGCAATGGCAAAAGACGGCGGAAATTTAAAACGTAATTTTGAACGCGAAGGAGTTGTTGTTGCAGAAGTTGCATACAGCCACGACGAAGAAAACGGATCAATCTTTACCCTTCGTGATGTAGAGGCTCGCGAAACTTATACTTTTGACAGCATTGACTTGATTGCAATGGAGATTTACGAACTCCTCTACTAATCTAAAACAAGCTGGGATTGTCCCTGCATGTCTAACCAAAATCCTTTTTGTCTCACAAATAGGATTTTTTTATAGTCCAAATTCACAAAAATTTTCATTGTAACAACTTCTCAAAGCTGCAATCTTTTTACTTGCTTTACAGTCCAATCCTGTTATAATGAGAGTATAGAAATTTGACTATTTTTGACCTTTAAACAGGTCAGGCTAAAGAAAGAAATGAGGTAGATGTATGCTTTGTCAAAACTGTAAAATCAACGACTCAACAA
Source organism: Streptococcus mitis SK569 (assembly GCF_000222785.1). Classification (GTDB taxonomy): domain Bacteria; phylum Bacillota; class Bacilli; order Lactobacillales; family Streptococcaceae; genus Streptococcus; species Streptococcus mitis_N. Next base: position 76,344 of record NZ_AFUF01000012.1, on the reverse strand, counting down.
TTCATCTTTACACCAATCTCAATGGAAAACAAAAACAAATTGACCTCTGTCAAAACTGCTACAAGATTATCAAGACTGATCCTAACAACAGTCTCTTTAAAGGAATGACAGATTTGAACAATCGTGACTTCGATCCCTTTGGTGATTTCTTCAATGATCTAAACAATTTCAGACCTTCTAGCAATACTCCTCCTATTCCCCCAACCCAATCAGGTGGAGGTTACGGTGGAAACGGCGGTTATGGCTCCCAAAATCGTGGACCTGCTCAAACTCCTCCACCTAGCCAAGAAAAAGGCCTACTAGAAGAATTTGGTATCAATGTAACTGAGATTGCTCGTCGTGGTGATATCGACCCCGTTATTGGACGCGATGATGAGATTATCCGTGTCATCGAGATTCTCAATCGTAGAACCAAAAATAATCCTGTCCTTATCGGTGAACCTGGTGTCGGAAAAACTGCCGTTGTCGAAGGTCTAGCTCAGAAAATTGTTGATGGCGATGTTCCACATAAACTCCAAGGTAAACAAGTCATCCGTCTAGATGTGGTTAGCTTGGTTCAAGGAACGGGTATCCGTGGACAATTTGAAGAACGCATGCAAAAACTCATGGAAGAAATTCGCAAACGTGAGGACATCATTCTCTTTATCGATGAAATCCATGAAATTGTCGGTGCTGGTTCTGCAGGCGATGGCAATATGGATGCAGGAAATATCCTCAAGCCAGCCCTTGCTCGTGGAGAACTACAATTGGTCGGTGCTACTACCCTCAATGAATACCGTATCATTGAAAAAGATGCTGCCCTAGAGCGTCGTATGCAGCCGGTGAAGGTAGATGAACCAACCGTGGAAGAAACAATTACTATCCTCAAAGGTATTCAAAAGAAATACGAAGACTACCACCACGTTCAATATACCGATGCCGCAATTGAAGCAGCTGCAACTCTTTCCAATCGCTACATACAAGATCGCTTCTTGCCTGACAAAGCTATTGACCTCCTAGATGAAGCCGGTTCTAAGATGAATTTGACCTTGAATTTTGTAGATCCTAAAGTGATTGATCAACGCTTGATTGAGGCTGAAAATCTCAAATCTCAAGCTACACGAGAGGAAGATTTTGAAAAAGCTGCCTACTTCCGCGATCAAATTGCCAAGTATAAGGAAATGCAAAAGAAAAAGGTTACTGACCAAGATACTCCTATCATCAGTGAGAAAACAATTGAACACATTATCGAGCAGAAAACCAACATCCCTGTTGGGGATTTGAAAGAGAAAGAACAATCTCAACTCATCCATCTAGCCGAAGACCTCAAGTCTCATGTTATTGGACAAGATGATGCTGTCGATAAGATTACCAAGGCTATTCGCCGTAATCGGGTTGGACTTGGGACCCCTAACCGCCCAATCGGAAGCTTCCTCTTCGTCGGACCAACTGGGGTCGGTAAGACAGAACTTTCCAAACAATTAGCTATCGAACTCTTTGGTTCTGCTGATAGCATGATTCGCTTTGACATGAGCGAATATATGGAAAAACACAGCGTGGCTAAGTTGGTCGGTGCCCCTCCAGGTTATGTTGGCTATGATGAGGCTGGACAATTAACTGAAAAAGTTCGCCGCAACCCATATTCTCTTATTCTCTTGGATGAAGTAGAGAAAGCCCATCCAGATGTTATGCACATGTTCCTTCAAGTCTTGGACGATGGTCGTTTAACAGATGGGCAAGGACGTACCGTTAGCTTCAAGGACGCCATTATTATCATGACTTCAAATGCAGGGACAGGTAAGGCCGAAGCCAGTGTTGGTTTTGGGGCTGCTAGAGAAGGACGTACCAACTCTGTTCTCGGTGAACTCGGCAACTTCTTTAGTCCAGAGTTTATGAACCGTTTTGATGGTATTATCGAATTTAAGGCTCTCAGCAAAGATAACCTCCTTCAGATTGTCGAGCTCATGCTAGCAGATGTTAACGAACGGCTCTCTAGCAACAACATTCATTTGGATGTGACAGACAAGGTCAAGGAAAAGTTGGTTGACCTTGGTTATGATCCAAAAATGGGAGCACGCCCACTTCGCCGCACTATTCAAGACTATATTGAGGACGCAATTACTGATTACTACCTTGAAAATCCAGGCGAAAAAGACCTCAAGGCAGTTATGACCAACAAGGGCAAGATTCAAATCAAATCTGCCAAAAAAGCTGAAGTAAAAACTTCTGAAAAAGAAAAATAAATTCTATAAAAAAGGAGTAGAAAATGAAAATTTTCTGCTTCTTTTTTACTAAAATAACTGTAATTTCTTGACAGCTCGACCTTTGTCCATTATGATAATAATAACGATACTAGATAATGAGGAAAATACAATGGCAACCCCAACTTTCGGAGAAAAAAAGCGAATACAGACTATGTTTCACGTTACGGTGTATATGCGGTTATTCCAGACGCTGAACAAAAACAAATTGTTCTTGTTCAAGCGCCTAATGGCGCTTGGTTCTTACCAGGTGGCGAAATTGAAGCTGGTGAAAACCATCAGGAAGCCCTAAAACGTGAATTGATTGAAGAGCTTGGCTTTACAGCTGAAATTGGTGTCTATTACGGACAAGCTGACGAATATTTCTACTCTCGTCACCGTGACACCTACTACTACAATCCTGCCTACCTCTATGAAGCGACTTCTTTCAAGGAAGTTCAAAAACCACTAGAAGACTTTAATCGTATCGCCTGGTTCCCTATCGACGAGGCTATTGAAAATCTTAAACGTGGTAGCCATAAATGGGCCATCCAATCTTGGAAAAAACAGCATAAGATTGACTAAACCAAGCTACTTTATTCAAAAAATGCTATAATAGAATTAGAAAATCGGAGGAAATATTATGAAGCTTATCAATACGACAAACTCACACTCGCAACTTGTAAAAGGCCAGCTAGAGAGTACAGATGCAACCCTTGTTGAGGTCTATTCTGCTGGAAATACAGATGTTATTTTTACCCAAGCTCCGCTTCACTATGAAATCCTCATCTCAAATAAACACCGTGCTATTCGAGAAACTGAAATCGAAGCCATCCAAGAGTTTTTCCTGAAACGTAAAATTGATAAGGACTCTATTGATGAGGCCAATATCAAAACACTCTACTCAGAAAAATTAATTGGGATTTCGATTCCAACCAAGTAAAGAAGTTGAGTAAAAACTCGATTCAAGAAAAAATCCAGTAAGCCTTTCCATAATAAAACGCATAGTAGCAAAGTTTCTACACCTGCTATTATGCGTTTTTATAATTTTGAAGTCTATTGCTAATCAATGAAAAATCAAAGAGCAAACTAGAAAGCTAGCCACAGGTTGCTCAAAGCATAACTTTGAAGCTGCAGATAAGACTGACGAAAGCAATGGCATATATAAGGCAAGGCGAAGCTGATGTGGTTTGAAGAGATTTTCGAAGAGTATAAAACACTGTTTTGAGGTGGTGGATAAATCGGCTGGGAAAAAACTCAATCTCAGGAGAAAATGAAGTAAATCTCCCCAAAACTATAAAAAAGATTTGATTCTGCTTCTCACACAATCAAATCTTTTTATTATTTTAGAAACGAATTGTTTCACGTGTTTTCTCATATGAGGTAACAAAGCGGTTGGTTACACCAGGCTCTGCCACTTCCAATGCTTGAGAAATCTTGTCAAACGAAGCGCGATAATCAAATTCTTTCTCAAAAATATCTAAAGCTTCATTAAAGGCTTCTTGAATACGTTCATCAAATGAGCGGTAGCGGTTAGAATATTGTAAAAGTTGCTCTGTCAAGGTTGCATACTGTACAATATTATAAGTTTCCGCCTCAAGCTCTTCCATATCCTTCGTTGCAATTTCAAGAATACGGTTAACTGATTCTATATTGACTAAGTTTTGCTCTAATTCAGCCATTAGATCTTCCGTATTATTACTTGCTGTAAAGAATAACTTCAAGAAAGTTTGTGGAATACCAGGTAGGTTCCGTTTTTCCATATATCTCTTGATTGTATGGAGACGATTAACATATACATTTGCTTTTTGACGTGCATTGATATCATCTTTCTCAACTCGTGCGAGACGCTCACTAACTGCAATTTGTTCATCTTCAATCTCTTTAAGATTTTCCTGCAGAGATTCAAGTTTTTCTTCAAGAATTGAATATGCTTGAGTTGCTTCATCCTGATCCGAAATCGCTTCAATAATAGCAGTCTCAAAGTTTTCTAATTCGGACTGTAAACGACGAACATGACTTGCATCCGACTCAGAAAGTAAATAGTTTTTACTCAAACGCTCAATGTCTTCTATCAATAAAGCATTATTTTCCTTCATGTGTTGAAGATAAGTAGGAAGTGTTGCTACTAAACCTTCTACTACTTTCTGTGCCGCAATTTCTCTTGTAAAGATATCATAAAGTGCATTAATCTCTTCTTGGATTTGAGTATTTTCGTACTCTGCATTATCCAATTCTAATTTCGCAATATTCTCATGATTTTTCTTGAGAGCTTCATAAAGCAGTTGGAAACGCGCTTCAATATCCGTTTCAGCAAAATAATAATTAGCATCTAAAAGCTTACGGTAGCCATCTTCTAAATCTTCCAGTTGATCAGGTAGGTCTTTAGATAATGTTGCTACAATTGCTGGTATACGATCAACAATATGCGTTAAAGCCAAGATATGATTTTCAGCATTATCCAAAATCACAGCTGCTTCTACTGGATCTCCAGACGAATTTAAAGTTACAAACTGAGAAAACTCTGATTGGATATTTTCCAATTGTTTTTCAATTTCAGATAAGCCTTGTCCATATTCTTCAGAATGATCAGCAACTCTGTGTTGTAACTCTTCAAACAAGTCCAAGGTATGAAGAACACGTCCACTATTTTTAGACTCTTGTTTCTCCAAATCTGCCAAGGCATTGCGAATTGCTGCAATATCTTCTTCAATCAAAGTAATTTGGCTCTCGATTTGGTCAATTTGATGACTGGCCTTGAAAAAACGGAATGAGTTATTGTAGCCTTCTGCCTCGAAAAGATTATTTTCGATATCGGCAAAAGAATTAAGAGATAAATCAACCCATTTTTGATTCCATTCACGGAAAGTCACCTGACTTTGTCCAATCAAGTGCATATTTTTTACAGCTTCAACTTCATCATTAACTGGAAGATTGTACAGTTCTTCTTTTTTCTCTTCTAAAATTGCTAGTTTACTTTCATTGCGTTTCCTTACATAGATTGCGATAGCATAAGCAATGACCAATAAAACTGCAACTGCAATTATCAAATAAATTACTAGGCTAGCAGACATATTAAACTCCTTTTTTACTTGAAACAATCGTAACGATTATATCATATTTTTTATACCAAGGGAACTACTTCTCCCTATTTTTTAGACATCAAGTGTACTATAGACAGCATTTTCTTCGATAAACTCACGACGAGGCTCTACTCGATCCCCCATCAACATATCAAAGATTTTATCTGCTTCTGCAGCATCATCCACAGAAACTCTAGCCATCAAGCGATGTTCAGGATCCATGGTTGTTTCCCATAACTGATGGTCGTCCATTTCACCTAGACCCTTATAACGCTGAATAGTCGGTTTGGTACGACCTTCACTATAACGGGTCAAGGCTTCTTGGAGTTTGATTTCTTGATCTGCACCTGGTTGGATATATTCTTTAACCTCACTTCCAACCTTGACACCATAGATTGGTGGTTGGGCGATATAAACATAACCAGCTTCTAGGATTGGTTTCATATAACGATAAATCAAGGTTAAAAGAAGGGTACGAATGTGGGCTCCATCGACATCGGCATCGGTCATCAAAACGAGTTTTTGGTACCGAGCTTTTGATACATCAAATTCTGCGCCAAATCCTGTTCCCATCGCTGTGAAAAGACTACGAATTTCTTCGTTGGCTAGAATTTTATCCATACTTGCCTTTTCAACGTTCAAAATCTTACCGCGAATTGGAAGAATAGCTTGAAATTTACGGTTTCGACCAGATTTGGCTGATCCACCAGCTGAGTCTCCTTCGACGATGAAGAGTTCTGTTTCCGCAGGATTGTTAGAAGAACAGTCTGCTAGTTTCCCTGGAAGGTTGGAAATTTCCAAACCAGATTTTTTACGAGTAACTTCACGCGCACGCTTGGCAGCCACACGAGCCTTAGCAGCCAAAATCCCTTTTTCCACGATACGCTTGGCGATCTGTGGATTTTCCATAAGGAAATCAGAAAAGGCATCACTGAAAAGGCGATTGGTAATCTTGACTACTTCGCTGTTCCCCAGTTTGGTCTTAGTTTGTCCTTCAAATTGTGGATTTGGGTGTTTAACCGAGATAACTGCAGTTAATCCTTCGCGGACATCTTCCCCTGTTAAGTTGTCTTCATTATCTTTCAGTAACTTATTCTTACGAGCATAATCGTTGATGACACGTGTCAAGGCTGTACGGAAACCTTGTTCATGCGTTCCACCTTCATGGGTATGAATATTGTTGGCGAAACTCATGACATTTTCATGATAACCCGTTGTGTACTGCATGGCTACTTCAACTGTGATATCGTCCATCTCACCGTCTGTGTAGATTGGTGTATCAAAGATCACATCCTTGTTCTCGTTGATATATTCAACGTAACTAGCAATCCCACCTTCATAATGGTAATGCTTGGTTTGTTCCAAACCTTCACGCTTATCTGTGATAGAAATTTGAAGACCGCGATTTAGAAAGGCCAACTCTTGAATCCGTTTATTTAATTTATCGAAGTCAAAGGTTGTTGTTTCCGTAAAGATTTCTGGGTCCGGTGTGAAGTGAACTGTTGTTCCCGTTTTATCCGTATCTCCAACCACCTCAAGGTCTGCGACAACATGACCACGACGGTATTCTTGGTAATGAATCTTACCGTTTTTGTGGACATGAACATCTAACTGAGTGGAAAGAGCATTAACTACTGAAGACCCCACTCCGTGAAGACCACCTGAGACCTTGTATCCGCCACCGCCAAATTTTCCTCCAGCGTGAAGAACCGTAAAGACTGTCTCAACGGCAGGTCGGCCTGTTTTTTCCTGAATATCGACTGGAATCCCACGTCCATCATCGACAACAGTGATTGAATTATCTGGCTCAATAAAGACCTGAATATGGCTGGCAAATCCTGCCAAGGCCTCGTCAATTGAGTTATCAACGATTTCCCAGACTAGATGGTGAAGACCTTCTTTTGAGGTTGACCCGATATACATCCCTGGACGCATACGAACAGCCTCTAAGCCCTCTAAAACTTGAATTTGACTGGCATCATAATCTTGTGCCTGCAGATTTTTGATTTCTTCTGTCATCTTATTCCTTTTTCTTACATGTCTAATACTTGTCTTAAATTCACGATACTGGTAAACAAGTGGGTAGCTAGTCCTGCAGCTTGACCTGCTTCGATATCAATCGGCCGATCACCAATAACAAGCCCAGAATCAATCTGATACTTCTCTCTTAAATAAATCATAGACTCAGGATCTGGTTTTCTCTTAAAGCCTGAGTTAGAAGTCACTACTTCCGTAAAATAAGCTGCTATGGAGGTCTTTTCTAAAATTTCCAAGACCTGATCATTTCGATGAGAGACCAAAAAATGACGCCCACCTTGATTTGAAATGTCCTCCAATAAGTCAGCAACTCCATCAAACAAAATCGGGTGTTCAAGCTCTCTGGCTTCATTTTCCTTGTACTTTTCTAAAAAATGCTCTAAGTTGGGAGCGAATGTCTCAATTGCAAAATCAGTAGAAACCTTTAAAGCTTGATAGACACTATCATGGTCTTGTCTGATACCATACAGTGCCAATGTTTCAACAAATGCAGCTGTTGAAGTTTCATAATTATCCAGTAAAGTTCCACCTAAATCCCAGATATAATCGTGATATTTCATAGCTTTCATTATACCATTTTTTCGTTAAAAAAGCGATGATTTCCCTGAGTTTTCCACATAAAAAAACGAGAGGTTAACTCCCGTTTTATTGATTTTTACCAAAGACATCTCGATAGAGCATTCCAGTTCGTAACCCCTCTGCGTCTCCTCCTAATTGCTCTACCAACTCGTAGGCAAAGGCAAGGGCTGTCGAGGGACCTCGACTGGTTGTCAAATGACCATCTACCACTACTGTTTCCTTGACATATTGACCATCAAGGATTTGCTCTTGAACACCATCATAACAAGTAAACTTCTTATTTTTCAATACCCCTGCTTGATTGAGGGCAATTGGAGCCGCACAAATGGCTGCCAGTTTCTTTCCTTCTTGCTCGAAGCTTTTCAATTCTTGAATCAAGGCCTGATTATCGCGCAAATGTGCAGAACCAGGCATCCCTCCAGGAAGGACAATCATGTCATAATCTGATAAATCACCATCAAAGACACGATCTGCTGTGACTTGGATTGCATGTGAACCCGTCACTTGCTCTTCAAAACCAACCATATCACAAGTGATATTTGCCCGACGCAAAACATCCACAACTGTCAAAGCTTCAATTTCTTCAAAGCCCTGAGCCAACATAACTGCTACTTTAACCATGATTTTCTCCTTATTTGATTCGTTTTAATACAACCTTTTTCCGCTTGAATCGGACTTTTCCACTCTTTTCTTCAGCTAGATTAGTTTGATAACTCATCGATAAAAGCAAGCCAACACCGATCAAGTTACTGATAATAGCCGATCCCCCTTGCGAAATAAAAGGCAGAGGAATCCCAGTCAAAGGAAGCAAACCCGTCACGGCACCGATATTCTCAAAGATATGGAAGAGTAACATCATAATCAAACCTGTGGAAATATAGGTGTAGAACTGGTTATTTGATTTAAGAGTAATCTTCAACATACGGTAAATGAGCATGAGATAAAGAGCAATGACAAGGACTGAGCCAATAAAGCCAAAATCTTCTGCGATCACCGTGAAAATCATATCCGACTCTCGAACTGGAATAAGCAGATTGGAAGCATTAAAACCTTGACCAAATAAGCCACCGCTTCCAATGGCAATCTGTCCTTGAGCCTGCTGATAAGTGGTTGTTTGGGCAAAGTCGAATGGATTGAGCCAAGCCAAAATTCGATTAATTTGGTAGGTCGGCATTCCCAGTTGATGAAGAAAAGCACGACCGCCCTTACTGATAAAAATGGCTAAGAAACCAGCAACTCCTGTTACAGCAGTCACAAATACTGGAATAATAATTTTCCAAGAAACTCCTGATAGTAAGACGATTCCTGAGAAAATGGCTACAAAAACCAAAGCCGTCCCCAAGTCACTTTGAAGTGCCAAAAGAACTAGGACTGGAATGGTAAAGACAATCATCCAAAAAATTAATAAAAAGTCCAGCGGAACTGTACGTTGCCATTCCTTATGTTTCTTTGTAAATTGGACAATGACACGGGCCAACATGAGGATATAGGATATCTTCATAAATTCTGACGGTTGGAATAGGGTAATTCCATTTATTGATACCCAGTTTTTGGCACCCGTTGATGCAACTAGGCTTGGATTATAAAAGACGATCGGCAAGACCATGAGTCCCAAACCTAACATATATAGAAAGGGGGTCGCTTTCCAAAGAAATTCTGTATTAAAGAGCATAACCACAAAACCAATCACAAGCCCCAAGGCAATCCATGCGACCTGCTGCCCTAAAATGGGCAGAATATTGTTTGGATAATCATGACTAACAGCTATATAGATAGCCACCACGCCAATAACCAGTAGAAAAAATACTGGCAATAGCAAACTATAATCGACTCTAGAGTCGAGAGAACGTTTCATATACACTAACCTTATACTTTCATACAATACTATTTATCAAAGTTCATTTAAAAATTTATCAACAGCCTCATCAACTTCGGATCGAGAGACGGTTTTAACAGTCGCTTCTTTTGCTAGAGAAGTCACTATTTGCTTGCCATATCGTTTTCCGACGATTCTTCTATCCAGAATGAGGGTTAAAGAACGTTGGTGTTCGCGTCTCATACTTCTTCCCAAAGCCTGTTTTAATCGAATAATGGCCATGGGCAATTGATAATCATAAAAGGCATTTTTCCCTTCTTGAATTAGTTCCTGATTGATCTTTTTCGTCAAGGGCTCTTGGGGATTTTGGAAAGGAAGTCTCGGTACAACCTGAATCACAAAAGGATGACTTGAAAAATCGACTCCCTCCCAGAAACTTGCTGCACCAAGCAAGATTTGTTGTTCTCCTTTTTCAAAGCGTTTCTTCAGTTGATGGACATCACCATTTTTATACTGGGCCAGATGGCTAACTGGAAGTAAATCCGATACTGCTAGAAGCATGTCTTTGGCAGTAAAGAGAACCAAAATCGGTTGTTGGAAAGCTTGAACTCCCATCAGCAAATCAGCTACCTCTTTGGCGTAAACTTCTAAGGAGGTTTCTGTTACCAAGGGGAAATCTTTGACCAAGATCACTTCTTGATCCTGTTTTTTACAAGCTTCAATCTTAACAAATTTAGCTTCAGGATAACCCAAAAGATCTGCCAAAGAAACTCTCTGACTAATCTCAAGAGTGGCCGACACTCCCAAGACTTGACATGAATCAGGCACTAAGGAAGATAGAAGAATACGGCCTGATTTCGTAGAAGAAATTTGAATTTTCTTTTGACTCGTTTCAGTTGCTTCAAGCCAGTAATCACCCTCAGCCGTAAAATAGTGAACCAGTTCCTCAAAGCCTTCTACCTCTAATTCTGAAAAATACTGATGGAGATTGGCCAGAGAATCTAAGATATTTTTCCTAGATTTGCCAGACTGAAATTGTTCTATCAAGTAGAGGCACTCAAAGCGAATACTTTCTAGTATTCGTTGTTGAACCCTGTTTTCTTCTCCTACTAAAGCCTTATCAAGCAAATCGACAATAGACTGGATATCGTAGGTCTCTTGAAGCAGATTTTCTAGAGCCAACAAAACTTTTTGGACTTCATCAATAATCAATAAACGGTCACTTACAAATTCAGGATTATCTTCAAGTCTAGTTACAAGATAGGCATGATTGGTCACTAAAAGCTTGCAGGTTTGTGCCCTTTCTTGACTTCTTTTCCAAAAATCTTCCGTCACAAATAAGCTCTTGGATGATAAATTCCCATCATGACGAAGGTCTCTTAGAAAATGTTGGTAACGGTATAGTTGTCCGATTTCATCCAAATCCCCCGTTTCTGTCTCTGTCAGCCAGACCAAGAGTTGCATTTTAAAGCGTCTAAATAAGCGATTTTCATCATTTTCCTGCAAGGAACGATAAAAGGCATCCAGCTTCAGATAATTGTGTGGTCCCTTTAAAGAATGAATATCTATATGGAACACATCTTTAAGACGTTTACCTTCTTCTTCCATAATTTGATTTTGAAGAATCTTTGTCGGAACACTAAGAACAATTTGTCGCTCTTTCACTTGAGATAAAGCGGGTAAGAGATAGCCATAGGTTTTCCCAATTCCTGTCGGTGCTTGAATCAGAGAGACAGACTCATCTTTCAATAGCAAACCGACCTCTTTAGCAAAACTTTCTTGTTCCTCCCTCACTTCAAGGCTCAATAGAGAAATGTTTTTAGAAAAATCTTGAGATAGTTTTCTTGGCTCAAGGGAAGCAGCCGTTTTCTTGAAATATAGCCCTTGAACTTGGACCAAGTCTGGAGAACTCAGGATAGATTGGCTGCGATACATCTCTTCAATAACTAGGTAGGACTCATATAGGAGGGCATCAGCCATTTCCAGCAAGCGTTCCAAGAGACCTTTAGGAAGCTGGGCCATCTTTTTCCGTAGAAATAAGAGTAATTCCGCAGTAGCTTGGGCATCTGAAAGGGCTGTGTGGGCGTGTTTTAGAGGAATTCCTAATTCTCGACACAAAATCGGCAAACTATATTTTTCCAGTTCAGGGAAAAAGACCTGGGCCAATTCGACCGTGTCCACACGAGGATTTCTTAGCTCATATCCTTCAAAAAATAAATTTTCCGCCAAAAGATTGGCATCAAACTGAACATTGTGGGCTACAAAAATCCCATCCTCCACCAAGTCAAAAATGTTTCTGGCAACTTGCGAAAAATCAGGTGCTTGCGCCAGACGTTTGTCTGTCAATCCTGTCAGTTCTTTGATATGAGCATCTAAGGGTTCATGTGGATTGACATCCGTCGTATAGTGATCGACGATTTTCCCATCCTCAATCACGACAATTCCCACTTGGATAATTTTAGCCTTACTACCTGTGCTAGTTGCCTCTAAATCCACCACAACATAGCGATTACCAATCGTTTTCATTATAAAAAATTATACCAAAAAAAGGGCCATTTGGCACCTGCAAACATGGGATAATTTTCAAACTCATGGACACTACTTAGCTTAAAAATCCCACCAAATAGAGCATCCTAGCCTACTGATTTTTTGAAAATATTGGAAAATAAGAAAAATTGAGAGAAGAAATATTTGTATCTTCCTTCTCTCAACTATCTATTTACTCTATTTAACCATATCAGGATCGTAGTCATAAAATCCTGTATCAAGGAAACGGTTTTTAGGGTGTAACTTGCGAACTTCTTCATCCAGTAAGAAGGCTTGGTCATGGCTAAAGTTGCCCTCTTGAATCAAGCTACGCGCTTGAATAAAGAGTTTTGCAATCTCAACAAAGTTTTGACCAGGAGTGTAGAGCCCTTCTAGTTTCCAGTGAGTGAAACCATGTTCTACCAATTCTGTCAATTTGGTCATCAAATCAAGGTCATTGTTGGCAAAGATGTGGGTACCATGATTGTCTTCAAAAATGGAATAATGACTCTCTGGGTCACTTGGCTCAGCCAAGAAGAGGTCACGCGTACGCGTCTTTTCATCATCGATGTGCGTGAAGTTATAGTAGTTTTGCAAGAGTGGACGTTTAGAATGGTGAATGACACTAGCACCGTACACCAAAACTTCGGCGGGAATTTCCAAAATCTCTGGCATTTTGAAAAGTTCAGCCGATGGAATTTCACGCGCCAAAACAGCCTCAGATGCGCCAGCCTTTTGTCCCCAGAAGTTAATCTGACGACTGCTTGTTACCATGGTTGAAGCATCGTAGATGGTTTTAAAGGAATAACCATCGCGATTGACCACATAAAAGACACCTGCATCCCCAATCGTAATGTAGTCTGTCTTGATTTCTTCCAAGAAATCTAAGAAAGGCTTGATACGGTCCATCATATCTTGGTGCATGAGGGCGTTAACTGCAACGATCAATTCCTTACCAGCATCATGAACCAACTTAGCGATTTCACGCAATTGGTCATAACTAAAGGTTGTTGGCAGACGAAGGCCAAAATCTTTCTCACCGACATAGATACGGTCTACGCCAACTTCGAGCAGTTGTTTAACTTGTTCAATACTTTCAGCAGTTGCTGTAATGATAATCTTTTCCATAAGAAAAATTATACCACATTTCTCCAAAATCAGCCAAGACTTATCAGAGTTTTACAAATAGGAATTATTTCCGTAACTTCCACTTGACTCACCAAAGTGGAAATTAGTCTAATACTCTTCGAAAATCTCTTCAAACCACGTCAGATTTATTTGCAACCTCAAAGCGGTGCTTTGAGCAACCTGATGCTAGCTTCCTAGTTTGCTCTTTGATTTTCATTGAGTATAAAACGGCTTTTTATAAGAATAACTAGATGAAAGGCAAACCCAGAAGCATGAGAGAGCTCGCCAGTAACAATTTACTTTGTACACTATCCATAAATAGCAAACATCTCAAACTCCATTAATCTTCAAAACATCATAGATAAAATCTAGTCCAAAATTTAAGCAATTGATGCTGTAGGATTTATACATTGTTATAAATTTCTAGTCGTTTTGTTTTTATGATAAGAAAAATGGCATAGAAAAACGAGTACCTCCATCTACGGAAATACTCGTTTTTTGATAGTTAGAAGTGGTTTTTTGCTCAGCTTCATTTCTTTTTATAAAATTTATCAAGCAAGCGACCAACTAGCTCATCTTTTTTCTATTTCTGCCAATATGCGTGAAAGGTAGTAATGATAGCCAAAAATAGCAAGAGCAAGCAAGAGGATAAGAGCTCCTACTCCCAAGCTAATGGCAAGGATAGGGGAGAGAGACCGAACCAAGAATAAGCTCCCTATTACAAGGGCCATTAAGATTGCACTATAAACCAAAATCAAAACAATTGCTACTATACGATTTGAACGGTTCACCAGGTCCGTAATGTTACTCCAATTTGTTGACAAATTTTTCACGTCCTTAAGGTAATGGTGGCAAGAAAGGATGACACTGGCAAGGATCCATGCCACAAGAAGGTAAATCATCGAAAGGATGGGCAAGCCTAGATATAGAGAAAGGCCAAGTAAAGTCAGAACTGGTAAAAAGGACTGGACAGCAAATATAATCCAAAATTTCACTTTCACATAACGAGCAAAGTCAAAGGGCAAACTCTTCAGAAAATCAACATTTTCCCTCTCTAAGGACAAGGCAATTGAATGCAGGCTGGTGATATTGTTATTGACAACTGCTATAAATAGAGCTATAAAAAACAAGGGTAACCAGTATGGAGGATGAATGTCTGGAACTATCTGAGAATCTCGAATTTTGGAAATCAGACCGATCATCATGAGATAAGGAAGAAAAGCACTTGTAAAAAGCACTGTAATCACGCCAGTTCCCTGTCCCAAGAGGGTGAGGTGGTAGCGTAAAACCATACGGAAAAAGCCCTTTTTATTAGTAGTTGAAATTCTCTCCTTATTGCGACGTTCTTTCTTGACCTTCTCCTCACTGTTAAGCAGAATCACGTCATAAAAATGAGGAAGAACCTTCTTTTTGGTCAGGTAAAGCAAGAAAACAGTTAAAGCTATCCAAGCTAACAGACCCAGTATGGCTTCTGTCGAAAAAGGCTCCACTGCTATTTTGTAAAAGATATGAAGAGGATAAAGGAGAAATGGAATGTCTCTAACTTTGTCAACAATACTTCCAAAAGTCGACTGTAGAAAGAGGACAAATATTAAAGGTATGAGAACTCCTATCCCAATCATCACATTCGCAAAAATAGACTGATACTTTCTGAAGACCGTAGTCTGAGCCAAGAAATGTACTGCCACTACCATCACTAAAGTAACAGAGACAAATAATAAGGCCAAGGACAGCAGCATCAAAGGCAAACCCAACCACAGAGAAGGAGCTAGCCTAATATAGAGGACTAGAAAATAAGCTAGGATTGGTACAATTCCAGCTAGAGCTGGCAAGAGGACAGACAGGCCTTTAGCGATTATAATCTCTGATTCTTTAAAGGCATAGGGCCTATAGGAGGCCAGGTCCTTACTCTCATAAAAGACATTGTAAAATGCAGTGAAAGAAGTTGAAAAGGCAAGCACCAGTAAAATAGCAACCATGCTACTAAAAAAACTTGGCATTTCATCAAAAGGAAAACGAAAGGCTATATTTATAAACATTAATAGCATCAAGAGACTAGAAAAAATGTAAGAACTTAGGACTCTAGCGGAAACATTTACTTTTTTCCCAGGATTCTTAGCCTGCTTCTTTCGTAGGTTAGCCAGATTCGCTTCTTGAGATGAATAGAGGATATTGATATCAACTAATTTTTTAATGACCTTGAGACGCATCTGAAACCTCCTCTTTTCTACCAGCAAGGCTAAGGTAGATACTTTCCAAAGACTGGTCTGGGTGGTCTTTTCTCAAGTCCTCTACCTTACCACAATAGATCAAATGCCCCTTTTTCAAAATAGCAATCCGATCACAGACTTGCTCAGCTACCTCTAGGACATGGGTTGAAAACAAGACTGTCTTGCCTTTTTGTGCATGTTCCTTCATCATTTGCTTCAAATCAAAGGCAGCCTGGGGATCCAAACCAGTCAAGGGTTCGTCCAAAACCCAAATATCGGGATCAGACAAGAGTGCTCCGATGACAAAGACTTTCTGACGCATTCCGTGAGAAAGGGTTTCAATAACCTGATAGCGGTTTTCAGCAAAATCAAAAACACTCAATAGCCTAGCTAGACTAGTCTCCAAGTCAGAGCTAGTCAGATCATAGGATGAGGCGATCAATTCCCAAAATTCATTGGCTGTTAAGCGTAAAAATAAGTCAGGCGAGTCTGCTACGTAGCCAATCTTTCGTTTGATCGCCAAGCGATTTTCCGATAAATCCTGACCATCTACCAAAATACGACCACTGCTGGGTGAAATGATACTGACTAGGGATTTTATAGTGGTCGATTTTCCAGCCCCATTATGGCCAATCAAGCCCATAATCTCCCCATTTTCAATCTGCAAATTGAGATTGCTCAAAGCCTCTTTATCACCATACAACTTACTAACATTTTGAAATTCAATCATGGGATGACTCCTATCTTTATCTATATTACATACTATTATACTAGCACTTTGATACAAAAAAATCAATACTTTATTTTAAGTAGTTAAAATAGTTTCCTTCTATCTTATGCAAACGTTGGCGCTAACCAATACTTTATGATAGAATAAAGAACAAGATTGACAAGTAAGAGGAAACATCATGCAAAATCAAACACTCATGCAATACTTTGAATGGTATCTGCCCCACGACGGTCAGCACTGGACGCGTCTAGCTGAAGATGCTCCACACCTAGCTGATCTGGGGATTAGCCACGTCTGGATGCCACCAGCTTTTAAGGCAACCAATGAAAAAGATGTCGGCTATGGAGTCTATGACTTATTCGACCTAGGAGAGTTCAGCCAAAAAGGTACAGTCCGTACCAAGTACGGTTTCAAAGAAGACTATCTTCAAGCTATTCAAACCCTAAAAGCACAGGGAATCCAGCCTATGGCCGATGTGGTACTCAATCACAAGGCTGCAGCCGATCACATGGAAGCCTTTCAGGTTATCGAAGTGGATCCTGAAGATCGTACAGTCGAACTCGGAGAACCCTTCACCATCAACGGCTGGACTAGCTTTACCTTCGATGGTCGCCAAGATACCTATAATGACTTCCACTGGCACTGGTACCACTTCACAGGTACAGACTACGATGCCAAACGTCGTAAATCTGGGATTTATCTGATCCAGGGTGATAACAAGGGCTGGGCTAACGAGGAATTGGTCGATAACGAAAACGGAAACTACGACTATCTCATGTATGCTGACCTAGACTTTAAACATCCTGAAGTCATCCAAAACATCTATGACTGGGCTGACTGGTTCATGGAAACCACTGGTGTAGCTGGTTTCCGTTTGGATGCAGTTAAGCACATCGACTCCTTCTTTATGGGCAATTTCATCCGTGATATGAAGGAAAAATACGGTCAAGATTTCTATGTTTTTGGTGAATTTTGGAACCCTGACAAGGAAGCTAACCTAGACTATCTTGAAAAAACGGAAGAACGCTTTGACCTTGTCGATGTTCGTCTCCACCAGAATCTCTTTGAAGCCAGTCAAGCTGGCACAAACTATGACCTTCGTGGTATTTTTACAGATAGCTTGGTTGAACTCAAACCTGACAAGGCTGTAACCTTTGTCGACAATCACGATACCCAACGTGGTCAGGCTCTTGAGTCTACTGTTGAAGAATGGTTCAAACCAGCAGCCTATGCTCTCATTCTATTACGCCAAGATGGGCTTCCATGTGTCTTTTACGGAGATTACTACGGGATTTCAGGGCAGTATGCTCAACAAGATTTCAAAGAAGTCCTTGACCGCCTCCTAACCATCCGAAAAGATTTGGCCTATGGAGAACAAAATGACTACTTTGATGACCCTAACTGTATCGGTTGGGTACGTTCAGGTGCTGAACATCAATCACCAATCGCAGTCCTGATTTCAAACAAACAAGAAAACAGCAAGTCAATGTTTGTCGGCCAAGAATGGGCTAACCAAACCTTTGTAGATTTACTTGAAAACAACCAAGGTCAAATTACAATTGATGAGGAAGGTTATGGACAATTCCCAGTCTCAGCTGCTTCGGTAAGTGTCTGGGCAGCCAATACAATCTGATACTCTTCGGAAATCTCTTCAAACCGCGTCAACGTAGCCTTTCCGTACTCAAGTACAGCCTACGACAAGTTTCCTAGTTTACTCTTTGATTTTCATTGAGTATAATAGCAAATGATAATCAAGCCAGGTCCAATCGGATTTGGCTTTTTTCTATTCACAAAAAAGACCTACCCAAATGGATAGATCTTTATTTTCTTACAATTTACCTGCTACTGCATCCAACAATTCTTGGATCTTAGCTTGGTTGCTTCCTCCTGCCATGGCCATGTCTGGTTTACCACCACCACGTCCATCGACGATTGGTGCCAATTCTTTGACAAGGTTTCCTGCATGAAGGTCTTTTGTCTTACTTGCTACAAGGACATTGACTTTGTCACCGATAGCAGCAACAAGGACAAGAAGATCAGAGTAGTCTTTTTGTTTCCAGTTGTCCGCAAAAGTACGAAGCGCACCGGCATCTGATACAGACACTTGGCTAGCGATATAACGGTGACCATTGACTTCCTTAACGTCCTTGAAGATATCGCCTGCGGCTGCAGCTGCGGCTTTTTCTTTCAACTCAGCATTTTCTTTTTGAAGCTGACGAAGTTGTTCTTGGAGTCCTTCTACCTTGTGAGGGACTTCCTTGACTTGAGGTGCTTTAAGAGTTGCTGCGACAGCTTTAAGAGCGTCCTCTTGTTCACGGTAGGCTTCAAAGGCTTCCTTACCAGTTACTGCCAAGATACGACGAGTTCCTGAACCGATTCCTTCTTCTTTGACAATCTTGAAAAGACCAATCTCAGAAGTGTTGCCAACGTGGGTACCACCACAAAGCTCGATAGAGTAATCACCGATAGTCACGACACGGACTTCTTTACCATATTTCTCACCAAAGAGAGCCATAGCTCCCATTTCCTTGGCAGTGTCAATATCTGTTTCAACTGTCTTCACTTCAAGAGCTTCCCAGATTTTTTCGTTGACTTGCTGCTCAATCGCACGCAATTCTTCTGCAGTTACTGCTTGGAAGTGGGTAAAGTCAAAGCGAAGGAATTCAACTTCGTTAAGAGATCCTGCTTGTGTCGCGTGGTTTCCAAGGATATTGTGAAGAGCAGCGTGAAGCAAGTGAGTCGCAGTGTGGTTTTTCATGACACGGTGACGACGATTTGTATCGATTGCCAAAGTATATTCTTGGTTCAAGGCAAGTGGGGCAAGGACTTCAACTGTATGAAGAGCTTGTCCGTTTGGTGCTTTTTGAACATTTGTGACAGTAGCCACGACCTTACCTGACTCATCCAAGATTTGTCCGTGGTCAGCGACCTGTCCACCCATTTCAGCATAGAATGGCGTTTCCGCAAAGATAAGTGAAGCAGTTCCTTCTGACACAGCTTCTACTTCTGCATTGTCAGCTACGATAGCCACCAATTTAGAAGACAATTGGCTAGCATTGTAGTTGAAGACACTTTCTACAGTGATGTTTTGAAGGGTTTCATTTTGCATACCCATTGAGCCACCCTTAACAGCTGAGGCACGCGCGCGTTCTTGCTGTTCTTTCATGGCTGCTTCAAAACCTTCACGGTCTACAGTCATACCAGCTTCTTCAGCGATTTCTTCAGTCAATTCAACTGGGAATCCATAAGTGTCATAAAGCTTGAAGACATCTGAACCAGCAATGACAGATTGACCTTTTTCTTTCAAGTCTGCTACGATGCCTTGGGCAAAGTGTTGACCTGAGTGAAGAGTACGAGCAAATGATTCTTCCTCACTCTTCACGATTTTTTCGATAAAGTCACATTTTTCAAGAACTTCTGGGTAGTAGCTTTCCATGATTTTTCCAACAGTTGGAACGAGTTTGTAAAGGAAAGGCTCGTTGATACCCAATTTTTGACCATGCATAGACGCACGACGAAGGAGACGACGAAGGACATAACCACGACCTTCATTTCCTGGAAGGGCACCATCGCCGATAGCAAATGAAAGGGAACGGATGTGGTCAGCAATAACCTTAAAGCTCATGTTGTCGCCATCCTGGTCATAGACCTTACCAGACAATTTCTCCACTTCACGAATGATTGGCATGAAGAGGTCCGTTTCAAAGTTTGTCTTAGCCCCTTGGATAACCGCCACCAAACGCTCCAAACCAGCGCCCGTATCAATGTTCTTGTGTGGTAATTCCTTGTATTCGCTACGAGGAAGAGCAGGGTCTGCGTTAAATTGTGACAAAACGATGTTCCAGATTTCGATATAACGGTCATTTTCGATATCTTCTGCAAGGAGGCGAAGACCGATATTTTCTGGGTCAAAAGCTTCTCCACGGTCAAAGAAGATTTCTGTATCTGGTCCAGAAGGCCCCGCACCGATTTCCCAGAAGTTGTCCTCAATTGGAATCAAGTGGCTTGGATCCACTCCCACTTCAATCCAGCGGTTATAAGAATCTTTATCGTCTGGATAGTAGGTCATGTACAGTTTTTCAGCCGGGAAGTCAAACCACTCAGGGCTTGTCAAAAGCTCATAAGCCCAAGTGATGGCTTCGTCACGGAAGTAATCCCCGATAGAGAAATTCCCCAACATTTCAAACATGGTGTGGTGACGCGCAGTCTTCCCTACGTTTTCAATGTCGTTGGTACGAATCGCTTTTTGAGCATTGGTAATACGTGGATTTTCAGGGATGATAGTCCCGTCAAAGTATTTCTTAAGAGTTGCTACCCCAGAGTTGATCCACAAAAGAGTTGGGTCATTTACAGGAACCAAGCTCACTGATGGTTCTACTGAGTGACCTTTGGTCGCCCAGAAATCAAGCCACATTTGGCGTACTTGTGCACTAGATAGTTGTTTCATATTGTCTCC
This sequence comes from Streptococcus mitis SK569, assembly GCF_000222785.1. Taxonomy (GTDB): domain Bacteria; phylum Bacillota; class Bacilli; order Lactobacillales; family Streptococcaceae; genus Streptococcus; species Streptococcus mitis_N. The sequence continues at coordinate 55,560 of NZ_AFUF01000012.1, read as the reverse complement.
TTATTTACTTGTTTAATGTGATTGGCTTTCCAGCATTTCCACATAGTCAATCGCGACACAGAGGGAAATGACTAGGTCTGCATAATCATCCTCAAGGACGGTTACGGTATAGGTAGAGGTCAGATGGAAGAGTTCTTTCTTGATTTCCGCAATCAGCTGATCGCGATCATCCAGCAATTTGAAATTCAAATCCCAGATATTGCCCTCGATACGAAGACCTAGATTATCAAACTCATACTTATCTCGCCAGAAGGTCAACTTCTTACGAATGACAAAACTCGAGCCATCCCGAAGCTGAATCTCAAAACGAGGAAGCAAGGTCAAGATTTCTTTACTGATCTGACTGACCTGTTCACCATTAGCATCATAGATGGTAAAGGTTTTGGGAATCTTAAAAAATGATCCCTCCACCTGATAGGCGATTTCTCCCCTGTCATCCTTGATAGCGAAGCGTTCGCCTCCAAGACGAAACTTTTGTTTGACAAGAAATGTTTTCATCAACACCTCCAAAAATCAAAAGACAAGCTCATATCACGAAGGGCGAAAAACCGCGGTACCACCTTCATTCAATGAACTTGTCATTCTCTTATTCTTATGCAATTGTATGATTGAGTAGCATGACTTCCTAGCTTAGATGGCTCGCAGCACCGCCATTTCTCTGGACTAAGACAAGAGAAAATCAATTCTCAACTTTCTTATTATATCGTTTTTTTAAGCTTGCGTCAACTGGAAATGCTCTCCATTGAATCAGACAAATTCCCTACATCTCAGATTACTTTTTCAGGATATATTTTTTCTTACTACCTTTTTTCTTTTTATCCCAACTTTTATCCCACATTTTCGAATTGTTAAAAATAGCTTCGAAAAGATTTACAAATATAAAGTACCCTATCACCAAATGTATGGAATCAGTTGTTAGGTATTGTCGATCCAAACCATCCTTTAGATAGAATAGCATAACAGTTTGCTGAACAGTCAAAAAGGCTGGCCAAAAAAATTTTTTGAAAAAAGTAGACATTTTCATTGTTTGTTACCGCTTTCTGTAAGGTTAAGCTTAGTATACTACTAGGCAAGCAAATAAGCAACTATCATAGAAAAACATACAGTTACAAAAATTGCCTTTTACATAAAAAACGAACCAGCTTTACTGATTCGTTTCGTGACTGCTAACTCCTACTTCCGATACATTTTAAACTGAAGGAAGAGGTCACTGTATTTGCCTGTCCATTTATGGTCAAATTTCTCATAAACTTCTAGGTGTTTCATGGTTTCAGCATCTGGATAGAAGGCCTTGTCTTCTTTTTTCTCCTCTGGGAGCAGTTCCTTAGCTGGTAGGTTTGGAGTTGAATAACCGACATACTCTGCATTTTTGAGGGCATTTTCGGGTTTCAACATAAAGTTAATAAAGGCATAGGCGGCATCTTGGTTTTTGACTGTTTTGGGAATGACCATATTATCAAACCAAAGGTTGCTGGCCTCAGTCGGTACCACATAGCGTAGATTTTCATTTTTTTCTAGCATTTGACTGGCTTCACCAGAGAAGGTCACGCCGATTGCAGCGTTGTTCTGAATCATGTAGCCCTTCATCTCGTCTGCAACGATAGCCTTGATATTTGGCGTCAATTTATAGAGCTTATCTACTGTCTCTTCCAACTGCTGGGGATCCTTGGAGTTGAGGCTGTAGCCTAGGGAATTGAGTCCTAGTCCCAGCACCTCACGCGCCCCATCAAAGAGCATGATAGAGTTCTTATACTCTGGTTTCCAGAGGTCATCCCAATGCTCAGGCGCTTCCTCTACCATTGTTTCATTATAGATAATTCCCAGTGTTCCCCAGAAGTAAGGAATGGAGAATTTATTGCCTGGGTCAAAGGACTGGTTGAGGAACTCTGGTCCTATATTTTCAAGACCTTCAAGTTTTGAATAGTCAAGCCGTACCAAGAGGTCTTCGTCCTTCATCTTGTTAATCATGTATTCGCTTGGAATGGCAATATCGTAAGTCGTTCCACCCTGCTTGATCTTGGTATACATGGCTTCATTGGAGTCAAAAGTCTCGTACTGGACTTGGATGCCTGTTTCTTCTGTGAATTGCTCCAAAAGTTCTGGATCGATATAGTCACCCCAGTTGTAAATGACCAGTTTTTGACTATCTCGGCTATTGATTTTACTGTCTAGATGCGTCGCAATTCCCCACAAGACGAGGATAATGGCTACAATTCCTGCTAAAAATGAATAGAGTTTTTTCATGCTTGCTCCTCCTTCTCACGTGAGATAAAGTAATATCCAACAACTAGGATAATACTAAAGAGAAAGACAAGGGCAGACAGGGCATTGATTTCTAAGGAAATCCCCTTACGAGCACGAGAGTAAATCTCGACTGACAAGGTTGAAAAGCCATTTCCCGTCACAAAGAAGGTCACGGCAAAGTCATCTAACGAATAGGTGAAGGCCATGAAATAACCTGCAATGATAGACGGAGTCAGGTAAGGAAGCATGATTTCCTTGAACATCTGAAATTGACTGGCACCAAGGTCATAGGCCGCATGAATCATGTCACCGTTCATTTCCTTAAGACGAGGCAAAACCATCAAGACCACGATAGGAATGGAGAAGGCTACGTGACTAGAAAGAACGGTCAAAAAGCCAAGTGAAAACTTGAGTTGGGTAAAGAGAATCAAGAAGCTGGCACCAATCATAACATCAGGCGCAACCATGAGGATATTATTGAGTGATAGAAAGGCTTCTTGGTATTTCTTACGAGACTGGTAGATGTAAATGGCACCAAAAGTCCCGATAATGGTCGCTATCAAGGCTGATAAAAATGCTAAGAAAAAGGTCTGAGTCACAATCAACATAAGGCGACCATCGCCAAACATGGTTTTAAAATGGCTCAAGCTAAAACCTGTAAAGCTATTCATGTCGTTGCCTGCGTTAAAAGCATAACCAATCAGGTAAAAAATCGGCAGGTAGAGGACAAGAAAGACCAGTCCCAGATAAAGGTTGGCAAATTTTTTCATCGTTCTCTCCTTTCCTTAGTCACCCACATGGTAATGAACATGGTCAGGATGAGAATCACACCGATGGTTGAACCCATACCGTAGTTGTCATTGGTTAGGAAATTCTGTTCAATAGCCGTTCCCAGCGTAATAACACGGTTCCCACCAATCAAACGGGTCAGCATGAAGAGACTCAAGCTGGGGATAAAGACCGACTGAACTCCACTTCGCACACCATTCATAGACAGAGGGAAGATGACATGTCGGAAGGTCTCCCACTTGGTCGCACCGAGGTCGTAGCTGGCATTGATGAGATTGTTGTCCATATCATCCAAGACATTAAAGATTGGCAATATCATAAAGGGAAGCTCGATGTAGCTTGCGACAAAGATAAAGGAGAAATCGGTAAAAAGCAACTGTTGTGAACCAATTCCGATAAATTCCAAGAATTGATTAATGGAGCCATTTTGACCAAAAATTCCGATAAAGGCATAGGCTTTAAGGAGCAAATTGATCCAGGTAGGCAGGATAATCAGCATGAGCCAGAGTTGACGGTGCTTGAGACGGGTCAAAAAGAGGGCTGTCGGATAGCTGATAAGCAAGGTCACAAAGGTCACAATTCCTGCATAAAGCACTGAGTTGAAACTCATTTTGAGGTAGGTCAAGTTTTGTGACGCAAAGTAAGATTTATAGTTTTCTAAACTGAATTGTCCTTCAATATTGAAAAAGGATTGTCCGAAAATCAAGACCAAGGGTGCCAACACAAAGAGGGCGATCCAGAGCATGTAGGGCACTACAAAGAGTTTAGAGCTTGTTTTCTTCATCTCTTTCCTCCTCAATTGCATTGATCAAACCTGCTTCTTGCTCTTCGATTTCCACGTATTCTTCGATACGAGCATCGAACTCCTCCTCGGTTTCGTTGAGACGCATGATGTGGATGTCTTCTGGTTCAAAGTCCAGACCGATTTCCTCACCCACGATGGCCTTACGAGTCGAGTGGATCATCCATTCATTTCCAAGCTCGTCATAGGCGATAATTTCGTAGTGAACCCCACGGAAAAGCTGGGTATCGACCTTAACTTGTAGCTTACCTTCTTCAGGAAGGGTAATGCGCAAGTCCTCTGGACGAATGACGACTTCGACTGATTCATTTGGCTTCATCCCACCATCGACCGCTTCAAAGCGTTTGCCGTTAAACTCAACCAAGTAGTCCTCAATCATGGTACCTGGCAAGATATTTGACTCACCGATAAAAGTGGCAACAAAGTGGTTGATTGGCTCGTCGTAGATGTCCACAGGAGTTCCAGACTGAACAATCTCACCATCATTCATAACGAAAATCCAGTCACTCATGGCAAGGGCTTCTTCCTGATCGTGAGTGACAAAGACAAAGGTAATGCCCAATCGTTGTTGCAGTTCACGCAGTTCGTACTGCATGTCTGTTCGCAATTTCAAGTCCAGCGCTGACAGAGGCTCGTCCAACAAAACCACACGGGGTTGGTTGATGATGGCACGGGCAATTGCCACACGCTGACGTTGTCCTCCAGAAAGTTTGCGGATGGAACGTTTTTCATAACCTTCCAACTGAACCATCTTGAGAACTTCAGTAACACGTTGCTCGATTTCTTTCTTGTCAATCTTACGCAAGCGGAGCGGAAAGGCAACATTTTCAAACACATTCATATGTGGGAACAAGGCATAGGATTGAAAGACGGTATGGACGTCTCGCTTGTTGGTTGGGATATCATTAATTCGGACACCGTCTAGCATGATATCTCCTGTCGTCGCATCCAGTAAACCTGCAATGATGTTTAGGATGGTTGATTTCCCTGAACCAGATGCGCCTAGAAGGGTGTAGAATTTCCCTTCTTCCAACTCAAAGTTGATGTCTTTGAGAACCTTGGTGTTGCTGTCTTCAAAAACTTTAGAGACGTTTTTGAATTCAATAATTGGTTTTTTCAATTGTCATTTATTCCTTCTTTTTCATAGATTAACAGATTAGGGCTCTGTCAGGCCGCTACTACCTCGTGTAGGAGATTGAACTGCCTACATACTTCTGCACTAACGATAGGCTTTCACCCCCTTTCCATGACATAGCAGCAGCTTTTCAAATACAGCTTCCTACTTGCTTTCACCTAAAATACGGACTTCTCTTTCAAGCGTGATACCTGAGTGTTCCTTGACTTTTTCGATAACAGACTCAATCAAGTCTTCGTAGTCTTTAGCCGTTCCATCTGCGACATTGATCATAAATCCTGCGTGCTTTTCTGACACTTCTACGCCACCAATACGATAGCCTTTCAAGCCAGCTTCTGAAATTAACTGACCTGCAAAATGCCCGACTGGACGCTTAAAGACCGAGCCACAAGATGGGTATTCCAAAGGTTGCTTGAGTTCACGGAGATGCGTCAAGCGGTCCATTTCTTGCTTGATAATCTGATGGCTTCCTGGAGCTAGGGCAAATTTAGCTGATAAGACAACAGAACCAGACTCTTGAATGGCTGAGTGGCGATAACCAAAAGCTAAGTCTTTGGCAGACAAGGTTTCGATTTCTCCATCCTTGGTCAAGACCTTACAAGACTGCAAGATGTGGGCAATCTCACCACCATAGGCACCTGCATTCATAAAGACAGCACCGCCAACGCTTCCTGGAATGCCACAAGCAAACTCAAAACCAGTCAAACTATGACGAAGGGCAATGCGAGTTGTCTCAATTAAGTTAGCACCAGCTTCTGCTTCAATGGTATAGCCATCAACGGAAACGTTATTGAGCTTGTCACACAAGATGACAAATCCACGAATCCCTCCATCACGAACGATGATATTGCTAGCATTTCCAAGAACCATCCAAGGGATATCTTCTTGATTGGCAAATTTGACAACGCGAGCCAACTCAAAACGATTTCGTGGAAAGACCAAATAATCGGCCTCTCCACCTACTTTTGTATAACTATAGCTATGCAAGGGTTCCTTAAAACGGATATCAATTCCTTCTAAGATTTCAAGCATTTTTTCTATTACAGACATGTTACTCTTCCTTTTACAAAATTCATTCCATTATACCATTTTTAAGACCATTTGACGACCCTAAAAAAATCTTGGACTTATTTTAAACAAAAAAGAGGTTGCCCCCTTTTTATAATTTTTTGCAAAAGATAGCCTTTGTTCCATAGGCAACCAGCACAAGTTCAAGTGCTAGGACAACTTCAACCAAGACTGGACTTGTAATCCATCCTACTTGAGCTAGAGATGGTACTAGGTCAAAGAAGGCATGTAGACCATAGGCCGCTAGGAGATAAATCCATTTTTTCTGGCGAACAGCTTGGTAAACCCAAACTGTCAAAAGTAATTGGAAACCTAGAGCCAGAATCCGTTCAAAACCAAGCAAATAAATCTGCCAGACAGATAGCGACTGAATAGTTTTCAACATATTTTCAGACAGTAATTGCATAACCTGTGGATTCTGAGTTTGAACTGCCGAAAGCACGATGTAAAGATTGATCAAACTGGTAAGACCTAGGAAAATCAACTCCAAGCCACCATGCCCCAATCCATAGGCCAAGGCATCTGCCTTTTCCAAACCTCTCTTTTTCTCCAACCATTTGAAGAAAGTAAGACGAGCAGTTTCCTCAAAAAATGCTGCCATGGCTAGTCCATAGACAATATAAAGAAGTGGCTGGTCTTGCAAGAGGGCAATGCTACCGTCTTTTTGAGGATGCAAAACCAAGATATGCACCAGTTTTTCTAAAATCTGTGAAGAGACAAAGAAGGCGACAGCCCCCAAGCCCAAGACAGCTAGATTGATCTGGTATTTCTTTTTGGCATACCAAATGCTCCCTATCAAGAAAGCCAACAACAGCACCATGGTAATAATAATATGAGTAGTCATTTTCTTCTCCTATTCTGCCTTTTCAATATCTTTTCTCATCTCTTCAACATTGAACTTAGCAAACAAGTATTGACGGTCTTGGACAGGAAAACGTTGGTCCAACTGGTCAACTGCTCCCACCTCGATAATACCTTCCTTGATGACAAAGTCCATGACATGTCCACCGAAAGTCAAATCATCTGAGATAAAGTGCAGATGATAGCCCGCCACACTGACTCCATGGAAAATCTCTGGCGTCCAGAAACCAACGATGGTTCCCACCACATTGTCACGACTATATTCCGGTTGATGGGTTGCGACATCAGCAAACTTAGTATCTGGGGTCGACTTAGGAATCATGCGCACATGCATATGTGAAAATTCCCCCCGAATCTTGATAGAGCGGAAAAGATTTTCCCCATCATAATAAGACTCGATTCGCTCTTCCAATTCCTTGTCTGTCATCTCAAAGCGCTGGCGGAAAATGACCTCTGCCTGATGCGGCACCACTGCAGCGTAAGGAATAAGGGCATCTGGCGACACTTCAACAATTTCTGGTTGCTCTCCTGACCCCTTAGCCTGATAAGCCTTGCCATCCAAGACAATCAATTCTCCATCAATAGAATCCAAGGTTCCCAAGCCAAGGTCACCATGCTCTAGCAATTCTCCCACTGTCATGGTACCACCATAAAGGCCGGCCATCAAGGCTCCAAGGGTATTGTATTGAAATAATTTCACTGGTTCCTGCACGTTCTTATCCATTCTCTTTCTTGTCTGTTATTCTATAAATCTTACTCCTAAGTATACCACATTTGCCCCTAGATGTGAACGAGAGAAACACTCTAAACATTGCCAAGAAGGAAAAAAAAGGTACAATGTAACAAAATCAAGGGAGGTCTGGAATGAAGAAACAAAGTAAGTACCAAGAGGTCGTTTCCTATCTGAAAAACGGTATCGAGTCTGGACGCTTTCCGACGGGAAGTCGCCTGCCTTCTATCCGTCAACTGAGCCTTGACTTCCACTGTAGCAAGGACACCATTCAGAGAGCCCTGCTTGAATTACGGCACGAACAATACCTCTATGCCAAGCCCCAGAGTGGCTACTATGTCCTAGAACAAGGGCAACACCAGGACCTAGAAATCGAAGTCACTGACGAACATGCCAGTGCCTATGACGATTTCCGACTCTGCGTCAATGAAACCTTGATTGGACGGGAAAACTACCTCTTCAACTACTATGACAATCAGGAAGGATTAGAAGACCTAAGGGAGTCCATTCACCAACTCCTCTTTGACCAAGCCCTCTACTGCAAGGCTGACCAACTTGTACTGACTTCTGGGACCCAACAAGCCCTGTTTATCCTCTCTCAAATTTCCTTTCCAAGCCAAGCCAAGGAAATCTTGGTCGAACAGCCAACCTACCATCGGATGAATCGCCTCTTGATTGCTCAAGGTCTGGACTATCAAACGATTGAACGAGGCATTGATGGGATTGACTTGGAGGAGCTGGAAGGCCACTTCAAAACAGGAAAAATTAAGTTTTTCTACACCATTCCTCGTTTTCACTATCCTCTGGGGCATTCCTATTCAGAGCAGGACAAACGGGCTATTCTTGACTTAGCTGCCAAATATGGAGTCTATATCGTAGAGGACGATTATCTGGGGGATTTGGACTCTAAAAAGGGCCAGACCTTCCACTATCTTGATACAAAGGAGCGCGTCATTTATATCAAGTCCTTCTCAACCAGCCTCTTTCCAGCCCTGCGAATTACGGCACTCATCCTTCCAAATGCTATCAAAGAAGCCTTTGTAGCCTACAAAAATATCCTAGACTACGACAGCAACCTCATCATGCAAAAAGCCCTGTCACTCTATATTGACAGTCAATTGTTTGAGAAAAATCGTCTGGCTCGCTTGAACAATCAAGAAACTTACCAAAAACAAATCGAGGAAAGCTTAACTAAAACACCTTGTCCCCTTCCTCATTTTCCTCTTCACGATGGTGTATTGCTAGACCTGAGACAGTATCCTAAAATCGCCAGTCTCAAGCACAGTCAACTGGGGTTGGACTTCTTTGAAAAGGCATACTTGGATGCCTGCCCTTATCAATTTGCCAAGGTGCCCTTAGAGAACCTGGAAAATGTTTTAAACTATTTAAAAGCAGAATTGGAATGACTTCCAACTCTGCTTTTTTTCTTATTGTTCAACTTCTGTTAGACTTGCCGCCTTTTCAAGATAGCTTTGGTAGGTTCCTTCATCCTTGAGTTTTTGGATGACCTTGTCCACCACTTCTTTCAAATCAGCACTATTTTTTCTAAGGGCAACTGCATTGGCTTCGCCGTCCTTCATCTTCAAGCTGACAGTTGCGACAGCTAGATCTGCGTTTTTAGCAGCATAGCTAAGGGCAACAGGCTCATCCATATGAACAGCATCTACTTTTCCAGCCTGCAATTCATTGACAGCTTCCCCCATATTGGTTAGGGAAGTCAATTGAGCTTTTGGCAATTGTTCCTTGACCATAGCTTCTGGAACAGTCCCTTTTTGGGCTGCAATATTAGTAGTTTCTAGACTAGTTAAATCCTTATATTTTTCTACATCAGCCTTACGAACCAAGAAACTAATCTTGTTTTCATAGTAAGGGATTGAAAAATCAAAGACTTCTTTTCTCTCGTCAGTAGCGCTAATTCCCGCAACTGCTAGATCTGCCTTCCCAGTTTGAAGACTGGTCAAGACATTGTCAAAACTCATGCTTGAAATTTCCAACTTAACCCCAAGTTCATCAGCGATAGCTTGGGCCATATCAATATCCGCACCGACTACCTGATTTTTCCCGTCAACCAAGGCTTGGAATTCAAAGGGTGCATAGTCAGGACTGGTCGCCACAACTAATTTCCCCTTTTGCTTAATGGCCTCAAGAGCTGACTGAGAACCATTCGAACTTGACTGGCAAGCCACTAAGAAGAAACTTGCAAGAAAGCTACATAAAACAAATATCCATTTTTTTAATTTCATAAATAAACAACCTCTCTGTTAATTTTGTATAATTATAACGCTACTCAAGATGTTTGTCAAGTATTTTTTGAATTTTTATCTTAAAAATATTTTTTTCATTCAAAAAAGGAGCTATCAGTTAATTTCAAGCTCCTTTTTATACAGAATGAAACTATTTTATAGTTCGACAATCTTACCTGTTTCAAAGTAAACAACCCATTCACAGATATTTTTGGCATAGTCTCCAATACGTTCCAAGAAAGCAATCACTTGGAAGTAATCACGACCTGTAACGATAGCATCTGGATTTTTCTTGATTTCTTCTGTAGCCAAATCACGAATGCTATCAAAATAATGGTTGATTTTTTCGTCCATTGCTGCTACTTCATAGGCCTGGTCCACTGAACCATTCAGATAGAGTTCAAGGGCTGCTTCGACGAAATTCTTAACATCGCGACCCATCCTCTTGATTTCTTCTTCAACAGCTGGAATACGTTGTTCTCCCTTCATACGAATTGCTGCTTTTGCAATGGAAACAGCATGGTCTCCCATACGTTCCAAGTCAGATACCGCTTTTAAGACTGTTAGAACTGTACGCAAGTCTTGAGAAACGGGTTGTTGAAGGGCAATCATTTCAAATGATTTCTTCTCCAATTTCACTTCGTATTCGTTTACTTCTGCATCGTCTTCGATGACTTCCTTGGCCAAATCACGGTCATGCGTAACAAAGGCACGCACTGTACGATTGATTTGTGAGAGCACTTCTTGTCCCATGGCGTAGAACTGGTTGTGCAATTTCTCTAAATCTTCCTCAAATTGAGAACGTAACATCATTTATCTCCTTATCCAAATTTTCCTGAAATATAATCTTCTGTTTCCTTATGTTGTGGGTTGAGGAACATCTTCTTAGTATCGTTAAACTCAATCAAATCTCCATCTAGGAAAAATCCTGTCTTGTCAGAAATACGAGAAGCTTGTTGCATAGAACACGTAACCAAGAGCATGGTATATTTATCTTTTAGACCATACAAGGTTTCCTCAATCTTACCAGCCGAGATAGGGTCCAAGGCTGAAGTCGGCTCATCCAAGAGAATGATTTTAGGACTGGTTGCCAAGACACGGGCAACACAGACACGTTGCTGTTGTCCACCTGAAAGTCCGATAGCTGAATCATGCAGACGGTCCTTGACCTCATCCCAGATGGAAGCACGCTGCAAGGCTTTTTCCACAGCTTCATCCAGAACCTGCTTGTCCTTCACTCCATTGATACGAAGCCCATAAACAACATTTTCGTAGATAGACATAGGGAAAGGGTTCGGTTGTTGGAAAACCATACCGATTTCCTTTCGCAATTCAACTGTATCTGTACGCGGACTGTAGATGTTGTGGCCGTTGTAAACCACCGAACCAGTTGTGGTCACCTCAGGATTGAGGTCCCCCATGCGGTTGATTGCTTTGAGAAGGGTTGACTTCCCTGATCCAGATGGACCAATCAAGGCTGTAATTTCCTTAGGTTGGAAAGATAGGGAAACACTATCCAAGGCCTTTTTTTGATTGTAGTAAACGGACAGGTCTGACACCTGTAAAATCGCTTCTGTCATACTGTTTCCTTTCTATCCAAAGTGTCCTGTTACGTAGTCATTGGTTGACTGTAGTTTGGCATTTTGGAAAATATTAGAGGTCTTATCGTACTCGATCAAGTCACCCAAGTAGAAAAATCCTGTGTAGTCACTAGCACGCGCAGCCTGCTGCATACTGTGAGTCACGATGATGATGGTAAAGTCCTTCTTCAATTCCAACATAGTTTCTTCCAGCTGGGCTGTTGCAATCGGATCCAAGGCTGACGCTGGTTCATCCATCAAGAGGATATCTGGTTTAACAGAGATAGCACGAGCGATACAGAGACGTTGCTGCTGACCACCTGATAGGGTCAAGGCTGACTTGTGCAAATCATCTTTGACCTGGTCCCAAAGGGCAGCTTGACGAAGAGAGGTTTCCACAATTTTATCCAAGACTTGCTTGTCCTTAACCCCTGCACGTTCATGGGCAAAAGTGATGTTGCGGTAGATAGACTTGGCAAAGGGATTTGGTCGTTGGAAGACCATTCCGATGTGCTTACGCATCTCATAGACGTTAATTTCTGGACGGTTGACATCAATCCCTTGATAGAGGATTTGACCTGTGACCTTAGCAATATCAATGGTATCATTCATACGGTTGAGACTGCGGAGGTAGGTTGATTTCCCTGATCCAGATGGGCCAATTAAGGCTGTAATTTTATTTTTTTCAAATTGCATATCGATGCCCTTGATGGATTCTTTTTTACCGTAGTAAACATGTAAATCCTTAGTAGAGAGGGCCACTTTCTCTTCAGGAAAGGTGATGATATGCTTTTCATCCCAATTATATTTTGACATGGCTTCTCCTTTAGGCAGCGGTTAATTTCTTATGTAGGTAGCTTCCGAGTTTGCGGGCTCCAAAGTTAAAGATGAGGATAAAGATGAGGAGCACGGCTGCAGAACCTGCTGATACGATGGTTCCATCTGGAATGGTTCCTTCGCTATTGACTTTCCAGATGTGGACAGCCAAGGTTTCTGCTTGACGGAAGATAGAGATTGGGCTGGTCACACTAAGAATATTCCAGTTAGACCAGTCAAGGGCTGGAGCGGATTGCCCTGCTGTATAGATGAGAGCTGCCGCCTCACCAAAGATACGACCAGAGGCCAAGACAACCCCAGTTACAATCCCTGGAAGGGCTTCTGGAATAACCACATGGACCACAGTCTCCCAGCGAGAAATCCCAAGGGCCAAACCAGCCTCACGTTGCGTATGGTGAACGTGTTTCAAGCTGTCCTCAACATTACGAGTCATCTGAGGCAGGTTAAAGACTGTCAAGGCCAAGGCACCTGAGATGATTGAAAATCCGTACTCAAACTGAACTACAAAGATCAAGTAACCAAAGAGACCTACAACCACTGATGGTAGAGAAGACAAGATTTCAATACAGGTTCTGACAAAGTTGGTCACAGGACCTTTTTTGGCATATTCAGCTAGGAAAATCCCAGCTCCCATAGACAAGGGCACAGAAATAATCAAGGTAATGACCAGAAGGAAGAAGGAATTATAGAGCTGAATTCCAATCCCTCCACCTGCTTGGTAAGAAGAGGATTTGCCAGTCAAGAAAGACCAAGAGATGTGGGGCAAACCACGAACCAAGATATAAAGAATCAAGGATGCCAAGATGGCAACGATAATTCCTGCAATTGAGTAGAGGACAGCTGTTGCAATTTTATCTAATTTCTTAGCGTGCATAGTTTTTCTTTCCTCTTTCTTTCGTAATCAATTTAATCACACTATTGAAGGCCAAACTCATCAAGAGCAAGACTAAGGCCAAGGACCAAAGTACGTTATTATCAACTGTACCCATGACGGTATTTCCGATACCCATGGTCAAGACAGAGGTCAAGGTCGCAGCAGGTGTTGTTAGTGAAGTTGGGACAACGGCTGAGTTTCCGACCACCATCTGAATAGCCAAAGCCTCACCAAAGGCACGCGCCATCCCAAAGACCACTGCTGTAAAAATACCTGAACGCGCTGCCTTCAAGGTCACGCGCCAGATGGTTTGCCAGCGAGTTGCCCCCATAGCCAAACTAGCTTCACGGTAGTGACGAGGCACCGCACGCAAACTATCGGTTGTCATAAAGGTTACCGTCGGTAAAATCATGACAAAGAGAACGAAAATCCCTGACAAAATCCCAAAACCAGTTCCACCAAAGACACTACGGACAAAAGGAACTACGACCTGCAAACCAATAAATCCATACACAACTGAAGGAATCCCGACAAGCAATTCAATGGCTGGTTGCAAGATTCTAGCACCTTTTGGTGAGACCTCTGTCATAAAGACAGCTGCTCCAATGGCAAAAGGAGTTGCGATAAGGGCTGACAGGATTGTGACAATAAAGGAACCCAAAATCATTGGAAGCGCACCAAATTGTTTACCTGAAGGATTCCAAGTTTGACCAAATAGGAAATCAAAGATATTAACTCCATTGACAAAGAAGGTCGACAAGCCTTTTTGGGCTACGAAAATCAAAATCATTGCCACAATAATGACAATCAAAGACAGACAGGCAAAGGTCAAACCTTTTCCTAGTTTCTCTAAACGAGAGTTCTTTGAGGGAGAAAGTAATTTTTTAGCTAATTCTTCTTGATTCATTATTGACTCCCTTCTAGTGCTGTCACCGTTCCCACAGCATCTTTTTCAACCTTCATTTCCTTAACAGAAATATAGCCCATTCCCTTAACGATTCCACTTTGCGCTTCATCTGATAAGACAAAGTTGAGGAATTCTGCCACCAATTCGTTTGGTTGACCTAGGGTGTACATGTGCTCATAAGACCACAAAGGCCAGTTATTGGTCGTAACATTTTCTGCAATCGGCTCATAGCCATTCAACTTCATGCGTTTCACCGAGTCATCCACATAGGCAAAGGCTAGGTAAGAAATGGCTCCTGGTGTCTGGGAAACAATGTTTTTGACCATCCCATTTGAATCCTGTTCTTGACTCTGCACAGCAGATTGACCATCCATGATAACACTATCAAAGGTTGCACGCGAACCAGAACTTGCCGCACGGTTGATAATGGAAATGGCTAGGTCTTTCCCACCGACTTCTTTCCAGTTGGTTACTTGACCTGTGAAGATGCTACGGAGTTGTTCTGTTGTCAGATTTTCAACGTCAACTTCCTTATTTACAATGACTGCCAAGCCTGCTACGGCTACCTTATGGTCCACTAGAGCGGATGCGTTGATACCGTCTTTTTCCTCGGCAAATACGTCTGAATTTCCTACATCAACGGCTCCAGACTGAACCTGAGACAGACCTGTACCAGATCCTCCACCTTGAACGTTGACTGTTTTTCCAACGTGCATAGAACCAAATTCATCTGCTGCTGCTTCGACCAAGGGCTGAAGAGCCGTTGAGCCAACAGCTGTCATGGATTCCCCACGATCAATCCAGCTAGCACATCCCGCCAAAGAACCTGCTAGCAAAAGAGCCGCAAGGGATAGAGCGAGTTTTTTCCTTTTTTTCACTGTTTTTCTCCTTGAAAATATTGGTGAATGCTGTGAATTTTTTCAACTATTTATTTATGTTTTTATTTTTTAAAATTGGGAGCCAACTGAAGTTGCTAGCTTGGTTTTACTAGTAATTTGCTCAGTTACCTTGCCCACCAATTTTGACTTAAAATGAAAGACAATTTGAAAAAAATCCATACTTCCACTATAACATAGACAAGCTACTTTGACTAGCATTTTCACTTGAATCTGAGGCCTTTTGGAAAATAATTTTTCAAAACATTTCCAGTCACCTTAGCAAAGCCCAAACCATTTCCTTGAACCAAAACTTGGTACCAACCATTTGGCAGACTTTCCGCCAGCTGAACGGTTTCTCCAGCCGCATACTTTACAAACGCTTCTTGGTCAATTTCAACGGACTGTTTGACCTGACTTGGTTTCAAGGCTAGACCAAGAGCAAAACTAGGCTCAAAGCGTTTCTTCTTAAAGGTACCCAGATGCAGGCCATTGCGAGCAATCTTGAGTTTCCCTAAATCTGGCAAGAGTTCTGGCAAGAGATAGAGTTGGTCCCCAAAAGTCTGCAAAATCCCTCTTAGATTGACCTTCAAGTGTTTTTGGGCAAATTCCTGCCACAAAGTGAACTGTTCACGACTGAGATTGCTCTTACTTGCCTTATATTTCGGTGCTGGATTTTCACCCTTAAATTGTAGATGAGCTACAAACTGACCCTCTCCCTTAAAATGATGAGGGTACATCCGAGCCGTTTCTGGAAGGTCAATACCAGCTACCATTCCATTGATATGTTCAACTGGCAGCAAATCAAAATCATACTCTTCCAGCAACCAATTGACGATCTCTTCGTTTTCCTCAGGTGCCCAGGTACAGGTTGAATAAACCAGATGACCACCTTGAGCTAGCATGGTCACTGCATCTTCCAGAATTTCTCTTTGAAGACTAGCACATTGACTTGGATAATCAAGGTTCCAATAGTCCATAGCATCTGGTTGCTTACGAAACATTCCTTCCCCAGAGCAAGGGGCATCTAGGACAATGAGGTCAAAATAGCCTTTAAAGACCTTGGCCAAACGGTCAGCAGATTCATTAGTCACTACGACATTTGTCGCTCCAAAGCGCTCCATGTTTTCTACTAAAATCTTAGCCCGTTTGCTTGAAATTTCATTGGAAACCAGAATACCTTCACCTGCCAGATAGGCTGCTAGCTGAGTTGATTTGCCACCCGGTGCAGCTGCCAAGTCCAAGACCTTCATACCAGGACTTGGTTGGGCTACCTGAGCAACCATCTGAGCAGCAGGTTCTTGCGAATAAACCAAACCAGTAGCATGCTCAGGCGATTTTCCTGAAACCTTACCATAGTGACCCCAAGGAGTTTGAGGAATAGCATCAGGAAAGGAAACTGGCGCTTCTTTTAAAGGATTGACCCGAAAGGCCGAAACCGCTTCCTCCTCAAAAGAGGCAAGAAAATCTCTTGCCTCATCTCCTAGTATCTCTTCATATTTTTCAACAAATCCTTCTGGAAATTGCATTTAAGTTCTTTTCCTTTCGTAAATATAGGACTGAATTTCCTCCTGCATCTCAAGAGGTAGCATCATGATCGGCTGTCTAGTTTGAAAATCAGGAGCTTCACCAGAAAGAGTCACCACCCGATAGCCCAGACCTTCTCCTAAAATACTAGCGGCAGCATAATCCCATGGTTGCAGATAAGTGACATAAGTCAACAAACGCCCTGACAAAATCTTGGCAAAACTAATGGCCGCACTTCCATAGACACGAACACCAAGAACCGCTCGGCTCAAATCAGCCAACCCCCATTCATTGGTTTCCAGCATACCACTATTCCCTGCAATAAGGAAATCTCCAAGTGGTTTTTCTTGAAAGGGAGCTAGGGGCTTATTATTTCGACAGACTGGAAACTTACCACCACCGTGATAACAATCCCCCTTGACCACATCATAAATCAAACCAAACTGTCCCTGACCATTTTCAAAATAAGCCATCATAACAGCAAAATCTTCCTGCTGGGCGACAAAGTTATTGGTACCATCAATGGGATCAATGACCCAAACCTTGCCCTCTTGAACCGAGGCTCTCAGACAACCTTCTTCAGCACAAATCTTATCCTTAGGATAACGGGACAAAATCTCACTAACCAAAAGTTCCTGAACTTCCTTGTCCAGTCTGGTCACCAAATCCGTTGGAGAGGACTTGGTTTCAACACACAAGTCTTCCTGCATATGGTCAAGGATGTACTGACCTGCTTTCTTAACAAGCTCTTTAGCAAATTCAAATTTACTTTCCAAGAGAAATCTTTCCTTCCCCTTTTTCCTTGGCAGCCTGAACTGCTCGGTAAAGCGAATAGCCACTAACTGTTTCAAATTCTCGTCCCAAACGTTTTTCTTCACTCTTGCTTGGCACGACAGACTTGAATCCCTTATAGGAGTCCAGTAACTTTTTAGCTTCTACCTTGCCTTCATAGGCAGCTTCAACATCATTAAAAAAAGAAAGCACTGAAGCAAGTTCTTCAGTGCTCCACGACAAATCTAGTGGGTAACTATACTGTTTGTTCATTAACTAATACCAGCTCTCATTCTTGCTTCTTTTAGTTCTTGCTTACGGTAACTACGAGGGAGAAAAGCACGAATCTCATCTTCATTAAAACCGATTTGCATGCGTTTGGCATCAATAATAATTGGACGACGTAAAAGACTAGGGTACTGCTCAATCAAATGAAGCAATTCCGATACCGAAATACTCTCTACATCAATATTCAATTTTTGAAAAATTTTTGAACGAGTTGAAATGATGTCATCAGTACCATTTTCGGTCAAGGAAAGGATATGTTGCAATTCTTTTCTTGTTAAAGGACTGGTCATAATATTGTGTTCCACAAAGGGAACCTTATGTTTTTCTAACCAGGCCTTAGCCTTACGACATGATGTACAGCTCGGTGATAGAAATAGTGTAATCATGCTTTTCTCTTCTTATCTATACTTTGCTATTTCTATTATACACAAAAATAAAGCGCTTGACTAGCGATTTTTAAAAAAAAGCCTATTTTTCAAGAAAAATAGGCTTTTCGCGAACGATTGATACAATTGGATTTGGTTAATTCACTCTTAACGATGGTTTCAAATGACATACAATTTTATATATACAAATTAAAAACATCTTTCTTTCACTTCCCACGACTTTTCAGATACAGATAGGCAAAGAAGCTTTCATAGAGGGCAAAAAAGAGGAGAAAAGCATGAAGGAAGAAGGTCTCTGGCAAAATCAGAATGACAGGATCCTTGGCTGGATCAAAAAGCCAGGTATCATCTCCCACAAAGAGAATTTGATGGAAAAGGGTAAAGAATTGGTCAAACCCAATCAAAACTCCCCCAAGCCCAATCAGTAAAGGCAAGACTGCTAAAGTCAAAAGTCCCTTACTGAATAGAGATAAAAAGCCCTTGTTCACAATCCCTTTGACAAAGAAATAGAAACTTGGCAGTGTCACTAGAGCAACTAGCTGAACCAAGTGAAAGAGATTCTTAACCACCGCAAAATGGTGCAGACCAGCTGCTGACGAACGAAAATCCGGCATCTGTAAGATCTGACTAAAAGGATTGGTCAGGTAATTCATCAAGATATGAAAGTTGTACTGAATGGTTTCTGCTTTTAGATAAACCCGATTTGCTAAATTCAACCACTGAATCTCCAGCGGATAAAAGACCCAAGCCAGATAGATAGTCAGAAGGATTGAGAGGGAGAGGAGAAAGAACATAGAGCTCCAAAAGGTCAATTTAGTTTTCATCAAAGTTCCACTCCGCAAGGCTAGAAACTACATGAGTCGGTGCGATTGGCAGGTCTGCTACTTCTTCTGCCTTGGTAAAACCTGTCGTCACCAAGAGCGTTGGAATGTCATTATCAATCCCAGCCCGGATATCAGTCAGGTAATTATCTCCGACCATGACTAACTCTTCACGTTCCAAACCTAAGTGCTCAACCGCCTTGTCCATAATGATGGCATTTGGTTTCCCGATATAAACAGGCTTCACTCGTGTTGCCACTTCAAGCAGAGTTATCAGTGAACCAGCACCAGGCAAAAGACCGCGTTCTGTCGGGATGTTGAGGTCAGGGTTGGTTCCGATAAAGTGAGCTCCCTTTTGAATCGCAAGAGTTGCTGTCGCAAATTTTTCATAGTCGACCTGCCAGTCCAGACCTACTACCACATAGGCAGGATTTTCCTTGTCTTCCACATATCCAGCCGCCTTGATGGCTTCCTTGAGCCCTGCTTCTCCGATGACATAGACGGTCTTTTCAAGCCCCAAGTCGTTCATATAGTCGATAGTCGCCAAAGTCGCTGTGTAGACAGTCGACAGGAGCGTATCGATATTAAAATTCTGAGCCAACATTTCTTGAACACTCTCTGGAGTGCGAGTTGTATTGTTGGTCACAAAAAGATAAGGGATGTCCCGCTTTTGCAATTCATGGACAAAAGCCTCCCCTGCTGGAATTCGGTCTTTCCCCTTATAAATGGTTCCGTCTAAATCAATTAAATAGCCTTTATATTTCATCTATCTCTCCCTAATCCTTTTTTATTTCTTGCCAAATGATAATTGCTTGGGCATTGGTAGAACCGTCGCTTGTAATCTCATGCTCGCTTTCCAGTCCAGTCCGTTCAACAGCCGATGTAATCACACCACCTGGTCGAACTTCCTTAACGTACTTAAGGTTGATTTTCTTGGGAATATATCGGGTCAAAAAGTCCGCTCCCATGACCTCAAAAATCCAGTCTAAGTATTTACTGTTATTGACATGACCATTCATATCTAAATCGTAAAAACGGATATGGTAATCCTTGCTGATTGGCTCTTCCAAGGACTCGTACTTCGGACCACGAATAAGCTTTTTATCAAACTCAGACTGGTAAGGGGCCACAATCTCAGGTTCAACAGCATGGACTTTTCGACTATCTCGGTCCATGAGAACAAAGGTCGCCATCATGTGGATGAGGTCCTGACCTGCTTCATCATAAATGGTAAAGCGACGGTAGCAAAAAAGTCTATTGTAGCTTAGGGCTTCCGTTTCGATAGTGATTTCTTCCCCAAAACGAGGTAAACGAATCACCTCAATATCATAGCCTGCAATGATCCAGACTAAATTATAGTTTTCTAAAATAGTCTTATCACCGACTCCTAGTTCAATAGACTGCATCCCTGAAACTTGTAGGGACAATAAAATAACATCTGGAAGCTTGATATGACCATTCATATCAGCCATATCAAAAGGAATTTTCATTTTCATTTGATAAGTTAAGCCCATGATCCTACTCCAAAATAAATCGTTCTGCTACGGTGTCTCCCAAAAAGAGACCTCTCTTTGTCATGCGCACTCGGTCACCCTCTATTTGCATGAGACCTTTTTGAACCAAGTCTCTGACGATTTCGCCATAAAGTCCATCAAAAGACCGACCAAATTTTTCTTCAAATCGCGCCATCGAGACCCCTGATTTCTTGCGGAGTCCCAAGAACATTTCTTCTTCCATTTGCTCTTTTTGACTCAGGTGCTCTTCTGTGATGCGAGCATTGCCTTCCTCAACCGCACTCAGATAATGACGAATGGGACCATGGTTTTTATAGCGAATACCATTGACATAGCCAGAGGCCCCAGCACCGATGCCATAGTATTCAGCATTGTCCCAGTACATGAGATTGTGACGACTTTCAAAACCGGATTTGGAGAAATTGGAAATCTCATAATGCTCAAAACCAGCTCGCTCCAGCTCTGCGATGATATACTCAAACATCTCAGCCTCCAGTTCCTCCTTAGGCAGAGGCAATTTCCCTCGTCGCATACGATTCATAAAGACTGTATGGTTTTCTAAAATCAAGCTATACAAACTCATATGGGGAATATCCAGCCCAATGGCCTTAGCCACATTGTCCTTGACCTGCTCCATGGTCTGACCAGGCAATGCATAAATCAAATCGATAGAGATATTGTCAAAACCAGCCAGTTTCAGACGGTCGATATTTTCATAAATATCCTGCTCCAAATGACTGCGCCCAATCTTTTTCAGCATCTTGTCATCAAAAGTCTGCACACCTAGCGAAACACGATTGACAGCCGAGTTCTTCAACACAGCTATCTTATCCTCATCCAAGTCCCCTGGATTGGCTTCAATGGTCAATTCTTCCAAGGCAGACAAGTCCAAGTTTTCAGTCAAGCCCTTCAATAACACCTCTAGTTGTGAAGCTGACAAGGCTGTCGGTGTTCCACCACCGATGTAGAGGGTTCGTAACTTTTGAATGTCATAAGAATGAAACTCTTCCAGCAGATGCTCCAAATAGCTATCTACCGGCTGATTTTTGATGAAAACCTTTGAGAAGTCACAATAATAACAAATCTGGGTACAAAATGGGATATGCACATAGGCTGACGTTGGTTTGTTCTGCATAGTCTTATTATACCACAAAAAGCGAACAATACTTAGAATTCCGTTTAACAAAATCCTAGCATTGTTCGCTTTCTTTATCTAATCATTCTTTGTATTTTATGGATAACACAACTATCAGAATCAATCTAGTTCGTTGTTAAAACACAACAGAATGAATGTTCATCTGACTAAATTTTTAGTCTTCTTTTTTCTTACGAGCTACAAGTCCAAATCCACTCAATAGTCCAAGAAGTCCTAGAGATGCAAGAGCAGCATTTGATTCTGTTCCTGTATTTGGCAATACATTTTGAGAATCATTTGACTTAGCTCCATTATCAACAGTCGTCTTAGTATCTACCTGATCTGTATTCGGAGTAACTGCATTTGGAGTTGGAGTAGCTGGTGCTGGTGCTGGTGCAGGTGTATCTTGACCAGAACCTCCATTAGTATCAGGTTTAGCTGGCATATCAGGTGTCACTGGTGCAACTGGTTTTTCAGTTTCTGGTGTTGCTGGTGTTGCCTTAGCTGGTGTTGTTACATCTACTGGTTTCGATGGTTTCTTGTTAGGTTCGGTTACTGTTCCTGTACCTGGGACATCTTTCTTAGGAAGCTTGTCATTTGGTACTTCACCTGAACCATTGTCACCGATTGTAACTTCAATTGGAGTATTATTTTCACCTGGAATCACTACCTTGCTGCCTGATGGGTATGTTGAACCATCTGGTTTCTTAGGCGTTACTACTGCATCACCATTTGGTTTGCGTGTGATTTCAATCTTACCTGGTTTTTCAGTTTCTGGTGTTGCTGGTGTTGCCTTAGCTGGTGTTGTTACATCCACCGGTTGTGATGGTTTCTTGTTAGGTTCGGTTACTGTTCCTGTACCTGGGACATCTTTCTTAGGAAGTTTGTCATTTGGTACTTCACCTGATCCATTGTCGCCAATTGTAACTTCAATTGGAGTATTATTTTCACCTGGAATCACTACCTTGCTGCCTGATGGGTATGTTGAACCATCTGGTTTCTTAGGCGTTACTACTGCATCACCATTTGGTTTGCGTGTGATTTCAATTGTAGGAGTTTGAGTTGTTGGTGTCTTAGGATCTGTTCCATTTGTGATTTCTTCCTCATCTGGAATTCCATCGTTGTCATCATCTGAATCTTTTTTATCTGGAATACCGTCTCCATCTGTATCGCGTTCGATAGTTACAGGGACTTTGACTACAACTTCTTCTGTGCCTTTTTTCAGTTTAACTGGAATTTCGACTGTGCGTTCTTCTTCTTTTGGTTCCCAATTGTCTACTGTTGGTGTGCCTACTAGATTTCCGCCGTTATCAACTGTCAAACCATTTACTGGTTTATCTGTTGTAATCGTTGTACCTGGTTTGTTTGGTGTTACTACCTTAGTATTTGCTGGTACAGGCGTTTTTTCTGGGACAGTTTTTCCTGTTACTGTTCCTGTTAATTTATCCGCTACTTTTGGATTTGCATCTTCTGTATCTGGAATTCCATCATTGTCATCATCTGAATCTTCTTTATCTGGAATACCGTCTCCATCTGTATCGCGTTGGATTGGAACTGGAACTTTCACAGTAACTGTCTCGCCACCATTTGTAACTTTAACCGGAATCTCTACTATACGTTCTTCTTCTTTTGGTTCCCAATTGTCTACCGTTGGTGTTCCTTTAAGTTTACCTTCATCATCTACTGTTAAACCGTTTACTGGTTTATCTGTTGTAATGCTTGAACCTGGTTTGTTTGGTGTCACAACTGTAACTGGTGTAATTGGTGCTTTTTCCGGAACTGGTGCTGGGTTTGTAACCTCAGCTGCTAAAGGTCCATTTGCTGTTCCTCTAGCTACAGGACTCTCAAGAGTAAGTCCTTTATCAATTGCCTTAGAAACTTTTGCAGTTACTTCTGTTTTATCTGCAACTTCAGCATCAGAAATTGTTACAACTCCTTCAGGTGATACTGATACTTTATCAGCTGTCTTACCATTTACTGTCCATTTACTTCCAGATTTCGTAACTGTTACAGTTTCTGGAGTTGTTTTACCTGTTGGTACATAAGTAAGCGTAATTGTATCGATATCTTGTTTATTAGTACTATCAGGTCGTGTTGGTGGGGTAATTGTTACACTACCATTCTCTTTACCTTCTACGATAGGTGCTGTTGGTGTTACTGCTAGAATTACTTGACGCTTGATTTCTGCTGGTGCAAATACTTCTCTAGTCGTGCTATTAGGATTTGTACTGAACTTCCCGTCTGGGCTCTCTGCTGGGAATATTGCTGTTGCAGTTCGAGTATATTTACCTGAATTGTCAAGTGTTGTTCCTCGGTCTAGCTTATTACCATCCCTGTCTTTCCATGTCCAAGTCATACCACTTGGTAAATAATTGTTACCACGATCGGCTTTATCTTGACTATCTACTACTTTCAGATAGTTATGCGCATCAATATTTTTAGAACTATTAGTTTTATTTAATGTTGAAGCAACTGGTACTTTTGCTATACCGTTTTCATCAAGATTTTTTGTTTCAATATCAACTACGCGGTACTTGAATTTGAAATCACGGCTATCTGAAGGATTACTTCCTTCTACGTGAATAGTTGATTCATGCACTCCTAAAGTTTCAGTATTCAATACAGTTCCTGAAGATAAACGCTCTGCATATGGAGTTGCTTCAGTTTTTCCTGTTTGAGCTGTAAATGTAGATGGAGTTACTCCATTTGGAAGTCCTCCCTTAACTTCTACTTTAGAAATCACACCAGAGTTATCCGATACTTTTAGCTCTGGGTTAAATGTAGCTCCACGATAAACTGTAAAGATTGGTTCATTGGCAGTTTCTGATAACGGTTTTCCATTTAGACTTGCTTTTGGTTTTTCATTATCGACTACATTGAAAACAACATTTCTCTCAGCTGTTTCTGGTGCAAATACTTGGGCACCATCACGTTTGCTTGGATTTTTAGGGAACACTGCTATCGCTTTATGAGTTTGTTCTCCTACTTTAGATAATGTTACATTCGTATCTGATCCTTTAGCATTGTCCCAACGGAAGTTCATTCCTCCTGGGAAGTGGACATCTGCTTGCGGTCCTACAACTGGTTTACCTGATTTATCTTGCTCACCAGCTGTATTTAGGTATTCATTTGGATCACCTGACTTGCTGTTTAAATCAACTGTCTTAGGTGTGTTTTCCACAACAACATCAACAACTTTATACTTCATCAGATATGTAGCATTATTTACACCATCAGAAATTTTGAACTTAGCTACATGATCTCCTAGTGTTTGTGTATCTGCTACTGTTCCTGTAGATAGGCTCGTAGTGTATTTTTTATCTTCCGAACTTCCATCTTTTCCTGTTTGAGCTGTATAAGTTTGAGCTTTAGATCCATTTGGTAAGTTTTCAACACTCATAGAAGTAATTTTACCTGAATCATCCCAGGCTTTCACAGTCGGATTAAATGTAGCTCCACGATAGACATAAAACTGTGCAGATTGTGGTTCATTCTCTGTTAAACGAATTCCACCAACCTCAACGATTGGTTTTTGGTTATCTCGTGGTGTTACATTGAATGTGAAAGTTACAGGGTTACCATTGTTAGCTTGAAGTTTACCATCATTAGCATAGAAATTAATCTTATTTTCTTTACCAATATCACCTTTTTCTGTTGTAATTTTTATTTTAATTACTTTTTCTTTAGGAGTATTTGTGATATAAGAATAGCTTGCTTTTTGTTGCTGTACTCTAGTTAGATACTTATTAGCAAAGTCAGTAAAGTCAATATTAACAACTTTGTTATCTGTTGCTGTTAATGTGAATGTTACTTCTTTACCTTCTTCTACTGTTTGGCTAGGTGATGAGATTGTTAATGTAGGTGGTTGATTATCTGGTGCTTCTGTTGGAGTAACAGGATCACTTTTATCAGAGACTACAACTCCGCCATTATCAACTGTTGTTTCAGCCCTAAGTGGATTTCCTAGTAAAGCTTCTGATACCGTAATTCTTGCAGTTGTTCCATTTGATGTTCCTTGTCCAATTACACGATCTCCATCATATAATTTTACAACAGATCCATCCTTAACCCCGCTACCTACATTCACTTCTATTGTTTGACCTGTTAAGCCTTTTTTGTTCTCTACACTTGTTGTAATCGACGGCTTTTTAGGCTTGACCGTAAATTTCACCGCTCCATCTGCATCATTTGATGTTGATCCATCTTGGTATCGAGCAGTTGCTGTATAGGTGAAAATTCCTGCTGTATCTGTACTTGGTCGACTATTATTTTTCCAGCCCCAATCCATTCCTGATGGAAATTCTCCGCCATTTTTTAGAGTAATATAACCAGCTGCTACTGGATTTTCAGGGTTTGGAAGATCATCTCCTACAACTTTTGTATGAGAGCTACCTTTGATAGGATATCGTTTTGCTTGTTTTTCTCTTAATGTTGGTTCTACAGGTTCATCTTTATCTCGGCCTGAAACAAATACATATGATTGGTGAGTATCGCGTCCAAATGTACCTACAACTGCTAATGTATATGCATTTCTTACGTCATCATCTGTTACTCCAGCTTTTAACTTAGCTTTAACCTGCATATGTACAGCAGGGCTTACATTAGCTGTTTTAACCCCAAATCCATATGAATATTTGTTAAATTTGCTTTCCGTTCTTGTTACTGCATGGACTAAAAGTGGATCATTTCTATTCCCCTTAAATGTATCACGCATATCTCGATCATATTCTCTGTTATGTCTAATATCTAAAGTATTAAGATACGTTAATTTATTATAATGACCAGAACCATAATCCTTAGAATCCTGTAAAAAATTAACATCATAAGAAGCTGTTCTAGTAAATCTCTCTGGATTTTGAGAAAGAGTTCCAGAGCTACCATTTCTCGTATAAGTTTCTAATTTTACATCTCTTAAAGTATTAGTTTTATAAAGACCCTCGCTTGTTAAATCTAAAATTTGAGGTGGTAAAATTAATCGATAAAACTGATACGTACTTGCGCTCACCATTTTGACACCATCATTATTGAAGAAAGCATCATAAACTACATAACGTTCTCCATTAATTGTTGTTATTTTAGCAAACAGATCTACTTTATTTTCTGTATATTCTCTTAGTCCATTTCTTACAACATTATTCCCATCAGTTGCACGATGACGTTGATAAATCAATGAGTTGTCACTTGAATCCCATCTTGAAGAAATTGATGCCGCTCTAATATTAGAACCTTCTTCTATCTTTTTCCCATTACGTGGATCGTGAGAACCTGAAGTCAAACGCAAGCTAGCGTTTTTAACAGAGTTAAACATTCTCTTCACACGTTTTGTCATATCTTCAACATCGTTCAGAGAAACTGTTGTATTTTCAAGAACACCTTGAGCCAAGCCCAATAGTTCATTGGCTTTTTCAAGAACTTCTTTGCTTGTCTCATGCTCAGGCAATTCCAAAACAGCTGCCTGCAATTGATCTACAGATACTTTCAAAGTATCTTTTTTAGCTGATACAGTTTGGCTTTCTTCACTTGCGCTTACTTCAGGAGAAGTTTGACTAGCTAGATTGTCAGCTGGCTTCTCAGTTTTATCTGCTTGTTTATCAACTTGAACCTCAGTTGCTTCCTTAGCAGCTGATACAACTGTCACATCTTTAGACAAGAGTTCTACAAGTTCATCGATATCCTTTTGAGCTAGCTCAGAACTTTCTAGGGCTTCTTTCCCTTTTTGAAGTCTGTCTTTGACAGGCGATACTACTGACTCGTCAAGGTTTAATTTAGTTGAAAGAAGAGCATTTAATTCTTCAACTACTTTTTTCAACTTGGCTTTATCAACTGTAGACGCGCTAGGTGCAGCATTTGTAAGCGCTTGATTTTCTGCATCTACTTTGTTTTTAGTAGATTCTGCAAGATCCACAGGCGAATCGACCTTATCTTTAGGGTTCACTACACCCGCATTAGCCGTATTAGATTGTGGAGCGTTTGGAAGCACACTATCCGCGCTCGCAACGCGGGCACCCAAAAACATCAGCGCTGCAACAGCAACTGAAGCGGCACCGAAACTATATTTACGAATAGAAAAGCGCAAAACTTTTTCACGTTGCTGGCGCTTTATTCTATTGAGCGAATTTGATTTATTTTCCATTGTTCCTCCTTATGTTAAAACACAAAATCAAATTAAAAGCAATCTTCACGGTTACACTTCTTATAGTAATTAGTAATTCACCCATGAAGCCTACTATGATGAGCATTTATGACATATCACAGCTATCACGACTCAATTATACCATGTTCAACATATTTAATCAAATATAAGTCGCTTTTTTAGCCAAAAATAGGGAATTTTGTATTTTTATATCAATATATTTTATATTGCATTTATTTCTGTAGAATAACTTTTATAAGAAACTAAACCATCTTGGTAAAACTGATGACTAGCGCTCTCCATTTTATCTACGGACTCAAAGTAGCATTTCCAACTATCTGAAATATCCTCCTAGCTTTCTCTTTCGTTTTATCCGCAATAGAGTAGCGGTAGATAGTTCTTGAAACAAAAAATCACTAAAAGTGAACAGAATCCTCTGTCATCTCTTAGTGATTTTCATGATTATAAAAAAGTCCAAAACTAGATAGATATTATACTCATTTTAGTAAGTATAATAATAAATATATTATGACTCCTTATCTTCTTTTTTACGAGCTATGAGAACAAGACCAGATAGACCACTTAAAAGGGCTGATACCATATATAATCCAGTAGATTTTGTACCAGTATCTGGTAAATAGCTAGAAGATTCACTATTACTTTCTTTAGAAGGACTCGCACTGCCTTCCGATATCGGACTTTGTGTAGCTACTTCTAGTTTTCTATTGACACTATCTTCCAGAGCTGGATTTATATGGTCCGTGGTAGTCTCATGAAGATTCACGAGATTGAGATCACTGCTTCCATTGTCTGTTACTTTTGCCTCATCTTTATTTCTTGTAGCGTCTTTTTCATAACGAACACTTGGCTTGATTGGCGTAACAACAACTGTAGATTTAGCACCATTTTGTTTGAAGATTTCTGTTGTCTCTGTTGGGGTAAGGACACCTGTGTTTGGATCGACTTGGTAAGTTGTTGTCTTCTTAACAACGTCGTCGCCTTCTTTGAGGTATTCAACCTCATCTTGGGCTGGAACTTTGACCACTGTCGGTTTTGGTGGGACTACTTCTGCTGGTTCTTCATGCGGAATGAGGCTGCCATCTGTCGGATTAACAGTATATGTTGTAGTTACTGTACTTGTCCCTGGCGTACCAACTATTGTAACATTTGCTTCACCTTTGGCTTTTGTGGAATCTTTCTCATAACGGACACTTGGCTCAAGTGGTGTAACGACAACTATTGATTTAGTGCTATTTGGACTGGCAATGTATTTCCTTAATGTTGGAGTAAGGATACCTGTGTTTGGATTGACTTCGTAAGTGGTTGTCTTCTTAACAACATTATCGCCTTCTTTGAGGTATTCAACTTCATCTTTAGCTGGGACCTTGACCACTGTAGGTTTTGATGGGACTACCACTGCAGGTTCTTCATGCGGAATGAGGCTACCATCTGTAGGATTAACCGCGTAGGTTGTGGTTACTGTACTTGTCCCTGGATTACCAGCAACTGTGACAGTTTCTCCACCTTTAGCTCTTGTGGAATCTTTTTCATAACGAATACTTGGCTCAAGTGGTGTAACGACAACTGTGGATTTGGCGCCATTTCGCTTGAAGATTTCTGTTGTCTCTGTTGAAGTAAGGGCGCCTGTGTTTGGATTGACTTCGTAAGTGGTTGTCTTCTTAACAACATTATCGCCGTCTTTGAGGTATTCAACCTCATCCTTAGCTGGGACCTTGACCACTGTCGGTTTTGATGGGACTACTACTGCCGGTTCTTCATGCGGAATGAGGCTACCATCTGTCGAATTGACTGTGTAGGTGGTAGTTACTGTACTTGTACCTGGAGTACCAGCTGTTGTTACATTAGCTTCACCTTTGGCTTTTGTGGCATCTTTCTCATAACGAACACTTGGCTCAAGTGGTGTAACGATAACTTTAGATTTAGCGCCAGCTTGCTTGAACACTTCCTTTTTCTCTGTTGGAGTAAGGACACCTGTGTTTGGATCGACTTGGTAAGTCATTGTCTTCTTAACCACGTCATCACCGTCTTTGAGGTATTCAACCTCATCTTTGGCTGGCACTTTGACCACTGTAGGTTTTGCTGGGACTACCACTGCTGGTTCTTCATGCGGAATGAGGCTTCCGTCTATCGGATTAACAGTATAAGTGGTAGTGACAGTTCTAGCGCCTGGAGTACCAGCTGTTGTTACATTAGCTTCACCTTTGACTCTTGTGGCGTCTTTTTCATAACGAACACTTGGCTCTAGTTGGGTAACGACAACTGTTAATTTAGCGCCGTTTCTCTTGAAGATTTCTGTTGTCTCTGTTGAAGTCAGGTCACCTGTACTTGCATTGACATGGTAACTGGTTGTCTTCTTAACAATGTCATCGCCTTCTTTGAGGTATTCAACCTCGTCTTTAGCTGGAACCTTGACCACTGTCGGTTTTGGTGGGACTACTACTGCAGCTTCTTCATGTGGAATGAGGCTACCATCTGTCGGATTCACAGTATAGGTTGTGGTTACTGTTCTAGTACCCTGAGTACCAGATACTGTTACATTAGCTTCACCTTTGGCTCTTGTGGCATCTTTTTCATAACGGATACTTGGCTCAAGCGGTGTAACCACTACTGTAGCTTTCGTGCCATTTGGACTGGTAATGTCTTCCCTTACTGTTGGAGTAAGGGCACCTGTGTTTGGATTGACTTCGTAAGTTGTTGTCTTCTTAACAACATTATCGCCGTCTTTGAGGTATTCAACCTCATCCTTAGCTGGGACTTTGACCACTGTCGGTTTTGATGGGACTACTACTGCTGGTTCTTCATGGGGAACGAGGCTACCATCTGTAGAATTGACTGTATATGTTGTAGTTACTGTGCTTGTTCCTGGAGTACCAGCTACTGTTACATTAGTTTCACCTTTGGCTCTTGTGGTGTCTTTTTCATAACGAACAATTGGCTCGATTTGCGTAACAACAACTGTAGATTTGGCACCATTTTGTTTGAAGATTTCTGTTGTCTCTGTTGGAATAAGGGCACCGGTACTTGCATTGACCGCGTAAGTTATGGTCTTCTTAACAACATCATCGCCTTCTTTAAGGTATTCAACCTCATCTTGAGCTGGCACTTTGACCACTGTCGGAGTTGAAGGTTTGATAACTGGTTGGCCTTCATGCGGAATAAGACTGCCGTCTGCAGAGTTAACAGTATATGCTATGGTTACTGTTCTGGTACCTGGAGTACCAAATATTGTTACATTAGCTTCACCTTTGGCTCTTGTGACGTCTTTTTCATAATGAACACTTGGCTCAAGTGAGGTAATAACAACCTTAGCCTTGGCACCATTTTGTTTGAAGATTTCCTTTTTCTCTGTTGGAGTAAGGATACCTGTGCTTGCATTGACCGTATAAGTGGTGGTTTTTTTAACCACATTATCGCCTTCTTTATGGTATTCGACCTCATCTTGAGCTGGGACTTTAATCACTGTCAGTTTTGATGGGACTACTACTGCAGGTTCTTCATGGGGAATGAGACTGCCATCTGTCGAATTCACAGTATAGGTTGTGGTTACTGTTCTAGTGCCTGGAGTACCAGCTGTTGTTACATTAGCTTCACCTTTGGCTCTTGTGTCATCTTTCTCATAACGGACACTTGGCTGGATTGGCGTAACAACAACTGTAGATTTGGCACCATCTTGCTTGAACACTTCCTTTTTCTCTGTTGGAGCAAGGGCACCGGTACTTGAATTGACCGCGTAACTTGTTGTCTTCTTAACAACGTCGTCGCCGTCTTTGAGGTATTCAACCTCATCCTTAGCTGGGACCTTGACCACCGTAGGAGTTGACTGTTTGATGACAGGTTTGCCCTCATGCGGAACGAGGCTACCATCTGTAGGATTAACCGTGTAGGTGGTAGTTACTGTGCTTGTACCTGAAGTACCACCTACTGTGATTTTTGCTTCGCCTTTGGCTCTTGTGGCGTCTTTTTCATAATGGACACTTGGCTGGATTGGCGTAACAACAACTGTAGATTTGGCACCATCTTGCTTGAACACTTCCTTTTTCTCTATTGAAGTAATGGTACCTGTACTCGCATTGACTTGGTAGCTGGTTGTCTTCTTAACAACATCATCACCGTCTTTGAGGTACTCAACCTCATCTTTGGCTGGAACTTTGATCACCGTAGAAGTTGACTGTTTGATAACGGGTTTGCCCTCATGCGGAATGAGGCTGCCATCTACAGGGTTAACAGTATAAGTTGTAGTGACTGTTCTAGTGCCTGAAGTACCAGCTGTTGTTACATTTTTTCCGCCTTTAGCTCTCGTAGCGTCTCTCTCATAACGAACACTTGGCTGTAATGGCGTAACAACAACCTTAGCCTTGGCACCATTTTGTTTGAAGATTTCCTTTTTCTCTGTTGGAGCAAGGTTACCTGTACTGGCATTGACCGCGTAAGTTATGGTCTTCTTAACCACATCATTGCCTTCTTTGAGGTATGCAACCTCATCCTTAGCTGGGACTTTGACCACTGTCGGTTTTGATGGGACTACTACTGCCGGTTCTTCATGCGAAACAAGGCTACCATCTGTCGGATTCACAGTATAGGTTGTAGTTACTGTTCTAGTGCCTGGAGTACCAACTTCTGTTACATTTGCTTCACCTTTGGGTCTTGTAGCGTCTTTCTCATAACGGACACTTGGCTGTATTGGCGTAACAACAACTGTAGATTTAGCACCATCTTTCTTAAACACTTCCTTTTTCTCTGTTGGAGTAAGACCACCTGTACTTGCATTAACCGCGTAAGTTGTTGTTTTCTTAACAATGTCGTCGCCGTCTTTGAGGTATTCAACCTCATCTTGAGCTGGCACCTTGACCACTGTCGGTTTTGATGGGACTACCACTGCTGGTTCTTCATGCGGAACGAGGCTACCATCTGTCGGATTAACAGTATAGGTTGTAGTTACTGTACTTGTCCCTGGAGTACCAGCTGTTGTTACATTAGCTTCACCTTTAGCTCTTGTGGCGTCTTTTTCATAACGGATACTTGGCTCAAGTGGTGTAACCACTACTGTAGCTTTCGTGCCATTTGGACTAGCAATGTCTTTCCTTACTGTTGGAATAAGAGCACCTGTGCTTGCATTCACTTCGTAAGTTGTAGTCTTCTTAACAACGTCATCGCCGTCTTTTAGGTATTCAACCTCATCTTTAGCTGGCACTTTGACCACTGTCGGTTTTGATGGGACTACCACTGCTGGTTCTTCATGCGGAACAAGGCTACCATCTGTAGGATTCACAGTATAGGTTGTGGTTACTGTACTTGTCCCTGGAGTACCAGCTGTTGTTACATTAGCTTCACCTTTGGCTCTTGTGGCGTCTTTTTCATAACGAACAATTGGCTCAAGTGGTGTAACCACAACTGTTGATTTGGCACCATCTTGCTTGAACACTTCCTTTTTCTCTATTGAAGTAAGGGTACCTGTACTCGCATTGACTTGGTAACTTGTAGTCTTCTTAACAACGTCATCGCCTTCTTTGAGGTATTCAACCTCATCTTTGGCTGGAACTTTGACCACCGTAGGAGTTGACGATTTGATAACTGGTTTTCCTTCATGTGGAATAAGGCTACCATCTGTAGGATTAACCGTGTAGGTGGTAGTTACTGTTCTTGTACCTGAAGTACCAGCTGTTGTTACATTAGCTTCACCTTTGGGTCTTGTAGCGTCTTTTTCATAACGAACACTTGGCTTAAGTGGTGTAACCACAACTTTAGATTTGGCACCTTTTGGATTGGCAACGTCTTTCCTTACTGTTGGAGTAAGAGCACCTGTACTGGCATTGACCGCATAAGTGGTTGTCTTCTTAACAACATTATCGCCTTCTTTGAGGTATTCAATCTCATCTTTGGCTGGAACTTTGACCACCGTAGGAGTTGACTGTTTGATGACGGGTTTTCCTTCATGTGGAATAAGGCTACCATCTGTAGGATTAACCGTGTAGGTGGTAGTTACTGTTCTTGTACCTGAAGTACCAGCTACTGTGATTTTTGCTTCACCTTTGGCTCTTGTGGCGTCTTTTTCATAACGAACATTTGGCTTAAGTGGTGTAACCACAATTTTAGATTTGGCACCTTTTGGATTGGCAACATCTTTCCTTACTGTTGGAGTAAGAGCTCCTGTACTTGCATTGACCGCGTAAGTGGTTGTCTTCTTAACAACATCATCACCGTCTTTGAGGTACTCAACCTCATCTTTGGCTGGAACTTTGACCACCGTAGGAGTTGACTGTTTGATGACGGGTTTGCCCTCATGCGGAATGAGGCTACCGTCTGCAGGGTTAACAGTATAAGTTGTAGTGACTGTTCTAGTGCCTGAAGTACCAGCTGTTGTTACATTTTTTCCGCCCTTAGCTCTCGTAGCGTCTTTTTCATAACGAACACTTGGCTGTAATGGCGTAACAACAACCTTAGCCTTGGCACCATTTTGTTTGAAGATTTCCTTTTTCTCTGTTGGAGTAAGAGCTCCTGTACTTGCATTGACCATGTAAGTGGTTATCTTCTTAACCACATCATCGCCTTCTTTGAGGTATGTAACCTCATCCTTAGCTGGGACTTTGACCACTGTCGGTTTTGATGGGACTACTACTGCCGGTTCTTCATGCGAAACAAGGCTACCATCTGTCGGATTGACTGTGTAGGTTGTAGTTACTGTTCTAGTGCCTGGAGTACCAGCTTCTGTTACATTTGCCCCACCTTTGGCTCTCGTAGCGTCTTTTTCATAACGAACACTTGGCTCGATTGACGTAACCACAACTGTTGATTTGGCACCATCTTTCTTGAACACTTCATCAAGTGTATTTTTAGTAATCTGCCCTGTATCGGGATCTTTGATACTAACAGTTGTTGACTTAATGATGTCATCTCCACGTTTACTATATACAACAGTTTCTCCAACTTTTTCTACAGATTTAGCTGTTGTCATTTTTTTATCTTGATAACCTGTCCCATCTAAGGAAATTCGTTTCCCAGACATGAACTCTGATCGTCTATTAATCATATCGGCTTCAAAATAAGAACGTGAACTATGACCTCCTTTTGTATCCCCAACATTTATGACAACATCACTATCATTACTGACACTTTTTCCTATAGTAGAATCATTATTAACTATATAATGTGTCATTTTTCCAGACTTAGCTATGTTTTTACTGTCTAATCCTTTTTGCCAAAATTCAGATGATGAGAAATAACTTGTCCTCACTTTTGGGGCATTAAAGGTTGTTCCTTTTTTTAAGACATTATTATAAAAGTTTCTATAAGCCCGCTGTTCTTTAGAAGACATGACTCTGCTGTCAGAATATGCCAACTGATAGGCTTCAACCATTGCCCGTTGTACTAAATATCCTCCTAAAGAGTGTCCTGTCAAATATAGATTGGTAATGCTCTTATCTTTAGCCAGTTCACGCATGATATTTTCTGCATCAATCCCTTGTTGAGGATTGCTTCCTAATCCAAGTGTTATATCAGTTCCTATATCTTTGGCATCACTTGTTCCACGAAAGGCTAATACTTGTGCAGTTCCATTTGGTAAATATGAGAAATCACTCTTAGTTTCATACAAGACAGCATCTAGTCCACTGGAGGTATGGTAACTTTTTTTCCTTTCCCAATAAGGCCCCAATTCCTTATTCATCATCATATACTCATAACGTGGTCTACTGTCATCATTCTTTTTATATAACTCTGACTCTGTTAAGGGTTTCTTATGATTCAGCACTCTATCAATATAATTATCATCACGGTAGGACAATTCCATGAACATAATCATATCGCGCTCACTGACATTCCATTTTAATTTTTCATCTGGCTTTTCTTTACTGTCAATAATACCATCACCATCAGTATCTTCTAATAAGGGATGACTATTATAGCCTACATACTTTTTCCCGCCTTTTTCATAAATATAAAGTTCTTCTTTATCCTTCAAGAAATCATCATCTGTATAAGCTTCTGGACTTAACTCAGGGCCGTTTAATAACAAACTGTCAAGCTTATTACCTTCTGAACCGATTACTCCTGCTTTGATTTTTTTAGCATCTTCCTTAGTCAATTCATATTTTTTTATCTCGGAAGGATTCGATGCCGCTCTCACCGCTGGAAGACTTGATCTGTCTTCACCCGCCACGGAAGCCCTTGTGGTCAAGCTATTATTTTCTTTATCCCCAGATGTCTCAAGTTCTGTAGTTCTTGTAGATATTATTGGAGTATCTTTTGGAGCTGGACTGGAGATAGCACCTTGATTCTCTGGTGAATTTTGATTCTCTTCTTTTTTCTCCACAGTAGGGGTCGCATTCTCCTTTTCAGAATTAGCCCCTATCTCTGTTGCCACATTATTTTCCGTAGAAGCAAGTACTCCCTGGGATGGTGCAAACAAGGCAATTCCTATTAATACAGAAGCCACTCCAACAGAAAACTTTCGAATCGAAAAGCGTTGGCGTTTATTAAAAATGTCTTTCATTTTATTAACTTTCTTTCTAACTATTTTTTACAAAATAGAGGGTTCTAATATTTTCCCTTGACAGAATACTAGATCGTTTCTTGACTAAAATGTTAGAGCTTCTCCTCTACTTGATCATAAGCTACTACATTGATTTCTAA
This sequence comes from Streptococcus mitis SK569, assembly GCF_000222785.1. Classification (GTDB taxonomy): domain Bacteria; phylum Bacillota; class Bacilli; order Lactobacillales; family Streptococcaceae; genus Streptococcus; species Streptococcus mitis_N. The sequence goes on along the minus strand of NZ_AFUF01000012.1, from coordinate 19,391 downwards.
TCATATAAAAAATAGATCGCTTAATATTACTAAAATATCAGTAAAATATAAAAAAATGTAAATATTTCACTTCTAACACTGCCATTATACCATAAAAAATCATAACACTCATGTGTTTTAAAAAAGGTTTGTCAAAAAGTCTTCAAAATCATAAAAAACGCATAATATCAGGCCTTGAAAAACCTTGATACTATGCGTTTTATCTTATACAATTTACTAGATTTGCGACTACTATTGAATTTTTATCCAACTCTGTCAAATTTAGATTTTTTCTTCTTTGATATCAATCACAATCTCTTCTGATTGGTCAATAGTTTCGGCTTTTTCTTGCCATTGTGCCTTGAGATTATTGAATTGATTTTTTGATGCTTCTGTCGCTTGACGGGCACATGATTTGGCTTGAGCAAGTACACTGTCCACAGTGATTTCACCTGCCTCAACCTGTTCTTTGGTTTTCAGAACAAAATCTGTAGCCTGTTCCTTAACTTCTGTCAGTTTTTCACAGACTTGCTCCTTGGCATACTCAGGATCTTCTCTCAAATCATCTAGAAAATCTTGGGCCTGACTGCAAACTTGTTTGCCCTTGTCGCTTGTTAAAAACAAGGCAAGAGCTGCACCTGAAACGGTTCCTAAAAGGATTGAGGATAGTTTACCCATAAGAATTCTCCTTTTTTATTTTTTGAAAAATTTACTTGCAAGACGAAGAGCTGATAAACTTGCACCAGTCTTAATGGTTTTTGAACCAGCTGATGAAGCTTTCTTGCTCAAGACACGCGCATGGTCATTGAGGTCTGAAACAGATAGAGATAAATCTGCAACAGCACTAAAGAGTGGATCAATTGTTGCCACCTTGACATTGATATCATCTGCCAAGACATTGACTTTAGCCAGCAATTCATTGGTATGATGCAAGGTTACATCCACATCTGAAGTTAAGGTTTTAATCGTCTTCTCTGTTTCATCAATAACACGACCAAGTTTTTGTACAGTGATAATCAGATAAACCAAAAAGACAATCAAAGCAAGGGCAACAAGTATATATGCAACTTCTAACATTTAGTTTTCCTCCTCATTAACATAGTAAGGGGCCTTCTTTCGATTTTGATATAGAATGATAAAAATACCCAGTCCGATAAGAACAACTGATAACCATTGAGAGACTCGAAGGCCAAAGAACATGAGGCTATCTGTCCGCATACCTTCGATGACCATACGACCAAAACCATACCAAATCAAGTAGAAAGCAGTGATATGACCTCGTCTGAGGCTCTTCCATTTTCGTCTGATAATCAAAATCAAGGCGAAACCAAGAAGATTCCAGAGAGACTCATAAAGGAAGGTCGGCTGACGGTAGCTCCCCTCGATATACATCTGGTCACGGATGAAGCTAGGTAAATAATCCAGATTATCTACTGCAGCACCGTAAGCTTCTTGGTTAAAGAAATTTCCCCAGCGACCCAAACTTTGGGCAATCATGACACTTGGTGCCGCAATGTCTAGGAAATCCCAAGTATTGATGAGTTTACGATCAGCAAAGATATAGAGGACAATAGCCCCAGTTATCAAACCACCGTAAATAGCCAAACCACCATTCCAAATGGCAAAAATCTCTCCCAAATTCTGACTATAGTAATCAAAACGGAAAATAACATAGTAGAGACGCGCTCCTAAAATAGCCAGAGGAAAGGCAATCAAGATAAAATCTAAAATATCGTCTGGTATGATTTTCTTTCTAGGTGCTTCTTTCATGGTCAAATAAACCGCAAGAATCAAACCTGTCACAATACACAAGGCATACCAACGAATGGCTAGAGGTCCTAGATGAATAGCAATTGGATCAAGCATTAGGCACCTCGTTTTGAGCAATAAGATTGGTCAAGCGTTCTTCGAACAAACGTGTCGCATCAAAGCCCATTTCCTTAGCACGATAATTCATGGCAGCAGCCTCAATCACGACAGAGATATTTCGACCTGTTTTAACTGGAATACGGATACGAGGAATGGCTACGTCAGAAATTTCAAGTTCCTCTGCATTGTTCCCAAGACGATCAAAGGTCTTATGCGTATCATAATTTTCCAAGTAGACAGCCAACTGAACTTGTGAAGAATCTTTTACAGCACTGGCACCGTAGAGGCTCATGACATCGATAATCCCAACCCCACGAATTTCAATCAAGTGTTTCAAGATTTCAGCAGGTTCTCCCCAAAGAGTTAATTCATCCTTAGAATAAATATCTACCCGATCATCTGCTACCAAGCGGTGCCCACGTTTGACAAGCTCAAGACCTGTTTCACTCTTACCGATACCACTATCGCCCTGAATCAAGACACCCATCCCATAGATATCCATCAAGACACCGTGAACACTGGTACGTTCCGCCAAACGAGAATCCAGATAACTAGATAATTCTCCAGACAAACGACTGGTAGCTGTACGGCTGGTTAAAATAGCAATCTTACATTCTCTAGCAGCCTTTAACATCTCCTCTGGGACCACCAAACCACGAGCAACAATGACCGCGGGTGTCTCAGGTAGAAACATTTTTTTCAAAACTTCATAACGGCTGTTAGAAGGCATGCCAATCAGATATGACCACTCCTTCATCCCCAAGAGCTGGATCCGTTCTGGAGTATAGTAATCAAAATAACCTGTCATTTCAAGACCAGGTCGCGTAATATCCGCGGTATTGATTTCCTTTTCAAGTAATTCTGGTTCGCCATAGACAATGTCTAGTCTAAGCTTTTCAATCACTTCTTTTACTAAAACCGACATCATTTCCTCCTTCAATCGAGTTCTTTTTACTATTATATCAAATTATAAGAGGATATTTGAGATTTTTGCAGGCTTTGGAGTATTTATTTATACTCAATGAAAATCAAAGAGCAAACTAGGAAACTAGCCACAGGCTGCTCAAAACACTGTTTTGAGGTTGTAGATAAGACTGACGAAGTCAGTCACATATATACGGCAAGGCGACGTTGACGTGGTTTGAAGAGATTTTCGAAGAGTGTTAAAAGAAAAAGGACTAGATTTCTCCAGCCTTTCATTTCAATTAGAATTTTTTACGTTTACGAGCTGCTTCTGACTTACGTTTACGTTTTACAGAAGGTTTTTCATAGAATTCACGTTTGCGTGTTTCTTGAAGAGTACCAGCTTTAGTAACCGCACGTTTGAAACGACGAAGTGCGTCGTCAAGAGATTCATTCTTACGTACTACTGTTTTAGACATTTTTTTCACTCCCTTCAAGTTCAAGATCTATTCTATTCTACACGTAAAAGGAATAATTGTCAAGAAAAAATGCGGTTTAATTTTGATTTTTTCTTAGATTTATACAAGAGTTGAAAGCGCTCAATAGAAGATACTGAACGGTTTCACTTTTTTATTTTTCAAGTAAGCTAAGTGCTTCAGCATCTGCGATGATGGTCACATCAGGGTGGTTTTGTAAGCTACTTGCTGGTAGACTTTCAGTCACTGGGCCAGACACGGTTCCAGCAATAGCTTCTGCTTTTGATTCACCGTAAGCAAAGAGCAGGATTGACTTGGCATCCAAAATGTTTTTAATCCCCATTGAAATAGCTTGAGTTGGGACGTCTTCAATCTTGTCAAAGAAGCGCGCATTAGCTTCGATAGTAGACTGATCAAGTTCGACTAGATGTGTTTGGCTATCAAATGGTGTTCCTGGTTCATTAAATCCGATATGTCCATTGCGACCGATTCCCAAGATTTGCAGATCAACTGGATGGTCAGCCAAAATTTGGTTGTAGCGTTCAACTTCAGCTTCAGCATTGTCCTTAACTCCACGAGGCAAGAAACTTTCTTTAAATGGTTTTTGGTTAAACAAGTTTTCTTGCATGAAGTAACGATAAGACTGTGGGTTGTCCCCATCAAGGCCTACATACTCATCAAGGTTTACACTAGTTAGATTTGAAAAATCAAGGTCACTCTCAACAATTTCCTTGTAAAATTCAAGTGGGCTACTTCCTGTTGCAAGTCCTAGAGTTTGAGCTCCATTTGCCAATTTTTCCTTCAAAATCTCAAAAGCAACTTTTCCACCTTCGATTTGGTTTTCAACTTTAATAACTTTCATATTTTCATCCTCCATTTTAATCTATATTTATTATATGGTATAGACCAATTTTTGTCAAGTGAAAACGATTTATTTTCTAAAAAAGAGCGTCCAAACTTGAAACATGTTATAATGGATAGGATTAGAACTTAGAAAGAATGAACAGATATATGAATACAGCTGATTTTGACTTCCACTTGCCAGAGGAATTGATTGCCCAAACGCCCCTTGAAAAACGGGACGCTTCCAAACTCCTCATCGTCAACCGTGAAACTGGAGAAATGCAGGATAAACACTTCCACTCTATTATTGATATGCTGGAACCTGGTGATGCCCTTGTTATGAACGACACCCGCGTTCTCCCTGCCCGCCTCTATGGTCAAAAAGAGGAAACAGGAGGTCATGTGGAACTGCTCCTGCTCAAAAATACTGCTGGAGATGAGTGGGAAGTTCTAGCTAAACCTGCCAAACGCCTCAAGGTCGGCACTCGTGTCAGCTTTGGTGATGGTCGTCTTAGCGCTGTCGTTACGGAAGAATTGACCCACGGAGGCCGTATTGTCCGCTTTGAATACCAAGGAATTTTCCTAGAAGTTTTGGAAAGTCTGGGAGAAATGCCTCTGCCACCTTATATCCATGAAAAACTGGATGACCGTGAACGTTATCAAACCGTCTACGCCAAAGAAAGCGGTTCTGCTGCTGCACCAACTGCTGGACTACACTTCACTAAAGAATTGCTGGCAGAAATCCAAGCCAAGGGTGTTCATCTGGTCTATTTGACTCTCCATGTCGGACTCGGAACCTTTAGACCCGTTTCAGTTGACAATCTGGACGAACACGAAATGCACTCAGAATTCTACCAACTTTCTGAAGAAGCTGCTGCCACCCTTCGCTCTGTTAAGGAAAATGGTGGTCGCGTCATAGCTGTCGGAACCACTTCTATCCGCACCTTGGAAACTATTGGTTCCAAGTTTGATGGGCAAATCCAAGCAGATTCTGGCTGGACCAATATCTTTATCAAACCTGGCTATGAATGGAAGGTCGTGGATGCCTTCTCAACCAACTTCCATCTGCCAAAATCAACTCTGGTCATGTTGGTTTCTGCCTTTGCAGGTCGTGAATTAGTCTTAGATGCTTATCACCATGCCATTCAAGAACATTACCGCTTCTTTAGTTTTGGCGATGCCATGTTTATCTATTAATTTTCATAATCAAAAAACGCATATTATCAGGTATTATCCTTTGGCGCTCTAAGCTTTTCTAATGATAAGACAGGTCGCAAAAAAGTCTGAAAAGCTCCAGGATCATCATCTCAGCACCGAAAATGCGTGATTTTTGTATGAAAAAACTAAAAAACGGGCTTTGTATACAAAAAAAAACGACGATTTAAATCGTCGTTTTACTGATATAAATATGCAATCTTTTTTTGAAAATACGTCTATTTATTTTTTATGGTTTTTTATTGTAAAGTAGACCCAACCGAATGAACATAGGTTGTAGAACGCAAATGAAAAAACTGCAAGGATGATAGCTCCTGTATCTAAATAACCTCTTTCAAGACCGTTTTTCAACAACAACAAGCCTGTAGTTTCGACAAAGATCAAAAAGAAAAATATATAAAAAATTTTCACATTAAGCATATTGTTACCGCTTTCTTTTTATTTGGTTTTATTGTATAACAAAAGTTGAAAAAAATCAAAAATACAAAGGAGTTTCCGTTATGTCTAAGATGTTTAAAAGCATGTGTTTGCTAGTTATGTCTGTTTTCTGTATGTCTAGCATTTCCCCGTCGCTTGTTGTTTTTGCTGATGATAGCTTATCGGCAAACTCTAAAGTTGTATCTGGTGAGACTCAGTTTAAGAATGGCTCATCAGTGCGGTTCGGAGATACGCAAGTAAATATTTTAAGTGATGAAGTTCTTGAGGTGGTCAATCCAGATGGAAGTGTAGACACTATTGAACAACGTGCTGATGGTGTCTATGTCAATGGGTCATTCTATATGGCTTATCAAAAGAATGAAATCGACCTAAATATATCTTTTAGATCATACGATCCTAATGTTTGGAATTACGTCAACACAATACATGGGAATAAACTAGCCAACACATTCGCTAACTTCATGATTGGTTCTGGAATAAGTTATATGATTGGTAAGATAGGTTCTGTATTGGGGGGGCCATGGGGTGCAATAATTGGTGGAGCATATTTTGGTATACAAGCTTATCAGTCTTACTTGGATTCACAAAGCCCATATCCATACTACATAACAAGTACTTATATCCATCTTTCTCAAAGAAAATGGAAGTTTATCACTGAATACTATAGAAACTCAAACTATACTGGGTATGTAAAAACCGAAACAAGCTACGTGAATTTCTAAAATATAAACCCTGCCTAGATATAAAGGCAGGGTTTATATTTTAGTTAATTGCTCAAGTAATTTGTAAGCATAATACTTGCGAAACTCTATTTGTTCAAGCGGTTCAAAAGTTCTTGTTCTTTAACCTCAAGCTCAGCTCTCCTTTGCTCGATTTCTTCACGTTTTTGGGCGATTTCTGCTTGCGCCTCGGGAGTTTCCAAAGTGCCTTGTGACTTGTGAAATTCTACTAGCATATCAACAATTTTTGGGTCTAATTCGTTGACATAATCAGGATTTGACCATTTCGGCACGTTGCTTGCAGGTGCTTGCTTTTTGCCGCCTTTTTTGGGCGTTTTGGCTTGTTGTTCAGCTTTCTGACTATAGTTGACCTCGTGGAATTTTCATATTATGCGTTTTATAATGAATTAAAAATTCGTTAGTCTTTTCTCAAACTCGGATCTTTCACACTCTGGACACTGGCATTGATCACTGCTCCGACAATCAAAATCTTAGCGATAAGAATAAACCAGAACATCATAACCACCACGACGACGGAACTGAAAAAGCGGACGTCTACTAGGTGATTGACATAATTGTTGACATAGACTGAAAAGATGTTGAGCAGTAAGGCCAGAGTCAACAAGACAAAGGCACTACCTGGCAACACATAGCGAATTCGTCGGACCGTAACATTAGGCAGGAAATAATAAAGCATGACCAAGATAGCGAAAATCAAGGCATAGATCAAGGGGCCTGTTAGGTCTTGCAGATAATCAAAGAGAGGACTATCCGATTTCCAGTAGCTCTTGATAAGGTTGAGAAGCATTCGCCCAAAGACACTCAAAAACAGAGCTAAGGCGAAGAGAATCTGCAAGCCAAAACTGACAAACAAACTCATGAGCTGACGGGAAATCATTCCACGATTTTTAGCAACTCCGTAAGCTTTGTTAAAGGCTTTCTGTAGGAAATTCATGGATTTTGAAAAGGTCCAGAGGGCTGATAAAACCGCAAAACTCAATAAGCCCGTTGACGGTTGGGTCAGCACTTCTGTAATAATCTTTGCGACCACATCATACATGGTTTCCGGCAAGAATTCATTGACAACCTTTAAAAAATTGGAAACTGGAATCTGAAAATAAGGGAGGATATTGACCACCACCAAAAGCAGGGGAAAAATCGAAATCAACCAATAGTAGGCTACTGCGACACTGGTCAACTCACTATCTGATGCTTGATAATAATGCAAAAAGGCTTTTAATAAAGGCTTGTCTATCAGCCCTTTCCACCACTTCTTCATGTAACACTCCTTCACTTATAATCTTGATTAATTTCTTCTTACCAATTCCACCATATCATAAGGCAGGGTATTGGCAGCTTCCTTCAAGGAATAGTTCTCTAAGTTATTGACATTTTGTCGCAACTTCTTGGCATACTTGGTCGTAATCAATCGTTTTTCTTCGTATTCGAAAATCAACTTGCGCTCCAAATAATAGCCTCTCAGCATTTCATCGATATTGTTGGGTTTGACACGATTGATAACCCGTTCGACAAAGGCACCACTGGTGATGATAGCTGTTTCACGGAGACGAGAATCCTGCATGAAGCTAATTAAGGAACTCTTATAAACTCCTTTTAGATTCTCCAAACTTTCGATAATCATCTCTGTATTTTCTAGATAGAGCTCTGCAATTTGGTCATAGTCAAGGGCTCTGAGTTTCTGTGATTCTTCATTTTTCCAACTACGGAAGGTCTTGCCAAAGGTAAAGACTTCGTGAAGGAGAAAACGTAAAATCCGCAAGGAAACAAGGAAATAATAGGTCAATCGTGAAGCAAACTTGCGATTGATGCTTTGTTCCATGTTTTTCAAATAACGCTGGTAAACTCGATAGGCACGCTCACTCATCTTGTCTTCTTCGTAAGCCTGTTCCAGACCATCACTCTCAATACTGAGGATAAGAAGTTTCAAGGCCTCCCAGTCCTCTTGCTCTCCCTTATTTTCTTGGCTCAGGATAAGATTTTCAATACGTCCATGATAATTGTCAATAGCCGCATAGAGGGGAAGTTTATTTCTGGTCCCTTCCAACTCTTTTTCTAACTCTAGAGTTACTTCATTCAAAATAGCAATATGCATGAGATAATTCTTGCTTTCTTCCTGTTCATCCGAAAGATGAGGCAGGATCAAGAGACCTGTTAAAAAGCTTACAAGCGTCACACCTGCAACAAGGAAAAGTAAGAGAGGATACTCCTGCTCTAGATTACTTGGTATCAGAAGAATCGTAGCAATCGACACCGTTCCCTTGACACCTGAGAAGGTCAAAAGAAGCATGTCCTTCATATACTTATTTAGCTTTTTCTTGAGACGTCTAGTCCTATAGGCATAATAGCCATAAATCATGACAAAACGAATAGCAAAGAGGACAAAGGTCAGGGCGACAAGAGATAGCAATAAAAGTAAGGGATTATAGATTGGATTGGTCAAGATAGGTTCTGCTATCATTTCCAGCTCCATTCCTAAAATCACAAAGACAGAACCGTTGAGCATAAAGTTCACTGTATGCCAGACCGTCTCGGTCACCGTATCCACTTGGGCTTCGAGGAGCGTAATTTTCTTAAAACGGCTTGCCTTTAAAATCCCAGCAACCACAACGGCAATAATCCCTGAAACATGGACTTCTTCTGCCATGAAGAAGGTTACCAAGGGCAAACTCAATTCTAATAAAAGTTCGCTGGCAATATCCGTTGCTCGCACACTTAGCAAGAATGTGTGAAGGAAACGGTTGGTCATGGCTGTTAAAAAGCCAATCACAAAACCGCCTAGAATTGAAAAGATGAGCGAACTACTAGCTTGCCCAAGGGAAAATGCTCCTGTTGTCCAAGCTGTCAAAGCTACCTGAAAGGCCACCAAACCAGATGCATCATTCAAGAGTCCTTCACCCTTAAGAATATTGGACACGCGCTTTGGAAAGCTAAAGCGCTCCGAAAGAGAAGCAAAAGCCACCAAGTCCGTAGGACCAAGAGCTGCCCCAACAGCCAAGCAAGCAGCCAAGGGAAGACTGAGCCAAAGAAGGTGGGCCAAGCCACCCAAACTTAGGGTCAAGATAAAAATCACTGGAAATATGAGATAGATAATGATTCGCCAGTGTTTTAAAATAGCCGTAATATCTGCTTCCTCCGACTCTCGGAAAAGCAAGGGCCCGATAACCAAGGCCAAAAACAACTCTGTATTGAGATGAAAGTCGGTATTGGGTAAAAAGAGACCAATCACAATTCCCAAAAGAATCTGCACCAAAGGGAGAGGCAAAAAGGGCAGAAGCTTATTGGTTGTACTTGAGACAATCAAAACCAGTAAAAATAGGATGAGGTAAATTAGTAATTCCACGCACTTCCTCCTTAATCTTTTTTACAACAGGATTCAAATATCTCCTTCTGCTCTTTGATTTTTTGGTCAATCTTGGAACAGTCTTTGTGCTCAATTTTTCTCTGGCACCGTTCCATTTCAAGAGCAACTAATTTTTTCTTGATTTTAAGCATTTTTTTGCTCATATGCGCTTGATCTAGCACACCCACTGCTCGTTCGTGGTGGGTTGATTCAACAAAATTCTGGCGCATGGCATCCAGCTTTTCACGTAGGTATTGTTTATCCATGTCTATATCTCTCTAATTTTTCAATCATCACTAAAAATGGTGGGTTGTTGACTTGGTTTAAAGTTCGGTAAATAGTAGCTGTATACTCTTGTTGATTCAACTGGCTAACAAAATCCAAGACAGCATCTTTCTCGAGGTCGCCTCCATCATGACCATAGTAGATCATAATGGCAATCCGTCCCCCTTTGACAAGTAAACCACACAGCTTTTCTAATGCTTCAATAGTTGTCTGAGGTCGGGTGATGACAGACTTATCAGCTGACGGCAGATAGCCCAGATTAAAAATCCCTGCCTTGGCTTCTGTCACAAACTGGTCCAGTGTCTCATGACCTTGCAAGATTAACTGGGCATTTGTGTAACCAGCCTGGTCCAAACGTTCTTGGGTCTTTTCCAAGGCTTGCTCCTGAATATCAAAAGCATAGACTTTCTGGGCTAGCTTGGCTAGAAAAAGCGTGTCATGACCATTTCCCATAGTCGCATCCACTACGATATCGTCCTGAGTTACAACCTCAGCTAAAAAATCATGTGCCATCTCAAGTGGTCTTTTCATTATTAAACTCCTGTTTTACAGCCTTACATCCTTGAACGCTTCCACGACGTCGCATTTCAGTTTCAATAGCATTTAGCACTTCCCACTTATTGAGGCTCCACATAGGCCCAATCAGCATATCTCTAGGTGCATCTCCTGTGATTCGATGGATGACGATATGCTTGGGAATGATTTCCAGTTGATCACAGATAACCTTGACATATTCGTCCTGACTCATCAGTTGCAAACGTCCCTCGTGGTAATCTCGTTGCATACGCGTATTGGTCATCAGGTGAAGCAAGTGCAGTTTAATTCCTTGAATATCGTTATCAGTGACACAGCGGCGGACATTTTCAATCATCATCTCATGTGTTTCACCAGGAAGTCCATTGATCAGATGGGAAACAATCTCAATCTTGGGATACTTTCTCAAACGCTTGACCGTTTCCACGTACAATTCATAAGAGTGAGCGCGGTTAATCAAATCAGAGGTTGCTTCATAAGTGGTCTGCAAGCCCAATTCAACCGTCACATGCATGCGTTCCGATAACTCAGCTAAATATTCGATGGTTTCGTCTGGTAAACAGTCTGGTCGCGTTCCGATATTGATTCCTACCACACCTGGCTCGTTGATAGCCTGCTCGTAGCGCTCTCGAATGATTTCCACCTTTTCATGGGTGTTGGTAAAATTTTGAAAATAAACCAGATACTTCTGCACATCTGGCCACTTGCGGTGCATAAAGTCAATTTCCTTATAAAACTGCTCACGGATAGGGGCATCTGGTGCCACGATAGCATCTCCAGAACCTGAAACCGTACAAAAAGTACAGCCTCCATGAGCTACAGTTCCATCACGATTGGGACAGTCAAATCCCGCATCAATAGGGACTTTAAAAGTCTTTTCTCCAAATAGTTTTCGATAATAATCATTCAAGGTATTATAAGATTTCATAATCTTCATTATAACAAAAAACACTCACAATCTCAAAAGCCTGACTTTCCTATAAATTCCTCTGTTTCTCGTTTCCATTAGCCTTTTTTTATGATACAATATGGGTATGATTTTAATGAAATTAGCATCTATTTTATTATTGATACTGACCTTAGTCGTCTGCATTATCATAACCAAACTTTTTAGATTAAAAAAACTAGGACGAAACTTTGCGGATTTGGCTTTTCCAGTTTTAATATTTGAGTATTACTTGATTACAGCTAAAACCTTTACCCATAATTTCCTCCCTAGACTGGGGCTAGCTCTCTCAGTCCTAGCCATTATTCTCGTTTTTTTCTTCCTTTTGAAAAAACGTAGCTTTTACTATCCTAAATTCATCAAATTCTTCTGGCGTGCAGGATTTTTATTAACCCTTGTCATGTATATCGAGATGATTGTTGAATTGTTCTTAATGAAATAGTCAAATCCCTAGAAAGTTAAGGCCTAGGGATTTTTGCTTTCTCTACAAAATAGGATAGACAATAACACTATACAATTTTATACAAAGAAAATCCCTTAGAAACTTATATTCCAAGGGATTTATCTTCTATCTAAGACAAGAACTTCTCTCTAATCTTTAACGATAAAGAAGGTATCAAAATTTCTAGTCTTCTTTTTTACCTTTAGTGGCTACTAAGCCTGCACTCAAACCTAGAAGAGCTAAACCTGCTGCTACTGCTGCCTGTTCTGCCTCTGTTCCAGTGTTTGGCAAGTGATTCTTTTCATCTTGCTGGGCTTCAACTGAACGTGAGCTCACTTGTTTTACATCCGTTTTCTCAGTTGCTACTTGTTGTTTTGTAGTTTCTTGAGATTCTGGTTTTCGAACTTCTTGATCTTGTAGCACAGAATCACTAGCTTCTTTAGGAGCTGCTTTAAGCTGTTCTTGAGGGGCTGATTTTGTATCTTTTATAGCTGTACCAACCTCTACAATACGGTCCTGAGCTATAACTTTATCATAGCTTTCTTTCTCAGTCCGCTTGCCATTTTCTACTTCAATCAAGTGAACACGGAGACCTTGTCTTCCTTCTTGAAGGATGCGAGTTTCACCTAGATATAACTTGTCAGACTTACGCTCCTGGATCTGGAAGTCAATTGTTTCTTCCTCAACCATAAGTTCTGGTCTGTTGAAAACTAGAGCATTGGATTCGTCCTCTGGAAGAGCGGTTCCTAGTTTAGTTCCGACAACGACAATACGGTTTGTTGGAGTCTGAACTACTTCACGGAATTTTTCTTCCTTACTTCCGTCAGGATTGATAGAGATAAGGATTCGTTCCTTACCAACTTGTCCTTCTTGTTCTAAACGAGTTTCACCAAGATAAAGCCTTGAATCTTTTTTCTCAATTGTCTTGTAGGCCAAATCTTGTTCAAGAACTTCTAATTTTGGTAAATCCTCCTGTACTGCAGCAACTGTCTTCTCAGAAACTGGTTTCTCCTTAGTCAAATGGATACGGTATTCCTTGACTTGTTTTCCACTCTCTGAAACTAGGCGAACAAGTACTGGAAGGCTATCCTCTCCACTATCTACAACTGTTGAAGCTACTTGATTGTTTTCTTCAACTGAGACTTTTGGACGTTGACCTTTATAGGTGATTTGATAGTTTTGACGATTTTCAGTAAAATCTGGAAGTTCTTTTCCATCTACAAGAATCTTCGATTGAGTGCTTTCTTGAGGCAATTCGCTCGGTGCAAGGAAGGTCATCTCAATCATCGCAACACCGCTCTTATCTGCTTTACGCTCCATACGCCATCTCATAGCTTTGGCTTTCACCTCTTTAAATGTCACATTAATTTCATCACCCGCTTCGATATCTTTATTCGCGTGATACGGAACAGCAATCCAATTTTCTGGATTATTAAATGGATGATCTGTTTCGTAAGCTTGGTAGTTTGAATAATAAGTTGGCACTTCAAAGTCTGGACCAATATAGCGTTCCAAAACGAGTTTAGATGGTGCATCTGTACCACTATCTGCAAAGAACTTGAGTTTGGCTTGTGCAACAGTCCGCTCTACAATCTTACCATTTTCACGGAAAATAACCCCTGTTGATACTTCTGGATTAGTGGACGGTCTTGCAGACCAGTTTGTCCAACGACGATTCTCTGAATGATCACCATCATTGAGATAGTCAACACGGTCATGAGAACTATCATCAATATCATTAGTTGCTGAAGCAAAGGCCTGGTTACTGTTTTCATCATAGTTAGGGTTATCTGAAAGAGCCTCACCAAGTTTGTCTGTCACTCGTACAGTGAACTCAGCAGTAAGATTGCTACCAAGGACACGGCCTCGAACGATAAATTGACCTGCTTTTGTCAGATTTTCTGCTGGAACTTCTTCCCATTCAACTGTCAGGTCTTTTGTTTCGTAGCCGTCTTTACCTGTGAAGTAAACCGGAACCTTAGTCGGCAATTCAAGTGGTTGCCCTAGTTGCAACAAGCGAGCTTGTTTAACTGCAGCAACTGGTTTACGAGAAAGTAAGTCCTTATCCTTAGTGAAGTGCAAACGGTATTCTCCTAAGATTTCGCCATTTTCAGCTTTCGCGATGACACGAACTGGCTCACCTTCACGAACGCTTGGAACGACGGTAGCGAGACCATTGTTGCTAACACTTGCTGTGACTGCGGGAACTTTTCCATCTCCAGACTCAAGGTAGTAGTCTGTCAAATCAGGGTTAAAGTTTGCTAAGGCTTTGCCGTCAACTTGGATTTTTGTTTGTCCTTGTTTGGCTGGCGCAACTTGTTTGGCAAAAATCTGTACTTCTGTGATAGAAGTTCCACGCTTATTGTCTGCTTTAACCATCCGAATGCGAACAGCATGGGTTTCAACCTTATCAAAACTAAAATGATTCATTTCTCCGGCCTTGATCTGAGCTGGTGCCTTTAGATTAGTCACTGGTTTCCAGTTAGCAGGATCATTAAAGACATGATTTTCACCGCTTACAAAGCTAGGATTTTTAGGAGCTGTTGGAATGGTTGTACCAACATAATACTCAATCACATAAGACTTCGGTGCGCCAACTCCATGGTCTTCGTGGAATCCGACACTTAGATTATCAACGGAACGTTTGCTCAAGATACCTGAATCTCCAAACAGAACACCAACTGAAGCTTCTGGATTACTACGATTCCAGTTTGTCCAACGGTTGGCTGGTCGGTCATTAAAGGAAATCAATTTATCGTTGACATTTGAAACAGGGTCGGTTGGATTCGAGTCTGAAGCAAAGGCAAGTGGCAATTCTGAACCCGTCCATTGGTCAGAAATATTTGCTCCTTGCTCTGTTTGAGCAGACACACGAACATGGAGTTTAGTAGTTAATTGAGTGCCTTCTAGGCGACCATTAACTGTAAAGACACCTTCCTTGGCATATTGATCTGGACGAACCGCATCCCATGCAACCTTAGCTGATGAAACGTGACCATTTGAATCATATGTACGAACGCTTTCTGGTAATTGTGGTGCTTCTGCGATTGGAGTTGTCACACTGACTTCTTCAACTGAAACGATGCCTTCTACAGATACTTTAGCACGCGCTTCCAAGTCAAGGCCTTCAACTTTACCTAACACTTCAAAGCTTTGATAGTGGTCTAGTTTTTCTTTCGGAATAGCTTGCCAAGTTACTTTGTGAGCTTTAGGGAAACCTTTGTCATACTCAACCGTTACTGTTGACGGAAGAGTAGGTTCTTGGTGTAAATCTGTCACTACATTTACAGGACGGATAGATTGCGCAATCTTCTTCTCAGTATTGGCTTGAATAGTGAAATTAACCTGACCTTCAGCACCCTCATATACAGCTTTCAGAGCGACTACTCCTGATCTATGAAGTTCAAGCATTCCCTTACGGACTGCAACTTCCCCTTCACCACTTGTAGAGAAGGTCACCTTATCAGCTGGTAGAACTGCTTGTGTTCCGTCCTGATAGTGAGCAAGAACAGACAATTTCACTGTTTGATCTTCTTTAAGGCCGTCAGCTTGCTCCACTTGCAAGCTCAAATGGTCAATTTTTGATGCTTCTTCTAGGAATTGGATTGCATAGGTTTGAAGAGGGCCACCATCTTTTGGCTGAACAAAGATGCTTGCGCGCATTCCGTTTGCTGCACTTGCTTGAAGGACTGTAACATCAGCATTTTCAGCACTTGCTGTGACTTCTGGCAATTGGGCACCATAAGCTAGAGTTCGGTATTGCATTGGATTTTGGCTAGTAAGACCAGTGACAGCTTCGCCACCAACAGTAACAGTTGGGACCACAGGAGCATCTACATCGCCATCTTCTACTACAAGGGTAGCGTGAATAGTCTCACCACCCAGTTGGCCAGTCATTGGAATACGTGATCCAGCTACTGAAAGTTTGGCTTTATCTGCTTCCGCAATCTCCCAGTTATCTACTTCGTATTCTTGTAGGCTTCCATCTGTAATGGCAATAGAAACGTATTTATCAACAGCACTCAAGTCTGATCCAGGTGCAACACGTTTTACAGTAGGAAGTTCTTTTGCAATTGCTAGAACTTCAACTCGAGCCTCGACTTCACGTCCATCTGCCATACCTTTAACAGTCACAACTCCTGCTTGATTCACATCAACTGAAGACCAAGTTACTGGACGTTTTTCACGACTGCCATCACTGTAGATAAAACCTACTGTTTTCGGCATTTTTGGAATTTGGGCAATGACTGTACGTACTTTTGGTACTTCTGTTCCGAGAAGAGTCTTTTCTTGGTCTTCTTTTTTACCAGTAAGGACAGTTACTTGGCCAGATTTCAAGAGATCTGAATGAGCTGTTAGCGTGAATTTACCTGCTTGCTCAGTTGATTTCACAATGGCAACACCTTTACCGTTAAAGGCTCTGCGAATCCATGAACCATCTGCTTGTGCTTTATAGCGTTCACGGCTGGCTTGTTCTCCATTATCGACACCGACAAGTTGACCTTGTCCATGCAATTGGAAACGAACCAGATTATTGGCAGTTGGGACTACATTCCCTTGACTGTCAACGATTTCGTAGTAGATGTAAGTCAAGTCTTTTCCATCTGCTGCGATTGCCTGTTCTTCTTTGATGAGACGAACAGCTGCTGGTTTGCCAGCAGTTGTGATCTTGTCTCGAGCAATTTCCTTGCCAGATTCATCACGAGCTATTGCTTCCAAGGTACCTGGTTTATAAGTAACTTTCCATTCAAGATACAATTCATTAGCATTTGCACCTTCTTGATAAGTGCGTCCATCGCTAGTTTGTTTTTTAGTAAAGGTCTTCTGTCCTAGGGATTCACCGTTCAACAATAGCTCCACACTT
This sequence comes from Streptococcus mitis SK569, assembly GCF_000222785.1. Taxonomy (GTDB): domain Bacteria; phylum Bacillota; class Bacilli; order Lactobacillales; family Streptococcaceae; genus Streptococcus; species Streptococcus mitis_N. Next base: position 2,517 of record NZ_AFUF01000012.1, on the reverse strand, counting down.
GCAGCGTTAGAGTAGGCACGAACTGGAATTTTACCATCTGCATCAGCTACATTATCTTTTAGAATTGGGTCCTCCCAGTTCCAGTGAGGAAGTAGGTGAACCATCGGTTTTTTCTGAGCAGATACCCATTGACTCTGGTAAAGATAGAAATCATTTTTTGGAATACCAGCAGTATCTACAATACCAAAATAAGAACTTTTGACTGGTGTATGATTTTGGTTGTGCCATGGCGTAGGTTCACCAATGTAGTCAGTACCGGTCCAGATAAACTGTCCAGCATAGCCAGCATTGTCACGGTCAAAAGTCCATGAAGCTGTTGCCGTTTTACCCCAACCAACACGATCATTTCCATAGTCAGACTGCTCATAGTTCCTATAGTCTTGATTACTGTGTACCAATTCACGCTCTGGACGATAATAACTTCCACGAGTGCGAGTAGCTGAAGAAGTCTCTGAACCATAAATCAACCAATTTGGATGTTTAGCACGAAGTTTCTTGTAATTATCTTCAGAGTAGTTGAATCCAACCGCATCTAGTTCATCAGCAATTTTCTCATGCCCACCGCTACCATTACCAAAACGGAACTTATCAGCTCCCATAGTCACATAACGAGTATTATCAACATCCTTGATTACTTTAACCAAACGTTTAACAGTAGCTAGAGAATGGGGATCGCCATTAGCTTCTCCAATCTCATTTCCAATAGACCACATAAAGACAGCTGGGTTATTTTTGTCTCTTTCTACCATGGTACGTAGATCATAATCTGACCATTTTTCCCCTTTTTTAGCTTCAGGGTGGGTTGCATCTTTTTCAAAGAAACGACCATAATCGTATGGTTTCTTACCTCCATACCAAGTGTCAAAAGCTTCTTCCTGAACCAATAAACCAAGTTCAGCTGCAATCTGTAGTGTTTGAGGACTTGCTGGATTATGGGTTGTACGAATCGAATTCACTCCCATATCCTTCATCTGTTTCAGACGGCGATATTCAGCCTTGTAGTTTTCCTCCGCACCCAATGCTCCATGATCGTGGTGCAAGGAAACACCGTGGAACTTGATGTTTTCACCGTTCAAAGAGAATCCTTGGTCTGGAGTCCAGTTATAGTAACGATAACCAAATAAATCCTTCTTAGCATCTACAAGCTGACCATCTTTGTAAACACGAGTCACCATCTCATATAAAGCGGGTTTGTCAGATAACACTGTCCACAATTTTGGTTTTTCAACCTCTAATGCTGATTCCAAATGAATTGTTTCTCTAGCTTTTAGAATCTTACTCTCAGTTCGAACAAGTTCTGTAACTGCCTGACCACCCCGTTCAAAAATTTGATACTCTGCTACGAGCTCATGATCCTTATCATCTGTATTAACGATTTTACTGCTCACATGAGTTTCAACCTTGCCATTTTGTTGGTGTTCAAGTTTTGGGGTTAAAATAGTTGTACCATTTTTCTCAACATGAACCTTATCTGTCACTTGCAAGCTCACATCACGATAGATACCACTTCCTGAATACCAACGACTACTTGGCTGTTTGTTTACTGCATGAACAGAAATAACATTTTCTCTTCCATCCTTATAAAGATAATTGGTAATGTCATATGAAAATTGATTGTAACCATTTGGATAGTGACCAACTAATTGACCATTAACAAATACTTGAGAATCCATATAAACCCCATCAAAGGTCACACGGACATCTTTATTTAAATCTTTTTCGTCTAACTTAAAAGTTTTACGATACCATCCATCTCCACCATTCAGTTGGCCTCCTTCATTTTGAGATGGTGAATCATGATCAAAATCAAAATGAATACTCCAATCATGAGGAAGATCCATTTTTTTCCAAGAAGATATATCTGCATCTGGTTTAACAGCTTCTTTAGCATTAGCATTTAGTTTAAAGTGCCAATTTTGATTGAAAGAAAGATTTCTATCTTCAATTAACTTATCAACAACTTCATTTGTAGCAGATTTGAATTCCTTCTTATCTTTTGAAACAGAAGGATCTTGTGATTCTCCTTTATTTGTTTCTTCAGATTTGTGTTTTTCCTCAGATTTATTTCTTTCCTCAGATACCTTCGTTTCTTCTATCCTACTTTTCACTTCAGTCTTACCTTCTTCTAAAGGAAACTCTGTATTATCAGCAACTGTAGTTGGGGACTGATCTGCATGAGCTGGATCAGAAACACCTACAATATCTGCATTATCCTTAAGAGATACATTATCCATTTGTTCACTTGCTTTTTCTGAAGCTATCACTTCAGATGTCTGTCCGCTCTCTCCTTGATTTTCAGAATCATCATTCTGCTTACTTATTGAAATCAGTTCATTAGTATTTTCATTCGCATAAGCAGAAGAAGCTAGACTAAGGCTTGATCCTAATAACATCATACAGCTTCCTATGAGTACTGAGCAAGCACCAACTGAAAATTTTCGAATACTATAAACGCTCTTTTTGTTCCAATTACCTTTTTGCATGTAACCCTCCTTATCAGTAACCGCTTTCATTTTT
>NZ_AFUF01000013.1 GCF_000222785.1 Streptococcus mitis SK569 | reverse complement strand
CTCACAGGGGGCAACCCCCAACTACTTCCGGCGTTCTAGGGCTTAACTTCTGTGTTCGGCATGGGTACAGGTGTATCTCCTAGGCTATCGTCACTTAACTCTGAGTAATACCTACTCAAAATTGAATATCTATTCAAACCAAGAAAACCGTTCGCTTTCATATTCTCAGTTACTTTGGATAAGTCCTCGAGCTATTAGTATTAGTCCGCTACATGTGTCGCCACACTTCCACTTCTAACCTATCTACCTGATCATCTCTCAGGGCTCTTACTGATATAAAATCATGGGAAATCTCATCTTGAGGTGGGTTTCACACTTAGATGCTTTCAGCGTTTATCCCTTCCCTACATAGCTACCCAGCGATGCCTTTGGCAAGACAACTGGTACACCAGCGGTAAGTCCACTCTGGTCCTCTCGTACTAGGAGCAGATCCTCTCAAATTTCCTACGCCCGCGACGGATAGGGACCGAACTGTCTCACGACGTTCTGAACCCAGCTCGCGTGCCGCTTTAATGGGCGAACAGCCCAACCCTTGGGACCGACTACAGCCCCAGGATGCGACGAGCCGACATCGAGGTGCCAAACCTCCCCGTCGATGTGAACTCTTGGGGGAGATAAGCCTGTTATCCCCAGGGTAGCTTTTATCCGTTGAGCGATGGCCCTTCCATACGGAACCACCGGATCACTAAGCCCGACTTTCGTCCCTGCTCGAGTTGTAGCTCTCGCAGTCAAGCTCCCTTATACCTTTACACTCTGCGAATGATTTCCAACCATTCTGAGGGAACCTTTGGGCGCCTCCGTTACCTTTTAGGAGGCGACCGCCCCAGTCAAACTGCCCGTCAGACACTGTCTCCGATAGGGATCACCTATCTGGGTTAGAGTGGCCATAACACAAGGGTAGTATCCCAACATCGTCTCCTTCGAAACTGGCGTCCCGATCTCATAGACTCCTACCTATCCTGTACATGTGGTACAGACACTCAATATCAAACTGCAGTAAAGCTCCATGGGGTCTTTCCGTCCTGTCGCGGGTAACCTGCATCTTCACAGGTACTAAAATATCACCGAGTCTCTCGTTGAGACAGTGCCCAAATCATTACGCCTTTCGTGCGGGTCGGAACTTACCCGACAAGGAATTTCGCTACCTTAGGACCGTTATAGTTACGGCCGCCGTTTACTGGGGCTTCAATTCATACCTTCGCTTACGCTAAGCACTCCTCTTAACCTTCCAGCACCGGGCAGGCGTCACCCCCTATACATCATCTTACGATTTAGCAGAGAGCTGTGTTTTTGATAAACAGTTGCTTGGGCCTATTCACTGCGGCTGACTTAAAGTCAGCACCCCTTCTCCCGAAGTTACGGGGTCATTTTGCCGAGTTCCTTAACGAGAGTTCTCTCGCTCACCTGAGGCTACTCGCCTCGACTACCTGTGTCGGTTTGCGGTACGGGTAGAGTATGTTTAAACGCTAGAAGCTTTTCTTGGCAGTGTGACGTCACTAACTTCGCTACTAAACTTCGCTCCCCATCACAGCTCAATGTTATAGATATAAGCATTTGACTCATATCACACCTCACTGCTTAGACAGACTCTTCCAATCGTCTGCTTTAGTTAGCCTACTGCGTCCCTCCATCACTACATACTCTAGTACAGGAATATCAACCTGTTGTCCATCGGATACACCTTTCGGTCTCTCCTTAGGTCCCGACTAACCCAGGGCGGACGAGCCTTCCCCTGGAAACCTTAGTCTTACGGTGGACAGGATTCTCACCTGTCTTTCGCTACTCATACCGGCATTCTCACTTCTATGCGTTCCAGCACTCCTCACGGTACACCTTCTTCACACATAGAACGCTCTCCTACCATACCTATAAAGGTATCCACAGCTTCGGTAAATTGTTTTAGCCCCGGTACATTTTCGGCGCAGGGTCACTCGACTAGTGAGCTATTACGCACTCTTTGAATGAAAAGCTGCTTCTAAGCTAACATCCTAGTTGTCTGTGCAACCCCACATCCTTTTCCACTTAACAATTATTTTGGGACCTTAGCTGGTGGTCTGGGCTGTTTCCCTTTCGACTACGGATCTTAGCACTCGCAGTCTGACTGCCGACCATAATTCATTGGCATTCGGAGTTTATCTGAGATTGGTAATCCGGGATGGACCCCTCACCCAAACAGTGCTCTACCTCCAAGAATCTTAATGTCGACGCTAGCCCTAAAGCTATTTCGGAGAGAACCAGCTATCTCCAAGTTCGTTTGGAATTTCTCCGCTACCCACAAGTCATCCAAGCACTTTTCAACGTGCCCTGGTTCGGTCCTCCAGTGCGTCTTACCGCACCTTCAACCTGCTCATGGGTAGGTCACATGGTTTCGGGTCTACGTCATGATACTAATTCGCCCTGTTCAGACTCGGTTTCCCTACGGCTCCGTCTCTTCAACTTAACCTCGCATCATAACGTAACTCGCCGGTTCATTCTACAAAAGGCACGCTCTCACCCATTAACGGGCTCGAACTTGTTGTAGGCACACGGTTTCAGGTTCTATTTCACTCCCCTCCCGGGGTGCTTTTCACCTTTCCCTCACGGTACTGGTTCACTATCGGTCACTAGGGAGTATTTAGGGTTGGGAGATGGTCCTCCCAGATTCCGACGGGATTTCTCGTGTCCCGCCGTACTCAGGATACTGCTAGGTACAAAGACTATTTTAAATACGAGGCTATTACTCTCTTTGGCTGATCTTCCCAAATCATTCTTCTATAATCTTTGAGTCCACATTGCAGTCCTACAACCCCGAAGAGTAAACTCTTCGGTTTGCCCTCCTGCCGTTTCGCTCGCCGCTACTAAGGCAATCGCTTTTGCTTTCTCTTCCTGCAGCTACTTAGATGTTTCAGTTCACTGCGTCTTCCTCCTCACATCCTTAACAGATGCGGGTAACAGGTAGTACCTGTTGGGTTCCCCCATTCGGAAATCCCTGGATCATCGCTTACTTACAGCTACCCAAGGCATATCGTCGTTTGTCACGTCCTTCTTCGGCTCCTAGTGCCAAGGCATCCACCGTGCGCCCTTATTAACTTAACCTTATTTTTTGACCTTTCAGTCATAAACTCTTATTAATACTACAGCGTTTTCGGTTTATTTTCTTGTTACTATTTGATATAGATATTCAATTTTCAATGTGCATTACTTGGTGATCTCTCACCAATGGAGCCTAGCGGGATCGAACCGCTGACCTCCTGCGTGCAAAGCAGGCGCTCTCCCAGCTGAGCTAAGGCCCCACAAGACCTCTCAAGACTAAACAAGACCAATGCGCAGTTCCTTATCCTTAGAAAGGAGGTGATCCAGCCGCACCTTCCGATACGGCTACCTTGTTACGACTTCACCCCAATCATCTATCCCACCTTAGGCGGCTGGCTCCTTACGGTTACCTCACCGACTTCGGGTGTTACAAACTCTCGTGGTGTGACGGGCGGTGTGTACAAGGCCCGGGAACGTATTCACCGCGGCGTGCTGATCCGCGATTACTAGCGATTCCGACTTCATGTAGGCGAGTTGCAGCCTACAATCCGAACTGAGACTGGCTTTAAGAGATTAGCTTGCCGTCACCGGCTTGCGACTCGTTGTACCAGCCATTGTAGCACGTGTGTAGCCCAGGTCATAAGGGGCATGATGATTTGACGTCATCCCCACCTTCCTCCGGTTTATTACCGGCAGTCTCGCTAGAGTGCCCAACTGAATGATGGCATCTAACAATAGGGGTTGCGCTCGTTGCGGGACCTAACCCAACATCTCACGACACGAGCTGACGACAACCATGCACCACCTGTCACCTCTGTCCCGAAGGAAAACTCTATCTCTAGAGCGGTCAGAGGGATGTCAAGACCTGGTAAGGTTCTTCGCGTTGCTTCGAATTAAACCACATGCTCCACCGCTTGTGCGGGCCCCCGTCAATTCCTTTGAGTTTCAACCTTGCGGTCGTACTCCCCAGGCGGAGTGCTTAATGCGTTAGCTGCGGCACTAAACCCCGGAAAGGGTCTAACACCTAGCACTCATCGTTTACGGCGTGGACTACCAGGGTATCTAATCCTGTTTGCTCCCCACGCTTTCGAGCCTCAGCGTCAGTTACAAGCCAGAGAGCCGCTTTCGCCACCGGTGTTCCTCCATATATCTACGCATTTCACCGCTACACATGGAATTCCACTCTCCCCTCTTGCACTCAAGTTAAACAGTTTCCAAAGCGTACTATGGTTAAGCCACAGCCTTTAACTTCAGACTTATCTAACCGCCTGCGCTCGCTTTACGCCCAATAAATCCGGACAACGCTCGGGACCTACGTATTACCGCGGCTGCTGGCACGTAGTTAGCCGTCCCTTTCTGGTAAGATACCGTCACAGTGTGAACTTTCCACTCTCACACTCGTTCTTCTCTTACAACAGAGCTTTACGATCCGAAAACCTTCTTCACTCACGCGGCGTTGCTCGGTCAGACTTCCGTCCATTGCCGAAGATTCCCTACTGCTGCCTCCCGTAGGAGTCTGGGCCGTGTCTCAGTCCCAGTGTGGCCGATCACCCTCTCAGGTCGGCTATGTATCGTCGCCTTGGTGAGCCGTTACCCCACCAACTAGCTAATACAACGCAGGTCCATCTGGTAGTGATGCAATTGCACCTTTTAAGCAAATGTCATGCAACATCTACTGTTATGCGGTATTAGCTATCGTTTCCAATAGTTATCCCCCGCTACCAGGCAGGTTACCTACGCGTTACTCACCCGTTCGCAACTCATCCAGAGAAGCAAGCTCCTCCTTCAGCGTTCTACTTGCATGTATTAGGCACGCCGCCAGCGTTCGTCCTGAGCCAGGATCAAACTCTCATTAAAAGTTTGAGTTCTCACTCATTTCTGTCACTGACAGATTTATTGTTTTTTTCATTGTTCAGTACTACAACCTTAGTTGTAGCGCCCTGCACATTGGTTCGTCTTGTTCAGTTTTCAAAGGTCTTTGTCACTCGCTTCTCTCAAGTGACAACTATATTAGTATATCACAGTCGCTTTCGCTTGTCAACACTTTTTTGAAATTTTTTTAAAACTTTTTTCATCAAGTGTTTCAACCGCAATATTCCATAGTCCGTACGGGATTCGAACCCGTGTTACCGCCGTGAAAAGGCGGTGTCTTAACCCCTTGACCAACGGACCAGAGTTGTTATTTTCAACTCTTACTATTATACCGACTTTTTGTTTTTTGTCAACTACTTTTTTAAACTTTTTTACTTTTTTGCATGAAGGCAACTTCTCAAAGTAACTTCCACTTGTCTGACCAAAGTGGAAATTAGTCTAAAACGGATTTTTATGGTGGAATTAAGTGTGAGACGTTTGAGTTAGAAATGAGGTCTACTATGACAAAACATAAACACCTTACCCTTTCAGACCGTAATGATATCCAACTAGGCTTAGAGCGCGGTGAAACCTTCAAAGCTATCGGGCAACTTATTCTAAAAGACCCGACTACTGTTTCTAAAGAAGTCAAACGAAATAAACAAATTAGAGACTCTACCTCTAACAACCTTCCTTGCCCTTTACTCGATAAGGCTCCCTTAAAGAAGACAAAATTGTGGCTATAAGAAGATTTTCTATCTAGCTAAGCAAGCTCAAAAACAATACGAACAAACTCTTGTAGAAGATCGTGAAGGAACTTCTCTCAATTCCAAGACCTTCTGGGAAATGGACAAAGTCATTTCTGATGGTGTTAAAAAGGGACAACACATCTATCATATCCTCAAAACTCATAACCTTGATGTCAGCTCCTCAACTGTCTATCGACACATCCGAAAAGGATACCTATCTATCGCTCCTATTGACCTAGCCAGAGCCGTTAAATTCAAAGAAAGACGGAAAAGTAAGCTACCTTCCATCCCTGCTGACAAAGATTTCTGTCAACTCTTTCCTGTCATTCTTACCGATAATGGTGGAGAGTTTGCCAGGGTTGATGATATCGAAATGGATGTGCGAGGAGAGATTAAACTCTTCTTTTGTGACCCTAATCGCTCTGACCAGAAAGGCAGAATTGAGAAAAATCACACGCTGATTCGCGACATTCTACCTAAAGGAACTTCTTTTGACAACTTAACTCAAGAGGATATTAATCTCGTCTGCTCTCATGTCAACAGTGTCAAACGCGCTGCTTTAAATGGAAAGTCAGCCTATGAACTCTTTGCCTTTACCTATGGAGAAGAGATTCCTAAGCTTCTTGGCATTTCTAAAATACCTGCAAAAGACGTCTGTCAGTCGTCTAAATTACTCCAACATAAGTTCTAAAAACTAATCTTCAACCGCATTCAAACGTCTCACACTAACTTCCACCATAGCGGAACTTAATCTGAAACGCTTTCAGATGAGGGGATTTTGTGCGCTCTTTTTTCTATTCATTTTGGCTACAAAAGCAATAAAATCAAGCATGATTAAAACCAGTAGAACTTACCCTGACACGGATTTCCACTGGTTTTTACGATTTTTATCAGACTAACTTCCACTTCTACTAGCGGTGGAACTTAGTTTGGGAATTTACCTTTTTTGCATAGCTTCTTACCGGGTACGGATATCAAACTCTTTAAACACAATACGTAAGTCTCTTAACACTCTTTGACGCCCTCGAAAGCGTTCATTTCTTAAGACGCGTTCTAACTCTTCTCGTTGCTCTTTATTTTGTTTACTTCTATAATCTCTTAGTGTTTCATGAAAGAGATAATAATCGTCTAGCCAGAGTCCTCCCTCACTTATACGATGACTTATCTCACCTACTTCTTCATAAAGCTCTTTATCATATCTCCGTTTTTGACTTTCTTGTTTACGGAGATAATCTAGAATTCGATTCCGGAATTTTGTTTTGAAGTATTTACGTAAACGAGGAATATCGTCTACTAGCCCTTCTTCGCTACTAATCAATTCATGTAGGCAAATCATTCCCTCTTGATCCCAGTCCGATAACTCCCACAAATGAAGGTAATATTCATTTCTACACTTATATACAATTCCCTGGACTTCTTCATACAATTCTTTAAACATAATCTTCCCCTTTCTGTGTACAGTCTAACAGATTCAGAAACACTTTTGGCACATTTCATCCATTCTGCACCCTTTAGCTCCTCAACTGCACAAAAAAAGAGAGGTCTTGCCTCTCTTTGGGTTATTTCTCGTCATTCATTTTTGATTTTACTTCATCATAGGATAGTGCATGTGATTCTTCTTCTACTGTTTCAGGCATCTTTCCTGTTTCGTAAAGAGATTTAATTTGTGTACTATCCAATGTTTCGTATTTCAATAATGCTTCTGCAATCAACTTGTGAGTTTCACGATTTGACTGAATAATTTCAGCAGCTTTATTTCGTGCTTCATTCAATAATGAACGAACCTCTTCGTCTATTTCATAAGCTGTTTGTTCTGAAATTGATTTTTGAGGACTCTGTGCACCAAACATAGCATGATTGCCCTCATATTGTACCGGACCAAGTTTTTCACTCATACCGTACTCTGTAACCATTGCACGCGCCATTTGTGTCGCCTGTTCAAAGTCGTTTGAAGCTCCTGTAGTTTGGACATTAAAGATGATTTCTTCAGCTACACGTCCCCCCATTAAGCCAGCCAATTGTTCTTTCATATCTTCTTTAGATAGAAGCATTTGATCCTCTTTAGGAAGTGCAATCATGTATCCACCTGCACGGCCACGTGGTACAATTGTAACCTTATGGACAACGCGGGCATTCGATAAGACTAGACCAACAATGGTATGTCCTGCCTCATGGTAGGCAACCAATTCACGTTCTTTTTGTGAAACTGTCTTATCTTTCTTAGAAGGACCAGCAATAACTCTATCTTCTGCTTCATCAATATCTGAAGCATCAATTATCGATTTATTACGACGAGCGGCAACCAAGGCTGCTTCATTCAATACATTCTCTAAATCAGCACCAACAAAACCTGGAGTTTGTTGAGCCACTAATTTCAAATCAACATCTTCTGCTAAAGGCTTGTTCTTAGCATGAACTTTCAAGATTGCTTCGCGACCTTTAACATCAGGACGGCCAACCAATACTTTTCTATCAAAACGTCCTGGACGCAAAAGGGCAGGGTCAAGTACATCTGAACGGTTTGTCGCAGCGATGACAATAATCCCTTCATTTCCCTCAAAACCATCCATCTCAATCAAAAGTTGGTTCAAGGTTTGTTCACGTTCGTCATTACCTCCGCCGAGACCAACTCCACGTTGACGTCCAACAGCATCAATTTCATCGATAAAGATAATAGCTGGTGCTGCTTTTTTGGCATCTTCAAAAAGAGAACGAACACGACTAGCTCCAACTCCGACAAACATTTCTACAAAGTCAGAACCTGAGATACTAAAGAATGGAACACCTGCTTCTCCGGCGACTGCTTTAGCAAGCAAAGTTTTACCTGTTCCCGGAGGTCCCTCCAAAAGAACACCTGCTGGAATACGGGCTCCAAGTTTTGTAAATCGTTTTGGATCTTTTAAAAATTCAACAACTTCAACTAGTTCTTGTTTTTCTTCCTCAGCTCCAGCAACATCTGAAAATCTTACTTTAATATCTTCTTTATTTGCAGCTTTAGCCTTACTACGTCCAAAACTCATCGGGTTACGGCTATTATTTCCTCCCATATTTCCCATCATAGAGAATAGGAAGAAGAATAGAATACCGAATGGCACAATGGATACAAGAATATTAATCCACATACCACTTGAACTTTCATGCTTAATAGTTACTGCCGCCTTATGGTCAGAAGCAAGCTTTTGCAATTCTGATACCGTAGTATCTGAAGGAAGAATAATACTTGAAAATTTCTCTACTGTTGTAGCAGATGGAGAAAAGAACTGAATGCCTGTTTCTTCTTTACTTGTTTTAGGATTTTTATAGACACCCGAAACCTCGATAACACTACCATTTGGTTGGTAAGTCAATTCTTTTACATTGTCATCGGTAATTTCTTTTACCAATTCTGTATAATTAATTTGCTCACTTTTCCCTGCAACACTACCTGTACTAAAATACTGATAACCTGTAACTAGGAGAAAAATAAGTAATAACCATAGAAAAGGATTTTTAATTAAACCATTATTTTGTTTTTTCATTAAAAATTGTTCTTTCTAATTTGAATACACTTCTTCTTTCAATACTCCAACATAAGGAAGATTACGATAATTTTCTTTGTAGTCTAAACCATAACCTACTACAAACTCATTTGGGATAGTAAAGCAGGTATAGTCTGCCTCAATTTCTACAACACGTCCTTCTGGTTTATCCAACAAGGTTGCAATGTTAACAGAAGCTGCTTCTCTTGCAATAAACATATCTCGCAAATTCTTCAAAGTTTGACCTGTATCAATGATATCTTCTACAAATAGAACATGTCTTCCTTTAATATCTTGAGTTACATCTTGCTTGATATTGATGACACCACTACTTGCTGTTCCACCATGGTAGCTAGAAACCATCATGAAGTCCATTTCAATATGTGTATCAATATGTTTAACCAATTCAGCCATAAAAGGAATAGATCCTTTTAAAATCCCAACTAAAATTGGATTTTTTCCTGCATAGTCCTTGGTTAATTGAGCACCTAATTTTTTAGCCGCTTCTGTAATTTCATCGTGTGAAACGAGGATTTTTTTAATATCGTTTTCTAACATTTTTTTACCTATCTATTTTTTCTATATAAAGTACAGTGTTCATTATATCATTTTTCGTGTTTTTACTCAAATTACTGGTCGCAATTCCCAAAATTGAGACAATTTCACCAAATTGCTCAATAATCAGAGCTGATTTTCGCTTTTCCATAGGGATTTTCAAATCAATAAATAGACGTCTGAGTTTTTTTCTATGCCCATTTTGAATCAAAACATCTCCTGTTTTTCGATGACGAATGTGTATGGATGTTTCGCGTGAAACAGGTATTTGTTGAATTGATTCACCTTCTAAAGGAAGTCCAAAGGAAAATAAATAACCTTGGTAAGATACCTGATTTTGATAGTGTAACACAAGTTCATCTTCCTTTTCATCAGACTGAGGACTGATTTTACAAATCTGAAACCGTTGGTACTCTTTTATCAATTCATAGCCATTTTTAAGCGGATGACGATACTGGCTTTGAGTTTTTAAAATTTGTCTAACTTCTTCAAACTGAGATTTTGTAAGATTCAAATCTGGAAAATGATTCAGATAAGTTTGAAGTAAAATTCTTTGTGTTGACTCAGAATAAGAAAATAACTGCTGTAAATTTTCCACATCAATATTGTGAGATAATTCAGTTATAGCTAAGTCATAATCTAAAATTTCATTGCCGATACTTAAGATTGCATCTCTAAATCGAGGATTTTCTTTTTCTAAATCTGGTAAATAAGAATTTCGAATACGATTGCGAAAATAATGATTTTCCTTATTTGATGTATCTTCAAAGTGAAAAATTTGTGGAAAGTCTTTTTTCTGAAAATGCAAGAAGGGGCGAATGATTTCTATCTCTCCGACTACTTGCTTCTCCTTAATTCCTGATAGATAGCGCAAACGAGTACCTCGAATCAAACGCATCAAAATCGTTTCCACCTGATCATCAGCATGGTGAGCAGTGACTAAGGCTGTCGCACCTGTCTTTTTCATGACCTCTTGAAAAAAATCATAACGAAAATATCGAGCACGGGCTTCTGAAAATTCACCTAAAAAATTGCTGACATAAATAGGAAGCTCTGCTTCAGCAGCTAACTTCCTTAATTCCTGTTCTTCCCAATCTGATTCTACTCTCTGCTTATGATTCACATGAGCTAGAATCAATTCAATTTCTAACTCTTTTTGATAAGTAGATAATACCTTAAATAGAAACATAGAATCTAATCCACCAGAAAGAGCTAGCACCACCTTAGTATGCTTTTTGAAATATCCCTTCTTGAGAAAATGATTTAAAAAATCTTGTTCTCTCATTTTAGAACCTCATAAACATCCTTGGCTATCTGAGAAATTGTATCATAATCAGAATTCTTAGTGAAAATAGAAAGAATAAATGGAGAATCTGCGTAGACAACACCCGTATCATGCTTAAATTCGTCCGCATCCCCAATTTTATGAGCTACCTTCACAGAAACACCTTTGGCAATTCGCTGATTATCAAAATCTGTTTTAGTCAAAGACTCTAGCACAAATCCATTTTGATTATAAATAGCTTCCATAACTTTCCCAGCCATTTTAGAAGAAATCAATTTTTCTTTTGGATCCCAATCATCTCCCATAATGGCAGACATCTTGGACTTAAATGTTGCATCCGATTGGTTTGAAATGTAATATCCCAATAGATTATGAGCTACATTATCCGATTCTTTTGATACTTTCGCAATTAAATCTTTTAGAGAATATTCTTTATTATCTTCTTTTTTAGGGAGGCTACCACTTCCCTCTGGTTTATAAGAACCTGGAAAATCATTGACCGCAGATACGTATTTTACAGTCGTGTCTAACTGATAAAGACCTTCATTTATTTTTTCTTGCGTATAATAAAGATAAGGGAGTTTCAAAATACTAGCTGCATACATCTTTTCATCTTGATTGATACCAGCTTCTTTTCCAGTAGTCAGTTGCTTAACATAAATAGAGAATGAATCCTTCTGATATTTTTCAGATAACATTTCTTGGACTTTACCCATCCGATTATCTTCTTCAGAAGTTGATTCCTTATCTACCCATCCAGTCTGATCAATATGTAGAAATTCTCTTCCTTCTACAAACATTGTCTTGTCAATTGATACTTGCGAATAAGCTGATAAGAATGATTTCACTTCTTTTAAATCATAAGGACTATTGTACAGTTTAAAATCAGATTCTAACCATACTTTTTTTATTGTAGGAGTTACCTCTGACTGATCATATAAAAATCGTTTGTCTGCAGCAATAAATTGATGGTTGGATAACTTAAATACTGGAATTCCTTGTTTATTTAAACGCCACTCGGTTATTTGGAATCTTATTTTTGGAGTTAATTTTCCAGATTCAACGACTAAATCTTCATTCGCATAAACAGGAACCTCTCCATAAACCATGGGAGAACTTAATTTTTCTCTAAAATAGATACCAAAGTCAGATTGTGAAAGGTAATAAATTTCTTTCGAAGTATACACTACTTCTTTTTCTGTGCTAACAACTTTTGAAATGGTCAAAAAACTCGGTAGCAACAAAATAATTAAGAATTTACGCATTCTTCCTTTCCTTTTCTTCTTGTAGACGCAATAATTGATTTTTATCAGCCAATTCTTCCAGCTTTTCATCTGATAAACTCAAAAATTGCTCAATTACGTCTAGTAAATTTTCCATTTTATCACCTTTGAAGCAAGTCAGGAATCGTATAAACTATTTCCCTCGACTTAGAATAATAGTACTTCGCTCGTGTATATTTGGCAGCATAATCCTCATCTTTCAACTTGGTAGCAAATGCTGTCTCCTTATCCTTTTCATCACTCAAAGTTTGATACTGAGTTTGCAAGTCTGCTAATTGCTGACGTCTTTGGAGTAATTGCTGATAGCTCTGCGCTAAATTAAAAGTTGGCAAAATAAATAACAGCATAATCAAAATCAATACCCACCCCATAAAACGATTCCGTTTTTGTCGTTCTTTCATCAGGTAGCGACGACGTTGGTATTCATTTTGGATAAAAGAATTGTTTAATTGTACAATATTCTTAGACATTTTCTTCTACCCTTGTTTCACTGATAATTTCATACATGCCTGCTGCATCTTCTTTTTTTGTACTATCTTTCATCTCTAGTACTTTGACAAGTAGCAACTTATTTCCAAAACGAATTTCAACTTGGTCATTAACTTTCAAATCCGTTGAACTTTTGGCCAAGATTCCATTCACCTTGATTCTGCCTTTATCTGCTACTTCTTTTGCGACTGTACGACGCTTGATAATTCTTGATACTTTTAAATATTTGTCTAATCTCATTTTTATTACCTCAAATTATTATTGTACCATTTTTATCTATTTTATAGAAGAAAAATATCAAATGGAATTTTCTTTCTTAGACTCTTTTATCTCTAATAAACTTTCTCCAAAAATGAGCAGACCTTCTAAAATTTCATAGTCCTTCTTGTTTCGGACATCAAATACTACTTCCATTAATCCCTTATTCTCAGCTATTGCTGCTTTTATGTTTGTTGCGGATAAAGCTTTAAAATAATCTTGAGCTAAAAACAGTCGTTGAGTGACTTTTTCAAATTGAACTGTAATCTTATTCTCTTTTCTTTCCACACGTTGAACAAAAACCTTGTCAAAATAAGACTTGACCAAACCAATCTCTAAAAGATAGGCTACCACGTCTGGGTATTCTCCAAAACGGTCTATCAACTCCTCTTGTAACTCTTCATAATTGACACGGTTGTCAATTTGACGAATTTTCTTGTAAATTTCTATTTTATGTCTCTGGTCAGAAATATAAGTATCAGGAATATAGGCATCAATTTGTAAAATCAATTCGGCATTCCCTTTGGTTCTTGTGTTCCCATTACCATGTCGTTTAGCAATAGCTTCCTCTAGTAACTGCGAATACAATTCAAAACCAACAGAATCAATGAAACCAGACTGAGACTTTCCTAAAAGATTTCCTGCTCCACGAATCGAAAGATCTCGCATTGCAATCTTAAATCCCGAGCCCAATTCTGTAAATCCTTTGATAGCTTCTAATCTCTTTTCAGAAACTTCACTGATTGATTTTTCTGGACGATACATGAGATAAGCATAAGCAATACGATTACTACGACCAACTCTTCCTCTTAACTGATACAAGGTTGACAAGCCCATATGGTCTGCATTTTCGATAAACAAGGTATTAGCATTTGGAATGTCCACGCCTGTCTCGATAATGGTAGTCGTCACCAAGATATCGTATTGTCCCTCAATAAAATCTAGTAGAGTATTTTCCAACTGGATTTCACTCATGCGACCATGAACATAACCAATCGAAGCCTCTGGAATCAACTCCTGTAATTCTGAAACCTTCTGGTCAATCGTGTCAACTTTGTTGTAAAGATAGTAAACTTGACCTCCACGCTCCATTTCACGCAAGACAGCATCACGAATGACACTATCATTCTTTTCTAAAACATAGGTTTGCACTGGATAACGATTAGTCGGCGGAGTTTCAATAACAGACAAATCTCTGATTCCCAACATAGACATATGGAGGGTACGAGGGATTGGCGTAGCTGTCAAAGTTAGAACATCCACTTGTTTCTTCAATTCTTTCAAAGTTTCCTTATGCTTGACACCAAATCGTTGTTCCTCATCAATAATCATCAAGCCCAAATCAGCAAATACAACATCTTTAGACAAAACACGATGGGTTCCAATCAAAATATCAACTTGACCGTTTTTCAATTTTTCAAGTGTTGCAGTCTGCTCTTTTTTACTTCTAAAGCGACTCAACACATCAATATTAACTGCAAAATTTTGGAACCGTTCCTTAAAATTCGTATAATGCTGTTGCGCTAAAACCGTCGTCGGAACTAGAACGACAACCTGTTTGTGATCATTGACTGCCTTAAAGGCTGCACGCATAGCAACTTCAGTCTTTCCAAAACCAACATCCCCAACTAAAAGTCGATCCATTGGTTGAGAAGCCTGCATATCTCTCTTGATTTCCTCAACACTACGAAGTTGATCATCCGTTTCAACATAAGGGAAGGCATCATCAAAAGCATATTGATCTTCATCATCAGCTGAGAAAGCAAAACCCTTCAACTGGCTGCGTTCAGAATAAAGTTTAATTAAATCGTCAGCTATATCCTCTACCTGGTTCTTCACTTTTTGCTTGGCTTTTTTGAAATGACCGTCATTTAATTTATTGAGTTTAGGTGCTTTACCGTCACTTGAAACGTATTTGGAAAGTAGATGAATCTGTTCCACTGGGATAGAGATTTGATCCCCGTTTTGGTATTGAACACTGACATAATCACGGTGAATCCCCTTGATTTCAATTGTTTCAATCCCTAGATATTGACCAATTCCATGGATATGGTGAACAACGTAATCTCCTTTTTCAAGTTCATTGTAATCTTTTAGGCGCTCTGCATTTGAAACATGTTGTCTGCGAAAACGACGTTTTAATTTCTTTTGAAAAATCTCATGTTCAGTAATCAATAAAATCTTTTCATCTACAAAATGAAAACCATGTCTGAGATTACCCTCGATTAAGTTTACAGATTCTTTACAGATACTTGACTTATTTCTGGAATCCAATTTAATCTGATATTCCTCTAATACATCCTCCAATGTTTTACTTCCCATTGAATTGCTAAACTGCAGAATAATGGTGTAATTCATTTTTTTATATCGCTCAATTTCTTCTTTTAGAAAAGAAAATTGATTGAAAAACTCCTGCATAGGATATTGATTAAATTGATAAATTTGATCAAACTTGAGATTTCCTAACCCCTTTTGTAGATTAGAGAAAAAGGTAACCGGACTCTGTTTTTTATATATTTGCTCTGTATCTGCAAAATACTGCATCTCAGAAAATGCTTTACTGTTCTGTAATTCTTCTGTAAAGTATTGTGCTAATTCTCTTTCAAAGACTTCATACTGATTCATCAATTTTTGATAATCATCAAAGAATATTGGGGTATCTTTTTCAATATAGTCAAAAACAGTCCATGTCTTGTCATAACACAAAGATAAAAATTTCCGTGAATCAGAATGAATTTGTTTTTGGTGAAAAATTGAAAGAATTTCTTCTAAGTATGATTTTAAAATAGGTGATAAAGTTTTTGAAATCTGTTTTTCTAAAGCTGACTGTCCTCGTTGATAATCCTTTCCTCTCAAAAGCATATCACTAGCTGGAAAGATAGTAAGTTCTGTCTGATTTTCTTTCGATAATTGTGTTTCGACTTCAAATAACCTAATACCATCGACTTCATCACCAAAAAACTCAATTCGGCAAGGTTCTAACTGGGATATTTCAAAAATATCTAAAATATCTCCTCGCAGACTAAATTCGCCCTGAGTTTGTACTTGTGTAACTTTTCGATAGCCTATCTCTTTTAACTGATGGATAAGTGCGTGTTGGTCATATTCTTCACCAACTGCAATTTTTATAATGCTTTCTTTAAATCCAGTCGGAGAAGGTAAAAACAATCGACTTGCTGCAATATTACAAACTAAAATCCCTCTCCTAGATGAATCAGTCAAAAAACGCAAGGCTTCAACCCGTGAAATGATTTTTTCTTGTGAAGACATCAAAAACTCGACCATAGGGGAGTCATCTACCAAAAATGGATAGACAAGTTCCTCACCCAAGATAGAGATAAGATCACTAACAAGTCCTTCTGCTTCTCCATAAGTTGATGTCAATAAAACAATCTTATCTTCTTTTTCTAAACTGCTTGCAATTGCAAGAGCCTTAGTAGACGTTGATAAACCTAGTATTAGTTGTCTTTTCTTATCTGTTAAATTTTGATGCCATTTTTTTATCTGATCATTTTCTGAGAATAAATCTAATAAGGTCACCATTTATCCGTTATACCTCTGCATCGTTTTTTCAAAGTTTTTCTCTTGTAAATAGTAGTTTACAGAATCGTCAACCTTGTCAATAGACTGTGAAATACTAATATAATCATCCTTGTCAAACTTACTCAAAACATGGTGAACAACTGACATTCCATTTTTAGGTCTTCCAATTCCAATCTTAACACGATTAAAGGTCTGAGTCCCTATATGTTGAATAATAGACTTGATACCATTATGACCACCCGCTGAGCCTTTTGTTCTTAAACGAATTTTCCCAACTTCCATGTCAAGATCATCGTAAATGATGAGTAAATCTTCAATATCCAAACCATAATAAGTCAATAAAGCATGAACCGCTTTTCCACTTTCATTCATAAATGTCGTTGGTTTGACAAGATAAATTTTTTCTCCATTTAAGAAAAAGGATGCTAGGTCAGCTTGAAATATCTTATCATGTGTAAAAGTGACATTCTGTTTCTTCGCTAGTTGGTCAATCAACATAAATCCAACATTGTGTTTTGTTTCAAAATATTTATCCCCTGGATTTCCCAAGCCTACAAGTAATTTAGTCATTTATTTTTCCTTTCAAAAGCCAAAAGGGTTGGAATTTTTTTCCAACCTAATTGATACTATTCATTAAATTTTTTAGACATTAAAGCGGAATTCCATAATATCGCCATCTTGAACGATATATTCTTTTCCTTCTTCACGCAAGCGTCCAGCTTCTTTTACAGCCTTTTCAGATCCGTATTTCACTAGATCCTCATATGACATGGTTACTGCACGGATAAAGCCTTTTTCAAAGTCTGAGTGGATAATACCAGCTGCTTGAGGAGCCTTCATACCACGTTTGAAGGTCCAAGCTCGAACTTCTTTTTCACCAGCTGTGAAGTAAGTTCCCAGTCCAAGCAAGTGGTAAGCTGCACGCGTCAACTTATCTACACCTGATTCTGTCAACCCAAGAGCTTCAAGAAACTCTTGCTTGTCTTCTTCGTCTAACTCAGAAATTTCTTCCTCAGCACGCGCAGAAATAACGACTACTTCAGCATTTTCTGTCGCTGCAAATTCACGAATTTGTTTAACATAGTCGATAGAGTCAGGTTCTGAAACCACATCCTCATCCACATTCGCTACATAAAGAACTGGTTTTGTTGTCAAAAGGAATAGTCCTTTGACAACCTTTTGTTCTTCATCTGTAAATTCGATTGTACGAGCTGATTTCCCATCTTCAAGGACTGGTTTAATCTTTTGAAGAACATTAAATTCTGCTACTGATTCTTTATCTTTTTGCGTACGTGCCATCTTTTCTACACGCGCATAGCGCTTATTAACTGATTCTAAGTCAGCAAGAATCAATTCCAGATTAATTGTATCAATATCTGCAAGTGGATCCACAAAGGCATCTTCACGTCCTTGCTCGCGCATCACATTTTCATCATCAAAAGCACGAACTACGTGAACAATCGCGTCTACTTCACGGATATTAGCCAAGAATTTATTCCCTAGCCCTTCTCCTTTTGAAGCTCCTTTTACAATTCCTGCGATATCTGTAAATTCAAATGTTGTTGGAACTGTCTTTTTAGGAGTGATCATTTCAGTCAATTTTTGTAGGCGTTCATCTGGAACCTCAACCATTCCAACGTTTGGATCAATCGTCGCAAATGGGTAGTTAGCTGCCTCTGCTCCTGCTTTTGTAATTGCATTAAATAGTGTTGATTTACCAACGTTTGGCAAACCAACGATACCTGCTGTTAAAGCCATATTTTCTCATTCTCCGTTTTCATTTCAATCCCTAATATTATAACACAAAAAGGGAAAACTTGCTAACCCTCTAACTAAGGGTTTTCAGTCAATAATTTTATTCATTTTTCGATCAAAATCATAGCGTCCCATCATGACAACATGGTCACAATTACTGCATTTGATTTTGATATCTGCCCCTACACGTGTAATTTCCCAACGATTTGCTTTTTTACCAGTTGACTTGATAGTACAAGCATGTGGTTTTTTCATCTCAACAAAATTTCCAACTTGATACATACTACTCTCCTTTTCTTTTTCGATTATATCATAAAAGAGGCGAGCCAAGCTCAACCTCTTTCACTTAATTTGTACGAACTGGTGTAATGAGCTGCATGAAGTCCTCATCAGTGTCTGCTGGCACAAGAGTAAATGGACGAACAGCTGAGATAAAGCTAATGGTCACCTTTTCGCTATTTAAAGCCTTAAGAGAATCAATCAAGTAAGTTGGGTTGAAACTAATGGTCAAATCTTCACCAGTAACCTGATCATTATCGATTTCTTCGTTTACTTTACCAACTTCTGGAGAGTGAACATGAGCTCTAACAACCCCATCTTTAATTTCAAGCTTCACAGTACCATTTTGAGTCGCACTTGATAAAAGACGAGCACGTTCCATTGACTGGCGTAAGTTTATAACATCAAAAGTAATGGTAGTGTTAAAGTCTGTTGGAATCAAGCGATCTGTATCAGGATAGTTTCCTTCTAGCAAACGTGTATAGAAGCTAATATTTTCGCTTCTAAAGAGGATTTGGTTATTGGCAAAGAAAATCTCTACAGTTTCAATATCATCTGTAAATACCGCTGAAAATTCGCGTAGAGAACGGCTAGGAATTACGACATCAAAATCATCACTATTTTTTTCAAGAGTCAATTTTTTCTGGCTTAGACGATGAGAGTCTGTTGCCACTGTTTTTAGCTCCTTATGTTGACTCAATACAAAATGAACACCTGTTAAAATTGGACGACTTTCTTGTGTACTTGCAGCAAATGCTGTTTCATTGATAATTTTCTTGAGTAATTTTGTTTCAAGAACTAAAGGAGTGCTTGCTGAAATTTCTTGGATTCGTGGATACTGTTCGCTATCTTTTCCTTTTAAGGTAATTTCTGATTTGCCGCTAGTTAAAACAATTTGATTTTGTTCAATTTCTTTAAAATCAAGAGTCACATCAGGTAGGCTAGATACCACATTGATAAAGAAAGAAGCTTCAAGAAGGATCGAACCTAAAGAAGTAATTAATAGACCAGCATCTTCATTTTTTTGAGAAATAAAATTTTCAATTGAAATTTGACCATTTGAACCAATTAAAGTAACACCTTCATTGGTCACGTCAATTTTGACAGTTGATAAAATAGGAATGGCATTTTTAGAACTAATAGCTCTCTTAGTTGTATTCAATGCTTGTAGAAATAAATTTTTATTAATTGAAAAATGAATCATGGATTCTCCTTTATTTATTTTTAGTATTAGAAGGATAATAGTAATAATAGAGTCTGTGAAATCTGTGGAAAACAGACTTTAAACAAGTCATATCAAGTTTTTTGGCTTGTTTAAAAAATGTGGATAAAAAAGATAATAAAGTAAAAGTTATCCACAAGTTATTTAATTTTCTTTTTGATGGATTCAATTTCTAAACGTAAATTATCGTCTTCATCAATCAAAGATTTAATTTTTGCATGGGCATGAATGACTGTTGTATGATCTTTTCCTCCAAATTCCTTCCCAATTTTTGGAAGACTATTATCTGTTAGTTCTCTAGATAAATACATAGCCACTTGACGGGCTAACACAATATTTTGAAGGCGTCTGCTTCCCTTCATTTCTTTGACACTGACACCATAAAAGTTACCAACTTCATTTTGGATTTTATCAATTGGGATGACGAGCATTTGGCTAACATCTTGTTTGCGAGCTCTAATGGCTTCTGCAGCAATATCAATAGTGATATCCTTGATTTTTTTACTCGGGCAATTAAAGTGATGTCGTTGATGGCTCCCTCAAGATCTCGAACATTTGAATCAAATTGCCCAGCTAGGTATTCTAGAGTATCACTTTGGAAATTGTAGCCTAAATGTTCCGTTTTACTTTGTAAAATGGCAATACGTGTTTCAAAGTCAGGGGGTGTGATAGTTTGT
>NZ_AFUF01000014.1 GCF_000222785.1 Streptococcus mitis SK569 | reverse complement strand
TTTTTTTATGTCTTAGATGACTTTCGTTTGTGATTATAGATTCCAAATAGTAAAAGAGAAGTAAAGGAACAGATTGCTCCAACAACAAACCCATTGGGAATAAAGGAAAGTGTAATAGTTCCTTTTCCCTTAGGAATGTCAACTTTTATAAAACCAGTTTGAGCTTGTTTAATTTCTATTTTCTTACCATCTTGGTAGGCAGACCAACCTTTGTCATAAGGAATGGTGAAGAAAATAGATGTATCTTGTTGGACATCATATGTAGCAAAAACCTTGTTTTTAGAAGTTGATACTGTTACAGGTTGTTCTTTAATTTTTTGAATTGCCTCAGTTAAAGTTTGGGTATCTAAACGGTAGAAGGTAGGAGATTCAAATGATACTTGTGAATTTTCAGGGAAACTAACATGAATATTGAAAGTTTTTGTATATTTTGTATAGCCTAGATTAAAGAAGGAGAAGACATTATCAGTTGTAAAAGTTTTCTTTTCTCCATTTACAAGGATGTCAACCTTTTTTTGTTTGTCATTAGAAAAGTGAAGATTTGTGAAAGAAAGATAAACTTGGCTGTTTTCTGGCACTTCAATTTGATACTGGATTGCTGCATCCTCATTTGAAGAACCTGTGACACTAATCAAATCATTAGTATTTTCTGTTTTGTCATAAGGGATTGGAGAAAAATAATCAAAATCGACGTTAGCAAGTTGATTTAAAAATGAGGCCTGATTATCCAAGGTATGTTCATTGAACTTGACATCATTGTAAACAGATTGACTAGCAAAGGCAATCGGGAGAGAGAATTGATTTTCATATAGGGTAAGATTATCTTTTTGATAGATATCTTTAAAACCATATTTATCAATAGGACTGTCTGAGATATTGTACTGGATACCAAATAAACTATCAGCTAAAATACTATTATTGGCATAACGGAGATTTAGATTAGTCCCAGAGGATTTAAAACCAAGTTTATCCAAAGTAGAGCTTGCTGAACGATTTCGAACAGATGAAAATTGAGAGATTCCATTATAGTTGAATTTCATACTGTCATTTCCTGTCTGAGTCTCTAGTTTCTCAGTACGAGTAAATTGATTTCCAATATATGTTGAGAAAGATTCCATAGCTGGGATATCTCTACTATATGCATTTCGAGAAGCAAATCCCCATTCCTTAGCAATTCCGTCCATTTGAGATGAAGCATTTAAACTCATTTCAACCATTATAAATAAAGAGATTAGAATGGCAAATAGATTTACAGAGATAAACTTTTTGATAACTGCAAGGAGTAAAAGAGAATAGACAATCAAAAATTCAAGAGTCAGTAGAATATTCAAATCTGTTAAAAAAGAATAATGCGATTTTAGATAGATGGTAGCTAAAAATCCTGTTACTATAAGAAAAAGCGAAACTAAAAAATTCCAGATTTTAATTTCTTTCAGACGATTTAAGACTTCCGCTGCTGTGTAAATTAACAAGGTAGAGAAAATCCAAGCATAGCGATGTAAAAACATGTTTGGAGTATGCATGCCTTGCCAAAATAAATCAAGTGCTTCTATATAAAAGCTTGCAATTAGAAATGTAAAGAAGATTGCATAGATAAGTTTCATGTGAAACTTAATAGATTTCAGCGTAAAAAATAAAATGGTCAAAATAAAGGGAAGTAGTCCAACAAAAATCATTGGAATAGCCCCATACTTTGTTGTGTCAAAGGAACTAATGAATTGCTTAGCAAAGAGATCAAGATACCAGCTACTTTCAGTTTGAAACTTTGTAATTTCAGTCAATTTTTCCCCATGTGTCTGTAAATCAAACAGAGTGGGAAGAGTCATAATCAAACTAGCCATACCAGCTAAAAAGGAGATAACTATGAAATCAAGAACAGATGATTTTCGAGTCTTAAAGTCCCAAGAAATTTGACAGAGATACCAGAAAATAAGAAACAATGCTGTCATGTAGCCAAAATAATAGTTTTGGATAAATAAGATTGACAGACTTGTAAAGTATAATGAGAATTTCTTTTCAGTTATCAGTAGGTGTAAACCAGCTATAATTAAAGGAATCAAGATAAAAACATCTAGCCAGGTTTTTATCTCTAATTGACTAACAGAGAAACTCATCAGAGCATAGGAAGTAGATAAAGCTAGTTTTAAAGGCTTAGGAATCGATTGAAATAATTTATTTAAACTAAAGTAAGTTGACAGTCCAATCAATCCAAATTTTAAGAGAGTTGTCAGATAGACAGCATCTGGCATATTAGTTAGATCAAAAAAGTAAACTAGAGGTGAAAGGAAACTTCCCAAGTAATAACTAGATAGGGCATAGAAATTCAATCCGAGGCCACTTGTAAAGGTGTAAAACAGACTACCATTTCCGTGTAGGATATTTCGTAAGGCTATATCAAAAATAACGTATTGATGAAACCCATCTCCTAATAGTGGAGATGTATCGCTATTCCAGTAGATACCTTGAGATAGATATACTCCTATCATAATGATTATGGGAATGATGAAAGAAACAAAATAGGTCCAATATGTTTTAAAAAATAATTTCATGTTACCTCATAAAATGTTAGAAAACTCAGCTGGTTAACCCAACTGAGTTTTGAATTTTTTTAGTCTTTCCAAAGTTCTTTAACTTTTGCTTGTACTTCTGCATTCTCTAGGAATTCATCATAGGTTTCATCGATACGGTCAATGACGCCATTTTTAGACAAGACAATGATATGGTTGGCTAGAGTTTGAATAAACTCGTGGTCATGGCTGGCAAAGATGATTGATTCTTTAAAGTTTTTCAATCCATCATTCAAGCTTGAGATAGATTCCAAGTCCAAGTGATTGGTTGGATCATCAAGTACAAGGACATTTGATTTTAAGAGCATGAGTTTTGAAAGCATGACACGAACTTTTTCTCCCCCTGACAAGACATTTACAGGTTTGTTAACCTCATCTCCAGAGAAGAGCATACGGCCTAGGAAGCCACGTAGGAAAGTATTGTCATCTTCTTCTTTACTTGCGAATTGACGCAACCAGTCAAGGATTGACTCTCCTCCTGCAAAATCTGCCGAGTTATCTTTTGGCAAGTAAGAACGGCTAGTAGTAACTCCCCACTTGACAGTTCCTTCATAGTCAATGTCTCCCATGATTGCACGAATTAATGCAGTCGTTTGGATGTCATTTTGTCCGATAAGAGCTGTCTTGTCACCTGGACGCAAGATGAAGCTAATGTTGTCAAGAATAGTTTCACCGTCAATCTTGACAGATAGATTTTCTACTGTCAAGAGATCATTACCAATTTCACGTTCAGCTTTAAAGTTGATAAATGGGTATTTACGGCTAGATGGGATGATTTCTTCTAAGACAATCTTATCAAGCATCTTTTTACGGGAAGTTGCTTGTTTAGATTTAGATGCGTTAGCAGAGAAGCGAGCAACGAATTCTTGGAGTTGCTTAATTTTTTCTTCCGCCTTAGCATTACGGTCTGCTAACAATTTGGCAGCGAGTTCAGAAGACTCCTTCCAGAAGTCGTAGTTTCCGACATAGAGTTTGATTTTTCCAAAGTCAAGGTCTGCCATGTGGGTACATACTTTATTTAAGAAGTGACGATCATGGGATACTACGATGACTGTGTTATCAAAGTCAATCAAGAAGTCTTCTAACCAAGTAATCGATTGGATGTCCAAACCGTTGGTAGGCTCGTCCAAAAGAAGAACATCTGGTTTACCAAAAAGTGCTTTGGCGAGGAGAACCTTTACTTTCTCACCGTTGGCCAATTCGCTCATGTTTTGATAGTGCAATTCTTCTGAAATGTTTAGATTTTGAAGTAGTTGAGAGGCTTCACTTTCTGCTTCCCATCCTCCAAGCTCGGCAAACTCTCCTTCAAGTTCGGCAGCACGCACTCCATCTTCGTCTGAGAAATCTTCCTTCATGTAGATGGCATCTTTTTCTTTCATGATGCTATAAAGTTTTTCATTTCCCATGATAACAACATCAATGGCACGTTCATCTTCATAGTCAAAGTGATTTTGACGAAGAACAGAGAGACGTTCATCTGGACCAAGAGAGATGTGACCAGTAGTAGGTTCGATATCTCCAGCTAAAATTTTTAAAAAGGTTGATTTTCCGGCACCATTAGCACCGATTAATCCGTAAGTATTTCCTTCTGTAAATTTGATATTGACATCATCAAAAAGTTTGCGATCACTAAAACGTAGTGAAACATCAGATACTGTAAGCAATGTTTTTCTCCTATATGTGTAATATATTTATTCTACTAGAAAATACGGAAATATTCAAATTTTTATCTGTCAATTTTGTGTAAATTACATTTACAGTATACTTTACACGAATCCGTAAATAGCAAGACTGATTTATTTTAATAAATTGCAGTTATTTCATTAAAAAAATGCTATAATTGAAGGGAGCATATCGAAGGAGAATAAAATGACTAAACCCATTATTTTAACAGGAGACCGTCCAACAGGAAAATTGCACATTGGACATTACGTTGGAAGTCTCAAAAATCGAGTATTATTACAGGAAGAGGATAAGTATGATATGTTTGTGTTCCTGGCTGACCAACAAGCCTTGACAGATCATGCTAAAGACCCTCAAACAATTGTAGAGTCTATCGGAAATGTGGCTTTGGATTACCTTGCAGTTGGATTGGATCCAATTAAATCAACTATCTTTATTCAAAGCCAAATTCCAGAATTAGCTGAGTTGTCTATGTATTATATGAATTTGGTGTCACTAGCACGCTTGGAGCGCAATCCAACTGTCAAGACAGAGATTGCTCAGAAAGGATTTGGAGAAAGTATTCCAACAGGATTTTTGGTTTATCCAATTGCACAAGCAGCTGACATCACAGCCTTTAAGGCCAATTATGTTCCTGTTGGGACAGATCAGAAACCAATGATTGAGCAGACTCGTGAGATTGTTCGTTCTTTTAACAATGCATATAACTGTGATGTTTTGGTGGAACCAGAAGGTATTTATCCAGAAAATGAGAGAGCAGGGCGTTTGCCTGGTTTAGATGGAAATGCTAAAATGTCTAAATCCCTTAATAACGGTATTTATTTAGCTGATGATGCGGATACTTTGCGTAAAAAAGTAATGAGTATGTATACAGATCCCGATCATATCCGCGTTGAGGATCCAGGTAAGATTGAGGGCAATATGGTTTTCCATTATCTAGATGTTTTTGGTCGTCCAGAAGATACTCAAGAAATTGCTGAAATGAAAGAACATTATCAACGAGGTGGTCTTGGTGATGTGAAGACCAAGCGTTATCTACTTGAAATATTAGAACGTGAACTTGGTCCTATTCGTGAGCGACGTATCGAATTTGCTAAGGATATGGGAGAAGTTTATAATATGCTTCAAAAAGGTAGTGAAAGAGCGCGTGAAGTTGCAGGTCAAACCCTATCTGAGGTTAAAGGAGCAATGGGACTTCATTACTTTAACTAAGTTTATTTTACAAGAAACTATCATTTCTATCTCGAAGAAAAGATAGTTTTTTATTTACCCCTGTAACATTTGACAAATTTTTATAGAATGGTATGATAGATACAATATAAAAAGAGTCAAGCTCAAAAAGAAAGAAAAGAGGAAACTTCGAATGTCTAATTGGGACACTAAATTTTTGAAAAAAGGTTTTACCTTTGATGATGTATTGCTTATTCCAGCTGAAAGTCATGTGTTGCCTAATGATGCAGATTTAACAACTAAATTGGCAGATAATTTGACTTTAAATATCCCAATTATTACCGCTGCTATGGACACAGTAACAGAGAGTCAAATGGCTATTGCTATTGCTCGTGCAGGTGGTCTCGGAGTTATCCATAAAAACATGTCAATTGCTCAACAAGCAGACGAGGTTCGTAAGGTAAAGCGTTCTGAAAATGGAGTTATTATTGATCCGTTCTTCTTGACGCCTGAACATACAATTGCTGAAGCAGATGAGCTTATGGGTCGTTACCGCATCAGTGGTGTTCCAGTTGTTGAAACACTTGAAAATCGTAAATTGGTTGGTATTTTGACAAACCGAGATCTTCGTTTTATTTCAGATTATAACCAACCAATCTCAAGCCATATGACCAGTGAAAATCTTGTTACTGCTCCTGTGGGTACAGATCTTGCAACGGCTGAAAGTATTCTTCAAGAACACCGTATTGAAAAACTTCCATTGGTAGATGAAGAAGGTCGTCTTTCTGGTTTGATTACTATCAAAGATATTGAAAAAGTTATTGAGTTTCCAAATGCTGCTAAAGATGAGTTTGGTCGTCTTCTAGTTGCAGGTGCAGTAGGTGTTACTTCAGATACATTTGAACGTGCAGAGGCTCTTTTTGAAGCAGGAGCGGATGCGATTGTTATTGATACTGCACATGGTCATTCTGCAGGTGTACTGCGTAAAATTGCTGAGATTCGTGCTCATTTCCCAGATCGTACTTTGATTGCTGGAAATATTGCTACTGCTGAAGGTGCACGTGCCCTTTATGAAGCAGGTGTAGACGTTGTCAAGGTTGGTATTGGCCCAGGTTCTATCTGTACTACTCGTGTGATTGCAGGTGTTGGTGTTCCGCAAGTAACAGCTATCTATGATGCTGCAGCTGTTGCGCGTGAATATGGTAAAACGATCATTGCTGACGGTGGAATTAAGTATTCTGGAGATATTGTAAAAGCTCTTGCGGCTGGTGGAAATGCTGTTATGCTTGGATCTATGTTTGCTGGAACTGATGAAGCTCCAGGAGAAACTGAAATCTTCCAAGGACGTAAATTCAAGACTTACCGTGGTATGGGTTCAATCGCTGCTATGAAGAAAGGCTCAAGCGATCGTTACTTCCAAGGTTCTGTCAATGAAGCAAACAAACTCGTTCCAGAAGGAATTGAAGGTCGTGTTGCTTATAAAGGAGCGGCAGCTGATATTGTCTTCCAAATGATTGGTGGTATTCGCTCTGGTATGGGTTACTGTGGTGCAGCTAACCTTAAAGAACTACACGATAACGCTCAATTTATTGAAATGTCTGGTGCTGGTTTGAAAGAAAGCCATCCTCATGATGTACAAATTACGAATGAGGCACCAAATTATTCCATGTAAAAACAATGAAAAGAACTCCCGTGAAAACAGGAGTTCTTTTACAATACTGTCAATTTTTGTTTACAGAAACTTTACCATCCTGAATAGCGAAAATACTTAGATTTTCTGGTAGATTTTGAAGATGATCTAAGCTTGTTGTTGTGATAAAGGTTTGAATTGAATGTGAAATCGTTTCTAATAATTTTAGTTGTCTAGTGTTGTCAAGTTCGCTCATAACATCGTCAAGCAGTAATATTGGAGATTCTGTAGTAATACTTTCCATTAATTCGATTTCTGCTAATTTTATCGATAGGACGAGACTACGATGTTGACCTTGGCTTCCGAAACTAGCATCCATTCCATTTATATAGAAAGAAATGTCATCTCGATGAGGACCAACACCAGTATTCTTTTTAAATAAATCTCTGGATCTACTTTTTTCTAAAGCAATTTTGAAAGATTCGGATAAGTTTTGTTTGTCAATTATATTGACAGAAGATTGATAGGATATTGACAACTCTTCAATCTGATTAGAGAGTTCAAAATGTTTCTTACGCCCAAATGATTCTAGTTTTTTTATGAAATCTAAGCGGTGATTCATTACACGACATCCATAATCAACTAGCTGATCATCTAATACAGAAAGGAATGTTTCATCTATTTTTTGAGCTGATTTTAGGTAAGTGTTTCTTTGCTTTAGGATGTGGTTATAATTGGTTAAGTCAGATAAATAGATTGGCTTGATTTGTCCAAGTTCCATATCAATGAATTTTCGTCGAACTGAAGGTGCTCCTTTAATTAGTTGTAAATCTTCAGGAGCAAATAAGACAACATTCATGTGTCCTATATAATCTGAAAGTCGTGTCTGTTTTAAGTGATTAACTTTTGTTACACGCCCTTTTTGTGTTAGTTCAATTTCGAGAGGAATAGATCCCGTTTTTTTCTGAACAAGACCTGAAAGATGAAGTTGTTCCTCATCAAAATGAATGAGATTTTTATCTGTTCGAGTTCGATGGCTACGTGTTAAGGCTAAAAAATAGATAGCCTCTAACATATTTGTTTTACCTTGTGCATTACGTCCTAAAAAGACATTTAATTTAGGATTAAAGTCTATTTTGGTCTCTTTGTAGTTACGAAAAGTTTTGAGAGATAGGTGTTGTAGCCACATGATTATCTACCAGGGAATCGCGGAGCTTGTTTGTTTTTGGGTGATGAAGTAGGTTTTGATTTGTCTTTTTTTACTCCTTTATTCATCTCCTTAACAAGTTTAGCGATTCGTTCTTTTTCAACTTTATCAGCTTGGTATTCTTCTTGCTCTTCAGAAGTAGGTTGTGTCAACAAGATGTCAATATTCATGTCAGGGATGTCAACTTTATCACCAATAAGAAGTTTTTTACCACGACGATTCTCTAATTCCCCATTAAAGTAAACAGAATGTTCAGAGAGAAATGATTTGATAGCTCCTCCGCTATGTGTAATTCCAAGTTCTTTGAGTAGTGCTTGGAGGGTAATAAATTCTTCAAATAATTTGTATTCCATAATTCACCTCAATCTTTGGTATTATACCATATTTTCCTAAAAATAGTTAGAGAAACAGGGAGAAATGTAAGCGATTTTTATTTCAAAAGTGTTACAGAGAACAAGAAAATTTCAGGTTTTCGTGATATAATAGAAGTCTGTATATAAGGAGGTAAATCATGGAGTTAGTGCATGGAATTTCAACACATTTTATCCAATCAAAAAAGTTTAAAACGAACAAAATCACCGTGCGTTTTACCGCTCCATTATCTCTTGATACGATTGCAGGTCGCATGTTGAGTGCGAGTATGCTAGAGACTGCTAATCAGCTATACCCTACTTCTCAAGATTTGAGAAAACATTTGGCCAGTCTATACGGTACAGATATGTCAACCAATTGTTTCAGAAGAGGGCAAAGTCACATTGTAGAATTGACATTTACCTATGTTCGTGATGAGTTTTTAAGTAGGAAAAATGTGCTAACTTCTCAGGTTTTGGAACTGGTAAAAGAAACTCTTTTTTCACCCGTAGTAGTTGATAATGGGTTTGATTCGGCCTTATTTGAAATTGAGAAAAAACAATTGCTAGCAAGTTTAGCAGCTGATATGGATGATTCTTTTTATTTTGCACATAAAGAATTAGATAAATTATTTTTTTATGATGAACGTCTCCAATTAGAATATAGTGATTTACGAAATCGTATTTCAGCTGAAACTCCACAAAGTTCTTATTCTTGTTTTCAAGAATTTTTGGCCAATGATAGAGTAGATTTCGTTTTCCTAGGTGATTTTAATGAGATTGAAATTCAAAATGTATTAGAATTATTTGGCTTTAAAGGTCGAGAAGGAGATGTGAAGGTTCAGTATTGTCAACCTTATTCTAATATTCTTCAGGAAGGCATGGTTCGGAAAAATGTGGGACAATCCATTTTGGAATTAGGCTATCATTGCCCTTCTGAATATGGTGATGAGCAATATTTACCCATGGTTGTAATGAATGGTTTACTGGGCGGATTTGCTCACTCTAAACTCTTTACAAATGTCCGTGAAAATGCTGGATTGGCCTATACTATTTCAAGTCAGCTTGATTTATTTAGTGGGTTATTGAGGATGTATGCTGGTATCGATCGAGAAAATCGGAACCAGGCTCGTAAAATGATGAATAATCAACTGATTGATTTAAAAAAAGGATATTTTACAGAGCTTGAGCTAGAGCAGACCAAAGAAATGATTCGTCGGTCTTTGTTACTTTCTCAAGATAATCAATCTTCATTGATTGAACGTGCTTATCAAAATGCCTTACTTGGAAAATCTTCAGCAGACTTTAAAGGTTGGATTGCAAAACTCGAGCAAGTTGACAAAGATGCTATTTGTAGAGCAGCTAATAACGTGAAACTACAGGCGATTTACTTTATGGAAGGAATAGAATGACAAAGGTTGTTTTTGAAGAAAAATACTATCCAGCTGTAAAAGAAATGGTTTATCGAACTCGTTTGGCCAATGGATTGACAGTTGCTCTTTTGCCTAAAAAGGAATTTAAAGAGGTTTACGGGAGTGTAACTGTACAGTTTGGATCGGTAGATATGCTTGTCACAGAAGTTGACGGAGATGTAAAACAATATCCTGCAGGAATTGCTCATTTTCTTGAACATAAATTATTTGAGAGAGAAGATGCTAGCGATTTGATGTCAGCTTTTACGAGTCTAGGTGCAGATAGTAATGCCTTTACAAGCTTTACAAAAACAAACTATCTTTTTTCATCAACGGATCATTTTTTAGAAAATTTAGACTTACTTGATGAATTGGTAACATCAGCACATTTTACTGAAGATTCCATTTTAAGAGAGCAGGATATTATTCAGCAAGAACGAGAAATGTATCAAGATGATCCAGATTCGTGTTTATTCTTTTCAACCTTAGCGAATTTGTATCCTGGTACACCTTTATCAACAGATATAGTTGGAAGCGAGGAGTCTATTTCCCAAATCAATCTAACTAAATTGCAAGAAAATTTTACAAAGTTTTACAAACCTGTAAACATGTCTCTGTTTTTAGTTGGTAATTTTGATGTGGAGCAAGTACAGGACTATTTTGAAAGAAAAGAATTGAAAGATTTAGATGTTCAGGAAGTAGTAAGAGAAAAATTTGTTTTACAGGCTGTAAAGCAAACAGACAGTATGAGAATGGAAGTATCTTCTCCCAAACTAGCGATTGGGATTAGAGGTAAGCGAAAAGTTGCTGAAGCGGATTGCTATCGACATCATGTTTTATTAAAATTATTGTTTGCAATGATGTTTGGTTGGACTTCGGATCGTTTTCAAAAGTTATATGAATCAGGTAAAATAGATACTTCCTTATCTCTTGAAATTGAAGTAACAAGTCGTTTTCATTTTGTTATGTTGACAATGGATACGACAGAGCCAGTTGCTTTATCTCATCAATTTAGGAAGGCCATTCGTAATTTTACAAAGGATTTGGATATTACAGAGGATCATTTAGATATTATCAAAAGAGAGATGTTTGGAGAATTTTTCAGTAGTATGAACTCTCTTGAATTTATTGCAACGCAATATGATGCTTTTGAACATGGTGAGACAATTTTTGATTTACCAAAGATTTTACAGGAAATTACTTTAGAGGATGTCCTTGAAGCAGGGCATTACTTAATAGATGAAGGGGATATAGTTGATTTTACAATATTCCCATCTTAGTAACCTATCATAATAGACACTAGAAAGAAGGGATGACAAGTATGAGGAAAAAAACAATTGGTGAGGTTTTACGATTAGCTAGAATCAATCAGGGATTGAGTTTAGATGAATTGCAGAAAAAGACAGAAATCCAGTTAGATATGTTGGAAGCAATGGAAGCAGACGATTTCGATCAACTTCCAAGTCCTTTTTACACGCGTTCTTTCTTGAAAAAATATGCATGGGCTGTTGAGTTAGATGACCAAATTGTTTTGGATGCTTATGATTCTGGGAGTATGATTACTTATGAGGAAGTGGATGTTGATGAAGATGAGTTGACAGGGCGCAGACGTTCAAGTAAGAAAAATAAGAAAAAAACATCATTTTTACCTTTATTTTATTTTATCCTTTTTGCTTTATCGATTTTAATTTTTGTGACCTATTATGTTTGGAACTATATTCAAACTCAACCAGAGGGGCCTTCTCTTTCTAATTACAGTGTGGTTCAATCAACAAGTTCAACTAGCTCTGTTCCCCAATCTTCAAGTAGTAGTTCATCTAGCAGTTCTTCTAGTGCAGAATCAGCTATAAGTGTATCAGGTGAAGGAAATCATGTGGAAATAGCTTATAAAACAAGTAAGGAAACTGCAAAATTGCAATTATCGGTTTCAGATGCTAGAAGTT
Source organism: Streptococcus mitis SK569 (assembly GCF_000222785.1). Classification (GTDB taxonomy): domain Bacteria; phylum Bacillota; class Bacilli; order Lactobacillales; family Streptococcaceae; genus Streptococcus; species Streptococcus mitis_N. The sequence continues at coordinate 75,609 of NZ_AFUF01000014.1, read as the reverse complement.
GGGTCAGTATTTCCGAAAGTGAACTTGAAGGTGGAGTGACCTTATCATCGGATAATAAAAGTGTGGAAACAACCGTTTCAACTAAAAATTCTGTAACCATTACTTTAGGTGTTGTAAAAGGTGTTGCTTTGATAGTAGATAATCAGACTGTTGATTTATCGAAATTAACAGCTTATACTGGGACAATTACGATAACCTTTACTAAGAATTAAGGAAAAACAAATGAAAAAAGAACAAATTCCAAATCTCTTAACAATAGGTCGAATTTTCTTTATTCCCATCTTTATCTTTATTTTAACGATAGGAAATTCGATAGAGAGTCATATAGTGGCAGCTATTATCTTTGCTGTTGCCAGTATTACAGACTATTTAGATGGATATTTAGCTCGTAAATGGAATGTGGTCAGTAATTTTGGTAAATTTGCAGATCCTATGGCGGATAAGTTACTAGTTATGTCGGCTTTTATTATGTTGATTGAGTTAGGTATGGCTCCGGCTTGGATTGTTGCAGTGATTATCTGTCGTGAGTTGGCTGTTACAGGTTTAAGGCTGTTACTGGTTGAAACTGGTGGAACAGTTTTAGCAGCAGCGATGCCTGGAAAAATTAAAACTTTCAGTCAGATGTTTGCGATTATTTTCTTGCTATTACATTGGACTTTGATTGGCCAAGTTCTACTTTATGTGGCCTTGTTTTTCACTATCTACTCTGGCTATGACTATTTCAAGGGTAGTGCCTATGTATTTAAAGGGACATTTGGTTCGAAATGAAATCAATAATTGATGTAAAAAATCTTTCTTTTCGCTATAAAGAAAATCAGAAATACTATGATGTGAAGGATATTACGTTTCACGTGAAACGTGGAGAATGGCTTTCGATTGTAGGGCATAATGGTAGTGGTAAATCAACGACGGTTCGCTTAATTGATGGCTTACTGGAAGCAGAATCCGGAGAGATTGTAATTGATGGGCAACGGCTGACTGAGAAAAATGTTTGGAATATACGTCGTCAAATCGGTATGGTTTTTCAAAATCCAGACAATCAATTCGTTGGAGCGACTGTTGAAGATGATGTTGCTTTTGGTTTGGAAAATCAGGGACTTTCTCGTCAAGAAATGAAAAAGAGAGTGGAGGAAGCTCTGGATTTGGTTGGCATGTTGGACTTTAAAAAGAGAGAGCCAGCGCGTCTATCAGGTGGCCAAAAGCAACGTGTGGCCATTGCAGGTGTTGTAGCCCTAAGACCAGCGATTCTAATCTTAGATGAGGCAACGAGTATGTTGGATCCTGAGGGGCGTAGAGAACTGATTGAGACAGTAAAAGGAATTCGAAAAGACTATGATATGACGGTCATTTCCATTACCCATGATTTGGAAGAAGTTGCCATGAGTGATCGTGTATTGGTCATGAAAAAAGGGGAAATTGAGTCAACCAGCAGTCCAAGAGAACTTTTCTCTCGAAATGATTTAGATCAAATTGGATTAGACGATCCTTTTGCCAATCAATTAAAACATTCTTTGAGCCAGAATGGCTATGATTTACCTGAAAATTATTTGACAGAAAGTGAGCTAGAGGATAAGCTATGGGAATTGCTCTAGAAAATGTGAGTTTTACATATCAAGAAGGGACTCCCTTAGCTTCAGCAGCTTTGTTGGATGTTTCTTTGACGATTGAAGATGGTTCTTATACGGCTTTAATTGGGCACACAGGTAGCGGTAAATCAACTATTTTACAACTCTTAAATGGTTTATTGGTGCCAAGTCAAGGAAGTGTGCGAGTTTTTGATACCTTAATCACTTCGACTTCTAAAAATAAAGATATTCGTCAAATTAGAAAACAGGTTGGCTTGGTATTTCAGTTTGCTGAAAATCAGATCTTTGAAGAAACGGTTTTGAAGGACGTTGCTTTTGGACCGCAAAATTTTGGAGTTTCTGAAGAAGATGCGAAGAAGATTGCGCATGAGAAACTGGCTCTGGTTGGAATTGATGAATCACTTTTTAATCGTAGCCCGTTTGAGCTGTCAGGTGGGCAAATGAGACGTGTTGCCATTGCAGGCATACTTGCCATGGAGCCAGCTATATTAGTCTTAGATGAACCCACAGCAGGCCTGGATCCTCTGGGGAGAAAAGAGTTGATGAATTTATTCAAAAAACTCCACCAGTCAGGGATGACTATCGTCTTGGTAACGCATTTGATGGATGATGTTGCTGAATATGCGAATCAAGTCTATGTGATGGAAAAGGGACGTTTAGTGAAGGGTGGGAAACCAAGTGATGTCTTTCAAGATGTTGTCTTCATGGAAAAAGTACAGTTGGGAGTACCTAAAATTACGGCCTTTTGTAAACGATTGGCTGATAGAGGCGTGTCATTTAAACGATTACCGATTAAGATAGAGGAGTTCAAGGAGTCGCTAAATGGATAGTATGATTTTGGGACGTTATATCCCAGGGGATTCAATTGTTCACCGCTTGGATCCACGTAGCAAATTACTTGCTATGATGCTACTGATTTTGATTGTGTTTTGGGCTAATAATCCCTTGACGAATCTGATTCTTTTTATAGCGACAGGGATATTTATTGCCTTGTCAGGAGTATCTCTCTCATTTTTTATTCAGGGTTTGAAGTCTATGTTTTTCTTGATCTCCTTCACAACTATCTTTCAATTATTTTTCATTTCTAATGGGAATGTTTTATTTGAGTTTTCGTTTGTGAGAATCACGGATTATGCTTTGCAACAAGCTGGAATTATTTTTTGTCGCTTTGTATTGATTATTTTCTTTTCAACTTTGTTAACTTTAACGACTATGCCCTTAAGTTTGGCATCAGCTGTCGAAGCTTTGTTAGCACCTTTAAAGCGTGTGAAAGTTCCAGTTCATGAAATTGGATTGATGCTGTCTATGAGTCTGCGTTTTGTCCCAACATTGATGGATGATACGACGCGTATTATGAATGCACAGAAAGCGCGTGGAGTGGATTTTGGAGAAGGAAGTATTGTTCAAAAAGTGAAGGCGATGATTCCCATTTTGATTCCTCTTTTTGCGACAAGTTTAAAACGTGCAGATTCCTTGGCTATCGCCATGGAAGCGCGTGGTTATCAGGGGGGAAAAGGCAGAAGTCAATACAGACAATTGAAATGGACCCGAAAGGATACGCTAGCAATTCTTGTTATTCTCGTACTTGGTTGTTGCTTATTTTTCTTAAAATCTTAGTAGCATTTAAAGAATTGATTAAAAGTTACTGTAACAGTTTTTGATATAAAGGTAGGGATATGAACCGTTTTAAAAAATCAAAATATGTCATTATTGTTTTTGTCACTGTTCTTCTTGTGTCAGCTCTCTTAGCGACGACTTATTCAAGTACAATTGTGACAAAATTAGGAGATGGAATCTCATTGGTTGATAGGGTTGTGCAAAAACCTTTTCAGTGGTTTGATTCTGTCAAATCAGATTTGGCTCATTTGACACGAACATATAATGAAAATGAAAGTTTGAAGAAACAGATTTACCAGTTAGAAGTTAAATCAAATGAGGCGGAAAGTTTAAATACGGAAAATGAACAACTGCGCAAATTGCTTGATATGAAGTCCAAGTTGCAAGCTACAAAGACTTTGGCAGCAGATGTTATTATGCGATCTCCAGTATCTTGGCAGCAGGAATTGACCTTAGATGCAGGTAAATCAAAAGGTGCTTCTGAGAACATGTTAGCTATTGCAAATGGTGGCTTGATTGGGAGTGTTTCAAAAGTAGAGGACAACTCTACTAGAGTCAACCTTCTGACAAATACGGAAAATGCTGATAAGATTTCTGTTAAAATTCAACACGGCACTACCACAATTTATGGAATTATTGTTGGCTATGACAAGGAAAATGAAGTTCTTAAAATTAGTCAATTAAATAGTAATAGCGATATTAGTACAGGCGATAAAGTGACAACGGGTGGATTAGGAAACTTTAATGTTGCGGATATTCCTGTTGGTGAAGTAGTTACCACAACGCATAGTACAGACTATTTGACACGAGAAGTAACTGTTAAATTGAGTGCAGATACTCATAATGTGGATGTGATAGAATTAGTGGGGAATTCATAATGAGACAGTTGAAGCGGGTTGGAGTGTTTGTATTGCTTCCTTTCTTTGTTCTAATTGACGCCCATGTTAGCCAGCTTCTGGGCTCATTTTTCCCCCATGTACATTTGGCTAGTCATTTTCTTTTTCTATTTCTCTTATTTGAGACGATAGAAGTATCAGAGTATTTCTACCTAGTCTATTGTTTTGTCATAGGCTTGGTTTACGATGTTTACTTTTTCCATCTAATAGGGATTGCAACTCTCTTATTTATCTTATTAGGAACCTTTCTTCATAAATTGAATAGTGTTATTTTGTTGAATCGATGGACAAGAATCTTAGCTATGATTGTTATGAGTTTTTTATTTGATATGGGAGCTTATCTTTTTGCATTAGTGGTAGGTTTAACTGTAGATAGTCTGCCGATTTTTATCGTTTATAGCCTAGTACCATCCATGATTTTAAATCTTGTGTGGATGCTTATTTTTCAGTTTATTTTTGAAAAATATTATCTATGAGAAAGAAACAAAAATGTAACAAAGGCGTAATATTCATTAGGCCTTTTTTTGGTATACTAGTATTGTCTTTAAAAGAAGGAGTATCTACGTAATATGAAGAAAAAAATCTTAGCGTCACTTTTATTAAGTACAGTAATGGTTTCTCAAGTAGCTGTTTTAACAACTGCGCATGCAGAAACTACTGATGACAAAATTGCTGCTCAAGATAATAAAATTAGTACCTTAACAGCACAACAACAAGAAGCCCAAAAACAAGTTGACCAAATTCAGGAGCAAGTATCAGCTATTCAAGCTGAGCAATCTAACTTGCAAGCTGAAAATGATAGATTACAAGCAGAATCCAAAAAACTTGAGAGTGAGATTACAGAACTTTCTAAAAATATTGTATCTCGTAATGATTCTTTGGAAAAACAAGCTCGTAGTGCTCAAACAAATGGAGCTGCCACTAGCTACATCAATACGATTGTAAACTCAAAATCAATTACAGAAGCTATTTCACGTGTAGCAGCAATGAATGAAATCGTATCTGCTAACAACAAAATGTTGGAACAACAAAAAGCAGATAAAAAGTCAATTTCTGAGAAGCAAGTGGCAAACAATGACGCAATTAATACAGTAATTGCAAATCAACAGAAATTGTCTGATGATGCACAAGCTCTAACAACGAAACAAGCTGAGTTGAAGGCTGCAGAATTAAATCTTGCTGCTGAAAAAGCTACAGCAGAAGATGAAAAAGCAAGTTTGCTAGAGAAAAAAGCAGAAGCAGAAGCGGCAGCAAAAGCAGCAGCAGAGGCAGAAGCAGCTTATAAGGCAAAACAAGTAAGTCAACAACAAACAGTTGTTGCTTCTGGAAATACGACTTTTGCAGCACAGGTTCAAGCTGTAGCTTCTTCGGAATCAACAACATATACTCCTGTGGCAGTCAAACAACGCCCAACATACAGTACAAATGCTTCAACTTATCCAATTGGAGAATGTACGTGGGGAGTTAAAACATTAGCACCTTGGGCTGGAGACTATTGGGGTAATGGAGCACAGTGGGCTACAAGTGCAGCTGCTGCAGGATTCCGTACAGGTTCAACACCTCAAGTTGGTGCAATTGCATGTTGGAATGATGGTGGATATGGACATGTAGCGGTAGTCACTGCTGTAGAATCAACAACACGTATCCAAGTGTCAGAATCAAATTATGCTGGTAATCGCACGCTTGGAAATCATCGTGGGTGGTTCAATCCGACAACTACGTCGTCAGGTTTTGTAACATATATTTATGCAGATTAATTAGAAAAGGAGACTGAATAGAGTCTCTTTTTTAGTGTCGATAGTCTCTATAAAAAATTCTGGGTCTTCGGAATATATAGTGGAATTACTTTCTTAATAGTTTAAAAACAACTGGTGTTTAAATCGGATTTTCTGGTGGGATGTTAGGATAATCAATAGTATTATATAAAAGTATCAATCACATACGAGTGATACTTTGGGAAAAAAATAAAATAGTCCAATTTACTTGACCGTGTACTATGGTACATGGTTTATAATATTCAGGGGGTGAAATAAGATGATTTATCGCATTAGTGAGTTTGCAGATAAATGTGGAGTTAATAAAGAAACGATCAGATATTACGAGCGAAAAAATTTATTACAAGAACCTCACCGAACGGAAGCTGGTTATCGGATATATTCATATGATGACGTTAAGCGTGTTGGGTTTATTAAACGAATACAGGAACTTGGTTTCTCTTTAAGCGAGATTTATAAATTACTTGGTGTTGTAGATAAAGATGAAGTTCGTTGTCAAGATATGTTCGAATTTTTTTCTAAAAAACAAAAGGAAGTGCAAAAACAAATAGAGGATTTAAAACGAATTGAAACTATGTTAGACGACTTAAAACAACGATGTCCAGATGAAAAGAAATTACATTCGTGTCCAATAATAGAAACATTAACATGAGAGATTAATTAACGAAAGGAGCTTTTTTATGAATAAATTTAAGGTAAACATTTCAGGAATGACTTGTACGGGTTGTGAAAAACACGTAGAATCAGCACTTGAAAAGATAGGTGCTAAAAATATTGAGTCTAGTTATCGTCGTGGTGAAGCAGTATTTGAACTGCCCGATGATATTGAGGTTGAAAGTGCAATAAAGGCGATTGATGAAGCAAATTACCAAGCCGGAGAAATTGAAGAAGTATCATCACTAGAAAACGTGGCGTTAATTAATGAAGACAATTATGACCTTCTTATTATTGGTTCTGGTGCTGCTGCCTTTTCTTCGGCAATTAAAGCTATAGAATACGGTGCAAAAGTTGGAATGATTGAGCGTGGAACGGTTGGGGGAACCTGTGTGAATATTGGCTGTGTTCCGTCAAAAACTCTTCTTAGGGCAGGGGAAATCAATCATTTATCAAAAGACAATCCGTTTATAGGTTTACAAACATCCGCTGGAGAAGTGGATTTAGCTAGTTTAATCACGCAAAAGGATAAATTGGTGAGCGAACTTCGGAATCAAAAATATATGGATTTAATTGATGAATATAATTTTGATTTAATTAAAGGTGAAGCAAAATTCGTTGATGCTAGTACGGTTGAGGTCAATGGGACAAAGTTATCTGCAAAACGCTTTTTAATTGCAACAGGTGCATCGCCTTCGTTGCCCCAAATTTCAGGACTTGAAAAAATGGACTATTTAACTAGTACAACACTTCTTGAGTTAAAGAAAATACCAAAACGATTAACTGTAATTGGTTCAGGATACATTGGAATGGAGCTTGGACAACTATTTCATCATTTAGGTTCAGAAATAACGCTTATGCAAAGAAGTGAGCGACTTTTAAAGGAGTATGATCCTGAGATTTCAGAGTCAGTTGAAAAAGCGTTAATTGAACAGGGTATAAACCTTGTCAAAGGGGCAACTTTTGAGCGTGTTGAACAAAGTGGAGAGATAAAAAGGGTTTACGTAACAGTAAATGGCAGTAGAGAAGTCATTGAATCAGATCAGTTACTTGTTGCCACTGGAAGAAAACCAAATACGGATTCTTTAAATTTAAGTGCAGCAGGTGTTGAAACTGGAAAAAATAATGAAATCCTGATCAATGATTTTGGTCAAACAAGTAATGAAAAGATTTATGCAGCAGGAGATGTGACTTTAGGACCACAATTTGTATATGTAGCAGCCTATGAAGGTGGAATTATTACTGATAATGCTATTGGTGGATTAAACAAAAAAATAGATTTATCGGTAGTTCCTGCTGTTACGTTTACGAATCCGACGGTTGCAACGGTTGGTTTAACAGAAGAACAAGCAAAAGAGAAAGGGTATGATGTGAAGACATCTGTATTACCTTTAGATGCTGTTCCAAGAGCAATTGTAAACCGTGAAACAACCGGTGTATTTAAACTAGTAGCAGATGCAGAAACACTAAAAGTATTAGGGGTTCATATTGTATCTGAAAATGCAGGAGATGTCATCTATGCAGCATCATTAGCTGTTAAATTTGGCTTAACGATAGAAGATTTAACAGAAACCCTAGCACCATATTTAACAATGGCTGAAGGGCTAAAATTAGTTGCACTTACGTTCGATAAAGATATTTCGAAATTATCTTGTTGTGCAGGCTAAGGGAACTTTTTTACAACTCCCTATTCAAGTGAACCAGCTAATGCTTTAAGGGATTTTCTAAGTGCATTTGTGGTCACAAAAATAATTTAACACTGATGATTTCGACATCAAATCTATAATTGATACCTTAACACTGCAGAGTAATAAAGGATGAATAATATGTCAGACTTATTATCCCTACCAGACATTAAAACAATAGAACCGCCACAAGAAAATGAAACCGATATGATGTTTAAAGTTGAAGCAGTCGGACCACCTGAACGTTGTCCTGAATGTGGTTTTGACAAGTTGTACAAACACAGTTCAAGAAATCAACTAATTATGGATTTGCCCATTCGTTTAAAGCGAGTGGGCTTACAATTGAACCGTAGACGATACAAGTGTCGTGAATGCGGATCTACCTTCTGGGAACGCCTAATATCTGTAGATGAAAAGCGTAGTATGACCAAAAGGCTTTTAAAGTCCATTCAAGAGCAATCCATGTCTAAGACCTTTGTAGAAGTCGCAGAAAGCGTTGGTGTTGACGAGAAAACCATTAGGAACGTTTTTAAGGACTATGTGGCACTCAAAGAACGTGAATACCAGTTTGAAACTCCTAAGTGGCTTGGGATAGACGAGATACATATTATCCGTAGACCTCGGCTTGTATTGACTAATATTGAACGCAGGACTATTTATGACATCAAGCCTAACCGTAACAAGGAAACAGTCATCCAACGTCTTTCAGAAATCAGTGACAGGACTTACATTGAGTACGTCACAATGGATATGTGGAAGCCCTACAAAGACGCAGTAAACACTATCCTTCCACAAGCTAAAGTTGTCGTAGATAAGTTTCATGTAGTTAGAATGGCTAATCAAGCCTTAGATAACGTCAGAAAGTCTTTGAAAGCCCATATGAGCCAAAAAGAAAGACGTACCCTTATGCGTGAAAGGTTTATCCTTCTAAAGCGTAAACACGATCTAAATGAACGTGAATCATTCCTCTTAGATACTTGGTTAGGTAATCTTCCTGCTTTAAAAGAAGCCTATGAACTCAAAGAAGAGTTTTACTGGATATGGGATACTCCTGATCCAGATGAAGGTCATCTTCGTTATAGTCAATGGAGACACCGTTGTATGTCCAGCAACTCTAAAGACGCATATAAAGACCTCGTGAGAGCCGTAGACAACTGGCATGTTGAAATATTCAACTACTTTGATAAAAGGCTCACTAATGCTTATACGGAGTCAATTAACAGCATTATTAGGCAGGTAGAGCGAATGGGTAGAGGTTACTCGTTTGATGCCTTACGAGCCAAAATCCTTTTCAATGAGAAGCTCCATAAAAAGCGTAAGCCACGATTTAATTCAAGTGCTTTCAATAAAGCTATGTTATACGATACTTTCAATTGGTATGAAGTGAATGATCACGACATTACAGACAACTTAGGTGTCGATTTTTCCACACTTATTAAGAATTTGGAGAAGGGTGATTTATAAGCCCTTTTCCACCATAAAATCCGAATACCCAAAATTCTTAAAAAACTTGAAAATATTGAAAAAGTATGGTAAAATGAAAATTGTCGTGTGAACGATAATACTCATTCTTGATGAATTGTGAAACAGTTGCCCTTGGGTCGTTTTGCGAGTTGAAGTCGAGAAGAGGAAAAAAACAAAAAGGAGAAATACTCATGGCAGTAATTTCAATGAAACAACTTCTTGAGGCTGGTGTACACTTTGGTCACCAAACTCGTCGCTGGAACCCTAAGATGGCTAAGTACATCTTTACTGAGCGTAACGGAATCCACGTTATCGACTTGCAACAAACTGTAAAATACGCTGACCAAGCATACGACTTCATGCGTGATGCAGCAGCTAACGATGCAGTTGTATTGTTCGTTGGTACTAAGAAACAAGCAGCTGATGCAGTTGCTGAAGAAGCAGTGCGTTCAGGTCAATACTTCATCAACCACCGTTGGTTGGGTGGAACTCTTACAAACTGGGGAACAATCCAAAAACGTATCGCTCGTTTGAAAGAAATCAAACGTATGGAAGAAGATGGAACTTTCGAAGTTCTTCCTAAGAAAGAAGTTGCACTTCTTAACAAACAACGTGCACGTCTTGAAAAATTCTTGGGTGGTATCGAAGATATGCCTCGTATTCCAGATGTAATGTACGTAGTTGACCCACATAAAGAACAAATCGCTGTTAAAGAAGCTAAAAAATTGGGTATCCCAGTTGTAGCGATGGTTGACACAAACACTGATCCAGATGATATCGATGTAATCATCCCAGCTAACGATGACGCTATCCGCGCTGTTAAATTGATTACAGCTAAATTGGCTGACGCTATTATCGAAGGACGTCAAGGTGAAGATGCTGTTGCAGCAGTTGAAGCAGAATTTGCATCTTCAGAAGCTCAAGCAGACTCAATCGAAGAAATCGTTGAAGTTGTAGAAGGCGACAACGCTTAATTCATAATAAATAGTAATTACCTAGGAGGGCGGGGCTTAGCCCGGCTCTCCTATTTTAAAAAAATATAGGAGAATCAAAATGGCAGAAATTACAGCTAAACTTGTTAAAGAGTTGCGTGAAAAATCTGGTGCTGGTGTTATGGACGCTAAAAAAGCATTGGTTGAAGTGGAAGGCGATATCGAAAAAGCGATTGAATTGCTTCGCGAAAAAGGTATGGCAAAAGCAGCTAAGAAAGCTGACCGTGTTGCTGCAGAAGGTTTGACTGGTGTTTATGTTGACGGTAACGTTGCAGCAGTTGTTGAAGTAAATGCTGAAACTGACTTCGTTGCGAAAAACGCTCAATTTGTTGAGTTGGTAAACGCAACAGCTAAAGCAATCGCTGAAGGAAAACCAGCTAACAACGAAGAAGCTCTTGCTTTGACAATGCCTTCAGGTGAAACTCTTGAAGCAGCTTATGTGTCTGCAACAGCGACTATCGGAGAAAAAATCTCATTCCGTCGCTTTGCTTTGATTGAAAAAACAGATGCACAACACTTCGGAGCATACCAACACAACGGTGGACATATCGGTGTTATCTCTGTAATCGAAGGTGGAGACGAAGCGCTTGCTAAACAAATTTCAATGCACATCGCTGCTATGAAACCAACAGTTCTTTCATACAAAGAATTGGATGAGCAATTTGTTAAAGATGAGTTGGCACAATTGAACCACGTTATCGACCAAGATAATGAAAGCCGTGCTATGGTTGGTAAACCAGCTCTTCCACACTTGGCATACGGATCTAAAGCTCAATTGACTGATGAAGTAATCGCTCAAGCTGAAGAAGCTATCAAAGCTGAATTGGCTGCAGAAGGTAAACCAGAAAAAATCTGGGATAAAATCATCCCAGGTAAAATGGATCGCTTCATGCTTGACAACACTAAAGTTGACCAAGCTTACACACTTCTTGCACAAGTTTACATCATGGATGACAGCAAGACAGTTGAAGCTTACCTTGAATCAGTTAACGCTTCAGTAGTTGAGTTCGCTCGCTTTGAAGTTGGTGAAGGTATCGAAAAAGCTGCAAACGACTTTGAAGCAGAAGTTGCAGCTACAATGGCAGCAGCCTTGAATAACTAATTATAGAAAGGAAGTAAATTTGCTTCCTTTTTATTATGCAGTAGATTCTTATAGGGAGAGTTTCCTATTTTCAAGGTATAATACTCTTCGAAAATCTCTTCAAACCACGTCAACGTTGCCTTGCCGTACTCAAGTACAGCCTGCGGCTGGTTTCCTAGTTTGCTCTTTGATTTTTATTGAGTATAAACAAAAAGCCCTATAATAAGGGCTAAATGTATTTAGGAGACTACACTTCAAATTCATAGAGTGCTGTGGAGAGATAACGTTCACCGTTATCTGGTGCTAGAGCAAGGACTTTCTTACTTGTACCTAATTTTTTAGCAACTTCAATTGCTCCGTAGATAGCTGCAGCTGAAGAAATACCAACAAGGAATCCTTCTTTTCCGCCAATCTCACGGCCAAGTGCCAGAGCATCGTCTGACGTTACACGAACGATACCATCATAGGCATTTGTATCCAGTGTATCAGGAATAAATCCAGCTGAGATACCTTGAATTTTGTGAGGACCAGGTTTTTCACCAGATAGAATAGCAGATTCATCTGCTTCTACTGCATAAACTTGAATACCTGGATTTGCTGTTTTGAGTGCATGAGAAACACCAGAAATTGTTCCACCGGTACCAACTCCAGCAACAAAGGCATCTAATCCATCTTTACCGAAAGCAGCTAGTATCTCAGCTCCTGTTGTTCTTTCGTGTACTTCTGGATTTGCTGGATTATCGAATTGAAGAGGAAGGAAACCATCACGTTCAGCAGCGATTTCTTGAGCCTTAGCAATAGCACCTTTCATTCCCTCACTACCAGGAGTTAGGACAAGTTCAGCACCATAGGCTTGGATAATCTTACGTCGTTCTACACTCATAGTTTCAGGCATAACGATGACAACTTTATACCCTCTAGCAGCACCTACCCATGAAAGTCCAATACCAGTGTTTCCACTCGTTGCTTCAACAATAGTAGAACCAGGTTTCAGAATACCGTCTTGTTCAGCTTTTTCAATCATGCTAAGGGCAATACGGTCTTTTACCGATGAACCAGGGTTAAATGCTTCAAGCTTGACATAGACGTCCGCAGCACCTTCTGGCACAATGTTGTTGAGTTTAACAATCGGTGTTTGACCGATTAGTTCAGTAATGTTGTTATAAATAGACATATGAATACCTCTTTGTATAAGATATTTCTAGTATAACGCTATCTATATCATTTGTAAAATATAGAAATCCTATCGAAGCGATAGGATTTTTTTATATCATAGGTCTAATCTACTAATTTTTAGGTGATTGTGACAAGCTAATTATAGTAAATAGGTGTAAAGGAGAATGCTATCCGTTTTCTTTTTGAATTGCTTCATTTTCTAGTAGGTCTTGGAAAGCATCTTTTTATGTTGCTAATTAAAGTAGCGGTGAAAATGTCAGTGAAACGCTGCATTATCCATTGTTTACACTAAGTTTACAGGAACTTCAACTTCCCGTAAACCTTGGTCAGCTAAAGTGACTTTTCCATTAAAAAACTCTATAAGTGCAGCTTTAATATTTTCTTTTTCTTCTTTATCAACATAAATCATCGTATCAACTTGTTCTGTAAAGTTTGTCTCAAGCTCTATGAGATCATGTTCTTTAAGGAAGTTACTGTACTCTTGGTACTGAGCGTAAGACATTTGAATAGCAATACCAGCTTGTTCTTTTATTTCAATGATGCCAATTTCTTTGACAGCTAAGGCCACACTGCCTGCGTAAGCACGAATCAATCCTCCAGCACCTAGTTTAATACCACCGAAGTAGCGTGTCACTACCACACAGATATTGGTGAGATTGTGATTTTCTAGTACCCCAAGCATGGGAACGCCGGCAGTACCACTGGGCTCACCATCATCACTTGTACGTTTGATTTCACTACGTTCCCCAATAATGAAGGCAGAGCAGTTATGCGTAGCTTTGTAGTGTTCTTTTTTGATGGCAGTAATGAAGTCACGAGCCTCTTCTTCGCTATAAACACGCTTAGCATGACAGATAAAGCGAGATTTTTTGATTTCTTCTTGGACTTGTCCGTCCTCTTTAATTGTTCTAAATTCCATGATTTAATTGTACTAAAAAATCATCTAAAGCGCTAGTTTTTACGAATAAAGAAGTATGAAAGTAAATTCAAATTATCTCGGTCGTTTGTTTACTGAGAATGAATTGTCAGAAGAGGAACGTCAGTTGGCGGAGAAAATTCCAGCAATGAGAAAGGAGAGGGGGAAATTGTTCTGTCAACGTTGTGATAGTCCTATTCTAGAAGAATGGTATTTGCCCATCGGTGCTTACTATTGTCGGGAGTGCTTAATTATGAAGCGAGTCAGGAGTGATCAAACTTTATACTATTTTCCGCAGGAGGATTTTCCGAAGCAAGATGTTCTTAAATGGCGTGGTCAATTAACTCCTTTTCAAGAGAAGGTGTCAGAGGGACTAATTCAAGCAGTAGACAAGCAAGAACCAACCTTAGTTCATGCGGTAACAGGAGCTGGAAAGACAGAGATGATTTACCAAGTTGTTGCCAAAGTGATTGATGAAGGTGGTGCAGTTTGTTTGGCTAGTCCTCGCATAGATGTTTGTTTGGAGCTGTATAAGCGCTTGCAACAGGATTTTTCCTGTGAGATAGCTTTGCTACACGGAGAATCAGAACCATATTTTCGAACACCATTAGTTGTTGCGACGACCCATCAGTTACTGAAGTTTTATCAAGCTTTTGATTTGCTGATAGTGGATGAAGTAGATGCTTTTCCTTATGTTGACAATCCCACGCTTTACCATGCTGTCAAGAATAGTGTAAAGGAGAATGGATTGAGAATTTTTTTAACAGCGACTTCTACAGATGAATTAGATAGGAAGGTTCGCTCGGGAGAGTTAAAGAGACTGAGTTTGCCTAGAAGATTTCATGGAAATCCGTTGATTATTCCTAAACCTGTCTGGTTATCGGATTTTAATCGCTATTTAGATAAGAAGTGTTTGTCTCCAAAGTTAAAATCCTATATTGAGAAGCAGAGAAAAACAGGTTATCCGTTACTCCTTTTTGCATCAGAAATTAAGAAAGGGGAGCAGTTAAAAGAAATCTTACAGGAGCAATTTCCAAATGAGAAAATTGGCTTTGTATCGTCTGTCACAGAAGATCGGCTAGAGCAGGTACAAGCTTTTCGAGATGGAGAGCTGACAATACTTATCAGTACTACAATATTGGAGCGTGGAGTTACTTTTCCTTGTGTGGACGTTTTCGTAGTAGAGGCTAATCATCGTCTGTTTACCAAGTCTAGTTTGATTCAGATTGGTGGTCGAGTTGGACGAAGTATGGATCGACCGACAGGAGATTTGCTTTTCTTCCATGATGGGTTAAATGCTTCAATCAAGAAGGCAATTAAGGAAATTCAGCAGATGAATAAGGAGGCGGGGCTATGAAGTGCTTGTTGTGTGGGCAGACTATGAAGGCTGTTTTAACTTTTAGTAGTATCTTGCTGTTGAGGAATGATGACT
Organism: Streptococcus mitis SK569; assembly: GCF_000222785.1. Taxonomy (GTDB): domain Bacteria; phylum Bacillota; class Bacilli; order Lactobacillales; family Streptococcaceae; genus Streptococcus; species Streptococcus mitis_N. The sequence goes on along the minus strand of NZ_AFUF01000014.1, from coordinate 60,335 downwards.
CCTATCTTTGTTCAGACTGTGATTCTACTTTTGAGAGAATTGGAGAAGAGTATTGTCCAAACTGTATGAAAATAGACTTGTCAACAAAGTGTCAAGATTGTCAATTTTGGTGTAAAGAAGGAGTTGAGGTCAGTCATAGAGCGATTTTTACTTACAATCAAGCTATGAAGGATTTTTTCAGTCGGTATAAGTTTGACGGAGACTTCCTTTTAAGAAAAGTTTTCGCTTCAGTTTTAAGTGCGGCGTTGAGAAAGTACAAAGAGTATCAATTTGTAGTCATTCCATTAAGTAAGGAGAGATATGCTGATAGAGGATTTAATCAGGTTGAGGGCTTGGTCGATGCAGCGGGATTTAAGTACCTGGATTTGTTAGAGAAAAGAGAAGAACGAGCCAGTTCTTCCAAAAATCGTTCAGAACGCTTGGCAACAGGACTTCCTTTCTTTGTTAAAAGTGGAGTCACTATTCCTAAAAAAATCCTACTTATAGATGATATCTATACTACTGGAACAACTATAAATCGTGTGAAGAAGCTGTTGGAAGAAGCTGGTGCTGAGGATGTAAAAACATTTTCCCTTGTAAGATGAGGAAAAAATTTGCAAAAATAAAATGAAAGCGTTATAATGAAATCAGAAAAACAAAAATGTTTAGAAAGAAGGTACTCATATGATTAAATATAGTATCCGTGGTGAAAACCTAGAAGTAACAGAAGCAATTCGTGATTATGTAGTTTCTAAACTCGAAAAGATCGAAAAGTATTTTCAAGCTGAACAAGAGTTGGATGCTCGAGTTAACTTGAAGGTGTATCGTGAAAAAACTGCTAAAGTGGAAGTAACGATTCCGCTTGGCTCCATTACTCTTCGTGCAGAAGATGTTTCCCAAGATATGTATGGTTCAATTGACCTTGTAACCGATAAAATTGAACGTCAGATTCGTAAAAATAAAACAAAAATCGAGCGTAAAAATAAAAATAAGGTAGCAACTAGTCAATTATTTACAGATGCATTGGTGGAAGATTCAAATGTTGTCCAATCTAGAGTTGTTCGTTCAAAACAAATTGATTTAAAACCAATGGATTTGGAAGAAGCTATTTTACAGATGGATTTGTTGGGACATGATTTCTTTATCTATGTGGATGTTGAAGATCAGACAACTAATGTGATTTATCGTCGTGAAGATGGAGAAATTGGTCTGTTAGAAGTTAAAGAATCTTAATTTCAATATGTGTAAAGGTAGGTTTACTGATTTGTAAACCTCCTTTTTCTTACAATGGATGGAATTACTGATTACACTTTTAAAAAGTCGCTTTTTGGTGGTTATTATGGTATAATGGGTGCCAAGAGGTTTGGAATGAAAAAATTTTATGTAAGTCCTATTTTCCCCTTAATATTAGGAATAGTGGCGTTCGGAGTGCTATCTGTGCAACTTGTTTTTGTAACGAATACACTGGTAACGCTATTTCTTTTGCTGCTTATTTTGGGTTCATATATTTTACTATTCATCCATCAGAGAGACTACTACTCAAAGAGTGAAGTAGAACAAATCCAGTATGTAAACCACCAAGCTGAAGAAAGTTTGAGGACCTTGTTAGAACAGATGCCTGTCGGAGTCATTAAATTAGACTTGTCGTCAGGTGAAGTTGAATGGTTTAATCCTTATGCTGAATTGATTTTGACTAATGAAGTGGGCGAGATTGATGTGGCATTAATTCAAACAATTATAAAGGCTTCTGTGGGGAATCCCGGTTCTTATGCTACCTTGGGTGAGACCCGCTATTCGGTTCATATGGATAAGGTATCTGGGGTTCTTTATTTCTTTGATGTGTCTGGAGAATACGAAGCGACTGTTGAGTTAGTAACGAGTCGACCTGTGATTGGGATCGTTTCTATTGACAACTACGATGACTTAGAAGATAAAACATCAGAGTCTGATATCAGTCATATTAACAGTTTTGTAGCCAATTTTGTTTCAGAATTTGCTGGGAAAGATTCTATGTTCTCCCGTCGAGTAAGTATGGACCGTTTTTATCTATTTACTGACTATACTGTACTTGAGGGATTGATGAATGATAAATTTTCTGTTATTGATGCTTTCAGAGAAGAGTCGAAACAGAGACAGTTGCCTTTGACCTTAAGTATGGGATTTTCTTATGGTGATGGAAATCATGATGAGATAGGGAAAGTTGCTTTGCTCAACTTGAACTTGGCTGAGGTGCGTGGTGGCGACCAGGTGGTTGTCAAGGAAAACAACGAAACGAAAAATCCAGTTTATTTTGGTGGTGGGTCTGCTGCTTCAATCAAACGTACACGGACTCGTACGCGAGCTATGATGACGGCTATTTCAGATAAGATTCGGAGTGTGGATCAAGTTTTTGTAGTTGGTCACAAAAATCTAGATATGGATGCTTTGGGTTCTGCTGTAGGTATGCAGTTATTTGCTAGTAATGTGATTGAAAATAGTTATGCTCTTTATGACGAAGAACAAATGTCTCCGGATATTGAACGAGCTGTTACATTCTTAGAAAAAGAAGGAGTTACGAAGTTGTTGTCTGTTAAGGATGCAATGGGGATGGTGACCAATCGTTCTTTGTTGATTCTTGTAGACCATTCAAAGACAGCCTTAACATTATCAAAAGAATTTTATGATTTGTTTACTCAAACTATTGTTATTGACCACCACAGACGGGATCAGGATTTCCCAGACAATGCAGTTATCACTTATATCGAAAGTGGTGCAAGCAGTGCCAGTGAGTTGGTAACGGAATTGATTCAGTTCCAGAATTCTAAGAAAAATCGTTTGAGTCGTATGCAAGCAAGTGTCTTGATGGCTGGTATGATGCTGGATACTAAAAATTTCACCTCACGAGTGACTAGTCGGACATTTGATGTTGCTAGCTATCTCAGAACGCGCGGAAGTGATAGTATTACTATCCAAGAAATCGCTGCGACAGATTTTGAAGAATATCGTGAAGTCAATGAACTGATTTTACAGGGGCGTAAATTAGGCTCCGATGTATTGCTTGCAGAGGCTACGGACTCGAAATGCTATGATACAGTTGTTATTAGTAAGGCAGCAGATGCCATGTTGGCTATGTCAGGTATCGAAGCGAGTTTTGTTCTTGCGAAGAATACACAAGGATTTATCTCTATCTCAGCTCGAAGTCGTAGTAAACTGAATGTACAACGGATTATGGAAGAACTGGGAGGTGGAGGTCACTTTAATTTAGCAGCAGCTCAAATTAAAGATGTAACCTTGTCAGAAGCAGGTGAAAAACTGACAGAAATTGTATTAAATGAAATAAAGGAAAAGGAGAAAGAAGAATGAAAGTAATTTTTTTAGCAGATGTTAAAGGAAAAGGTAAAAAAGGCGAAATTAAGGAAGTACCAACAGGGTATGCACAAAACTTTCTTATCAAAAAGAACTTAGCAAAAGAAGCGACTGCTCAAGCGGTAGGTGAGCTTCGTGGTAAACAAAAATCTGAAGAAAAAGCTCACGCTGAGATGATTGCAGAAGCAAAAGCAATTAAAGCCCAACTTGAAGCAGAGGAAACTGTTGTAGAATTTGTTGAAAAAGTTGGTCCAGATGGTCGTACCTTTGGCTCTATTACCAATAAGAAAATTGCAGAAGAATTGCAAAAGCAATTTGGAATTAAGATTGATAAACGTCATATTCAAGTACAAGCTCCGATTCGAGCAGTTGGTTTGATTGATGTACCAGTGAAAATCTATCAAGATATCACAAGTGTAATCAATCTTCGTGTGAAGGAAGGATAAGTTTACACCTTCTTGACAAGATTGTAAAAGGAAGGGAAGTCTGATGGCAGAAGTAGAAGAGTTACGAGTACAACCTCAAGATATCTTAGCTGAACAATCCGTTTTGGGGGCTATCTTTATTGATGAGAGTAAGCTTGTTTTTGTGCGAGAATATATTGAGTCTCGGGACTTTTTTAAGTATGCCCATCGTTTGATTTTCCAAGCTATGGTCGATTTATCCGATCGTGACGATGCCATAGATGCAACAACGGTTCGTACCATTCTTGATAATCAAGGTGACTTGCAGAATATTGGTGGCTTGTCTTACTTGGTTGAGATTGTCAATTCTGTGCCAACTTCTGCTAATGCGGAGTATTATGCTAAAATCGTTGCAGAAAAGGCTATGTTACGGCGATTAATCGCCAAGTTGACAGAGTCTGTCAATCAAGCTTACGAGGCTTCACAACCAGCTGATGAAATCATTGCTCAGGCAGAAAAAGGGCTGATTGATGTTAGTGAAAATGCTAATCGAAGTGGATTTAAGAATATTCGAGACGTGTTGAATGTCAACTTTGGAAATCTGGAAGCTCGCTCGCAGCAAACGACTGATATTACAGGTATTGCGACAGGCTATCGTGATTTAGATCATATGACGACTGGTCTTCATGAAGAGGAGTTGATTATCTTAGCAGCTCGTCCGGCGGTTGGTAAGACAGCATTTGCCTTGAATATTGCTCAGAATATTGGGACCAAGTTGGACAAGACGGTAGCTATCTTTTCGCTCGAAATGGGTGCGGAAAGTCTAGTGGATCGTATGTTGGCGGCAGAAGGGTTGGTTGAGTCGCATTCTATTCGTACGGGTCAACTGACTGATGAGGAATGGCAAAAATATACCATTGCTCAAGGGAATCTAGCCAATGCAAGTATCTATATTGATGATACACCAGGGATTCGGATTACGGAAATTCGTTCGCGTTCACGCAAACTGGCTCAAGAAACTGGGAATCTTGGTTTGATTTTGATAGACTACTTGCAGCTTATTACGGGAACTGGGCGAGAAAATCGTCAACAAGAAGTTTCAGAAATTTCACGTCAGTTGAAAATCCTAGCCAAGGAACTGAAAGTTCCAGTAATTGCTCTAAGTCAGCTTTCTCGTGGTGTAGAACAACGTCAGGACAAGAGACCGGTCTTGTCTGATATTCGTGAATCTGGATCTATTGAGCAGGACGCTGATATCGTAGCCTTTCTCTATCGTGACGATTATTATGAGCGTGGTGGTGAAGAAGAGGAAGGCATACCAAATAATAAGGTAGAAGTTATTATCGAGAAAAACCGTAGTGGAGCTCGTGGAACTGTGGAATTAATTTTCCAAAAAGAATACAATAAATTTTCAAGTATCTCAAAAAGGGAGGAAATAAGATGACAGATGCATTTACAGATGTAGCTAAGATGAAAAAAATTAAAGAGGAAATCAAGGCGCATGAGGGTCATGTAATCGAAATGACTTTGGAAAATGGGCGTAAGCGCCAAAAAAATAGATTGGGTAAGCTAATTGAGGTTTATCCATCCCTATTTATCGTGGAATTTGGGAATGTTGAAGGAGATAAACAAGCTAATGTTTATGTTGAATCCTTTACTTACTCAGATATCCTTACAGAAAAGAATTTGATTCATTATCTTGACTAAAGTGAGAAATTTTCTCACTTTTTCTTTTTTCTCCGAATAATTTAAGTGAAGGCAATCTTCGATTTATATTATTTTCAAGGAGGAAGAATGAAAGTTTTACCATTCAAAGTAACAGAGACAGGATTTTCTTTGAGAAAATCAGTTAAAAAGGCTGTTCCTTTTTTAGTAGCAGGATTGATGCTAGCAGCGAGTGATAGTGTATATGCCTATTCTGGAGGAAATGGATCGATTGCGCGTGGGGATGATTATCCTGCTTACTATAAAAATGGGAGTCAGGAAATTGATAAGTGGCGCATGTACTCTCGTCAGTGTACTTCATTTGCAGCCTTTCGCTTGAGTAGTGTCAATGGTTTTGAGATTACAGGAGCTTATGGAAATGCGAATGAATGGGGCTATCGTGCTCGTCGTGAAGGCTATCGTGTAGATAGTGTACCAACGATTGGATCGATTGCTTGGTCTACTGCAGGAGGATATGGTCATGTTGCCTGGGTTTCAAATGTAATGGGGGATAATATAGAAATTGAGGAATACAACTATGGTTATACAGGATCCTATAATAAACGAATTATAAAAGCCAATACGATGACAGGATTTATTCATTTTAAAGATTTGGATGGGGGTAATGTAGTAAGTAGTGGCAAAGTATTCGATAGTCAACCGTTGTCTTCGACAGGAGGAACACATTATTTTAAGAATAAGGCAGCTATAAAAAATCAACCTTTAGTTAGTGCAACTTCAATTGCATATTATTCTCCAGGTGAGAGTGTTCATTATGATCAGGTACTTGAAAAAGATGGGTACAAGTGGTTGAGTTATATATCTTATAGTGGAAGTCGTCGTTATATTCAGTTAGAGGAGGTTGCGTCATCGCAGAATCAAACAGAAGGTAGTTCCAATGATGTTCTGACTGTTGGTTGGAAGAAAATAAATGGTAGTTGGTATCATTTCAAATCAAATGGTTCTAAATCAACAGGATGGCTGAAAGACGGTTCTAGTTGGTATTATTTGAAATCATCTGGTGAAATGCAGACAGGATGGTTAAAGGAAAATGGTCTGTGGTACTATTTGGACAGTTCAGGTGCAATGAAAACAGGATGGTACCAAGTATCTGGTAAGTGGTATTATTCTTACTCTTCAGGCGCTTTAGCTGTTAATACGACAGTGGATGGCTACAGAGTAAACAGTGATGGAGAACGATTATAGAAAATGAGAGTAGGAAAAATTTCCTGCTCTTTTCTGTAAGCAGTTTCCTTGACTTTTTTTTGTTTTGCGCTATCATATGTCCATATAATATATGGGAGTCTGTGTACAGTCTGAGAGGAAGTGTTAAACTTCGACCGCACCTGATCTGGGTAATGCCAGCGTAGGGAACGATACTTAGTCTATTCTTGACCTTTTCCATATATGGTAAAGGTTTTTCTTTTTGTAAAAAGAAAAACGAGAAGAGGAGGTTTTTATGAAAGCAAGCATCGCCTTGCAAGTTTTACCCCTAGCACAGGGGATTGATCGGATTTACGTAATCGATCAGGTCATTGCCTATCTGCAAGCTCAAGAAGTGACCATGGTGGTGACACCATTTGAAACGGTCTTGGAAGGGGATTTTGATGAGCTTATGCGCATTCTCAAAGAAGCGTTGGAAGTAGCAGGACAGGAGGCAGACAATGTCTTTGCCAATGTCAAAATAAATGTAGGAGAGATTTTAAGTATTGATGAGAAACTTGAAAAGTATACTGAGACGACACATTAGTCTATTGGGTTTTCTGGGAGTCTTGTCAATCTGGCAGTTAGCAGGTTTTCTTAAACTTCTCCCTAAGTTTATCCTGCCGACACCTTTTGAAATTCTTCAGGCCTTTGTTCGTGACAGAGAATTTCTCTGGCACCATAGTTGGGCAACCTTGAGAGTGGCTTTACTGGGGTTGGTTTTGGGAGTCTTGATTGCCTGTCTCATGGCTGTACTTATGGACAGTTTGACTTGGCTCAATGATCTGATTTACCCTATGATGGTGGTTGTTCAGACTATTCCGACCATTGCCATAGCTCCTATCTTGGTCTTGTGGCTAGGTTATGGGATTCTGCCCAAGATTGTCCTGATTATTTTGACGACAACTTTTCCTATCATCGTCAGTATTTTAGATGGTTTTAGGCATTGTGATAAGGATATGCTGACCTTGTTTAGTCTGATGCGGGCCAAGCCTTGGCAAATCCTGTGGCATTTTAAAATCCCAGTCAGTCTGCCTTACTTTTATGCAGGTCTGAGGGTCAGTGTCTCCTACGCCTTTATCACAACAGTGGTATCTGAGTGGTTGGGAGGCTTTGAAGGACTAGGTGTCTACATGATTCAGTCCAAGAAACTGTTTCAGTATGATACCATGTTTGCTATTATTATTCTGGTATCGATTATCAGTCTTCTTGGTATGAAGTTGGTCGATATTAGTGAAAAATATGTTATTAAATGGAAACGTTCGTAGAATTAGAATGTTTCAAAAAAGAAAAGAGGAAAGAAAATGAAGAAAACATGGAAAGTGTTTTTAACTGTTTTAACAGCTCTTGTAGCTGTTGTGCTTGTGGCCTGTGGTCAAGGAACTGCTTCTAAGGATAATAAGGAATCAGAACTTAAGAAGATTGACTTTATCCTAGACTGGACGCCAAATACCAACCACACAGGGCTTTATGTGGCTAAGGAAAAAGGTTATTTCAAAGAAGCTGGAGTAGATGTTGATTTGAAATTGCCACCAGAAGAAAGTTCTTCTGACTTGGTTATTAACGGTAAGGCACCATTTGCAGTCTATTTCCAAGACTACATGGCTAAAAAATTGGAAAAAGGTGCAGGAATTACTGCCGTTGCAGCTATTGTTGAACACAATACATCAGGAATCATCTCTCGTAAATCTGATAATGTAGCTAGTCCAAAGGACTTGGTTGGTAAGAAATACGGAACTTGGAATGACCCAACTGAACTTGCTATGTTGAAAACCTTGGTAGAATCTCAAGGTGGAGATTTTGAAAAAGTTGAAAAAGTACCAAATAACGATTCAAACTCGATCACACCGATTGCTAATGGAGTATTTGACACTGCTTGGATCTACTACGGTTGGGATGGTATCCTTGCAAAATCTCAAGGTGTAGATGCTAATTTCATGTACTTGAAAGACTATGTCAAGGAGTTTGACTACTACTCACCAGTTATCATCGCAAACAATGACTACTTGAAAGACAACAAAGAAGAAGCTCGCAAAGTTATCCAAGCTATTAAAAAAGGCTACCAATATGCTATGGAGCATCCAGAGGAAGCAGCTGATATCCTCATCAAAAATGCACCTGAACTCAAGGAAAAACGTGACTTTGTCATCGAATCTCAAAAATACTTGTCAAAAGAATACGCAAGCGACAAGGAAAAATGGGGTCAATTTGACGCAGCTCGCTGGAATGCCTTCTACAAATGGGATAAAGAAAATGGTATCCTTAAAGAAGACTTGACAGACAAAGGCTTCACCAACGAATTTGTGAAATAATGACAGAGATTAGACTAGAACACGTCAGTTATGCCTATGGTCAGGAGAGGATTTTAGAGGACATTAACCTGCAGGTGACTTCAGGTGAAGTGGTTTCTATCTTAGGTCCAAGTGGTGTTGGAAAAACCACCCTCTTTAATCTAATCTCTGGGATTTTAGAAGTCCAGTCAGGGAGAATTGTCCTTGACGGTGAGGAGAATCCCAAAGGGCGCGTGAGTTATATGTTGCAAAAGGATTTGCTCTTGGAGCACAAGACGGTGCTTGGCAATATCATCCTGCCCCTCTTGATTCAAAAAGTGGATAAGGCGGAAGCCATTGCCCGCGCGGATGAAATTCTTGCTACCTTCCAGTTAACGGCGGTACGGGACAAGTATCCTCATGAACTTAGTGGGGGGATGCGCCAGCGTGTAGCCTTACTCCGGACCTACCTTTTTGGGCACAAGCTCTTTCTCTTAGATGAGGCATTTAGCGCCTTGGATGAGATGACCAAGATGGAACTCCACGCTTGGTACCTTGAAATTCACAAGCAGTTGCAGCTAACAACCTTGATTATTACTCACAGTATCGAGGAGGCTCTCAATCTTAGTGACCGCATCTATATCTTGAAAAATCGTCCTGGGCAGATTGTTTCAGAAATTAAACTAGATTGGTCTGAAGATGAGGACAAGGAAGTCCAAAAGATTGCCTACAAACGTCAAATCTTAGCAGAATTAGGCTTAGATAAGTAGAAAAAGAGGGAGTTGGTGAAGATTATCCTTTACCAGCGCCCTTTTTCTTTTAAAAATGAGAAAAATTCGGTATAATAGTCAAAGATAGTCAAGGTTTAAAGAGAGAGGTGGGTTTGTAATGAGATTTAAAAATACATCGGATCATATTGAGGCCTACATCAAGGCGATTTTAGATCAATCTGGTATCGTGGAGTTGCAACGGAGTCAGTTGGCAGATACCTTTCAGGTTGTTCCTAGTCAGATTAACTACGTGATCAAGACACGCTTTACGGAAAGTAGAGGCTACTTGGTTGAAAGTAAGCGTGGTGGCGGAGGCTACATTCGTATAGGACGGATTGAGTTTTCTAGTCATCATGAAATGCTCCGGGAGTTGCTTTACTCAATTGGTGAGCGGGTCAGTCAAGAAATTTATGAGGATATTCTCCAGCTTTTGGTTGAGCAGGAATTGATGACCAAGCAAGAGATGAATTTGCTGGTAGCAGTAGCTTTGGATCGCGTTCTAGGAGAAGAAGCTCCAGTCCTTCGTGCAAACATGCTACGACAGGTCATACAAGAGGTAGATAGAAAAGGGAAGTAAGATGAACTATTCAAAAGCATTGAATGAATGTATCGAAAGTGCCTACATGGTTGCTGGCCATTTTGGAGCTCGTTACCTAGAGTCTTGGCACTTGTTGATTGCCATGTCCAATCACAGTTATAGTGTGGCAGGGGCAACTTTAAATGATTATCCATATGAGATGGACCGTTTAGAAGAGGTGGCCTTGGAACTGACTGAAACGGACTATAGCCAGGATGAAACCTTTACGGAATTGCCGTTTTCCCATCGTTTGCAGGTCCTTTTTGATGAAGCAGAATATGTGGCGTCAGTGGTCTATGCTAAGGTGCTAGGGACTGAGCACATCCTCTATGCGATTTTGCATGATGGCAATGCCTTGGCGACTCGTATTTTGGAGAGGGCTGGTTTTTCTTATGAAGACAAGAAAGATCAGGTCAAGATTGCTGCCCTTCGTCGAAATCTAGAAGAACGTGCAGGTTGGACTCGTGAAGACCTTAAAGCTTTACGCCAACGCCATCGTACAGTAGCTGACAAGCAAAATTCTATGGCTAATATGATGGGAATGCCCCAGACTCAGAGTGGTGGACTCGAGGACTATACGCATGATTTGACAGAGCAAGCGCGCTCTGGTAAGTTAGAACCAGTCATCGGTCGGGACAAGGAAATCTCGCGTATGATTCAAATCTTGAGTCGGAAAACAAAGAATAATCCTGTCTTGGTTGGAGATGCTGGTGTCGGGAAAACAGCTCTGGCACTTGGTCTTGCCCAGCGTATTGCTAGTGGTGACGTGCCTGTGGAAATGGCTAAGATGCGCGTGTTAGAGCTTGATTTGATGAACGTTGTTGCAGGGACACGCTTCCGTGGTGACTTTGAAGAACGCATGAACAATATCATCAAGGATATTGAAGAAGATGGTCAAGTCATCCTCTTTATCGATGAACTTCACACTATCATGGGTTCTGGTAGTGGGATTGACTCAACTCTGGATGCGGCTAATATCTTGAAGCCAGCCTTGGCGCGTGGAACCTTGAGAACGGTTGGTGCGACTACTCAGGAAGAGTACCAAAAACACATTGAAAAAGACGCAGCCCTTTCTCGTCGTTTTGCAAAAGTGACGATTGAAGAGCCAAGTGTGGCAGACAGCATGACCATTTTGCAAGGCTTGAAAGCGACCTATGAGAAGCATCACCGTGTGCAAATCACAGATGAAGCGGTTGAAACAGCGGTTAAGATGGCCCATCGTTACTTAACTAGTCGTCACTTACCAGACTCTGCTATCGATCTCTTGGACGAAGCAGCGGCAACAGTGCAAAATAAGGCTAAGCATGTAAAAGCAGACCATTCAGGTTTGAGTCCAGCTGACAAGGCCTTAATGGATGGCAAGTGGAAACAGGCAGCTCAGCTAATCGCGAAAGAAGAGGAAGTGCCTGTCTATAAAGACTTGGTGACAGAGTCTGATATTTTGACCACCTTGAGTCGTCTGTCAGGTATCCCAGTCCAAAAACTGACTCAGACTGACGCTAAGAAATATCTAAATCTTGAAGCAGAACTCCATAAACGGGTTATCGGGCAAGATCAGGCTGTCTCTAGTATCAGCCGTGCCATTCGCCGTAACCAGTCAGGAATTCGCAGTCACAAGCGTCCGATTGGTTCCTTTATGTTCCTAGGACCTACAGGTGTCGGTAAGACCGAATTGGCCAAGGCTCTGGCAGAAGTTCTCTTTGATGACGAATCAGCCCTTATCCGCTTTGATATGAGTGAGTATATGGAGAAATTCGCAGCCAGCCGTCTCAATGGAGCTCCTCCGGGTTATGTGGGGTATGAAGAAGGTGGGGAGTTGACGGAGAAGGTTCGTAACAAACCCTATTCTGTTCTCCTTTTTGACGAGGTAGAGAAGGCCCACCCAGACATCTTTAATGTTCTCTTGCAGGTCTTGGATGACGGTGTCTTGACAGACAGTAAGGGACGCAAGGTCGACTTTTCAAATACCATTATTATCATGACATCAAACCTTGGTGCGACAGCCCTTCGGGATGACAAGACAGTTGGCTTTGGAGCTAAGGATATCCGTTTTGATCAGGAGAATATGGAAAAACGCATGTTTGAAGAGCTGAAAAAGGCTTATAGACCTGAGTTTATCAACCGTATTGATGAAAAGGTTGTCTTCCATAGCCTATCTAGCGACAATATGCAGGAAGTGGTGAAGATTATGGTCAAACCTTTAGTGGCAAGTTTGGCTGAAAAAGGAATTGACTTGAAATTACAAGCTTCCGCACTGAAATTGTTGGCAAATCAAGGATATGACCCAGAGATGGGAGCTCGTCCACTTCGCAGAACCCTGCAAACAGAAGTGGAAGACAAGTTGGCAGAACTTCTTCTCAAGGGAGAATTAGTAGCAGGTAAGACACTTAAGATTGGTGTCAAAGCAGGCCAGTTAAAATTTGATATTGTATAAAAAGCGAGGTCGGGACAAAGTTCCCGACCTCTTTATGTACCATCATGAGATGGTTTTGCTGTTGCGACTGTTTTTAGGGATGGCTATCTTTCTTAGAATTGCTCAACAGGTGAGTAAAAAAGTCTTTGTATCGATACTTGAGATATTTTTCGTGTAGGAATAGCAAAGCTATATAAACAATCATAAAGACTATAGTCAGATAGAAGACATCAAATGTAGTTCGCGCATAGTAAGTGGCTGATTGATAGGAACCAATTGCTACCAAAATCAACCAAGGAAGATACTTGTAATACTTGTTTGACATAAACCTATACCTCCTATATCCTCTTTCAATGTTATTATATTCCTTTGTACTTAAAGATGCAAGCGATTACACAAGAGTGATTTAAAAATATTACTCAAAATAGGAATTTTTTTTCTGTTTTTGCTATTAGACTACGAATAAAAGAGTAGGAGGAGTAAATGTATCTAAAGTATTTAAGATTTTTAAAATAGTTTAGATAAATTGTGGACATATTTAAATCTCAATGTTACAATTATATTACAAAAATGTGTCTTTATATTTCTAAAATATTACAAAGGAGTAGAAAAATGAAAAAGAAAACCTATATCAAATTGATGGCAGCAACTGTATTGGCTTCTACCTTGCTACTGGGAGCTTGTGGAAATAAAAAGGAAACAACTCAAGCAAGCAGTTCTGCTAAGACAAGCCAGTCATCAAGCTCTAAAGCAGCATCTTCTAGCAAAGAAAGCAAGACTCAGAAGTCCTCAAGTTCAGCTTCATCTGAAAAGACTAAGGCGTTTACTGATCAGTCTGTAGCAACTGCAAGGACATCACAAGCAGCATCTGTAACAGAGCAAAGACAAGGTCAAGAAGTATCTAATCAACAGGCTACTAGTCAACAAACTCCTGCTCAGGTTCCTTCAGCTCAACAGCCTCCTCAAGCCCAGTCTAACCAATCAAGCTATGATCCTACAACTGACCGCAAACTTCAAGACAAACAAGCAGAGCAAAATAAACGCTACAAGGGTGTTTTAACCATGGTAGATGGTGATTTCTCAGCTGCAGCGGGCAATTGGAAGGGAGCCAATGGCGAAAACATCACAGTTTCATCAGGTGGTCAATTTACAGTAGAATCTTCTGATGGAAAGAAAGAAAATTATTCTATCAAAGGATATTCTTACACTCTTGACGATGGTAAGTATAATGCCAAAATTGGTGGAGGAAAAGTCATCCAAATTACAACAGGAGCGGATGGTAAGGTTTCCAGTGTTGCTTTGAGTCAATAATAGCTCTCAGTATTTGAATTTTTACAATCAAAGAAAATCCGTCAGCTCAATAAGGGTTGACGGATTATTTTATACTTATACTTGGGTTAAAAATTCTTCTGTAGTAAGAATTTGAGCGAATTCATCTTGTAGGGAAAGGAGATTAATCTCATGGATAGTCTCAGGAGAGATGGCCTGACCGTTTTTGTTAGATAGGGTAAAACTGGCAGTAGCATCTGATAGTAAAGTGACTTCAAAACCAAGATTTGCTGCCATTCGTGTCGTAGTAGATACACAATGAGGCAGGGTCAAACCAACAAGGACTAAATGACAAATCTGATTTGTTCGTAAATATGTTTCAAGATTTGTTCCAATAAAGGAGCTATTAACCGTTTTTTGAAAGACAGGTTCTGGAGCAACTGGTTCAAATCCACTTTTAAACTCCTGATTTTGTTTGTTATGAAATTGCGACTGGGGATTATCAGATATGTGTTGAACGTGTAAGACTGGAAGACTGTGTTTACGAAAGTGTTCCAGTACCCTCAATGATTGATGTTCAGCTTGAGGGTTATTTCGTTCTCCCCAAATAGGTCTATCAAATGCTTTTTGCATATCGATAATCAGTAGAGCAGTATGAACCATTTTAAGCCTTATCCAATTGTAAGAGAGCTTCAATCTCTGCTAGGGTGCTAGCTTGTGAAATAGCTCCACGGAGCTTGGCAGCACCAGATGTTCCACGGAGGTAGTGAGGAGCGAGTCCACGGAATTCACGAACTGCTACGTTTTCCCCTTTGAGGTTAATCAAGCGTTTCAAGTGTTCGTAGGCGATTTTCATCTTGTCTTCAAAAGTCAAATCAGGGAGGATTTCTCCTGTTTCAAAGTAATGGTTGATTTGGTTGAAGAGGTAGGGATTGCCCATGGCAGCGCGGCCAATCATAACTGCGTCAGCACCAACTTCTTCGATGCGTTGTTTGGCTTCTTGAACCGTACGGATATCACCGTTGGCGATAAATGGAATCTTGGTCAGAGCTTGAGCGACCTTGTGAAGGGTCTCAAGGTCTGCATGACCTGTATACATTTGTTCGCGGGTACGGCCATGCATAGCAAGGGCAGAAACACCTGCAGCTTCAGCAGCGAGGGCATTTTCTACTGCCAGAGATGGGTCAGCCCAGCCGGTACGCATTTTGACAGTAAGGGGAATATCAAGAACCGATTGGACCTTGTTGATGATAGAGTAGATCTTATCTGGATCCTTGAGCCACATAGCGCCAGCTTCGTTCTTCACGATTTTGTTAACTGGACAGCCCATGTTGATATCAACGATATCGGTCTTGGTATTTTCTTGGATAAATTCTGCTGCGCGTGCTAGGCTATCTTCATCGCTACCAAAAAGTTGGATAGAGACAGGGTTTTCGCCTTCATCGATATGAAGCATATGCAGGGTTTTTTCGTTGTTGTATTGGATTCCTTTGTCAGAGACCATTTCCATGACAACGAGTCCAGCTCCGAGCTCCTTTGCAATGGTACGAAAGGCTGAGTTGGTCACGCCAGCCATGGGTGCTAAAACGGTACGATTGGGAATCTCAACATTGCCAATCATAAAAGGTGTATTAAGATTTGTCACGAATGAGTTCCTCCAGGTCGTTTTCATCAAAGTTGTAAGTTGTTTGGCAGAATTGACAAGTGATTTCTGCTCCGTGGTCTTCCTCTTTCATTTCCTGTAAGTCTGAGCTTGGAAGGCTGGCAAGAGCATTCATAAAGCGTTCATGGCTACAGTCACATTGGAAACGGATTTCTTCTTCAGAAAGACGCTTGTAGGCTTCGTCACCGTAGATTGCCTTGAGGAGGGCTTCGATATGGTCTTCACTCTCTAGAAGAGTTGATATAGCTGGCATTTCTTGGATGCGTTTTTCAAATCGAGCAATCTCTTCTTCCTTGGCTCCTGGCAAGACTTGGACTAGGAAACCACCTGCAACCTTGACCTTGTCTTCTTCGTCTAAAAGGACATTGAGGCCGACAGCAGAAGGGGTCTGTTGGCTTTCGGTCAGGTAAAAGGCAAGG
Organism: Streptococcus mitis SK569; assembly: GCF_000222785.1. Classification (GTDB taxonomy): domain Bacteria; phylum Bacillota; class Bacilli; order Lactobacillales; family Streptococcaceae; genus Streptococcus; species Streptococcus mitis_N. The sequence goes on along the minus strand of NZ_AFUF01000014.1, from coordinate 44,319 downwards.
TCTTCACCAATTTCTCCAGAGATAAGGGGAGTCATAGAGTTGTAAGGATTTCCAGTACCGTAGTCTGTGATAACGAGGAATTGACCATTTCCAACAAAAGGTCCAACTAGAACTTCACCAGTTGCAGTCTTTTTGATGTCAACACCAGGATTTTGAACGTAGCCTTTGACGTTCCCCTTGGTATCTGCGACGGTGATAATAGCACCTAGAGAGCTAGATCCCAATACCTTAACTGTTAGTTTGGTATTTCCTTTTTCATTGGCTGCGAGAATCTGGCTAGCGATAAGAGTTCGACCAAGCGCTACAGTTGAGCTAGCTTGGGTTTGGTGTTTTTCTTGAGCAGTGCGGACGGTTTCTGTGCTATCAAGGACAAAAGCACGAAAGGCTCCGCTTTCTGATATAGTTTTAATAATTTTATCCATAGCTACTATTTTAGCATAAAAATGCCCAAAGGGGGAGCCGTGTGTTTGCTGATTTTTAGGATAATGGACCAGGAAATCAGCATGAAAATAAAAAGAGAAACAGATTATTTCAGCATTTGTAAGATTTATGCTATGCTTAAGGTAGAAAATGAAAGGGGTAACAAATGTATTTAGGAGATTTGATGGAAAAGGCCGAATCTGGCCAATTTTCAATCCTTTCCTTTCTATTACAAGAGTCTCAGACGACTGTCAAGGCTGTAATGGAGGAAACAGGATTTTCAAAAGCAACTCTAACCAAATATGTCACCCTGCTTAATGAAAAGGCTTTGGATAGTGGCTTAGAGCTGAACATCTCCTTAGAAGATGAAAATCTGCGCCTGTCGATCGGTGCAGCTACCAAGGGGAGAGATATTCGGAGCCTGTTTTTGGAGAATGCTGTTAAATACCAGATTTTGGTCTATCTTCTCTACCACCAACAGTTTTTAGCCCATCAGCTGGCTCAAGAATTGATGATTAGCGAGGCTACGCTTGGTCGTCACTTGGCTAGTTTAAATCAGATTTTGTCAGAATTTGACTTATCCATCCAAAATGGACGTTGGCGAGGTCCAGAGCATCAGATTCGTTACTTTTATTTTTGTCTTTTCCGCAAGGTCTGGTCCAGTCAGGAGTGGGGAAGCCACATGCAGAAACCAGAGAGAAAGCAGGAAATTGCTACACTAGAAGAAATCTGCGGTGCGAGTTTGTCTTCGGGGCAGAAATTAGATTTGATTCTCTGGGCTCACATTAGTCAACAACGCCTTCGGGTCAATGCTTGTCAGTTTCAAGTGATAGAAGAGAAAATGCAAGGGTATTTTGACAATATTTTCTACCTTCGTTTGCTCAGAAAGGCTCCGTCCTTTTTTGCTGGGCAACATCTTCCTCTAGGAACTGAGGATGGAGAGATGATGATTTTCTTTTCTTTCCTCTTGTCTCATCGTATTCTTCCCCTTCATACCATGGAGTATATCCTTGGTTTTGGAGGGCAGTTGGCAGATTTGCTGACGCAATTGATTCAAGAAATGAAGAAGGAGGATTTGCTGGGCGGTTATACAGAGGACCATGTCACCTATGAACTCAGTCAGCTTTGTGCTCAAGTCTATCTCTATAAGGGCTATATTTTACAGGATCGCTACAAGTACCAGTTAGAGAATCGTCATCCATATTTCCTGATGGAACATGATTTTAGGGAAACAGCAGAGGAGATTTTTCATGCCTTGCCCGCTTTTCAGCAGGGGACGGATTTGGATAAGAAAATTCTCTGGGAATGGCTCCAGTTGATCGAATATATGGCTGAAAATGGTGGCCAGCATATGCGGATTGGTCTGGATTTGACATCTGGTTTTCTTGTCTTTTCAAGGATGGCAGCCATTTTGAAACGGTATTTGGAATACAATCGTTTTATTACCATTGAAGCCTATGACCCTAGTCGGCATTATGATTTGCTGGTTACCAATAACCCTATTCATAGGAAGGAACAGACACCAGTCTATTATTTAAAAAACGACTTGGATATGGAGGATTTGGCAGGGATTCGTCAGTTATTATTCACTTAAAAGACTTGGTGCTTCCAGGTCTTTTTTGTGAAATTTACACAATCTACTCACATTTTTTTAAAAATTAAAAAAAGTTGATAAACAAGAAAGCGCTTTATTTTGTATACTAGTTAGTGTAAAGAGGAGACATCCTCAAGATCTTTATGAGGAGGACATCACATGTCACAAGAAAAATACATCATGGCTATTGACCAGGGAACAACAAGTTCTCGTGCCATCATTTTCAACAAAAAAGGGGAAAAGGTTAGCTCTAGTCAAAAAGAGTTCACTCAAATTTTCCCTCACGCAGGTTGGGTAGAACACAATGCCAATGAAATTTGGAACTCTGTTCAGTCAGTTATTGCGGGTGCTTTCATCGAAAGTGGTGTCAAGCCAAGTCAAATAGAAGCAATCGGGATTACCAACCAGCGTGAAACAACTGTTGTCTGGGATAAGAAAACAGGGCTTCCTATCTACAACGCAATCGTTTGGCAGTCACGCCAGACAGCACCTTTGGCTGAACAACTAAAAAGCCAAGGTTATGTGGAAAAATTCCATGAAAAGACTGGTTTGATCATTGACGCTTACTTCTCAGCGACTAAGGTTCGTTGGATTTTGGACCATGTAGAAGGCGCTCAAGAGAGAGCTGAAAAAGGGGAATTGCTCTTTGGTACCATTGATACTTGGTTAGTTTGGAAATTGACTGACGGTGCGGCTCACGTGACGGACTACTCAAATGCAGCCCGTACCATGCTTTATAACATTAAAGAACTCAAATGGGATGATGAAATTTTGGAAATTCTCAACATTCCTAAGGCTATGTTGCCAGAAGTTCGTTCTAACTCTGAAATCTACGGTAAGACCGCCCCATTCCATTTCTACGGTGGACAAGTGCCAATCTCAGGTATGGCTGGAGACCAACAAGCAGCTCTCTTTGGACAATTGGCCTTTGAACCAGGTATGGTCAAGAATACTTATGGAACAGGATCTTTCATCATCATGAATACTGGTGAAGAGATGCAGTTGTCTGAAAATAACCTCTTGACAACGATTGGTTACGGAATCAACGGCAAGGTTTACTATGCCTTGGAAGGTTCTATCTTCATCGCAGGAAGTGCTATTCAGTGGCTTCGTGATGGTCTTCGCATGGTTGAAAATTCACCAGAATCTGAAAAATACGCTCGTGATTCTCACAATGATGATGAAGTTTATGTAGTTCCAGCCTTTACAGGACTAGGAGCACCATACTGGAACCAAAATGCTCGCGGTTCTGTCTTTGGTTTGACTCGTGGAACAAGCAAAGAAGATTTTATCAAGGCAACCTTACAATCCATCGCTTATCAAGTACGTGATATCATTGACACGATGCAGGTAGATGCTCAAACAGCTATTCAAGTATTGAAAGTGGATGGAGGTGCAGCCATGAATAACTTCCTCATGCAGTTCCAAGCTGATATTTTAGGAATTGACATTGCACGCGCTAAAAACTTGGAAACCACAGCTCTAGGTGCAGCCTTCCTAGCTGGTTTGTCAGTTGGTTACTGGAAAGACTTGGATGAGTTGAAGCTCTTGAATGAGACTGGGGAACTTTTTGAGCCATCTATGAACGAATCTCGCAAGGAACAACTCTACAAGGGCTGGAAGAAGGCTGTGAAAGCGACTCAAGTCTTTGCGGAAGTAGATGACTAATACTGGAAGAATAAAGCGACTCAGTTAGAAAGTGTGTAAATATGGAATTTTCAAAGAAAACACGTGAATTGTCAATTAAAAAAATGCAGGAACGCACCTTGGATCTCTTGATTATTGGTGGAGGAATCACAGGGGCTGGTGTAGCCTTACAGGCAGCAGCTAGTGGTCTAGATACTGGTTTGATTGAAATGCAGGACTTCGCAGAAGGAACATCTAGCCGTTCAACAAAATTGGTTCACGGAGGTCTTCGTTATCTTAAGCAATTTGACGTAGAAGTAGTATCAGATACGGTTTCAGAACGTGCAGTGGTACAACAAATTGCTCCACACATTCCAAAACCAGACCCAATGCTCTTGCCAGTTTACGATGAAGATGGAGCGACCTTTAGCCTCTTCCGTCTGAAAGTAGCCATGGACTTGTACGACCTTTTGGCAGGGGTTAACAATACGCCTGCTGCAAACAAGGTCTTGAGCAAAGAAGAAGTCTTGGAACGCCAGCCAAACTTGAAGAAAGAAGGCTTGGTAGGAGGTGGGGTTTACCTTGACTTCCGTAACAACGATGCGCGTCTCGTGATTGAAAACATCAAACGTGCCAACCAAGACGGTGCCCTCATTGCTAACCACGTGAAGGCAGAAGGCTTCCTCTTTGACGAAAGTGGCAAGATTACAGGTGTCGTAGCTCGTGATTTGTTGACAGACCAAGTCTTTGAAATCAAGGCGCGTCTTGTGATTAACACAACAGGTCCTTGGAGCGACAAAGTACGCAATTTGTCTAATAAGGGAACACAATTCTCACAAATGCGTCCAACTAAGGGAGTTCACTTGGTAGTGGATTCAAGCAAGATCAAGGTGTCACAGCCAGTTTACTTTGACACAGGTTTGGGTGATGGCCGTATGGTCTTTGTTCTCCCACGTGAAAACAAGACTTACTTTGGTACAACGGATACAGACTACACAGGTGATTTGGAACATCCAAAAGTGACTCAGGAAGATGTAGATTATCTACTTGGCATTGTCAATAACCGCTTCCCAGAAGCCAACATCACCATTGATGATATCGAAAGTAGCTGGGCAGGTCTTCGTCCATTGATCGCAGGCAACAGTGCTTCTGACTACAATGGCGGAAATAACGGAACTATCAGTGATGAAAGCTTTAACAACTTGATTGCGACTGTTGAATCTTATCTTTCTAAAGAAAAAACGCGTGAAGATGTTGAGTCTGCTGTCAGCAAGCTTGAAAGCAGCACATCTGAGAAGCATTTGGATCCATCTGCAGTTTCTCGTGGTTCGAGCTTGGACCGTGATGATAATGGCCTTTTGACCCTTGCTGGTGGTAAAATCACAGACTACCGTAAGATGGCTGAAGGAGCTATGGAGCGCGTGGTTGACATCCTCAAAGCAGAATTTGACCGTAGCTTTAAACTCATTAATTCTAAGACTTACCCTGTTTCAGGTGGGGAATTGAACCCAGCAAATGTAGACTCAGAAATCGAAGCCTTTGCGCAACTTGGAGTGTCACGTGGTTTGGATAGCAAGGAAGCTCATTACCTAGCAAATCTTTACGGTTCAAATGCACCGAAAGTCTTTGCCCTTGCTCATAGTTTGGAACAAGCGCCAGGACTCAGCTTGGCTGATACTTTGTCCCTTCACTATGCAATGCGCAATGAGTTGGCTCTTAGCCCAGTTGACTTCCTTCTTCGTCGTACCAACCATATGCTCTTTATGCGTGATAGTTTGGATAGCATCGTTGAGCCAGTTTTGGATGAAATGGGACGATTCTATGAATGGACAGAAGATGAAAAAGCAACTTACCGTGCTGATGTCGAATCAGCTCTTGCTAACAACGATTTAGCAGAATTAAAAAATTAAGAAAAAATAAAAGAGGTGGCGGGCAGGACTCCTTGTCTACCCTCTCCTCCTTTTTAATGGAGACAGAAAGATGATGAATGAATTATTTGGAGAATTTCTAGGGACTTTAATCCTGATTCTTCTAGGAAATGGTGTTGTAGCAGGTGTAGTTCTTCCTAAAACCAAGAGCAATAGCTCAGGTTGGATTGTGATTACTATGGGTTGGGGGATTGCAGTTGCGGTTGCAGTATTTGTATCTGGCAAGCTCAGTCCAGCTCATTTAAACCCAGCTGTGACCATCGGTGTGGCCTTAAAAGGTGGTCTGCCTTGGGCATCAGTATTCCCTTATATCTTAGCTCAATTCGCAGGGGCTATGCTCGGTCAGATTTTGGTTTGGTTGCAATTCAAGCCGCACTATGAGGCAGAAGAAAATGCAGGCAATATCCTGGCAACCTTCAGTACTGGACCAGCCATCAAGGATACTGTATCAAACTTGATCAGCGAAATCCTTGGAACCTTTGTTTTGGTCTTGACAATCTTTGCTTTGGGTCTTTACGATTTTCAGGCGGGTATCGGAACCTTTGCAGTGGGTACCTTAATTGTCGGTATTGGTCTATCACTAGGTGGGACAACAGGTTATGCCTTGAACCCTGCGCGTGACCTTGGACCTCGTATCATGCACAGTATCTTGCCAATTTCAAACAAGGGAGACGGAGACTGGTCTTACGCTTGGATTCCAGTTGTGGGACCTGTTATCGGTGCAGCCTTGGCCGTGCTTGTATTCTCGCTTTTCTAATCTAGAAAACAATTATGTTGATAGAGCTTGAGATGAAAATCTCAGGCTTTTTTTTAAAAATATACATAGAAAAACCGCATAATTTTTAAAATTAGCTTAAATATAATGAAAATCTACGGCAAACAATTGAAAAATTACCCTAGAAAGTGGTACAATGGTAGGAAAATACTATAGTAAAAGTTTATCTTATTTTACAAAAATTACAGAAATGAATGGTTTTTCTTGATGAAACAGAGAAAAGAATTATACCTTTTTCTTGGTCGGACAGCCTTGTATTTTCTTATCTTTCTAGGGCTGCTTTACTTCTTTAGCTATCTTGGCCAGGGTCAAGGAGGCTTTATCTATAATGAATTTTAACTTGAAGGAGAATTCCTATTGTGTCAAATAAACCAATAGTAGATATGATTGAAACCATTGAGCATTTTGCTCAGATACAGCCTAGCTATCCTGTTTATAATGTTTTGGGGCAGGAACACACTTATGGAGATTTAAAGTCTGATTCGGATAGTTTGGCTGCAGCCATTGACCAACTAGGCTTGCCTGAGAAGTCTCCCGTGGTTGTTTTCGGAGGCCAAGAATATGAAATGTTGGCAACATTTGTAGCACTGACTAAGTCAGGTCATGCCTACATTCCCATTGATAGCCATTCAGCCTTGGAGAGAGTTTCGGCTATTTTAGAAGTAGCAGAGCCAAGCTTGATTATTGCGATCTCAGACTTCCCATTGGAGCAGGTTTCTACACCAATGATGACTCTAGCTCAGGTTAAGGAAGCCTTTGCTCAAGGAAATAGCTATGAGATCACGCATCCAGTCAAGGGTGATGATAATTACTACATCATCTTTACTTCTGGTACGACTGGTAAGCCTAAGGGAGTGCAGATTTCACATGATAACCTCCTCAGCTTTACCAATTGGATGATTACGGACAAGGAATTTGCGACGCCAAGTCGTCCACAAATGCTGGCTCAGCCACCTTACTCATTTGACCTGTCTGTCATGTACTGGGCGCCGACCTTGGCACTGGGTGGTACGCTTTTTGCCCTTCCTTCAGCAATTACTCAGGACTTTAAGCAACTCTTTGCGACCATCTTTTCATTGCCAATCGCTATCTGGACATCAACCCCTTCTTTTGCGGATATGGCCATGTTGTCAGAAGACTTTAATAGCGAGAAAATGCCTGGTATCACGCATTTCTACTTTGATGGCGAAGAATTGACGGTCAAAACGGCTCAAAAACTGCGCGAACGTTTCCCGCATGCTCGTATTATCAATGCCTACGGCCCAACAGAAGCGACAGTGGCTCTGTCAGCAGTTGCCGTGACAGATGAGATGTTAGCGACTCTCAAACGCCTCCCAATCGGCTATACCAAGGCTGATTCTCCAACATTTATCATTGATGAGGAAGGTAATAAACTACCAAATGGGGAACAGGGAGAAATCATTGTTTCTGGACCAGCTGTGTCAAAAGGCTATATGAACAATCCTGAAAAAACAGCGGAAGCCTTCTTTGAGTTCGAAGGACTGCCAGCCTATCACACAGGCGATGTGGGAACTATGACAGATGAGGGCTTGCTTCTCTACGGCGGACGCATGGACTTCCAGATCAAGTTCAACGGTTACCGCATTGAGTTGGAAGATGTCTCTCAAAACCTTAATAAGTCTCGCTTTATCGAGTCTGCTGTTGCTGTTCCACGTTATAATAAAGACCACAAGGTACAAAATCTACTAGCCTATGTTATCTTAAAAGATGGTGTCCGCGAGCAGTTTGAACGTGATATCGATATTACCAAGGCCATCAAGGAAGACCTGACAGACATCATGATGTCTTATATGATGCCGTCTAAATTCCTTTATCGAGACAGTTTGCCACTGACTCCAAATGGAAAAATTGATATCAAAGGATTGATTAACGAGGTGAATAGCAGATGATGGAGTTCTTTCAACAGCTTCCTCATTTAGAGCCATATGGCAATCCTCAGTATTTTGTCTATGTGATTGCTGCAACCTTACCTATCTTTATTGGCCTCTTTTTTAAGAAACGCTTTGCCTGGTATGAAGTGCTGGTTAGCCTCTTCTTTATCGTCACCATGTTGGTAGGTGGGAAGACTAATCAATTGGCTGCCTTGGGTATTTACCTTTGCTGGGAGATATTGCTCTTGCTTTTCTACAAGCATTATCGAAAAAGTAAGGATGGCAAGTGGGTCTTCTATCTAGTTAGTTTTCTGTCCCTCCTTCCGATTATCTTTGTCAAGGTGCAACCAGCTATCAATGGAACACAGTCTTTGCTTGGGTTCTTAGGAATTTCTTACCTGACCTTTCGTTCGGTTGGGATTATCATCGAGCTGAGAGATGGAGTGATTAAGGATTTTACCCTCTGGGAATTCCTTCGTTTCCTTCTCTTCATGCCGACTTTTTCAAGTGGTCCAATCGATCGTTTTAAGCGATTTAATGAAAATTATCATGCCATTCCTGAGCGAGATGAGTTGATGAATATGCTGGATGAATCTGTTCGCTATATCATGTGGGGCTTTTTGTATAAGTTTATCCTAGCTCATGTTTTAGGAGAGACCTTGTTGCCTCCTTTGAAGAATTTAGCCTTGCAATCAGGTGGTTTCTTTAACCTCTATGCTTTAGCGGTTATGTATACCTTTGGTCTGGAGCTCTTCTTTGACTTTGCAGGTTACTCTATGTTTGCCTTAGCCATCTCAAACTTAATGGGAATCCGTAGTCCCATTAACTTTAACAAGCCCTTTTTATCAAGGGATTTAAAGGAGTTTTGGAATCGTTGGCACATGAGTCTTTCTTTCTGGTTCCGTGACTTTGTGTTTATGCGGATGGTGATGGTATTGACTAGAAAGAAGGTCTTTAAAAATCGTAATGTAACCTCAAGTGTGGCCTACATTGTAAATATGCTGATTATGGGATTTTGGCATGGAGTGACCTGGTACTATATCGCCTATGGCCTCTTTCATGGGATTGGACTGGTTATCAATGACGCTTGGATTCGTAAGAAAAAAACGCTCAATAAGGAGCGGAAAAAAGCAGGGAATGCTGCTCTACCTGAGAATCGCTGGATTCAGTTGCTTGGCATGGTTGTCACCTTCCATGTCGTCATGCTATCATTCTTAATCTTTTCTGGATTTTTGAATGATTTATGGTTTAAAAAATAAAAGGAAATAAAATATGGATATCAAATCAGAAGTTATCGAAATTATTGACGAGTTGTTTATGGAAGATGTTTCTGACATGATGGATGAAGATCTTTTTGATGCAGGTGTCTTGGATAGTATGGGAACGGTTGAATTGATTGTGGAGATTGAGAACCGTTTTGACATTCGTGTCCCTGTAACAGAGTTTGGTCGCGACGACTGGAATACAGCTAATAAAATCATAGCTGGTATTGTGGAGCTACAAAATGCTTAAACGCTTATGGATGATCTTCGGACCGGTCTTGATAGCTGGTTTGTTGGTTTTTCTGCTCATCTTCTTTTATCCTACTGAGATGCGTCATAATCTAGGAGCTGAAAAGCGTTCAGCGGTGGCTACTACTATCGATAGTTTTAAGGAGCGAAGTCAAAAGGTCAGAGCTTTATCTGATCCAAATATGCGTTTTGTTCCCTTCTTTGGCTCTAGTGAATGGCTTCGTTTTGACGGTGCTCATCCTGCGGTATTAGCTGAGAAATACAATCGCTCCTACCGTCCTTATCTTTTAGGACAGAGGGGAGCTGCATCGCTTAACCAGTATTTTGGAATGCAACAGATGTTGCCACAGCTAGAGAATAAACAAGTTGTGTATGTTATCTCACCTCAGTGGTTCAGTAAATATGGCTATGAACCAGCAGCTTTTCAGCAGTATTTTAATGGAGACCAGTTGACCAGTTTTCTGGCACATCAATCTGGAGATCAGGCTAGTCAATATGCAGCGACTCGCTTACTACAGCAGTTCCCAAACGTAGCTATGAAGGACCAGGTTCAGAAGTTGGCAAGTAAAGAAGAATTGTCGACGGCAGACAATGAAATGATTGAATTATTGGCTCGTTTTAACCAACACCAAGCTTCCTTTTTTGGTCAGTTTTCAGTTAGAGGCTATGTCAATTATGATAAGCATGTAGTTAAGTATTTAAAGACATTGCCAGACCAGTTTTCTTATCAAGCCATAGAAGATATTGTTAAAGCAGATGCTGAAAAGAATACTTCCAATAATGATTTGGGAATGGAAAATTATTTCTATAATACGCAGATCAAGAAGGATTTGAAGAAATTAAAGGACTCTCAGAAAAGCTTTACCTATCTTAAGTCGCCAGAGTATAATGACTTGCAGTTGGTTTTAACTCAATTTTCCAAATCTAAAGTAAACCCGATTTTTATCATTCCACCTGTTAATAAAAAATGGATGGACTATGCTGGTCTACGAGAGGATATGTACCAACAAACGGTGCAGAAGATTCGCTACCAGTTAGAAAGTCAAGGGTTTACCAATATAGCAGATTTTTCTAAGGACGGCGGGGAGCCTTTCTTTATGAAGGACACCATTCACCTTGGTTGGTTGGGTTGGTTGGCTTTTGACAAGGCAGTTGATCCTTTCCTATCCAATCCCACACCAGCTCCGACTTACCATCTGAATGAGCGCTTTTTCAGCAAAGATTGGGCGACTTATGATGGAGATGTCAAAGAATTTCAATAGATAATAATGTAGAAGAGTTCAAGAATGAAGCCTATTTTCACGTTTTTTCTTGACTCTTTTTTTGCTTGTGATATAATTAACTGGTAAATAAAATTCCAAAGAATAGTATTTTTCTCTTAAAAAGAGAAGTCCCAAAGGAAAGGAGTCAGATATGAGACAGCTAGCGAAGGATATCGATGGCTTTTTGAATGAGGTGATTTTACAGGCGGAAAACCAACATGAAATCCTAATAGGGCATTGTACTAGCGAGGTAGCTCTGACCAATACCCAGGAGCATATCCTCATGCTTTTGTCAGAGGAATCTTTAACCAATTCCGAGTTGGCTCGTCGTCTCAATGTCAGTCAGGCGGCAGTTACCAAGGCCATTAAGTCTTTGGTCAAGGAAGGGATGTTGGAAACGTTTAAAGATCCGAAAGATGCGCGTGTGATTTTTTATCAGTTGACTGATTTGGCTCGTCCAATTGCTGAGGAGCACCACCATCACCATGAGCATACGCTTTTAACCTATGAACAAGTGGCGACTCAGTTTACTCCAAATGAACAAAAAGTGATTCAGCGGTTTTTGACTGCTTTAGTAGGAGAAATCAAATAATGAGATATATTACGGTAGAGGATTTATCCTTCTATTATGATAAGGAGCCCGTTCTTGAACATATCAATTATAGTGTTGATAGTGGGGAATTTGTTACCTTGACAGGGGAGAATGGGGCTGCTAAGACGACACTCATCAAGGCTAGTCTTGGAATCCTTCAGCCACGCATTGGTAAGGTAACCATTTCAAAGACAAATACGCAGGGTAAGAAATTGAGAATAGCCTACCTTCCCCAGCAGATAGCCAGTTTTAATGCTGGTTTTCCAAGTACGGTTTATGAATTTGTCAAGTCGGGTCGCTATCCACGAAAAGGCTGGTTCCGTCGCTTGAATGCTCATGATGAGGAGCATATCAAGGCTAGTTTGGACTCAGTTGGTATGTGGGAACACCGAGACAAACGCTTGGGGTCTCTTTCTGGGGGGCAAAAGCAGCGAGCGGTGATTGCGCGTATGTTTGCTTCTGACCCAGATGTGTTTATCCTAGATGAGCCGACAACGGGGATGGATGCAGGAAGTAAAAATGAATTTTACGAACTCATGCACCACAGCGCCCATCATCACGGCAAGGCTGTTTTTATGATTACTCATGACCCTGAAGAAGTTAAGGACTATGCGGACCGCAATATTCATCTAGTCCGTAACCAAGACTCGCCATGGCGTTGTTTCAACGTTCATGAGAATGACCAGGAGGTGGGCCATGCTTAGTTTGTTATCTTATGACTTTATGCAACGAGCTTTTCTGGCCGTTATTGCCATGAGTCTTTTCTCGCCAGTTCTTGGAACCTTCCTTATCTTGCGTCGTCAGAGTTTGATGAGTGATACCCTCAGCCACGTCTCACTTTCGGGTGTAGCCTTTGGTCTGGTTCTGGGGATTTCTCCGACTATTTCCACTATTGCTATTGTCTTGATTGCGGCAGTCTTTCTGGAGTATCTACGTACGGTTTACAAGAGCTTTATGGAAATCGGGACAGCTATCCTCATGTCAACAGGTTTGGCTGTTTCTCTGATTGTCATGAGCAAGGGTAAAAGCTCTAGTTCTATGAGTTTGGACCAGTACCTTTTTGGTTCAATCGTGACGATCAGCGAAGAACAGGTCATTTCCCTCTTTGTCATTGCGGCGGTTGTTTTGATTTTGACCTTCCTCTTCCTTCGTCCCATGTATATCCTGACCTTTGATGAGGATACGGCCTTTGTGGACGGTTTGCCCGTTCGTACCATGTCTATTCTTTTTAACATGGTGACAGGAGTGGCCATTGCCCTTATGATTCCTGCAGCAGGAGCTCTTCTGGTATCGACCATTATGGTCTTGCCAGCTAGTATTGCCCTGCGTCTGGGGAAAAACTTTAAATCGGTCATGCTACTTGCTAGTGCTATTGGATTTTTGGGAATGGTGGCAGGACTTTACATTTCCTACTATGCAGAAACACCTGCAAGTGCAAGTATTACCATTATTTTTGTAACTGTCTTTTTACTCATTAGTTTAGTAAGACGTTTTATCAAATAGGAGATGAACGTGAAAAAAATTAGCTTATTGCTAGCCAGTCTATGTGCCTTGTTTTTAGTGGCTTGTTCCAATCAAAAGCAGGCAGATGGCAAACTAAATATCGTGACAACCTTTTACCCTGTCTATGAATTTACTAAGCAAGTCGCAGGAGATAAGGCTAATGTGGAACTCCTAATCGGTGCTGGTACAGAACCCCATGAATACGAACCCTCTGCCAAGGCAGTTGCCAAAATCCAAGACGCAGATACCTTCGTTTATGAAAATGAAAATATGGAAACATGGGTTCCTAAATTGCTAGATACTTTGGATAAGAAAAAGGTCAAAACCATCAAGGCGACAGGCGATATGTTACTCTTGCCAGGTGGCGAAGAAGAGGGAGACCATGACCATGGAGAAGAAGGCCATCACCATGAGTACGATCCCCATGTTTGGTTGTCACCGGTTCGTGCCATTAAACTAGTAGAGCACATCCGTGACAGCTTGTCAGCAGATTATCCTGATAAAAAAGAGACCTTTGAGAAGAATGCTGCTGCCTATATCGAAAAATTGCAAGCCTTGGATAAGGCTTATGCAGAAGGCTTGTCTCAAGCCAAGCAAAAGAGCTTTGTGACTCAGCACGCAGCCTTTAACTATCTTGCTTTGGACTATGGACTCAAACAAGTCGCAATCTCAGGCCTCTCTCCAGATGCAGAGCCATCAGCTGCTCGTCTGGCAGAATTGACAGAGTACGTCAAGAAAAATAAAATTGCCTACATTTACTTTGAAGAAAATGCCTCACAAGCTCTTGCTAATACGCTTTCAAAAGAAGCAGGTGTCAAAACAGATGTCCTCAATCCTTTAGAAAGTCTGACAGAAGAGGATACAAAGGCTGGAGAAAATTATATCTCTATCATGGAGAAAAACCTCAAGGCTTTGAAACAAACAACGGACCAAGAAGGTCCAGCAATTGAGCCTGAAAAGGCAGAGGATACCAAGACAGTCCAAAATGGTTACTTTGAGGATACAGCTGTCAAGGACCGCACCTTGAGTGACTATGCAGGTAATTGGCAATCAGTTTATCCTTTCCTTGAAGATGGTACTTTTGACCAAGTCTTTGACTACAAGGCTAAGTTGACTGGTAAGATGACTCAGGCTGAGTACAAGGCCTACTATACAAAAGGCTATCAGACAGATGTCACTAAGATTAACATTACTGATAATACTATGGAATTTGTTCAAGGTGGACAAAGCAAGAAATATACTTATAAGTATGTAGGAAAGAAAATCTTGAATTACAAGAAAGGCAATCGTGGTGTGCGCTTCCTCTTTGAAGCGACAGATGCTGATGCTGGACAGTTCAAGTATGTTCAGTTTAGTGACCACAATATCGCCCCAGTTAAGGCAGAACATTTCCATATCTTCTTTGGAGGCACAAGCCAAGAAGCTCTCTTTGAAGAAATGGACAACTGGCCAACCTACTACCCAGATAACCTATCTGGACAAGAAATCGCCCAAGAAATGTTGGCGCATTGATGAGAAATCGACTAGTTCATAAGAGCTAGTCGGTTTTTGGATACTAGATGGCTAACTTCATTATAGGTCTTTCAGAACTTTAAACAATAAATAAAACTCTTGAAATATCTGGACCTGTATGTTAGAATAATTTTATCGGGTAAGGTTCATTAGAACACCAAAGCCCCTAACTACTGCCATAGTTAAGGGCTTTTTTGACGTATCTTAGAGATTTAACGGGTGTTTATAGGCTAGTCATTCGGTCTACTTCTTACTATCTAGCCATCTGCAGACGAAATACAAGATAATTCCTGCTATAACATCTGCTATAATAGTAAGAGCAAGCTCAGGTATAAGGCTCATTAGTTTCACCTCCTCTCACGAACCGTAAGGAACGTAATCGGTAACCGATGACAAAAATAGTATACCACATTAAATTTGGATCATCAATATTGTTTAATTTTTGAAATATAGGGGATAGACAAAAAATCTTTAAAATCAAAAAACGTATAGTATCAGATGTTATATCAATTATAAAAGTGGATAGGAAAGTTTTCTGATTATCAGAATTCCTTCCTATCCACTTTTTGAAGATTGTAAGTTAGCCTAATTTTATGTAGAATCAGCTTATTTGTTTTATTTATCAAAACCTTGCAAGGCTTTTTGGCGTTCTTCTACTTGACCTTTAGCATCTAGTTTGTTACCACCGTATACAGCTGATTCCCATGATCCGTACATTGGATTTGGGAAGATGATGAATTTTTCACCGAATTCTTTTTGCAATTCTTCAAGTTGTTTATCACGGTCAGATTCAGAAGTCTTAGAAAAATCTGCAAAGTCTACGAGGTTATCACCAAATAATAAGATAAGATTTGTTTTTTCTTGAACTTTTTGGCGACGACCTTCTTTGGATTTTACACCACTTTCTAAGAACATGAGATGATCACGTCCTTGAACAGGAATTCCTTCACTTTCAAGATTTTTAATGGTAGCATCTACTTGATTAGCTGAGCGGTCAGAAATATAGTAGATTTGGACACCGTTTTGATCAGCAAACTGAAGAAAATCCTTGGCACCTGGGACAGCTTTTGCTGCAGCTTTTTGAACCCAAACATCCCAGTTTTCGGGTGTGAATGCTGTACCGTCTTTGACATTTTGTACTTGATAAGGGCTATTATCTAGGACAGTTTCATCCAAGTCTAAAACGATAGAGTAAGGTTTGTCTGATTCTGTTTTGAGCAATTCCTTTAGGTGATTTGTTGCAACGTTATAACCCTGTATGTATAAAGCTTTAGTTTCAGCTGATTTTTGGTACCAAAGGGTTGACATAGTGTTTTCTCTTGACCGTAGTTGGTCATATGTCATTGTAATCTGATTGTCAGATGAGCTATTATTGTTTGTCTGTGTTTCTGTAGACTTTGTTGCACAACTAGCCAATAAGACGACAGAAGCAAGTGCAGAAAGGATTGTAACAGTAGTTTTTGCTGTTTTCATGAAATATCTCCTATTATTAATTTCAATCACTAGTATAGCACGAGGGAAAAGTTAAGGCAAGTTATTCCCTGACTATTGATGTAGATTCTATAGAAGTTAATGTAATGAAAAAAGCGATTACTAACTTGAAATGTAGTTTCACCTCTAATTATTGACATTTCAGGAAAAATTGCAGTAAAAACTGCACAACCTTCTTTAAATGTGCTATAATACAGGAAAAAATAATAATGGAGGTCACGATAATGGCAACATTTTTGATGATTTTTGTGGTGGTTTGTGTGCTCCTATTGGTGATAGTCACACTTAGTACAGTTTATGTGGTTCGTCAGCAGTCGGTGGCGATTATTGAACGCTTTGGGAAATACCAAAAGGTTGCCAATAGCGGTATTCACATTCGCTTGCCTTTTGGGATTGACTCGATTGCAGCGCGGATTCAGTTGCGCTTGTTGCAAAGCGATATTGTGGTTGAGACTAAGACCAAGGACAATGTGTTCGTTATGATGAATGTGGCGACTCAGTACCGCGTCAATGAGCAGAGCGTAACAGATGCCTACTATAAACTCATGCGTCCAGAATCTCAGATTAAATCTTATATCGAAGATGCCCTTCGCTCTTCTGTTCCAAAATTAACCTTGGATGAATTGTTTGAGAAAAAAGATGAGATTGCTCTTGAAGTTCAACACCAAGTAGCAGAAGAAATGACTACTTACGGTTATATTATCGTGAAAACCTTGATTACTAAGGTTGAGCCAGATGCAGAAGTCAAGCAATCCATGAATGAGATCAATGCGGCGCAACGTAAGCGGGTCGCAGCGCAAGAATTAGCGGAAGCCGATAAGATTAAAATCGTCACTGCAGCTGAAGCCGAAGCAGAAAAGGATCGCCTTCATGGTGTGGGGATTGCCCAACAACGTAAGGCGATTGTGGATGGATTGGCAGAATCTATCACTGAACTCAAGGAAGCCAATGTTGGCATGACAGAAGAACAAATCATGTCCATCCTCTTGACCAACCAGTATTTGGATACCTTGAACACTTTTGCTACAAAAGGCAATCAAACTATCTTTTTACCAAATACGCCAAATGGTGTTGATGATATCCGTACACAAATCTTGTCAGCCCTCCGTGCTGAGAAGAAATAATAGACTAAAGAGCTTGGCAACAGGCTCTTTTTACATTGCATTTGTTAAGAAAAGCAAAGAACATTGATATACATTTAACTAAAATTATTGTATGTTGTTTTCCTTAATTTGGAATGATAAGGGAATAACTAGAAAGATTTGTGAATACAAACTATTTCTGATATACAGTAATAATGAATATTCAGAGAGGTTGTTTTTGCGCTTGTGTAAGATTTGACCTTGTTTCTTAAAAATTACAGTCTGTATGAACATGGAGTGATTATCAGACTTTTCTACAGATTTATAAAAGTGGGAACATCTCATTAACCTTCGAGATAATAGACAACTGAGAGTGAAACAGTTTCTAAAAATTGGGTAATTCACAGGAGTTATCAACAACTTGTGGATAATCATGGGGATAGATCTGTTTGATTATCTCTAAATGGAGTTTATAGATTCTTCTTTTTGAATTGATAGTCTATTCCATGTAGCAAATAAAAGGGAGAAGTAGGATAATATTTGTAAACAATACTGTTTCATACTCTTTGAAAATTTCTTCAAACTAGGTCAGCTTCGATCTGCAACCTCAAAACACTATTTGGAGCAGCCTGCGGCTAGCTTCCTAGTTTTCTTTTTGATTTTCATTGATTATCACTTGCTGACGAGGAGAGAATTTTAATTATTAGCTAGGAGGGGAGGGGATTTGGTAGAGAATAGTAGTTAGTGAGAAAAGTCAAGACTTTTAACATTGTAATAAGAAACTTTTGAGGATGTTTAGTTATCAACAACTTTATCCACAGTTGTGGATAAAGTTGTTGATAAGATGGTGTAGTTCAATATACTGGTTCATTTCAGTGAAAGTAGCTCCTCTTTAGAAGTGGCTAAGACTTGAGCTTAACTGGATACAGGTGGGTATGGTGTAGTTTAAAGTCCGTCAAGTTCAAGCTGGGGCAACTAAAAAAATCTGATCATACTAACTCTAAGTTTGGCTACTGGTAGAACTTTGAAGCTCTATCTAAATCTGACTTTGGATAGACAACTGCTTGCTAAGGTTCATATTTCAGTTAAAACGGAGATAAAATATCTTAACAATTCATTTCCTTTTCCGAATAAATAGATAGAGCCAGATAATCTAGTAAACCTAGATTAAAAAATGTGCTATAATGAAAGGAGAAGCAATATGACTGTACGTCATCCGGGCATCAGCCCAACCAATGACTTAGTTGCTAAGAAAATCTTTAGCAATCCAGAGATCACTTGTCAATTTATCCGCGATATGCTGGACTTACCAGCCAAAAATGTAACCATTTTGGAGGGAAGCAACATTCACGTCTTGCCTTCCCTGCCGTACTCAGCTCAGGATTTCTATACCAGTATAGACGTCTTAGCGGAGTTGGACAATGGGACACAGGTTATTATTGAAATTCAGGTACATCATCAGAATTTTTTCATCAATCGCCTGTGGGCTTACCTTTGCAGTCAGGTCAATCAAAACCTAGAAAAAATTCGTCAACGTGAAGGTGACACCCACCAGAGTTACAAGCATATCGCTCCTGTTTACGCCATTGCAATTGTGGACAGCAATTATTTCTCAGATGACCTGGCTTTTCATAGCTTTAGCATGCGAGAGGATTCGACAGGTGAGGTCTTAACTATCATAAATAATGGTCAAGAAAACCATCTAGTCAAGATGGCATTCTTAGAACTAAAAAAATACAGAGAAACCAGCAAAGACGAGGTTCGTAAACCGTGGTTGGAGTTTTTCGGGAATAAACCCTTTACTCAAGAACCCGAGCGAGCTATCAGTCAAGCAGACCAACTGCTGGACTACAAGAGCTGGTCCGAGGAGGACAGGAAGATGTTTAGCCAACTACGTATGCGAGAAGAACAAGCCTTGTTAGCACAGGACTATGCCTTGGAACAAGCTGAAGAAAAAGGCTTGGAGCGTGGTCGAGAAGAAGGTATTAAACAAGGTTTAGAACGTGGTCTTGAACAGGGACTGGAGCGTGGGAAACTCTTTGCCTTCCTGGATATGGTCCGTCAAGGTCTTTTGACACCTGAGGTTGCGAGTAAGCAATTAGGTATGACCGTTGCTGAGTTTGAGGCCTTACTATAAATGAGAATGGGGACATGTTATCGAACTAGATAGCATGTTTTGTTTTAGGCCAATAGTCAATGTTTGTTTTCGTTTTTTTAAACTTATACTCTTCGAAAATCTCTTCAAACTACGTCAATGTCGCCTTACCGTATATATGTTACTGACTTCGTCAATTCTATCTACAACCTCAAAACACTGTTTTGAGCAGCCTGCGGCTAGCTTTCTAGTTTGCTATTTGATTGTCATTGAGTATTACTCGAATTATAATTATATATATGTAAAATTTTCTGCAATCAAGTATAAATTCCAGAAAATACAATAGCATAATATGGCGATTAAATATATATTTAAATGTAGAAAAATGCAAAATTAAACTGTCTGAAAATTTCCTACGTTTTCAAAATGTTTTTCTTTTTTTTCGAAATTTTGAAGTCGAAAAGTTTGCATATATATTGAAAATAAGATAGAATATGAGTGTAGGTTTCTGCATACACAAGAGAATAGTGTTTATTCTTTTTAAGTAATAAATTTTGTTATGTAGAAGCTAAACAAACTAATTCCAAAAGGAGAAAAAATGGAACACAAAAACTCTATGAGTCGTGTTGAACGTTTGCACCGTGAAAAGGTCACGCGTTATTCGATTCGTAAATATAGCTTTGGAGCGGCTAGTGTAGCGGTCGCTGCTCTTTTCATGTTCTTAGGTAATGGAGCTGTATCAGTTCAAGCGGAGGAAATTCAGGCACCACAGGTTACTGGAAAGACTGACACACAACTTGAACAAGATGAGTCTAAGCCTGCGACAGAAGTAGCTCCAACTTTGAACAAAACTCAACTTGAAAGCTACATTTCAGAAATTGAAACAAAACTTTCTAACGGTTCTTACGATAACAAAACGGAAGAAAGTGTTGCAGTATTAAAAGCTGACTTAGAAGCTGCAAAAGCTACATTAGCGAACGCAACTACTCAAGCTCAACTAACAGAGGCTTACAATAAACTTGTCACTACAGTAAGCTCAAAATTAAAAAACAAACCTGTAGAGAAAAAAGAAACTCCAGCAGTAGACACTACTAACGGAAAAGAAACTGTAGGTAAAAAAGCAGAAAACACTGAGAAAAGATCAGAATCTAACTCAATCGAAAACACAGGTTCTAACGACCCACGTAACGGTAAAGAGATGGATAAAGAGAATGCGTTACGTACAGAAACTTCAAAAACTGTAGATAACATTACTTACACTGCAGAGTTTTCAAATGATACTACAAAAGAAATCTATGTTTATAACAAAGAAGAAGCTAATGTAGAATTTAAAATCAACTCATCAACGAACAAAGTAACATACGCTGAAGTAACACAAGCATCAAATCAAAAGTTCAAAACTGTAAATGATACAACTGTAACAGATGGATATGGATATAATTTCAATAAAATCACCACAGAAACAGATACACCATTAACAGTAAGAATGACAGGTCAACCTAATGATACTATCATGGGTAATAGAAACTATACGAAGACGGAAGATCAAGACTTCGCTATGGGTGACCGTTATCTTCGCATAACTGCAAAAGATGGTTCTACAATGTCAACTAATAGTAGTGGTGCAAATGCAGATGGATACTTCAGAATTGTTCTTAAGTCTCAAACATACAAATATAGTATCAAGTTACCAGAATCAAATGCTGATAAAATTGGTGTTAACGATATCAATAGCCTAACACCAGCAGATATTGACAAAATCAAAAACGAAATTAAAATTCAATATTCTGAAAAGGCAACGACGCAAGATGCACGACTAGCGTCTCACAAAGGGGAAGTCTTAGCAGATAGATCTTCAGTAGTGAAAGACGTCGCTGTTGCAAATGGAACAGTTACTGTTACCTATAATGACGATTCAGTAGATACTACTCCAGTTGCAAGTGTAGCACGTACAAACGCAGTTCCAACAGTAAGTATTCCATTCTCAGATCCAACTCTAGATAAAAAAGATATTTATATCTACAATGGAGAGGAAGTTGATATAGATATTACATTTAATGATGATTCAGGAAAAATTCAATCAGCTGCCCTTAAAAGAGGTGGAAATATTGCGTTAAGAGATATTGGTGAAAATAAACAAGATAATGAATGGGGACTTGTTACAACTGTAATTAAAAATGAAACTACTACACCAGCAACAATTAAAATAACAGGAACAGTTAAAGGAGTACCAGATAATAAAATTCCAAAAACAGAGAGTCAAGCTTTACCTATAGTATCACGTTTTGCAACAGCAACAGATTTAGATGGTAAATACATTGAAAATCAAGCAACAAAGTTTAATGCCGGGACTAACATTGTTTCAGAATCTTATAAAACTGACCCAGGTGCTTTTACAATCACATTAAAAGCACAAACAGCAAAATATGATATTAAAACTCCAGCTTCAGCTGATAAAGTAACCGTATCAGATGCTAACAATATTTCCAATGAAGATTTTGAGAAAATTAAAGCGAAAGTTAAAATTGAATATTCTAACAATAATATAGATATGCGTTTAGCTGATAAAAAAGGTGAAGTAGTAGATAACCAAACTGAGCGTATTGAAAGCATTGAAAGAGAAGGAAATAATGTTGTAGTAACATATAAAGATGGTTCTAAAGATACAAAAGCATTAGCAGATTTTGTAAACGTAGCTCCAAAAGTAGAAGTTCCATATTCAAATCAAACTGAGAAACAAGTCTACGTTTATACAGGTGAAAATACTGATTTAACTTTCAAAGGTACAGATGAAAAAGAAATTAAAGATCTTTACCTACGTGGACCTGGAGATCTTTCAGGGAATAATGCAGCAGGCTATGGATTACCAACAGGTAAAGTTGAAAATGGTGAAGTGACTGGTGAAGGTTCAGTATCTGAAGATAAGACATCAGCTACTATCAAGATGACTGGGAAAACTAATCTAGCAGCTGGTAAAGAGTGGACAAGTTTTATTGTTTCTAAAGATAACGATGGCAAACTTTCAAACACTGATTACAGAGCGCTAGATGTAGATCCTAACGCTAAAGAAAAACCAGGATATGCTCGATTCGTAGTTAAAAATCAAACATCTAAATACGATATAGCAACTCCAACAGAAAAAGTTGCTGTAACAGACCCAGCTAACGTAACGCAAGATGAGTTAGATAAAATCAAAGAAAAATTACAAATTGAGTATTCTAAGAATAATGATGATGCTAACTTAGCAGAGAAAAAAGGTAAAGCTGTAGATGCTGAAGATGCTAAGACTAAGATTAAATCAGTAGAAAAAGATAACGCTGGAAATCTTGTAGTAACATACACAGACGGATCTAAAGATACAAGACCGTTATCAGATTTTGTAGCTAAAAATCCAGAAGTAACACCAGTTAAAGATCCAGCAAACTTAACAGATGCAGAAAAAACTAAAGTAGAAGAAGCCGTTAAGAAAGCTAACCCAACAGCAACGAAAGTTGAAGTAGGTAACGATGGAACAACAACTGTAACCTTCCCAGACGGATCAACAGCAAGTCTAACACCAGAGAAGACAGCTAAAACAGCTGACTCAAATGGTCTTGTAGATCCAGAAGTAACTCCAGTTAAAGATCCAGCAAACTTAACAGACGCAGAAAAACTAAAGTAGAAGAAGCCGTTAAGAAAGCTAACCCAACAGCAACGAAAGTTGAAGTAGGTAACGATGGAACAACAACTGTAACCTTCCCAGACGGATCAACAGCAGAAATCCCAGCAGCTAAAGCAGTTGAGAAAGCTAAAGATGCAGAAGGCGTTAAAGATCCAGAAGCTAAGACACCAGTTAAAGATCCAGCTAACTTGACAGACGCTGAAAAAGCTAAAGTAGCAGACGAAGTTAAGAAAGCTAACCCAACAGCGAAAGATGTTGAAGTAGGTAAAGATGGAACAGCGACTGTAACCTTCCCAGATGGATCAACAGCAAGTCTAACACCAGAGAAGACAGCTAAAACAGCTGACTCAAATGGTCTTGTAGATCCAGAAGTAACTCCAGTTAAAGATCCAGCAAACTTAACAGACGCAGAAAAAACTAAAGTAGAAGAAGCCGTTAAGAAAGCTAACCCAACAGCAACGAAAGTTGAAGTAGGTAACGATGGAACAACAACTGTAACCTTCCCAGACGGATCAACAGCAAGTCTAACACCAGAGAAGACAGCTAAAACAGCTGACTCAAATGGTCTTGTAGATCCAGAAGTAACTCCAGTTAAAGATCCAGCAAACTTAACAGACGCAGAAAAAACTAAAGTAGAAGAAGCCGTTAAGAAAGCTAACCCAACAGCAACGAAAGTTGAAGTAGGTAACGATGGAACAACAACTGTAACCTTCCCAGACGGATCAACAGCAAGTCTAACACCAGAGAAGACAGCTAAAACAGCTGACTCAAATGGTCTTGTAGATCCAGAAGTAACTCCAGTTAAAGATCCAGCAAACTTAACAGACGCAGAAAAAACTAAAGTAGAAGAAGCCGTTAAGAAAGCTAACCCAACAGCAACGAAAGTTGAAGTAGGTAACGATGGAACAACAACTGTAACCTTCCCAGACGGATCAACAGCAGAAATCCCAGCAGCTAAAGCAGTTGAGAAAGCTAAAGATGCAGAAGGCGTTAAAGATCCAGAAGCTAAGACACCAGTTAAAGATCCAGCTAACTTGACAGACGCTGAAAAAGCTAAAGTAGCAGACGAAGTTAAGAAAGCTAACCCAACAGCGAAAGATGTTGAAGTAGGTAAAGATGGAACAGCGACTGTAACCTTCCCAGATGGATCAACAGCAGAAATCCCAGCAGCTAAAGCAGTTGAGAAAGCTAAAGATGCAGAAGGCGTTAAAGATCCAGAAGCTAAGACACCAGTTAAAGATCCAGCTAACTTGACAGACGCTGAAAAAGCTAAAGTAGCAGACGAAGTTAAGAAAGCTAACCCAACAGCGAAAGATGTTGAAGTAGGTAAAGATGGAACAGCGACTGTAACCTTCCCAGATGGATCAACAGCAGAAATCCCAGCAGCTAAAGCAGTTGAGAAAGCTAAAGATGCAGAAGGCGTTAAAGATCCAGAAGCTAAGACACCAGTTAAAGATCCAGCTAACTTGACAGACGCTGAAAAAGCTAAAGTAGCAGACGAAGTTAAGAAAGCTAACCCAACAGCGAAAGATGTTGAAGTAGGTAAAGATGGAACAGTGACTGTAACCTTCCCAGATGGTTCAACAACAACAGTAACACCAGATAAGACAGTTAAATCAGCTGACTCAAATGGTGCTAAAGACCCATCAGTAACACCAGTTAAAGATCCAGCTAACTTAACAGATGCAGAAAAAGCTAAAGTAGTAGACGAAGTTAAGAAATCTAACCCAACAGCGAAAGATGTTGAAGTAGGTAAAGATGGAACAGTGACTGTAACCTTCCCAGATGGATCAACAGCAGTAATCCCAGCAGCTAAAGCAGTAGCGAAAGCTAAGGATTCAGAAGGTGTTCAAAATCCAAGTAAACCAGCTACAGATGCAGGTAAGAACACACCGGTAGCGCAGGATCAAACAGCTAAACCAGCCAACAAGTCTAAAGATTCAGAAGGCGTTAAGGCTCCATCAGCGACATCAGTTAAGGATCCAAGCAACTTGACAGACGCTGAAAAAGCTAAAGTAGCAGACGAAGTTAAGAAATCTAACCCAACAGCAACAGATGTTAAAGTAGGTAAAGATGGAACAACAACTGTAAGCTTCCCAGATGGCTCAACAGCAGTAATTCCAGCTGATAAAGCAGTAGCGAAAGCTAATGATTCAGAAGGCGTTCAAGATCCATCAGCAACAGCAGTTAAAGATCCAAGCAATTTGACAGACGCTGACAAAGCTAAGGCAGCATCTAATGCTAGCCAAGCAACATCAGCACAAGCAAATGCGCGTAAAGGAGCTAAAGAGTTACCAAATACAGGTACAGCAGATTCTACTGTAGCTATGGTAGCAGCTGCAGCAAGTGCATTACTTGGTCTTGGTCTTGCAGGTCGTCGTCGTAAAGAAGACGAAGAAGCTTAATTGGTAGATTGTTTGATAAACATCAGATGATAAATCCGATTTTCAAAGCTTAAACAAGTACCTCTCATAAGAAAATCTCCTAGCAGGAAAGCCTGCTAGGAGATTTTTGCATTTCAGGAAGTGGACGGCTGACTTGGTAACCAGCTGAGGGTGAAAGTTAGTTGTTCAGCTTTTAAGAGGTCTTGGTGTTGAATAGTTGATACGAGTGTTTTATCCAGTCGGCATTCTTTGACAAAGTTAAAATGGTTGTGGTTTTGCTCAGTATGAATATCTAGCCATTTATCTTCTTTAGACAGATAGACTCGGAGGTGGTCAAAGAGAGGGACTCCGAGGTCATAGCTTGGTTTTCCTGGACAGGTCGGATAAAATCCTAGAGCTGACCAGATGTACCAGGCCGAGAGACTGCCGTTATCCTCATCGCCAGGATAGGCTTCCCAACTTGGGTGAAAAGCTTTTTGACGTAGAGTCTTGATGAGAAGGGCAGTGTAGTCAGGGTAATCACTGTAGCGGAAGAGATAAGGAATGTGGAAGCTCGGCTGGTTGGAAATGGCTATTTGTCCAAAAGGAGCAGTAGCCATCTCGCTCATTTCGTGAATCTCGTAGCCATAGCCTGTTGTTTCAAAGAGGGGAGCCTCCTGACAGGTTTTCAAAAGATAGTTGCTAAAGGCTTCTTTTCCACCCATAAGCTGGATCAAGCCTGGGATGTCGTGGAGGACGCCTAAAGTTGCTTGGATGGCTGAACATTCGGCATAATCACGTCCCCAGCTATAAGGAGAAAAGTCAGGGCGGAAGTTGCCTTGACTATCACGTGCTCGCATGTAACCTGTCTCAGCGTCAAATAGATGGCGGTAATTTTGTGATGCGGCCTTGTAGGTCTCAGCGATTTCTATTTTCCCTAGTTTCTCGGCACAGCTTGCGATACAAAAGTCGCTATAGGCATAGTCTAGGGTGTGGCTGACGCTTTCGTGGTGGTCGATAGAGAGGTAGCCCAGTTCTTGGTATTGGGCTAGTCCGTGGCGACCATTGATGCCGAGAGGGTCGGTCTTGCTGGCTGTTGCAAGCATGGCTTGGAGGAGTTCTTCTTCTAGGTCGGGGGCCAGGTCCTTGCAGGCGCTATCTGCGATAATACCGTCTAAAAGTGTACCTGGCATCATACCCCGTTCATCTGGAGCCAGCCATTTTGGAAGAAAACCAGTATCACGGTAGCTATTGAGGAAACCTTCTAAAAAGCAGTGATAGTACTCCGGTATGATAAGGGCAAAGAGGGGGAAGGTGGTGCGGAAGGTATCCCAGAAACCATTGTTGCTGAAGAGGATACCAGGCTTGATAGTTCCAGTAGCTAGATCCTTGTGGATGGCTTGACCTGATTCATCAACTTCATAAAAAGTTTGTGGGAAGAGGAAGATTCTGTAGAGACAGTGGTCAAAGAAGGTTCGGTCAGCCTCTCCTGTCTCTATAATATCAAAACGATGGAGGAGATTTTCCCAGTCCGCTTGTGCATTTGATTTACAGTTATCGAAGTCTTGTTGAGGTAGATTAAGCAGTGCTTGAGAAGGAGAGATGAAAGAAGTTCCTAGCTGAATTTCAGCATGGCTACTTGCTAAGTCAATTCGCCAGTCTCTCCCTTCCTGGCTGACAGCAAGGATATCCGTATTCATTTTCAGGGATGTGAACAGTATCAGTGGATTTTTGTTGGTTTCAGTTTTACCTTCTTGTCGCAGGGCAAGAGTCCGCTCATCTACTTGCTCCACGGTCAGTTCATCTGCTGCGTGAAGATAGAGGGAGAGTGCTTTTCCGTGCTTTTGCTCCAAACGAATAGAGGCGCCGTAGCAAGTCGGTGTGAGCTGGCTTTTAATCTGATAGCGCAGGGAGAAAATCTTCAGATAATGAGCTTGGAAAGAGGCCTTATCTATGTCATAAGAAGACTGACGATGGAAGAGGCTGTCTCCACCCAGTTGGCCTGTGACAGGTGTTAGAAGGAGCCAAGAGTAGTCCCCAATCCAAGGACTGGGCTGGTGAGTTAATCGAATCCCTTGAAATATAGGCAGATGTGGGTCGAAAAACCAAGATCCCTCCTGGTCGCTGGTCTGGGGCACAAAGTAATTCATCCCAAAAGGCACGCCTGTGTAAGGCAGGGTATTTCCCCGAGAAAAGGCATGCTTGCTGGCAGTTCCAAAGCGGGTATCGATGGTTTCAAGTAGTGGTTTCATAGTCTTTCCTTTAGCTGTTTTTCTACATTATATCAGAAAAAGATAGCCTTTAGAAAAGGAGTTTTAAAGATAACTATTTTGTAGAAAAATGACTATCATTTGTGTATGTATTTTCTGTCTCAAAAGCTATATACTGAAAATGAAACTTGTTTGAAAGAGGATGCTGCACGATGATTTATTCAAAAGAAATTGTTAGAGAATGGCTAGATGAAGTGGCAGAGCGGGCTAAGGACCATCCAGAGTGGGTGGATGTATTTGAGCGTTGTTATACAGACACCTTGGACAATACGGTTGAAATCCTAGAAGATGGTTCAACTTTTGTATTGACTGGGGATATTCCTGCTATGTGGCTTCGGGATTCGACAGCCCAACTCAGACCCTACTTGCATGTGGCTAAAAGAGATGCCTTCCTGCGTCAGACCATTGCAGGTTTGGTCAAACGTCAGATGACCTTGGTACTCAAGGATCCTTATGCCAACTCCTTCAACATAGAGGAAAACTGGAGGGGGCACCACGAGACCGATC
The DNA here is from genome assembly GCF_000222785.1 of Streptococcus mitis SK569. Classification (GTDB taxonomy): domain Bacteria; phylum Bacillota; class Bacilli; order Lactobacillales; family Streptococcaceae; genus Streptococcus; species Streptococcus mitis_N. The sequence goes on along the minus strand of NZ_AFUF01000014.1, from coordinate 16,235 downwards.
ATACAGATCTCAATGGCTGGATTTGGGAACGCAAGTATGAGGTGGACTCGCTTTGCTATCCTTTGCAGCTGGCTTATCTCCTTTGGAAAGAGACTGGCGAGACTAGTCAGTTTGATGAGACTTTTGTCGCAGCGACCAAGGAAATTCTTCACCTCTGGACAGTGGAACAAGACCACAACAACTCTCCTTATCGTTTTGTCCGAGATACGGACCGTAAGGAAGACACTTTGGTAAATGATGGTTTTGGTCCTGACTTTGCCGTGACAGGAATGACCTGGTCAGCCTTTCGTCCAAGTGATGATTGTTGTCAATATAGCTACTTGATTCCGTCAAATATGTTTGCAGTTGTTGTTTTGGGGTATGTCCAAGAAATCTTTGCAGAATTGAATCTAGCTGATAGCGAGAGTGTTATTGCTGATGCCAAGCGTCTACAGGCTGAGATTCAAGAAGGAATAGAAAGCTACGCCTACACCACCAACAGCAAGGGTGAAAAGATTTACGCTTTTGAAGTGGATGGCCTAGGAAATGCCAGCATCATGGATGATCCAAATGTACCAAGTTTGTTGGCTGCGCCTTATCTGGGCTACTGTTCAGTCGATGATGAAGTGTATCAAGCAACTCGTCGCACTATTCTGAGCCCTGAAAATCCCTACTTCTACCAAGGAGAATACGCTAGCGGTCTCGGAAGTTCTCATACCTTCTATCGCTATATCTGGCCAATCGCCCTTTCTATCCAAGGCTTGACAGCTACAGATAAAGCTGAGAAAAAATTCTTGCTAGATCAGCTGGTTGCTTGTGATGGTGGAACAGGTGTTATGCACGAAAGCTTCCACGTAGATGATCCGACCCTCTACTCACGCGAATGGTTCTCTTGGGCCAACATGATGTTCTGTGAGTTGGTCTTGGATTACTTGGATATCCGCTAAGGAGCGCGCTTTAGCTCAACCGATTCTTGTTAGAATCACACCTTTACATTTAAAACGTTAAAATTTAAATTTAGAATGAGGTTTTACTTCATGGAAAATGTTGTTGTACATATTATCTCACATAGTCACTGGGACCGTGAGTGGTACTTGCCTTTTGAAAGCCACCGTATGCAGTTGGTGGAATTATTTGACAATCTCTTTGATCTCTTTGAAAATGACCCTGAGTTTAAGAGTTTCCATTTAGATGGACAAACCATTGTCCTTGATGACTACTTGGAAATTCGCCCTGAAAATCGTGACAAAGTTCAACGCTACATTGACGAGGGCAAACTTAAAATTGGTCCATTTTACATCTTGCAGGATGATTACTTGATCTCCAGTGAATCCAACGTCCGCAATACCTTGATTGGCCAAGCAGAATGTGCAAAATGGGGCAAATCAACCCAGATTGGTTACTTCCCAGATACCTTTGGAAATATGGGACAAGCGCCTCAAATTCTTCAAAAATCAGGCATTCATGTGGCAGCTTTTGGTCGTGGTGTGAAGCCGATTGGATTTGACAACCAAGTCCTCGAAGATGAGCAGTTTACATCCCAGTTTTCAGAAATGTACTGGCAGGGTGCGGATGGTAGTCGTGTTTTAGGTATTCTCTTTGCCAACTGGTACAGTAACGGGAATGAAATTCCAGTTGATAAAGATGAGGCCTTGACCTTCTGGAAACAAAAATTGTCAGATGTTCGTGCCTACGCTTCGACCAACCAATGGTTGATGATGAACGGATGTGATCACCAGCCTGTACAGAAAAATCTGAGCGAAGCCATTCGTGTGGCAAATGAACTATTCCCAGATGTGACCTTTGTTCACAGTTCCTTTGATGAATATGTCCAAGCCGTGGAAAGTGCTCTACCAGAGCAATTATCAACGGTTACAGGTGAGTTGACCAGTCAGGAAACTGATGGCTGGTACACACTTGCCAACACTTCTTCATCTCGTATTTATCTCAAACAAGCCTTCCAAGAAAATAGCAACCTTCTAGAGCAAGTTGTAGAACCCTTGACGATTATCACTGGGGGTTATAACCACAAGGACCAGTTGACCTATGCTTGGAAAACACTTTTGCAGAACGCGCCACATGATAGCATCTGTGGCTGTAGCGTGGACGAAGTTCACCGAGAGATGGAAACTCGTTTTGCCAAGGTCAACCAAGTAGGAAAGTTTGTTAAGAGCAATCTTCTTAACGAATGGAAGGGTAAAATCGCTACAGCTAAGGCTCAAAGTGACTATCTCTTTACTATCATTAATACAGGCTTGCATGATAAGGTCGATACTGTCAGCACAGTGATTGATGTGGCGATTTGTGATTTCAAGGAATTGCACCCAACAGAGGGATACAAGAAGATGGCTGCTTTGACCTTGCCAAGTTACCGTGTGGAGGACTTGGATGGTCGTCCTGTAGAGGCTAAAATCGAGGATCTTGGGGCAAATTTTGAGTATGATTTACCAAAAGACAAGTTCCGCCAAGCTCGTATCGCTCGCCAAGTGCGCGTGACCATTCCAGTTCACCTAGCACCGCTTTCTTGGACAACCTTCCAATTGCTGGAAGGAGAGCAAGAACACCGCGACGGTATTTACCAAAACGGAGTGATTGATACGCCATTTGTAAGGGTGAGTGTGGATGACAACATCACAGTCTATGATAAGACAACTCACGAAGCCTATGAAGATTTTATCCGCTTCGAAGATCGTGGTGACATCGGAAACGAGTATATCTATTTCCAACCAAAAGGAACAGAGCCAATCTTTGCAGAACTTAAGGGCTACGAAGTCTTGGAAAACACAGCTCGCTATGCTAAAATCTTGCTCAAACATGAATTGGCCGTGCCTGTCAGTGCGGATGAAAAACTAGAAGAAGAGCAAAAAGGCATCATCGAGTTTATGAAGCGTGAGGCTGGACGTTCAGAAGAATTGACAAGCATTCCTCTGGAAACTGAGATGACTGTCTTCGTTGATAATCCACAAATCCGTTGCAAGACTCGCTTTACTAACACTGCCAAAGACCACCGTATCCGTCTCTTGGTCAAGACTCACAACACGCGTCCAAGCAACGATTCTGAAAGCATCTATGAGGTGGTGACACGACCAAACAAACCAGCTGCTTCATGGGAAAATCCTGAAAATCCTCAACACCAACAAGCCTTTGTTAGTCTGTATGACGATGAAAAAGGTGTGACTGTATCCAACAAGGGATTGAATGAATACGAAATCCTTGGAGACGATACTATTGCAGTGACTATTTTGCGTGCATCAGGTGAGCTAGGTGACTGGGGTTACTTCCCAACACCAGAAGCACAATGCTTGCGTGAGTTTGAAGTCGAGTTTGCACTTGAATGCCACCAAGCCCAAGAACGCTTCTCAGCCTATCGTCGTGCTAAAGCCTTGCAGACACCATTTACCAGCCTTCAGGTTGCTAAACAAGAAGGCAGCGTGGCTGCGACTGGTAGCCTCTTGAGCCATTCTGTTCTCAGCATACCGCAAATCTGTCCAACAGCCTTTAAGGTAGCTGAAAATGAAGAAGGCTATGTCCTTCGTTACTACAATATGTGTAGTGAAAATGTACGTGTACCAGAAAGTCAACATCTCTTCCTTGACCTACTTGAACGACCATACCCAGTTCATAGAGGCCTCATTTCACCACAAGAGATTCGTACAGAATTTATCAAAAAAGAAGAAATTTAATTTCAAAAAGTAAACATAAAAAGAAAGGAGGGGCGAAAAAGTAAGAACTAACTGCTGATTCGCCCCTTTTTATGGTAAAAACAATGACCATTGCAACGATTGATATCGGAGGGACTGGGATTAAGTTTGCTAGTCTGACTCCTGATGGGAAAATACTAGATAAGACAAGTATCCCAACGCCAGAAACTCTAGAAGATTTGTTAGCTTGGTTGGACCAACGTTTGTCAGAACAGGATTATAGTGGGATTGCTATGAGTGTTCCAGGTGCGGTCAATCAAGAGACAGGTGTGATTGATGGCTTCAGTGCGGTGCCCTACATCCACGGATTTTCTTGGTATAAGGCACTGGACCATCACCAGCTACCTATCCATCTAGAAAATGATGCCAACTGTGTTGGACTCAGTGAATTACTGGCTCATCCAGAACTTGAAAATGCAGCCTGTGTCGTGATTGGGACAGGGATTGGCGGAGCCATGATTATCAATGGTAGACTTCATCGAGGTCGCCACGGTCTGGGTGGGGAATTTGGCTACATGACAACTCTTGCCCCTGCTGAAAAGCTCAACAACTGGTCGCAACTAGCGTCAACTGGAAATATGGTGCGATACGTGATTGAAAAATCTGGTCAGACTGATTGGGATGGTCGCAAGATTTACCAAGAGGCTGCAGCAGGAAATGCCCTTTGTCAAGAAGCCATTGAGCGCATGAACCGTAATCTGGCGCAAGGCTTGCTCAATATTCAGTATCTGATTGATCCAGATATCATCAGTCTGGGAGGCTCTATCAGTCAGAATCCCGACTTTATCCAAGGTGTTCAAAAAGCTGTCGAAGAATTTGTCGAAACCTACGAAGAATACACGGTCGCACCTGTCATCCAAGCCTGCACCTATCATGCAGATGCCAATCTTTACGGTGCCCTTGTCAACTGGCTACAGGAGGAAAACCAATGGTAAGATTTACAGGACTTAATTCCAAACAAACTCAGGCAATCGACTTGCTGACAAAGCATATTTCTTTACCAGGTGTCGAAGTAGCTGTCACTCAGTCTGATCAAGCATCTATCTCTATCAAGGGTGAGGGTGGCCACTATCAACTAACTTATCGCAAACCCCACCAACTTTATCGTGCCTTGTCCTTGTTGGCAACAGTTCTAGTAGAAGGTGACAAAGTAGAGATTGAGGAGCAGGCGGCTTATGAAGAGTTGGCCTACATGGCTGACTGTTCGCGCAATGCGGTGCTGAATGTCGCTTCTGCCAAGCAGATGGTTGAGGTCTTGGCTCTCATGGGCTACTCAACCTTTGAGCTTTATATGGAGGACACCTACCAGATTGAGGGACAACCTTACTTTGGTTATTTCCGTGGAGCCTACTCAGCTGAGGAATTGCAGGAAATCGAAGCCTATGCCCAGCAGTTTGATATGACCTTTGTGCCTTGCATTCAGACCTTGGCCCACTTGTCAGCCTTCGTTAAATGGGGTGTCAAAGAAGTGCAAGAACTCCGTGATGTGGAGGATATTCTCCTTATTGGCGAAGAAAAGGTTTATAACCTGATTGATGGCATGTTTGCTACTCTATCTAAACTGAAGACTCGCAAGGTCAATATCGGGATGGACGAAGCCCACTTGGTTGGTTTGGGACGCTATCTTATCTTAAACGGTGTTGTGGATCGTAGTCTCCTCATGTGCCAACATTTGGAGCGCGTGCTGGACATTGCAGACAAGTATGGTTTCCACTGCCAAATGTGGAGCGATATGTTCTTCAAACTCATGTCAGCAGATGGCCAGTACGACCGTGATGTGGAAATTCCAGAAGAAACTCGTGTCTACCTAGACCGTCTCAAAGACCGTGTAACCTTGGTTTACTGGGACTATTATCAGGATAGCGAGGAAAAATACAATCGCAACTTCCGCAACCATCACAAGATTAGCCATGACCTTGCCTTTGCAGGTGGTGCTTGGAAGTGGATTGGTTTCACACCCAATAATCATTTCAGCCGTCTAGTGGCTATCGAGGCCAATAAAGCCTGCCGTGCCAATGACATCAAAGAAGTCATTGTGACGGGTTGGGGAGATAATGGTGGTGAAACAGCCCAATTCTCTATCTTACCGAGCTTGCAAATCTGGGCAGAACTCAGCTATCGCAATGACCTAGACCGACTGTCTGCTCATTTCCAGACCAATACAGGTCTATCGGTTGAAGATTTTATGCAGATTGACCTTGCCAACCTCTTGCCAGACCTACCAAGCAATCTCAGTGGCATCAATCCCAACCGCTATGTCTTTTATCAGGATGTTCTCTGTCCGATCCTTGACCGACACATGACTCCTGAACAGGACAAACCGCACTTCGCTCAGGCAGCCGAGATTCTTGCTAAAATCAAAGAAAAAGCGGGAAACTATGCTTATCTCTTTGAAACTCAGGCCCAGTTGAATGCTATTTTAAGTAGCAAAGTTGATGTGGGAAGACGCATTCGTCAGGTTTACCAAACGGATGATAAAGAGAATCTGCAAGAAATCGCAAGACAAGAATTACCAGAACTCAGAAGCCAAATTGAAGACTTCCATGCCCTCTTTAGTCACCAATGGCTGAAAGAAAATAAGGTCTTTGGCTTGGATACAGTTGATATCCGTATGGGTGGGCTCTTGCAACGAATCAAGCGAGCAGAAAGTCGCATCGAGGCTTATCTGGCAGGTCAGCTGGACCGTATTGATGAGCTAGAAGTGGAAATCTTACCATTTACAGACTTCTACGAAGACAAGGACTTCGCAGCCACAACAGCTAATCAGTGGCATACCATTGCGACAGCTTCGACGATTTATACAACTTAAAAACAAGAATAGTGTCCCTTGTTCAGAGTGTTTCTCGTGAAACATCCCTTTCTTAAAAAGTACTCCACATAAAATAATTTGTGGAGTTTTTTCTATAATTAGTAGTTTAACCTAACCTTCAAATAGGAGTATACTAATAATGTAATCGTTATCAAAAGTCTAAAAAGGAATTTTTAGATGGGTATCAAAATAAAAAAGGGAGGAAATTATGAATAAGTTTTCAAAAACCTTGAGAGATAACTGGATCTTTCTCTTGATGGTTTTGCCAGGGGCACTCTGGTTGATTCTATTCTTCTACATTCCAGTATTTGGGAACGTGGTTGCCTTCAAAGATTACCACATGACCAGTAATGGTTTCATAGATAGTATCATGAATAGTAAATGGGTCGGACTCGATAATTTCAGATTCTTGTTTAGTTCAAAAGACGCCTTTATTATCACACGAAATACTGTCCTCTACAATCTCGGCTTTATCTTTATTGGTTTGATTGTATCTGTAGGGATTGCCATCATCCTCAGTGAACTCCGTTCTAAGAGAATGGTTAAGATCTTCCAAACTTCTATGTTGTTCCCTTACTTCTTGTCTTGGGTTATCATCAGTTTCTTTACAGATGCCTTCCTAAATATTGATAAAGGGGTGTTCAACCATTTCCTAGAATCTATTGGAATGAAGGAAATCAATTTCTACGCTGACTTGGGTATCTGGCCATATCTCCTACTTTTCCTAGGTATTTGGAAAGGTTTTGGATATAGCAGTGTCATGTACTATGCGACAATCATGGGAATTGATCCAACCTACTACGAAGCAGCAACAGTGGACGGGGCTAGCAAATGGCAACGAATTCGCAATGTAACCATTCCGCAGTTGACACCGTTGGTAACTGTATTGACCATCCTGGCAGTCGGAAATATCTTCCGTGCAGACTTCGGTCTTTTCTACCAAATCCCCCACAATGCTGGTCAGCTTTATAACGTAACCAACGTCTTGGACGTATATGTTTATAATGGTTTGACCCAGACAGCGGATATCGGTATGGCTTCAGCGGCAGGTCTCTACCAATCAGTAGTCGGTTTGCTTTTGGTTATCCTATCAAACTTACTTGCAAGACGAGTTGATCCAAACTCAGCCTTGTTCTAGAAAGGAGGAGAATATGGCAGAAAAGAAAATTAAAAAGAAAAAATTGATAATGTCGGCATTCACTCCTTCAGTAAGAAAGCAGATATCTTCTTCAGTACCATTTCTGGTTTGATTGCCCTCTCTTGTATCCTACCCTTCGTATTCGTTATTGTTATTTCGGTGACAGATGAAAAGAGTATCCTCCAAAATGGCTATAGCTTCTTCCCATCCCAATTTGGATTAGACGGTTTTGAATTTTTGGCACAGTTTAAGGATAAAATCCTCCAAGCCCTCTTCATATCAGTCTTTGTAACAGTGGTGGGGACTATCACAAACGTTTTTATCACAACAACCTATGCCTACGCTATTTCACGGACAACCTTTAAGTACCGCAGATTCTTTACAATCTTTGCCCTGCTTAGTATGTTGTTCAATGCTGGTTTGGTACCAGGCTATATCGTGGTCACTCGTTTGCTTCAACTTGGTGACACAGTTTGGGCCTTGATTGTTCCAATGCTTCTCTCACCATTTAATATCATCTTGATGCGTTCATTCTTTAAGAAGACCATTCCAGAAGCCATTCTAGAATCTGCTCGTATCGATGGTGCCAGTGAAGCCCGGATCTTCTTCCAAATCTGTTTACCATTGTCACTACCAGGTATCGCAACCATCACGCTCTTGACAGCTCTTGGTTTCTGGAATGACTGGTTCAACGCCCTTCTTTATATCAAGAGTGACAACTTGTACCCATTGCAGTATTTGCTTATGCAAATCCAACAAAATATGGATTACATCGCCAAAGCAGTCGGCCTATCTGGTCAACTGGGAGTTGCTCTACCGAAAGAAACAGGCCGTATGGCCATGGTTGTGGTCGCAACCCTTCCAATCGCGATTTTGTATCCATTCTTCCAACGCTACTTTGTAAAAGGTTTGACTATCGGTGGTGTGAAAGAATAGTGCTTGTTGAGAAATACATTTCTCAGTTCCCAACTTCCTTTGTGTGAAGTTAATACTCTTCGAAAATCAAATTCAAACCGCGTCAACGTCGCCTTGCCGTATAGATGTTACTGACTTCGTCAGTTCTATCTGCAACCTCAAAACAGTGTTTTGAGCAACCTGCGGTTAGTTTCCTAGTTTGCTCTTTGATTTTCATTGAGTATAAAATCATTACATTGTTTATAAGTTTAAAATAAAAAAAGGAGTTTTTATCATGAAAAACTGGAAAAAATATGCTTTTGCATCTGCTAGTGTAGTCGCTTTGGCTGCTGGTCTCGCTGCTTGTGGAAACCTTTCAGGTAACAACAAGAAAGCTGCTGATTCAGCTTCAGGTGAAAAACCTGTTATCAAAATGTACCAAATCGGTGACAAACCAGATAACTTGGATGAATTGCTAGAAAATGCTAACAAAATCATTGGAGAAAAAGTTGGTGCTAAATTGGATATCCAATATCTTGGATGGGGTGACTATGATAAGAAAATGTCAGTTATCACATCATCTGGTGAAAACTACGATATTGCCTTTGCCTCTAACTATGTTGTAAATGCTCAAAAAGGTGCCTATGCTGACTTGACTGACTTGTACAAGAAAGAAGGGGCAGAGCTTTACAAAGCACTTGACCCAGCTTACATCAAAGGTAACAGCATTAACGGTAAAATTTACGCAGTTCCAGTTGCAGCCAACGTTGCATCATCTCAAAACTTCGCCTTCAACGGAACTCTTCTTGCTAAATACGGTATCGATATTTCAGGTGTCACTTCATACGAAACACTTGAACCAGTCTTGAAACAAATCAAAGAAAAAGCTCCAGATGTAGTGCCATTTGCGGTTACTAAGAACTTCATCCCATCTGATAACTTTGACTACCCAGTTCCAAATGGACTTCCATTCGTTATCGACCTTGAAGGGGACACTACTAAGATCGTAAACCGTTACGAAGTGCCTCGCTTTAAAGAACACTTGAAGACTCTTCACAAATTCTATGAAGCTGGATACATTCCAAAAGATGTAGCAACAAGCGATACTTCATTTGACCTTCAACAAGATACTTGGTTCGTTCGTGAAGAAACAGTAGGACCAGCTGACTACGGTAACAGCTTGCTTTCACGTGTTGCTAACAAAGATATTCAAATCAAACCAATTACTAACTTCATCAAGAAAAACCAAACAACACAAGTTGCTAACTTTGTTATCTCAAACAACTCTAAGAACAAAGAAAAATCAATGGAAGTGTTGAACCTCTTGAACACTAACCCAGAACTCTTGAACGGTCTTGTTTACGGTCCAGAAGGCAAGAACTGGGAAAAAATTGCAGGTAAAGAAAATCGTGTACGCGTCCTTGATGGCTACAAAGGAAATACTCACATGGGTGGATGGAACACTGGTAACAACTGGATCCTTTACATCAACGAAAACGTTACAGATCAACAAATCGAAGATTCTAAGAAACAATTGGCTGAAGCTAAAGAATCTCCAGCGCTTGGATTCATCTTTAACACTGACAATGTGAAATCTGAAATCTCAGCTATCTCTAACACAATGCAACAATTCGATACAGCTATCAACACTGGTACTGTAGACCCAGACAAAGCGATTCCAGAATTGATGGAAAAATTGAAATCTGAAGGTGCCTACGAAAAAGTATTGAACGAAATGCAAAAACAATACGATGAATTCTTGAAAAATAAAAAATCATAAGAATAATTGATTTTGTGTATTCATTCCTAATTCCTAAAAATGTAATCACTGTTTTCCTCAGACTTATCTGGGGAAGGCAGTGATTTTTTGAAACAAAGACATAGATATTCCTGTTCTCTCATTTTCATTATTTTAACCATTTAGGAAATCTCAAGCACTATTTAGGATTTAGAGCAAGAATTTGGGGAAATATGGCTTATATTAGAGATGTTCGAGTTTACAAAGGAGGGATCACATGAAAAAGTATCAGCTTGTCTTCAAAATAAGTGCAGTCTTGTCTTACCTATTTTTCGTATTTGGCCTTTCTCAGCTAACGCTTATTGTCCAAAATTATTGGCAATTTTCTTCCCAGATTGGCAATTTTTTCTGGATTAGAAATCTCTTGAGTTTGCTATTTAGCGGAGTCATGATTTGGATTCTGATTAAGACAGGCCATGGTTATCTCTTTCGCATTCCAAGAAAAAAATGGCTTTGGTATTCGATTTTGACAGTATTAGTGGTAGTGCTCCAGATCTCTTTTAACGTTCAGACAGCTAAACATGTTCAGTCAACTGCTGAAGGTTGGGCTGTATTGATCGGTTATAGTGGGACCAACTTTGCTGAGCTAGGTATCTATATAACTTTGTTCTTTCTGACTCCACTTATGGAAGAGCTGATCTATAGAGGATTACTGCAACACGCCTTTTTTAAGCATTCGAGATTTGGCCTTGATTTGCTTCTTCCGTCAATTTTATTTGCTCTTCCTCATTTTTCAAGCCTGCCTAGTTTGTTAGATATCTTCATCTTTGCAACATCTGGCATCATCTTTGCTAGTTTGACCCGCTATACCAAGAGTATTTATCCTTCCTATGCGGTGCATGTGATCAATAATATTTTCGCAACATTACCATTTTTGCTGACTTTTTTAAACAGGGTATTTGGGTAAAGTATTGGTACAGAGTTAGGAATGATAGTTTATCAATTTATAAGTGAGTTTCAGGAGGAAAATAAGAATGACAACATTAAAATGGTTTGCAGGAGGAAGTGAAAGGCGTTGTGAAGCCATGACTATCATAGATTATCTAGTAGAAGATATAAAGGAAGTGTCTCAACTGACCCTCTTGAAAAATCAATTAGTGATTTATAAAAGACGATTAAAGAACGATGGGACTTCGACTCCATTTATATTGAGTCAAATGAATGTTGACATCTCACGTGTGTTGATTGACAATAAGCTGACTTTGTCAGAAAGTCAAGCTGAGCAAATCAAAAAATTGAGAGAATTGTCGGCGATTCGCTATGGTTACTGATGAAGTGCAGGGACAGGCCACCTTCTAAAATTTCCAGTCAAATAAATTGCATTCGTTTTCTTAAGCAGGTATACTAGTATGGATAAATAAAAAATTTAGAAAATTTAAGAATAGAAAAGAGAACAAATCTTATGGCAAAAGATATTCGTGTCTTACTTTACTACCTTTATACTCCAATTGAAAATGCAGAGCAATTTGCTGCAGACCACTTGGCTTTCTGTAAATCAATCGGCCTTAAAGGCCGTGTCCTAGTCGCTGACGAGGGAATTAATGGAACAGTTTCAGGTGACTACGAAACAACTCAAAAATATATGGACTACGTTCATAGCCTCCCAGGAATGGAAGACCTCTGGTTCAAGATTGACGAAGAAAATGAACAAGCCTTCAAGAAGATGTTTGTTCGCTACAAGAAAGAAATTGTCCACCTTGGTTTGGAAGACAACGACTTTGACAACGACATCAACCCACTTGAAACAACAGGTGCTTACTTGTCTCCAAAAGAGTTCAAAGAAGCCCTTCTTGACGAAGATACCGTTGTCCTTGACACACGTAACGATTATGAGTACGACTTAGGACATTTCCGTGGGGCTATCCGCCCAGATATCCGCAACTTCCGTGAGTTGCCACAGTGGGTTCGTGACAACAAAGAAAAATTCATGGACAAGCGCGTCGTGGTTTACTGTACAGGTGGTGTTCGCTGTGAGAAATTCTCAGGTTGGATGGTTCGTGAAGGCTACAAAGATGTTGGCCAATTGCACGGAGGAATCGCAACTTACGGTAAAGACCCAGAAGTCCAAGGTGAGCTTTGGGATGGGAAAATGTACGTCTTTGACGAGCGTATTGCCGTAGATGTTAACCATGTCAACCCAACTATCGTAGGAAAAGACTGGTTTGATGGAACACCATGTGAACGTTATGTCAACTGTGGAAATCCATTCTGTAACCGTCGTATCTTGACATCAGAAGAAAATGAAGACAAGTACCTTCGTGGATGCTCACATGAGTGCCGTGTTCACCCACGTAACCGCTATGTTTCAGAAAATGAATTGACACAAGCTGAAGTGATTGAGCGCCTAGCTGCTATCGGTGAAAGCTTGGATCAAGCAGCTACTGTATAAGATTAAACAGTCCTTAGGGGCTGTTTTTCTGGCTCTTTACTCAAAAATCTAAAGTTTGTTTCTGTATCTTTCAGAAAAATAGGGTATACTATATGTAAACGATTTCAAAGGAGTCCAGTTATGGCGAAAACATTTTTTATTCCAAATAAACAGAGCATTTTAGGAGAACAGGAAATTTTGACTGCCAAGTCTATCTTGGCATTAGTAGATGGCTTGGAGTCACACAGCTATGATGCAGTCTATCTCCGTCAGCCTCTTAATCGTCTCGAGTATATCGAGTGTGCGATAGTGGGGCAATCACAATTTCTTTTTAAGATCAGTTATGCTGATGGTCAAAAGGCTTACCGTGTCGATCTTCCTGACCTACTAACGCAGACAGACTGGCAGATTATCAAATCATTTTTAGATGCTCTACTTGCTTATACAGGAACTGAGATTGAAGGACTAGATGGTTTTGATTTTGAAGCTTATTTCCAAGCAGGTATTCAAGCTCATCTGGTAGACATTGCAGCCCGTTTTACGATTTGCCAAGGAATTTTTAATCCTGTTTTCTTTAGTCATGAGGACTTGAAAAGCTTTTTAGAGGAAGATGGATTAGCACAGTTTGAAGCGCGTGTACGTGCGGTTCAAGAGACAGATGCCTACTTTGCAAGAGTTTCCTTTTATCAGGATGGAGAAGGACAAGTTCACGGTGTTTACCATCTAGCTCAAGGCGTCAAGACTGTTTTACCGATAGAACCATTTGTTCCTGCAGCCTATATTGAGCAATTGGTGGATAAGGAAGTCCAATGGGAGATTGATTTGGTTCAAATCAGAGGAGACGGCTCTAAACCAGAAGACTATGAAGCCATTGCCCGCTTGAACTATGCAAAATTCTTAGAGTCACTACCATCAGCATTTTACCACCAACTAGACGCCAATCAATTAGAAGTGCAACCCATCTTAGACAAAGATTTTAAAACATTAGCACAAGAAGAGTAAAGCAGAAGCAAGTCAATCGACTTGCTTTTTAGCATATAAAAAATCCTGCCATGGAAGACAGGATTGCTACTCAATGAAAATCAAAGAGCAAACTAGGAAGCTAGCCGCAGGCTGCTCAAAACACTGTTTTGAGGTTGTAGATAAGACTGACAAAGTCAGGAACATATATCTACGGTAAGGCGAAGCTGACGTGGTTTGAAGAGATTTTCGAAGAGTATGAAGTTTAAAGAAAGGCCAAGATACGAAGATAATCCCCAATCAGTGCGACTTCAGCTACAAAGAAGAGGAGGATAATGACTCCGTTCACAAGGACAGACAAGAATAATTGATAGAAGGAGTCGGTTTCACTTGCTTGACTTGGTCTTGTAATGATATGGAGGCTAGCAAGTAGAATGATTCCAATGCTAATCACACACAAGAGGGCTGTAAATCGCAGGCTGTCAAAGAAGGCAAAGAAACTAGCAATGGCAGTGAGGAAGATTGGAATTGCCAAGGTGTAGTAACAGTTAAACTGAAATTTATGATATGACACAAAGATAGTTATATATATTTCAAATATTGCTTATCTCCATAGAAAATAGTAAAATATATACAGGGAATTTATTTTTTATATGGAAATAGTTGTCAGGAGAGTAAACAAATGGATATCAAAATAGAAGTAGGTAAAAGAATCCGAATGTTGCGAGAGATGAAACATATCACTCGTGAAACTCTTTGTGATGATGAAACTGAGATAACGGTGCGCCAACTAGCACGAATTGAATCAGGTCAATCTTCTCCAAGTTTATCCAAGGTAGAGTATATAGCTTACAAACTAGGCTGTCCAATTTCACATATAGTAGATATGGATCATATGATTTTACCCTCAGAGTACTTGATATTAAAGGATAAACTCATTAAGTTTCAAACTTATGGAGATGATGATCGAATCCAGGTTAAGGAAGAGTTGTTTGAAAGAGTTTACGAACACTATTATGACAGTCTACCTGAGGATGAACAGATTGCAGTTAGTGCCTTACAAGCTAGTTTTGATGTCTTTGTAAGTGAAGATGCAGGTTTTGGCGATGCTTTGCTGGATGAATATTTTGAACAAGTAAAGATAAGGAAAAACTATTCGGTGAATGATTTGCTTCTTATAAAATTGTACTTTGTTTCGTGTTTAGCAAGACCGACTGAGTATCATCATGAACTGTTTTGGATGCTTTCTAAAAAACTTATAAGAGAAACAAATTCATCAGATTTAGAGACAGCTTATATGTTAAAGAGAACAGTGCTTGATTCTTTAGCTGTTCAATGGATGGAAAAATCTTACTCTACTTTTGAGCCTTATGTTAAGGCGATGAACAGGCTGATGATTTTATCGCAGGATTTTCAAAACAAGCCAATTGTTGATATGCTTGAAGCTATGTGTACCTTATTTCATAAACGGGATAAGGAAAAAGCCATCCGCTTATACGATAGAGCTATTATTTGTGCTCAAGCATTTGGAGACCAAGTATTAGAAGCGCGTATATTGGGAGAAAAAGAAAAAGATATAAAAACTTTTGAGGAAATGGAGAGCTAACATGACATTTTTGTCATGTTTTTTTATTTTTGAAAGCGCTATACTATGATCATAAAGAACAAGAGATAAGGAGGAAAGAAGCATGTTTGGATTTGAAGTATTCTTAAGTCTTAGTTTTTGGTTTTCTGGATAGGAGATAGAAATGGAAGATTTTAGTATCTCGCTAGAGACGTTTACACAAACTCGCCACAGTTTGCTGTTTCGAAATAACACAACGGAGCAAAGGTTGGTACAAATAGAGTTGAATAAGGAACCATTCCGTTTAGCTATTTTAGATGCAGGCGAAGAGCGAGTTTTAATCTTACCAGAAGAATTATCTATTATCGAAAGTTTTAGAATTTCAGAAGTGGAGGACAATCCATGATGTCAAAAAACATGTTGTAGAGACAATGGTTCTTCTTGTGATAGCATCTTTATTTTTAGCAGGATTTTACTATCAAAACCAGGAATCTCATCATCAAGAAGAAACAGCGCAAGAGCTCCTCTTAAAAAAAGAGGAGGAAATAAAACAATATATTTCAAAAACTAAAAATACAACATTCAAGAATGCATTGTTAACCTCTAATGAGGGAGTACAGGTTCAACTATCAGATTATAAGTTTAGACCAAAGGTTGTGGTATTCTGGGCTAGTTGGTGTCCTGATTGCCAAAAAGAGCTCCCAATCATTCAGCACCTTTATGATAAATACCAAGATAAAGTTGATTTCTTTATGGTGGATATAGTTGATGGGGAACGTGAAACACTTGAAACCTCTCATAAATTTTTAAGGAATCAGGGTTTTACCTTTCCAGTTTATATAGATCAAGATTTACAAGCTTTTAAGTTTTTGATGTAAAAGCTATTCCAACAATATTTATAGTGGATAAAGATGGGATAGTGAAACAAATTTATGTAGAACAAGGAAGCGAAGAAATGTTGTCTAAAGATTTAAAACAGTTAATAAATGACTGAAATGAGAATCTCATTTGGTTATTATAAAAA
>NZ_AFUF01000015.1 GCF_000222785.1 Streptococcus mitis SK569 | reverse complement strand
GGGGTGAGCAAGTGATTGATGGAAAACGATTATTATTTAGTTTGACCCTAGTCAGCTATGCTTTGACACTAGTAAGTGGAATTGTGTATCTGTTTAATAATAACAATGTTAGCTTGCTTTCTACTTTATTGTTCTTACTGGTTAGTAGCTTAATTGCTTGTTGGAATGATATCAAGTATTACTTAATCCATTTTATTTTCTTTTTAACTATTGTTGTCTTTCTGGTATCAAGGCCGACCATTGATTATTTTAGAGATGGCGCTTTGGATACCTATCATCCCATAGCCTATCGTTTTGCCTTTATAGTTGTCATGGTTTCGATTCTGGGCTCGACCATAGGAGGCGTCCTGGCTCGTTACTTCATAGCTAGGAAGAGAATAAAAGTACCAAATATAGGAAATTCTCTAAAAGAGGTTTACATCAAGCGGTTGCGCTTTGTATCGCTAGGAGTTTTTCTTCTAACCTATCCTTTCTATTTCATTCGGTTATTTGAACGGCTCCTGTATCGCTTGCAGACTTCCTACTATGCCTACTATGCAAATTTTGAAAGTAAACTTCCTTATTTTACCTATATCTTATCAACCTTTACGGTCTATGCAATGTGTATGTATTTGGCAACCAAGCCAAAGAAATGGCAGGCAACAGTAGTGCTTGTCTCCTTTATTGCAGCTAATACCATTCATTTGGCAATCGGGACACGCAATCCCTTTATTTTAAGTATTTTATTTGCTTTCGTTTATTACTTTATGCGGGAGCAAACTGAAAAAGGAAAATGGATTGGGTTTAAAGAAAAGTTAGCGATTTTTGTTGGTTCTCCTCTTCTCATGTTAGCAATGGGAGTGCTCAATTATGTACGGGATAATGTTCAAGTTTCCCATACAGGTTTCTGGGATATCCTGCTCGACTTTATCTATAAACAAGGGACCAGTTTTGGTGTTTTGGCTCGAGGTTTTCTATTTAACAGTAGCCTACCTTATCGAGATTTCCGTAATTTCACTTTTGGTCCTGTCTTTGATTATTTTGCAAGGGGAAGTTTGGGGGCTATTTTCGGAGGAAAAGCCTTTGAGCATACAACCAATAGTGTGGAACTAGCTATTGATAGTAATAGTTATGCCCACAATCTATCCTATCTTGTTTTGAACAAGGAATACTTGAAAGGACATGGTATCGGAAGTAGCTATATTATGGAATTGTATACCGATTATGGTATGATAGGAGTCTTTCTACTTAGTCTCTTACTAGGTATGTTATTCATAGCCATGCTGCAAGTAGCCTATCGTTCAAGAACAATCCTATTTGCCTTATCCTTACTCATTTTGAATAATCTATTCTTTATGCCTAGAAGTAGCTTTTCAGAAAGTTTCTTCAATTTATTTACAATGCAATTCTGGGGAATTGTTCTTGTGATTATATTTGTAGCAAAAATGCTTACAAAAGAAAACCAGTATTTACTAAACAAAGGAGAAAAAAATCATGTTTGAACATTATTCAGTAGCTGATTTGTTTGCAAATCTTTACAAAAAACGAAAAGCAAATATCCTAGCTCTCATCGCTTTATTTGCTCTCATTGCTGTACCATTTACAATTAAAGCAGTTAAGAATAAAAATACTGTCAAAGACACAACAAGTTATTCAACTTATATCAGCTATAAAATCACCCCTCCAGAAGATTCAGCTAAAACAATTTTGAATCATCAAATTGGTGGTTATAGTGATTTCTACGGAAAATTGATTGATGGGAATTTGAATGGAGCTTATCTTTTCAATGATGTAGAGCCGAGTGAGTTGAAAAAAATTGCCAGTGAATTGGATACGACAGAGACAACCTTGAAAAATTCTACAAGTGACTATTGGTGGAAAAAACTGACCGTTTACTATATGATTGACGATGCAGGGGTTGGTGTGAAAATTTTGACACCAAGTAAAGACGCTAATGACTTGTTGGAGCGAAAAATTGATGGATTGATTGAGAAATTTAAACACACTTATGCAAATGTGAAAATTGAAAAATTGGAAACCATCAACTCTAAAGAATTGAATGCAAATGGTGAGACAGCGCTTGGATTAAATGTGAAAAATCTGATTCTTCGTTTAGCTGTTATTGGAGTGATTTGTGTGATTTTGGTTGTAATGGGAAATGTGTTGATTTATCTCTTTAATCCAACAATCAATAGAGCAGGTGATTTTTCTCAATATCAAATTGATTTTGTAACAGAGATTACAACAATTGCTAACCTAGCAGATGTCTTGTCATACAAAAATGCTGGACAGGAATTGACCATCGTTAGCTCAAATAAAGCTATCCTAGATAAATTGAAACAGAGTCAAGAGGCTTTAAAAGGAATGCATTTTGTAGATTTACAAGATGTATCATCTCTTTTGGAAAGAGATACAGTCCTTCTTGTTGAAGAATACGGAGTAACTCGTTATAAGAAATTTGAGCAAAGTCTTCAAATTCTTCGAAACTTAAATCGTTCTATCCTCGGTGTAGCAACCTTTAAATTATAAGCATTCGGATGCATTAGGTCTTCAAAGTCGGACAAGAGCCGATTTTGAAGGCTTTTTTCTATTTGTCTGCAGAAATTTTCTTTTAGAGTCTTCTACAGAAGTTACCCTAGGGAAAATCTATCCCGACAGAGAAGCCTTCTTTTGATAAAATCATAAAAATCTAGTATAATAGATAGAACTGAAAGTATGAGGTTACTAGCAATGAAAATGAAACAAATTAGTGATACAACTTTGAAAATCACGATGTCTTTAGAGGATTTGATGGATCGAGGAATGGAGATTGCTGACTTTCTTGTTCCTCAAGAAAAAACAGAAGAGTTCTTTTATGCCATATTGGATGAGTTAGAGATGCCTGAGAGCTTTCTGGATACAGGCATGTTGAGCTTCCGTGTGACTCCAAAACCTGATAAGGTGGACGTCTTTGTAACCAAGTCAAAGATTGACCAAAATCTAGATTTTGAAGACTTATCGGATTTGCCAGATATGGAAGAATTGGCTCAAATGTCGCCAGATGAATTTATCAAAACCTTAGAAAAAAGCATCGCAGATAAAACCAAGGATGATATCGAAGCCATTCAATCTCTAGAGCAAGTAGAAGCCAGGGAAGAAGAGCAGGAACAGGCTGAACAAGAAGTTGAAAGCAAGAAAGAGCCTTACATCTACTACATCCTTTCTTTTTCTAAGTTAGCTGATTTGGTGGCTTTTGCCAAGACAGTGACTTTTGAGATGGAAACTTCTGAACTCTACAAGATGAATGAGCGCTATTATTTGACCATTTTAGTCGATATTGAAAATCATCCAAGTCCATATCCAGCTTGGCTGTTGGCTCGTATGCGCGAGTTTGCGGAAGATAGTGATATCAGTCGTTCAGTCTTACAAGAGTATGGCCAAGTCTTGATCAATCACGATGCAGTGATCAATCTGCAAAAGATTGGATAATCATTTCTGGAAAGTTATTTTCAGATTTTAAGGAGAGCGAATCATCTGATTCGTTTTTCTTTTTTAGACTGAAATAGTGATTTACTATAATAGGAATTTTCACAAAATTCTGTTATAATGGCTATATTAGAAAATTTCGAGGAGACAAACATGACAGTTAAAATTGCTTTACTAGGATTTGGTACCGTTGCAAGTGGCGTGCCTTTCCTCCTAAAGGAAAATGGAGAAAAAATCAATCAATCAGCACATTCAGAGATTGAAGTTGCCAAGGTATTGGTCAAGGATGAAGATGAAAAGAATCGCTTGCTTGCAGCAGGGAATGACTTTAACTTTGTAACCAATGTAGATGACATTTTATCAGACCAAGATATTACAATCGTAGTGGAATTGATGGGGCGTATCGAACCTGCTAAGACTTTTATCACTCGTGCCTTGGAAGCTGGTAAACACGTTGTTACTGCCAATAAGGACCTTTTGGCTGTCCACGGTGCAGAATTGTTAGAAATCGCTCAAGCTAATAAGGTAGCACTTTACTACGAAGCAGCAGTAGCTGGTGGGATTCCAATTCTTCGTACTCTAGCAAATTCCTTGGCTTCTGATAAAATCACGCGCGTACTTGGTGTAGTCAATGGAACGTCCAACTTCATGATGACCAAGATGGTGGAAGAAGGATGGTCTTACGACGATGCTCTTGCGGAAGCGCAACGTCTAGGATTTGCAGAAAGCGACCCGACAAATGACGTGGATGGGATTGATGCAGCCTACAAGATGGTTATCTTGAGCCAATTTGCCTTTGGTATGAAGGTTGCCTTTGACGATGTAGCCCACAAGGGAATCCGCAATATCACACCAGAAGACGTAGCTGTAGCCCAAGAACTTGGCTATGTAGTAAAATTGGTTGGTTCTATTGAGGAAACTCCTTCAGGAATTGCTGCAGAAGTAACTCCAACCTTCCTTCCTAAAGCGCACCCACTTGCCAGTGTGAATGGAGTGATGAACGCTGTCTTTGTAGAGTCTATCGGTATTGGTGAGTCTATGTACTATGGACCAGGTGCTGGTCAAAAACCAACTGCAACAAGTGTGGTGGCGGATATTGTCCGTATCGTTCGTCGTCTGAATGATGGAACCATCGGTAAAGACTTCAACGAATACAACCGTGCCTTGGTCTTGGCAAATCCTGAGGATGTTAAAGCAAACTACTACTTCTCAATCTTGGCACCAGACTCAAAAGGTCAGGTCTTGAAGTTGGCTGAAATCTTTAATGCCCAAGATATTTCCTTCAAGCAAATCCTCCAAGACGGAAAAGAGGGTGACAAGGCGCGTGTCGTTATCATTACACACAAGATTAATAAAGCCCAGCTGGAAAATGTCTCAGCTGAATTGAAGAAGGTTTCAGAATTCGACCTCTTGAATACCTTCAAGGTGCTAGGAGAATAAAATGAAGATTATTGTACCTGCAACCAGTGCCAATATCGGGCCAGGATTTGACTCGGTCGGTGTAGCTGTAACCAAGTACCTTCAAATCGAGGTCTGCGAAGAACGAGATGAGTGGTTGATTGAACACCAGATTGGTAAATGGATTCCTCATGACGAGCGTAATCTCTTGCTCAAAATTGCTTTGCAAATTGTACCAGATTTGAAACCTAGACGCTTGAAAATGACCAGTGATGTTCCCTTGGCACGTGGTTTGGGTTCTTCCAGCTCGGTTATTGTAGCTGGGATTGAACTAGCCAATCAATTGGGCCAGCTCAACTTATCAGACCATGAAAAATTGCAGTTAGCGACTAAGATTGAAGGACATCCTGACAATGTAGCTCCAGCCATTTATGGTAATCTCGTTATTGCAAGCTCTGTTGATGGGCAAGTTTCAGCTATCGTAGCAGACTTCCCAGAATGTGATTTCCTAGCCTACATTCCAAACTATGAATTGCGTACTAGAGACAGCCGTGGTGTCTTGCCTAAGAAATTGTCCTATAAGGAAGCTGTTGCAGCTAGTTCTATCGCCAATGTGGCGGTTGCGGCCTTGTTGGCAGGAGACATGGTGACCGCTGGGCAAGCAATCGAGGGAGACCTCTTCCACGAGCGCTATCGTCAGGACTTGGTGAGAGAATTTGCGACGATTAAGCAAGTGGCCAAAGAAAATGGTGCCTATGCAACCTACCTCTCTGGTGCTGGGCCGACAGTTATGGTTTTGGCTTCTCATGACAAGATGCCAGCGATTAAGGCAGAATTGGAAAAGCAACCTTTCAAAGGAAAACTTCATGACTTGAAAGTTGATACCCAAGGTGTCCGTGTCGAAGCAAAATAAAGAATAGAAGATAGGATGGGGAAACTCTTGACCAGAGGGCTTCCTATCCTTTTTTTGAAAATAAGTCTAGTCAAAGAACTTGATAAAGGAGAAATAAAGATGGCAGAAATTTATCTAGCAGGTGGTTGTTTTTGGGGCTTAGAGGAGTATTTTTCACGCATTTCTGGAGTGCTAGTAACCAGTGTCGGCTACGCTAATGGACAAGTCGAAACGACCAATTATCAGTTACTCAAGGAAACAGACCATGCAGAAACGGTGCAAGTGGTTTATGATGAGAAGGCAGTGTCACTCAGAGAGATTTTACTTTATTATTTCCGAGTTATCAATCCTCTATCCATCAATCAACAAGGGAATGACCGTGGTCGTCAATATCGGACCGGTATATATTACCAGGATGAAGCAGACTTGCCAGCTATCTACACAGTGGTGCAGGAGCAGGAACGCATGCTGGGTCGAAAGATTGCAGTAGAAGTGGAGAAACTTCGCCACTATATTTTAGCTGAAGATTACCACCAAGACTATCTCAAGAAAAATCCTTCAGGTTACTGTCATATTGATGTGACCGATGCTGAGAAGCCATTGATTGATGCAGCAAACTATGAAAAGCCTAGTCAAGAGGTGTTAAAGGAAAGCTTAACTGAAGAATCCTATCGTGTTACCCAAGAAGCTGCTACAGAGGCTCCATTTACCAATGCCTATGACCAAACCTTTGAAGAAGGGATTTATGTAGATATTACGACGGGTGAGCCACTCTTTTTTGCCAAGGATAAGTTTGCCTCAGGTTGTGGTTGGCCAAGTTTCAGCCGTCCGATTTCCAAAGAGTTGATTCATTATTACAAGGATCTCAGCCATGGAATGGAGCGAATCGAAGTTCGTTCTCGGTCAGGCAATGCTCACTTGGGTCATGTTTTCACAGATGGACCTCGGGAGTTAGGTGGACTTCGTTACTGTATTAATTCTGCATCCTTGCGCTTTGTGGCCAAGGATGAGATGGAAGAGGAAGGATATGGCTATCTACTGCCTTACTTAAACAAATAAAACAGAGATGGTGGGTGCTTCCCACTTTCTTCATTTCCAGAATAAGAATAGAAGGGACTTATGAAACACTTACTATCTTACTTCAAACCCTACATCACAGAATCAATTTTAGCCCCCTTGTTCAAGCTGTTAGAAGCTGTGTTTGAGCTCTTGGTTCCCATGGTGATTGCTGGGATTGTTGACCAATCCTTGCCCCAGAAAAATCAAGGTCATCTCTGGATGCAGATTGGTCTGCTCCTTATCTTTGCAGTAATTGGTGTTGTAGTGGCCTTGGTAGCTCAGTTTTACTCAGCTAAGGCTGCGGTTGGATTTGCCAAAGGACTGACAGATGATCTTTATCGACATATTCTTTCCTTGCCCAAGGATAGCAGAGACTGTCTGACCACTTCTAGTTTGGTGACTCGCTTGACTTCGGACACCTATCAGATTCAGACTGGTATCAATCAATTCCTGCGTCTCTTTTTGCGAGCACCTATTATTGTCTTTGGCGCTATCTTTATGGCCTATCGCATCTCAGCTGAGATGACTTTCTGGTTCTTGGTTATGGTTGTCATTTTGACCATTGTCATTGTAGGGCTCTCTCGACTGGTCAATCCTCTCTACAGTAGTCTCAGAAATAAAACGGACCAACTGGTTCAGGAAACACGCCAGCAATTACAAGGCATGCGAGTTATTCGTGCTTTTGGACAAGAAAAACGAGAGTTACAGATTTTTCAAACTCTTAATCAAGTTTATGCTAGTTTACAAGAAAAAACAGGTTTCTGGTCTAGTTTATTAACACCTCTGACCTATCTGATTGTTAATGGAACTCTCCTTGTTATCATCTGGCAAGGCTATATTTCTATTCAAGGAGGCTTGCTCAGTCAAGGTACTCTTATTGCCCTCATCAACTATCTCTTACAGATTTTGGTGGAATTGGTCAAGCTAGCCATGCTGATCAATTCTCTCAACCAGTCTTACATCTCAGCTAAGCGAATCGAGGAAGTCTTTGCCGAACCTCCAGAAGATATCCATTCAGAATTAGAACAAAAGCAAGCTACCAGTAATCAGGTTTTACAAGTCCATGAATTGACCTTTACCTATCCTGATGCGGCCCAGCCTTCTCTGAGAGACATTTCCTTTGATATGACTCAAGGCCAAATCCTTGGTATCATTGGGGGAACGGGTTCTGGTAAGTCAAGCTTGGTGCAAGTCTTACTTGGACTTTATCCAGCAGACAAGGGAAGCATTTACCCTTATCGAGATGGATCTAGTCCTCTTAATTTAGAGGAGTGGCGGTCCTGGATTGCCTATGTGCCCCAAAAAGTCGAACTCTTTAAGGGAACCATTCGTTCAAACTTGACTCTAGGTTTCAATCACGAAGTAACTGACCAAGAACTTTGGCAGGCCTTGGAGATTGCGCAAGCAAAGGACTTTGTCAGTGAAAAGGAAGGACTCTTGGATGCCCTAGTTGAGGTAGGAGGTCGAAATTTTTCAGGTGGACAAAAACAAAGGCTGTCTATTGCTCGAGCAGTCTTGCGACAAGCTCCATTTCTCATCCTAGATGATGCGACCTCAGCACTGGACACTATTACTGAGTCTAAGCTCTTGAAAGCTATCCGAGAAAATCTGCCAAATACGAGCTTAATTTTGATTTCTCAAAGAACATCGACTTTAAAGATGGCTGACCAGATTCTCCTCTTGGAAAAAGGGGAGCTACTAGCTATCGGCAAGCACGAGGACTTGATAAAATCTAGTCAAGTTTATCGCGAAATCAATGCATCCCAACATGGTAAGGAGGACTAGCATGAGACGACAAACTGCAAATCAAACATTCACACGTTTGGCCAAAGATTTAGCAAGCCATCCCTTCCTCCTTTTCCTAGCCTTTCTAGGAACTATTGTCCAAGTTGGCTTATCGATCTACCTACCTATTCTAATTGGGCAGGTCATCGATCAAGTCCTAGTGGTTGGTTCTTCACCAGTTTTTTGGCAAATTTTTCTTCAGATGATCTTGGTAGTCATAGGAAATACTCTGGTACAATGGGCCAATCCTCTCCTTTATAATCGCCTAATCTTTTTTTATACTAAAGATTTGCGAGAGCGAATCATCCATAAACTCCATCGTTTACCGATTGCTTTTGTCGATCGGCAAGGCAGTGGGGAGATGGTCAGTCGTGTAACCACGGACATAGAACAGTTGGCAGCTGGCTTGACCATGATTTTTAACCAATTTTTCATTGGCGTCTTGATGATTTTGGTTAGTATTCTAGCTATGCTCCAAATCCATCTCCTCATGACACTCTTAGTCTTACTGTTGACGCCACTGTCTATGGTAATCTCACGCTTTATTGCCAAACGCTCCTATCATCTCTTCCAGAAGCAAACAGAGACTAGGGGAATTCAGACACAGTTGATTGAAGAATCGCTTAGCCAACAGACCATTATCCAGTCCTTCAATGCTCAGGAAGAGTTTATCCAAAGACTGCACGATGCCAATGACAACTACGCAGGCTATTCGCAGTCAGCCATCTTTTATTCATCAACGGTCAATCCTTCGACTCGCTTTGTCAATGCGCTCATTTATGCCCTTCTAGCTGGAGTGGGAGCTTATCGTATCATGATAGGCTCTACCTTGACCATTGGACGCTTAGTGACTTTTTTGAACTATGTTCAACAGTATACCAAGCCCTTTAACGATATTTCCTCAGTTCTAGCCGAATTGCAAAGTGCCTTGGCTTGTGCAGAACGTGTCTATGCTGTCTTAGAAAGTCCTGATGTGGTTGAAACAGGTAAGGAAGTCTTGACCAGTGACCAGGTTAAGGGAGCTATTTCCTTTAAACATGTCTCTTTTGGCTACAATCCTGAAAAGATTTTGATTAAGGACTTATCTATTGATATTTCAGCTGGTAGCAAGGTAGCCATAGTTGGTCCGACAGGTGCTGGAAAATCAACCCTTATCAATCTCCTCATGCGATTTTATCCCATTAACACTGGAGATATATTGCTGGATGGGAGATCCATTTATGACTATAGTCGTGCCTCTTTACGACAACAGTTTGGCATGGTGCTACAAGAAACCTGGCTCAAGCAAGGGACCATTCATGACAATATTGCCTTTGGAAATCCTGATGCTAGTCGGGAGCAGGTGATTGCTGCTGCCAAAGCAGCCAATGCAGACTTTTTCATTCAACAGTTGCCACAGGGATACGATACCAAGCTTGAAAATGCTGGAGAATCTCTTTCTGTTGGTCAAGCACAGCTCTTGACTATTGCTCGAGTCTTTCTGGCTATTCCCAAGATTCTTATCTTAGACGAGGCGACTTCTTCCATTGATACACGGACAGAAGTACTTGTTCAAGATGCCTTTGCTAAACTCATGAAGGGGCGCACAAGCTTTATCATTGCTCACCGCTTGTCTACCATTCAGGATGCGGATCTGATTCTAGTCTTGGTGGATGGCGATATTGTTGAGTATGGTAACCATCAGGATCTCATTACTAGAAAGGGCAAGTATTACCAAATGCAGCAAGCTGCAGCTTTTAGCTCAGAATAAGCCTTTTTACTTTGAAATCTTATAGACAAAAGAAGTTGTCTTCGGGTGACTTTTTTGTTACAATAGCTAGAAAAAATCAAGGTCTTAGAAGGAGAAAAACAATGAAAGTCTATCAGCATGTAAATATCGTGACTTGTGACCAAGATTTCCATGTCTATCTAGATGGAATCTTAGCCGTTAAGGGTTCTCAAATCGTCTATGTTGGTCAAGAGAAGTCAGAGATTTTAGATCAAGCTGAGCAGATTATAGACTATCAGGGAGCTTGGATCATGCCTGGATTGGTCAATTGCCACACCCATTCTGCAATGACAGGTCTGAGAGGGATCCGAGATGATAGCAATCTCCATGAATGGCTCAATGACTATATTTGGCCAGCAGAAGCTGAGTTTACTCCCGACATGACTACCAAGGCGGTCAAAGAAGCTCTGACAGAGATGCTCCAGTCAGGAACAACAACCTTCAACGACATGTATAATCCTAATGGAGTGGATATATCAGAGATTTATGAAGTGGTCAATGCTTCCAAGATGCGTTGTTATTTTTCACCGACCCTCTTTTCTTCAGAGGGTGAAACAGCTGCTGAGACCATTGCTAGAACACGAGCTATCATTGAAGAAATTGTTGGATATAAAAATCCAAATTTCAAGGTTATGGTAGCCCCACATTCTCCCTACAGTTGTAGTAGAGACTTGCTGGAAGAAAGCTTAGACATGGCAAAAGAGTTGAATATTTCTCTCCATATCCATGTGGCGGAGACCAAGGAAGAATCGGGAATTATCCTGAAACGATACGGCAAACGTCCCCTTGCTTTTCTAGAAGAACTGGGTTACTTAGATCATCCTTCTGTCTTTGCTCATGGGGTCGAATTAAACGATAGAGAAATTGAACGTCTGTCATCTTCTCAAGTCGCTATCGCCCACAATCCTATCAGCAACCTCAAACTGGCCTCAGGAATTGCTCCAATTATCCAGCTCCAAAAAGCAGGAGTGGCAGTAGGAATTGCGACAGATTCGGTTGCTTCCAATAACAATCTAGATATGTTTGAGGAAGGACGGACTGCAGCCCTTCTTCAGAAGATGAAAAGTGGGGATGCCAGCCAATTTCCTATCGAAATGGCTCTAAAAGCGCTGACAATCGAAGGGGCTAAGGTTCTTGGAATGGAAGAACAGATTGGGAGTCTGGAAGTTGGCAAGCAAGCAGATTTTCTAGTCATTCAACCACAAGGGAAAATCCATCTTCAACCCCAAGAAAATATGCTTTCCCACTTAGTCTATGCTGTCAAATCCAGTGATGTTGATGATGTCTATATTGCCGGAGAACAAGTTGTGAAGCAAGGTCAAGTACTGACAGTAGAACTTTAAAAGAAAAATCACGAAAAAATTTTAAAAAAAGTTTGCAAAAATCTTGCATTCTTTTTTTGACTATGCTATACTTATATACGGTTTGAAAAAACTGCCTAAGACAGTAGGGGAGCTCGACTCATAAGTATCCTACCGAGGACAAAACGTATCATGTAAAAAGAAGCGTATTGTACTTTCGTGTCTAGGTTTGGGCGCGTTTTTCTTTTGGAAAAATTTCCCCAAGCAAAATAATTACGGAGGTGAACACACTAATGAGTGAAGCAATTATTGCTAAAAAAGCGGAACTAGTTGACGTAGTAGCTGAAAAAATGAAAGCTGCTGCATCTATCGTCGTTGTAGACGCTCGTGGTTTGACAGTTGAGCAAGATACAGTTCTTCGTCGTGAGCTTCGTGGAAGCGAAGTTGAGTATAAAGTGATTAAAAACTCAATCTTGCGTCGTGCAGCTGAAAAAGCTGGTCTTGAAGATCTTGCATCTGTATTTGTTGGACCATCTGCAGTAGCATTTTCTAACGAAGATGTTATCGCACCAGCGAAAATCTTGAACGACTTTTCTAAAAACGCTGAAGCACTTGAAATCAAAGGTGGTGCAATCGAAGGCGCTGTCGCATCTAAAGAAGAGATTCTTGCACTTGCAACTCTTCCAAACCGCGAAGGACTTCTTTCTATGCTCCTTTCTGTACTTCAAGCGCCAGTGCGCAACGTTGCTCTTGCAGTCAAAGCGGTTGCAGACAACAAAGAAGACGCAGCTTAATCTTAAGCTACGCAGCGTAGCCTAGCTACAAAAAATATTATAAATTTAAAACATATTTGGAGGAAATAACAATGGCATTGAACATTGAAAACATTATTGCTGAAATTAAAGAAGCTTCAATCCTTGAATTGAACGACCTTGTAAAAGCTATCGAAGAAGAATTTGGTGTAACTGCAGCTGCTCCTGTAGCTGTTGCTGCAGCTGGTGCTGCTGACGCTGGTGTTGCTAAAGATTCATTCGACGTTGAATTGACATCTGCAGGCGACAAAAAAGTTGGCGTTATCAAAGTTGTACGTGAAATCACAGGTCTTGGTCTTAAAGAAGCTAAAGAACTTGTTGACGGTGCACCAGCACTTGTTAAAGAAGGCGTTGCAACTGCAGAAGCTGAAGAAATCAAAGCTAAATTGGAAGAAGCTGGAGCTTCAGTTACTCTTAAATAATAGAGCGACTACATTAGTAGCTTAAAAACATGATTAAACCGCTATTCTTAGGACTAGCGGTTTTTCCTATTAACTCTTTTCTATTTCCTGTCATTCATGTTATAATGGATAAATATGAAGAATCGGAGTGAGACTATGAAATACAAACGGATTGTCTTTAAGGTGGGGACTTCTTCTCTGACGAATGAGGATGGAAGTTTATCACGTAGTAAGGTAAAGGCTATTACCCAGCAGTTATCTATGTTGCACGAGGCTGGTCATGAATTGATTTTGGTGTCGTCAGGTGCCATTGCGGCTGGTTTTGGGGCTTTAGGATTTAAAAAGCGTCCGACTAAGATTGCTGATAAACAGGCTTCAGCAGCGGTAGGGCAGGGGCTTTTGTTGGAAGAATACACGACAAATCTTCTCTTGCGCCAAATCGTTTCTGCACAAATTTTGCTGACCCAGGACGACTTTGTGGATAAGCGCCGTTATAAAAATGCCCATCAGGCTTTGTCGGTTTTACTTAGCCGTGGCGCGATTCCTATCATCAATGAGAATGACAGTGTCGTCATTGATGAGCTCAAGGTTGGGGACAATGATACTCTAAGTGCTCAGGTAGCAGCCATGGTCCAAGCAGACCTTTTGGTCCTCTTGACAGATGTGGACGGTCTCTATACTGGAAATCCTAATTCAGATCCAACAGCCAAACGCTTGGAGCGAATCGAGACCATCAATCGTGAGATTATTGATATGGCCGGTGGAGCAGGTTCTTCAAACGGAACTGGGGGAATGCTAACAAAAATCAAGGCTGCCACCATTGCGACGGAATCAGGAGTTCCTGTTTATATCTGCTCATCCTTGAAGGCAGATGCCATGATTGAAGCAGCTGAGGAAACCGAGGATGGTTCCTACTTTGTTGCGCAAGAGAAGGGGCTTCGTACCCAGAAACAATGGCTGGCCTTTTATGCTCAGAGTCAAGGTTCTATTTGGGTTGATAAAGGAGCTGCAGAAGCTCTCTCTCAACATGGCAAGAGTCTCCTTTTATCTGGTGTTGTTGACGCAGAAGGAGCCTTTTCTTACGGTGATATCGTGACAGTATTTGACAAGGAAAGTGGAAAATCACTTGGAAAAGGACGCGTGCAATTTGGAGCATCTGCTTTGGAGGATATGTTGCGTTCTCAAAAAGCCAAGGGTGTCTTGATTCACCGTGACGACTGGATTTCCATTACTCCTGAAATCCAACTACTCTTTACAGAATTTTAGAGGTAAACTATGGTAAGTACACAAGAACAATTTGAACAGGTACAGGCTGTTAAAAAATCGATCAACACTGCTAGTGAAGCAGTGAAAAACCAAGCCTTGCTAGCCATGGCTGATTACTTATTAGCAGCTACTGAGGAAATTTTAGCAGCCAATGCCCTTGATATGGAAGCTGCTGAGGGTAAAATCTCAGATGTGATGCTGGATCGTCTTTATTTGGATGCAGGACGTATAGAAGCAATGGCAACTGGTATTCGTGAAGTGGTTGCTTTACCAGATCCAATCGGTGAAGTTTTAGAAACCAATCAGCTTGAAAATGGTTTGGTTATCACTAAAAAACGTGTAGCTATGGGGGTCATCGGTATTATCTATGAAAGCCGTCCAAATGTGACGTCTGATGCGGCTGCTTTGGCTCTCAAGAGTGGGAATGCGGTTGTTCTTCGTAGTGGTAAGGATGCCTATCAAACAGCTCATGCTATTGTCACAGCCTTGAAAAAGGGCTTGGAGACGACTACCATTCATCCAGATGTGATTCAACTGGTGGAAGATACCAGCCGAGAAAGTAGCTATGCTATGATGAAGGCCAAGGGCTATTTAGATCTTCTCATTCCTCGTGGAGGGGCTGGTTTGATCAATGCTGTGGTTGAAAATGCTATCGTACCTGTTATCGAGACAGGAACTGGAATTGTTCATGTCTATGTAGATAAGGATGCCGATGAAGACAAGGCTCTGTCTATTATCAACAATGCTAAAACCAGTCGTCCTTCTGTCTGCAATGCTATGGAGGTTCTACTTGTTCATGAAGCCAAGGCAGCAAGCTTCCTTCCTCGCTTGGAGCAAGTTCTGGTTGCAGATCGAAAAGAAACTGGTCTGGAACCAATTCAATTCCGCTTGGATGAGAAAGCAAGCCAGTTTGTTTCAGGTCACGCAGCTGAAGCACAAGACTTTGATACCGAGTTTTTAGACTATGTATTAGCTGTTAAGGTTGTGAGCAGTTTAGAAGAAGCGGTTGCCCATATTGAGGCTCACAGTACCCATCATTCGGATGCCATTGTGACGGAAAATGCTGCAGCTGCAGCCTACTTTACAGATCAAGTGGACTCTGCAGCAGTCTATGTCAATGCTTCAACTCGTTTCACCGATGGTGGCCAATTTGGTCTGGGGTGTGAAATGGGGATTTCTACTCAGAAACTGCATGCGCGTGGTCCAATGGGCTTAAAAGAATTGACTAGCTATAAGTATGTGGTTACTGGTGACGGACAGATAAGGGAGTAAGAGATGAAGATTGGATTTATCGGTTTGGGGAATATGGGTGCTAGCTTGGCCAAGGCTGTTTTGCAGGCTAAGACGGGTGATGACCTTCTCCTTGCCAATCGTAGCCAAGCCAAGGTAGATGCTTTCATTGCAGACTTTGGTGGTCAGGCTTCCAGCAATGAAGAAATCTTTGCAGACGCAGATGTGATTTTTCTAGGTGTTAAGCCAGCTCAGTTCTCAGACTTGCTTTCTCAATATCAAACCATCCTTGAAAAAAGAGAAAGTCTTCTTTTGATTTCGATGGCAGCTGGATTGACCTTAGAAAAACTCGCTAGTCTTCTTCCAAATCAACACCGAATTATTCGTATGATGCCTAATACCCCTGCTTCTATCGGTCAAGGAGTGATTAGTTATGCCTTGTCTCCTAATTGCAGGGCTGAGGACAGTGAGCTCTTTTGTCAGCTGTTAGCCAAGGCTGGTCTCTTGATTGAACTTGGGGAAGGATTAATCGACGCGGCGACAGGTCTTGCAGGTTGTGGACCAGCCTTTGTCTATCTTTTTATCGAGGCCTTGGCAGATGCGGGCGTTCAGACGGGATTACCACGAGAAACGGCCTTGAAAATGGCGTCTCAAACTGTGGTAGGAGCTGGGCAATTGGTCCTTGAAAGTCAGCAACATCCTGGAGTTTTGAAAGACCAAGTTTGTAGCCCAGGCGGTTCAACTATCGCTGGTGTAGCTAGTTTAGAAGCACATGCCTTTAGAGGAACCGTTATGGAGGCAGTCAAAAAAGCCTACAAACGAACTAAAAAACTAGGTAAATAAGAGGTGGCTTTGACTGCCTCTTTTATGGTGGCTGAAATGAGAAGACAAAAAGATTGTCACAAACCCCTATTTTTTTGATAGAATAGAAGTAGTAAAAAAGAAATGAGTTAGACATGTCAAAAGGATTTTTAGTCTCTCTTGAGGGACCAGAGGGAGCAGGCAAGACCAGTGTTTTAGAGGCTCTGCTACCAATTTTAGAGGAAAAAGGAGTAGAGGTGCTGACGACCCGTGAACCTGGCGGAGTCTTGATTGGGGAGAAGATTCGGGAAGTAATTTTGGATCCAAGTCATACTCAGATGGATGCTAAGACAGAGCTCCTTCTCTATATCGCCAGTCGCAGACAGCACTTGGTGGAAAAAGTTCTTCCAGCCCTTGAAGCTGGCAAGCTGGTCATTATGGACCGCTTCATCGATAGTTCTGTTGCCTATCAGGGATTTGGTCGTGGCTTGGATATTGACGCCATTGACTGGCTTAACCAGTTTGCGACAGATGGTCTTAAACCCGATTTGACACTCTATTTTGACATCGAGGTGGAAGAAGGGCTGGCTCGTATTGCTGCTAATAGCAATCGCGAGGTCAATCGTTTGGATTTGGAAGGGTTGGACTTGCATAAAAAAGTCCGTCAAGGTTACCTTTCTCTCCTGGAAAAAGAAGGAAATCGCATTGTCAAGATTGATGCTAGTCTTCCATTGGAGCAAGTTGTGGAAACTACCAAGGCAGTTTTGTTTGAGAGAATGGACTTGGATAAATGAAACAAGATCAACTAAAGGATTGGCAGCCAGACCAGTTTGACCGCTTTGTACGTATCCTAGAACAAGACCAGCTCAATCACGCCTATCTTTTTTCAGGTTTCTTTGGGAGCTTGGAAATGGCGCAGTTTTTGGCTGAGAGCCTCTTTTGTACAGATAAAGTAGGTGTTTTACCATGTGAGAAATGCCGAAATTGTAAGCTGATTGAACAGGGAGAATTTCCCGATGTTACTTTGATTAAGCCAGTCAATCAGGTCATTAAGACAGAACGCATTCGAGAATTGGTGGGGCAGTTTTCTCAAGCAGGAATTGAAAGCCAACAACAGGTCTTTATTATCGAGCAAGCTGAGAAAATGCATCCTAATGCAGCCAATTCTCTGCTCAAGGTCATCGAAGAACCCCAGAGTGAGGTTTATATTTTCTTCTTGACCAGTGATGAAGAAAAGATCTTACCGACTATCCGTAGTCGAACCCAGATTTTCCACTTTAAAAAGCAAGAAGAACAACTCATCTTGCTCTTAGAACAAATGGGACTGGTTAAGAAAAAAGCGACTCTCCTAGCTCAGTTTAGTCAATCGCGAGCTGAAGCAGAAAAGTTGGCTAATCATGCAGGCTTTTGGACCTTGGTCGATGAAAGTGAACACCTGCTGACTTGGTTAGTGGCTAAGAAAAAGAAAGTTATTTGCAGGTTGCTAAATTAGCCAACTTAGCAGATGACAAGGAAAAACAAGATCAGGTTTTACGGATTCTTGAAGTCCTCTGTGGACAAGATATCCTACAAGCAAGAGTGCGGGCGATTCTACAAGATTTGCTAGAAGCTAGAAAAATGTGGCAGGCTAATGTCAGCTTTCAAAATGCCATGGAATATCTGGTCTTGAAAGAAATATAAACTCAAAAATGAACGATAAAGAAAGGAAAGGGCTGTTTTATGGACAAAAAAGAATTATTTGACGCGCTGGATGATTTTTCCCAACAGTTATTGGTGACTTTGGCCGATGTGGAAGCCATCAAGAAAAATCTCAAGAGCCTGGTAGAGGAAAATACAGCTCTTCGTTTGGAAAATAGTAAGTTGCGCGAACGCTTGGGTGAGGTGGAAGCAGATGCTCCTGTCAAGGCCAAGCATGTTCGTGAAAGTGTCCGTCGCATTTACCGTGATGGATTTCACGTATGTAATGATTTTTATGGACAACGTCGAGAGCAGGACGAGGAATGTATGTTCTGTGACGAGTTGTTATACAGGGAGTAGGCATGCAGATTCAAAAAAGTTTTAAGGGGCAGTCTCCCTATGGTAAGCTGTACCTAGTGGCAACGCCGATTGGCAATCTAGATGATATGACCTTTCGAGCTATCCAGACCTTGAAAGAGGTGGACTGGATTGCTGCTGAGGACACGCGCAATACAGGGCTTCTGCTCAAGCATTTTGACATTTCTACTAAGCAGATTAGTTTTCATGAGCACAATGCCAAGGAAAAAATTCCTGATTTGATTGGTTTCCTGAAAGCAGGACAAAGCATTGCTCAGGTATCCGACGCGGGTCTGCCTAGCATCTCAGACCCTGGTCATGATTTGGTCAAGGCAGCGATTGAGGAAGAGATTGCAGTAGTGACAGTTCCGGGTGCCTCTGCAGGAATTTCTGCCTTGATTGCCAGTGGTTTAGCGCCACAGCCACATATCTTTTACGGCTTTTTACCCAGAAAATCAGGCCAGCAAAAGCAATTTTTCGACTCAAAAAAAGATTATCCTGAAACTCAGATTTTCTATGAATCTCCCCATCGTGTGTCGGATACGTTAGAAAATATGCTAGAAGTCTACGGTGAGCGCTTGGTCGTTTTGGTCAGGGAATTGACAAAGATTTACGAAGAATACCAACGAGGAAAAATCTCTGAATTGCTGGAAAGTATCGCTGAAACGCCTCTCAAGGGTGAATGCCTTCTCATCGTGGAAGGTGCCAGTCAGGATGTGGAGGAAAAAGACGAGGAAGACCTATTCTTAGAAATTCAAGCCCACATCCAGCAAGGTATGAAGAAAAATCAAGCTATTAAGGAAGTCGCTAAGATTTACCAGTGGAATAAAAGCCAGCTTTATGCTGCCTACCACGAATGGGAAGAAAATCAAGAAAATGATTAATACTCTTCGAAAATCTCTTCAAACCGCGTCAACGTCGCCTTGCTGTAGGTATGGTTACTGACTTTGTCAGTTTTATCCACAACTTCAAAACAGTGTTTTGAGCTAACTTCGTCAGTTCTATCTACAACCTCAAAACAGTGCTTTGAGCAACCTGCTGCTAGTTTGCTCTTTGATTTTCATTGAGTATAAACAGGGAAGTTTGCCTTCTTCCCTTTTTTTGTTATACTAGTAGAAGAAAAAATTAGAAAGATTTGTGGGTGCCAAACAATGCAGTGGCTTGTTTGGAGATGAACTGAGATTCCACCCAAAGAGGTATTAGTGTCGTGTCTCAATCTTATATCAATGTTATCGGTGCTGGTTTGGCAGGTTCTGAAGCAGCCTACCAAATCGCAGAGCGTGGTATTCCAGTTAAACTTTATGAAATGCGTGGTGTCAAGTCAACACCTCAACATAAAACAGACAATTTTGCTGAGTTAGTTTGTTCTAATTCCCTTCGTGGGGATGCTCTTACAAATGCTGTCGGGCTTCTCAAGGAAGAAATGCGTCGCTTGGGTTCTGTTATTTTGGAATCTGCTGAGGCTACACGGGTTCCTGCAGGTGGTGCGCTTGCGGTGGACCGTGATGGTTTCTCACAGATGGTGACTGAAAAAGTGACCAACCACCCCTTGATTGAAGTGGTTCGTGATGAAATTACAGAATTACCAACAGATGTTATCACAGTTGTGGCTACTGGTCCCTTGACTAGTGATGCCCTAGCTGAGAAAATTCATGCCCTTAATAATGGAGATGGTTTCTATTTCTACGATGCGGCAGCGCCTATTATCGACGTCAACACCATCGATATGAGCAAGGTCTATCTCAAGTCTCGTTATGATAAGGGAGAAGCGGCCTATCTCAACGCTCCCATGACCAAGCAGGAGTTTATGGATTTTCATGAAGCCTTGGTTAATGCGGAAGAAGCTCCGCTTAATTCTTTCGAAAAAGAAAAGTACTTTGAAGGCTGTATGCCTATCGAAGTCATGGCTAAGCGTGGCATTAAAACTATGCTTTATGGACCTATGAAGCCAGTGGGGCTTGAGTATCCTGACGACTACACAGGACCTCGTGATGGAGAATTCAAAACACCTTATGCGGTGGTTCAGCTGCGTCAGGACAATGCGGCTGGTAGCCTCTACAATATCGTTGGTTTCCAGACCCACCTCAAATGGGGAGAACAAAAGCGTGTCTTCCAAATGATTCCAGGCCTTGAAAATGCGGAGTTTGTTCGTTATGGTGTTATGCACCGCAATTCTTACATGGATTCACCGAATCTTCTTGAACAGACTTACCGTTCTAAGAAACAACCAAATCTCTTCTTTGCTGGTCAGATGACGGGTGTAGAGGGTTATGTTGAATCAGCGGCGTCAGGCTTAGTTGCGGGAATTAACGCGGCTCGTCTTTTCAAGGGAGAAAGCCAGGCTATTTTCCCAGAGACGACAGCGATTGGAAGCTTAGCTCATTACATCACCCATGCGGACAGCAAACATTTCCAACCAATGAATGTCAATTTTGGAATCATCAAGGAGTTGGAAGGCGAGCGTATTCGTGATAAGAAGGCTCGTTATGAAAAAATTGCAGAGCGTGCCCTCAGCGACTTAGAGGAATTTTTAACAGTCTAATTTTTTTGAAAGAATTGCTCATGATACTATAAAAATCTTAGAAATTGTGATAAAATAGGTAGGATAAAAAAAGGAGAGTGAAAATGGCGAATCCCAAGTATAAACGTATTTTAATCAAGTTATCAGGTGAAGCCCTTGCCGGTGAACGTGGCGTAGGGATTGATATCCAAACAGTTCAAACAATCGCAAAAGAGATTCAAGAAGTTCATAGCTTAGGTATCGAAATTGCCCTTGTTATTGGTGGAGGAAATCTCTGGCGTGGAGAACCTGCTGCTGAAGCGGGTATGGACCGCGTTCAGGCAGATTACACAGGAATGCTTGGGACTGTTATGAATGCTCTTGTGATGGCAGATTCATTGCAACAAGTTGGTGTCGATACGCGTGTACAAACAGCTATTGCCATGCAACAAGTGGCAGAGCCTTATGTCCGTGGACGTGCCCTTCGTCATCTTGAAAAAGGCCGTATCGTTATCTTTGGTGCCGGAATTGGTTCACCTTACTTCTCAACAGATACAACAGCGGCCCTTCGTGCAGCTGAAATCGAAGCAGATGCCATTCTTATGGCTAAAAACGGTGTCGATGGTGTTTACAATGCCGATCCTAAGAAGGACAAGACAGCCGTTAAGTTTGAAGAATTGACCCACCGTGATGTGATTAACAAAGGTCTTCGTATTATGGATTCAACAGCTTCAACCCTCTCAATGGATAACGACATTGACTTGGTTGTCTTCAACATGAACCAACCAGGTAACATCAAACGTGTCGTATTTGGTGAAAATATCGGAACAACAGTCTCAAATAATATCGAAGAAAAGGAATAAGAAAGAATATGGCTAACGCAATTATTGAAAAAGCTAAAGAGAGAATGACTCAGTCTCACCAATCACTTGCTCGTGAATTTGGTGGTATCCGTGCAGGTCGTGCCAATGCAAGCTTGCTCGACCGTGTACATGTAGAATACTATGGAGTAGAAACTCCTCTTAACCAAATCGCTTCAATTACGATTCCAGAAGCGCGTGTTTTGTTGGTGACACCATTTGACAAGTCTTCATTGAAAGATATCGAACGTGCTTTGAACGCTTCTGATCTTGGTATTACACCAGCTAACGACGGTTCTGTGATTCGCTTGGTTATCCCTGCTCTTACAGAAGAAACTCGTCGTGACCTTGCTAAAGAAGTGAAGAAGGTCGGCGAAAATGCTAAAGTGGCTGTCCGCAATATCCGTCGCGATGCTATGGACGAAGCTAAGAAACAAGAGAAAGCAAAAGAAATCACTGAAGACGAATTGAAGACTCTTGAAAAAGACATTCAAAAAGTAACAGACGATGCTGTTAAACACATCGACGACATGACTGCCAACAAAGAGAAAGAACTTTTGGAAGTCTAAAAATAAACAGAAAAACTCAGTTGGCATTGCTGGCTGAGTTTTATTCGAAAGAAGGAAATATGAATACAAATCTTGCAAGTTTTATCGTTGGACTGATCATCGATGAAAATGACCGATTTTACTTTGTGCAAAAGGATGGTCAAACCTATGCTCTTGCTAAGGAAGAAGGTCAACATACAGTAGGGGATACGGTCAAAGGTTTTGCCTACACGGATATGAAGCAAAAACTCCGCCTGACAACCATAGAAGTGACTGCCACTCAGGACCAATTTGGTTGGGGAATTGTAACGGAAGTTCGTAAAGACTTGGGTATCTTTGTGGATACAGGCCTTCCTGATAAAGAAATCGTTGTGTCACTCGATATTCTCCCTGAGCTCAAGGAACTCTGGCCTAAGAAGGGTGACCAACTCTACATCCGTCTTGAAGTGGACAAGAAAGACCGTATCTGGGGACTCTTGGCTTATCAAGAAGACTTCCAACGTCTGGCTCGTCCTGCCTACAACAACATGCAGAACCAAAACTGGCCAGCCATTGTATACCGTCTCAAGCTGTCAGGAACTTTTGTTTATCTGCCAGAAAATAACATGCTTGGCTTTATTCATCCTAGCGAACGCTATGCAGAGCCACGTTTGGGGCAAGTCTTAGAAGCGCGTGTTATTGGTTTCCGTGAAGTGGACCGTACCTTGAACCTTTCCCTTAAACCACGTTCTTTTGAGATGTTGGAAAATGATGCTCAGATGATTTTGACGTATTTGGAAAGCAATGGCGGTTTCATGACCTTAAATGACAAGTCATCTCCAGACGACATCAAGGCTACCTTTGGTATTTCTAAAGGTCAGTTCAAGAAAGCACTTGGAGGCTTGATGAAGGCTGGTAAAATCAAGCAAGACCAGTTTGGGACAGAGTTGATTTAGGGAGACATATGAGAAAATCATTTTACACTTGGCTCATGACCGAGCGCAACCCTAAAAGTAACAGCCCCAAAGCAATTTTGGCAGACCTCGCTTTTGAAGAGTCAGCCTTCCCAAAACACACAGATGATTTTGATGAGGTTAGTCGCTTTTTAGAGGAGCATGCCAGTTTCTCTTTTAACCTAGGAGACTTTGACGCCATCTGGCAAGAATACTTAGAACACTAGCATGATTCACTGGGTTTGGGCTAGTAATTTCTCCGCCCCTTTGCTATAATAAAAAGAAATAAAAGGATTAGAGAGGTTCTTTATTTGAAGGAACATTCAATAGACATTCAATTGAGTCATCCAGATGACCTGTTTCATCTTTTTGGTTCCAATGAACGCCA
Source organism: Streptococcus mitis SK569 (assembly GCF_000222785.1). Lineage (GTDB taxonomy): Bacteria > Bacillota > Bacilli > Lactobacillales > Streptococcaceae > Streptococcus > Streptococcus mitis_N. The sequence goes on along the minus strand of NZ_AFUF01000015.1, from coordinate 25,549 downwards.
TCTTCGTTTGATGGAAGAAGAGCTTGATGTGGTGATTCATGCTCGTACGGAGATTGTCCAGGTTTTGGGAGAGGAGACTGCTTGTGAGGAAGCTCGTCAGGTTATTCAAGCCCTCATGGTCTTGGTAAATCGTGGGATGACTGTCGGTACGCCAGATGTGGTGACTGCGATTAGCATGGTCAAAAACGATGAAATCGACAAGTTTGTCGCCCTTTATGAAGAAGAAATCATCAAGGATAATACTGGGAAACCGATTCGTGTCAAAACCTTAGGTCAAAAACTTTATGTGGATAGTGTCAAACAGCATGATGTGACCTTTGGAATCGGACCTGCAGGGACAGGGAAGACCTTCCTTGCAGTGACCTTGGCTGTGACAGCTCTTAAACGTGGTCAGGTTAAGCGGATTATCCTGACACGTCCAGCGGTGGAAGCAGGCGAGAGTCTAGGTTTTCTTCCGGGTGATCTTAAGGAGAAGGTAGATCCTTACCTTAGACCTGTTTATGATGCCTTGTATCAGATTCTGGGGAAAGACCAAACAACTCGTCTCATGGAGCGTGAAATTATCGAGATTGCACCTCTTGCCTACATGCGTGGACGAACCTTGGATGATGCCTTTGTCATTCTCGATGAGGCGCAAAATACGACCATCATGCAGATGAAGATGTTCTTGACTCGTTTAGGCTTTAATTCTAAGATGATTGTCAATGGAGATATCAGTCAGATTGACCTTCCGCGTAACGTCAAGTCCGGTTTGATTGATGCCCAAGAAAAGCTCAAGAACATTCACCAGATTGACTTTGTTCATTTTTCAGCTAAGGATGTGGTTCGCCATCCAGTTGTCGCTCAGATTATTCGAGCTTATGAACCAGCTCCAATTAAAAAAGAAGAGAGTGAAGAAGTCCAAGAAGAAACAGAATAGCAAAAAAGAGCAGTTCAGGTGGAATTGCTCTTTCTTTTATCTGATAATTAGATTTTTTAGATTAGTTCATCAATTGGAGTATGTTTTTTATCGAGACCTTGGGCTACTGGAAGACTGGTTAAGTAACCTTGATAAGTAGTAACACCTTGGCGCAAGCCCTCATCCTCAGAGATTGCTTGTACAAAACCTTTACCAGCCAAAGCTTCGATATAAGGAAGAGTGACATTAGTTAGGGCAATGGTAGAAGTGCGAGCAACCGCACCAGGGATGTTGGCAACGGCATAGTGGAGAACACCGTGTTTTTCATATACAGGCTCATCGTGCGTTGTCACACGGTCAGCTGTCTCGATAACACCACCTTGGTCAACAGCAACGTCAACGATGACTGATCCTGGACGCATTTGCTTGACCATCTCATCAGTCACCAGTTTCGGAGCTTTGGCACCAGGGATGAGAACCGCTCCAATCACTACATCCGCATCTCTCACACTGGCTTCGATGTTAAATGAATTGGACATGAGAGTTTGAATTTGGTGACCAAAGACCTCCTCTAAAACGGAGAGACGTTTAGCACTGATATCAAGGATGGTTACTTGTGCACCAAGACCAAGCGCAATTCGAGCAGCATGGGTCCCTACGACACCGCCACCGATGATGGTTACTTTCCCTTTAGGTACACCCGGCACACCACCCAGTAAGACACCAGAACCTCCTGCCTGCTTAGTTAGGAAATGAGCCCCGATTTGGACTGCCATACGGCCTGCAACCTCACTCATAGGTACGAGGAGTGGTAATTGACCTTGGGAATCACGGACAGTTTCATAGGCAATCCCAGTTGTTTTTGCTTCCAACATAGCATCTGCTAATTCTGGAGCAGCGGCCATGTGCAAGTAGGTGAAGAGAAGCAGGTCGTCACGTAAGTAACCATATTCAGAAGTTAATGGTTCTTTTACTTTCACGACTAACTCTGCAGCCCAGGCTTCACCAGCAGTAGCGACAATCTCAGCTCCTTGCTTTTGATAGTCAGTATCAGTAAAGCCAGATCCGAGACCAGCATTTGTTTCGATAAGGACGCGATGACCACGGCCGACTAAGCTGTGGACACCAGCAGGTGTTAGGGCAACACGGTTTTCATTATTCTTAATTTCTTTTGGAATTCCGATTAACATAGAGAAAAACTCCCTTTCTATTGACGGGTTGTAAATGATTTATCACATTATCTATAAAATAAGGTGATGATTTTATTCTATATGAAACCGCTTTAAAAAGCAAGAAAAATTTGTTGTAATTTATTTTTTATGCTAGACTGGTAGAAAATATTTTTAAATGGAGGAGAAGTATGGAATCAATCTTTTTAAAACTATCCCAGTATCCAATAATGGAGACAGAGCGTTTATTGCTTAGACCTGTAACCTTGGATGATGCGGAAGCAATGTTTGACTATGCCTCGGACAGAGAAAATACGCGTTACACTTTTCCAACCAATCAAAGCTTGGAAGAAACCAAGAATAATATTGCTCAGTTCTACTTGGCCAATCCCCTTGGGACGCTGGGGAATAGAACTAAAAAGCAATGGCAAATTTATCGGAACCATTGATTTGCACAAGATTGATCCTGCTCTTAAGAAGGCAGCTATTGGCTACATTATCAATAAAAAGTATTGGAATCAAGGATTAACGACAGAAGCCAATCGTGCCGTAATTGAGCTAGCTTTTGAGAAGATAGGGATGAATAAGTTGACTGCCCTTCACGATAAGGCTAATCCCGCGTCAGGAAAGGTCATGGAGAAATCAGGAATGCATTTTTCTCACGAAGAAGCTTATGCTTGTATGGACCAGAATGAAGAAGGCCGAATCGTGACAAGAGTTCATTATGTCTTGACCAAGGAAGACTATTTTGCAAATAAATAAGCAGTTGAGAAGAAATTTTCAACTGTTTTTTCTTCCTCTTACGAATAATCTAAGAGAGGAGAAAAATATGGAATCAATTATCGAGAAAATCAAAGAGTATAAAATCATTGTCATCTGTACTGGTCTGGGCTTGCTTGTAGGCGGATTTTTCCTGCTAAAGCCAGATTCACAAACACCTGTCAAGGAAACGAATTTGCAGGCAGAAGTTGTAGCTGTTTCCAAGGATTCATCGACCGAAAAGGAAGTAAAGGAAGAATCGGTTGAACAAGATTTAATCACAGTAGATGTGAAGGGTGCTGTTAAATCGCCAGGTATTTATGACTTGCCAGTAGGTAGTCGAGTTAATGATGCGGTTCAAAAGGCTGGTGGCTTGACAGAGCAAGCAGACAGCAAGTCGATCAATCTAGCTCAGAAAGTCAGTGATGAGGCTCTGGTTTATGTTCCAACTAAGGGGGAAGAAGCAGCTAGTCAACAGACTGGTTCTGGGACGGCTTCTTCAACGAACAAGGAAAAGAAAATCAATCTCAACAAGGCCAGTCTGGAAGAACTCAAGCAGGTCAAAGGCTTGGGAGGAAAACGTGCTCAGGATATTATCGACCATCGTGAAGCAAATGGGAAATTCAAGTCGGTTGATGAACTTAAGAAGGTCTCTGGCATTGGTGCCAAGACCATAGAAAAGTTAAAAGACTATGTTACAGTGGATTAAGAATTTCCCCCTTCCCCTAATCTATCTGAGTTTTCTATTGCTTTGGCTTTACTACGCTATTTTCTCAGCATCCTATCTTGCTTTGTTGGGTTTCGTTTTTCTGCTAATCTGTCTTTTTTTCCAATTTGCTTGGAAATCTGCTAGTAAAGTTCTAATAATTTGTGGAGTCTTTGGCTTTTGGTTTCTGTTTCAAAATTGGCAACAGAGTCGAGTGAGTCAAAATTTGGTGGATTCTGTTGAAAGGCTACGGATTTTGCCTGACACTATTAAGGTCAATGGTGATAGTCTGTCCTTTCGTGGTAAGTCTCATGGACGCATTTTTCAAGTCTATTATAAACTCCAATCCGAGGAGGAGAAAGAAGCCTTTCAATCTTTAACAGCCCTTCATGACTTGGAACTAGAAGGAAAGCTTTCGGAGCCAGAAGGGCAGAGAAATTTTGGTGGTTTTGACTACCAATCCTATCTGAAGACTCAGGGAATTTACCAGACTCTCAATATCAAAAGAATCCAGTCGCTTCAAAAAGTTGGCAGTTGGGATATAGGTGAAAATCTGTCAAGTTTACGTCGAAAGGCTGTGGTTTGGATTAAGAAACATTTTCCAGATCCTATGCGGAACTACATGACAGGACTCTTACTAGGACATCTGGACACCGACTTTGAGGAGATGAATGAGCTTTATTCTAGTCTAGGAATTATCCATCTTTTTGCCTTGTCGGGTATGCAGGTAGGGTTTTTCATGGACGGATTTAAGAAACTTCTCTTGCGATTGGGCTTGACCAAAGAAAAGTTGAAGTGGCTGACTTATCCCTTTTCCCTTCTCTATGCTGGTCTGACAGGATTTTCAGCTTCGGTCATTCGTAGTCTCTTGCAAAAGTTACTGGCTCAACATGGTGTAAAGGGATTGGATAATTTTGCCTTGACGGTTCTTGTTCTCTTTATCATCATGCCCAATTTTTTCCTGACAGCAGGAGGAGTCTTGTCCTGTGCCTACGCTTTTATCTTGACCATGACCAGCAAAGAAGGGGAGGGACTCAAGGCTGTTGCTAGAGAAAGTCTAGTCATCTCCTTGGGCATATTGCCCATTCTATCCTTCTATTTTGCAGAATTTCAACCTTGGTCCATCCTTTTGACCTTTGTCTTTTCATTTCTTTTTGACTTGGTCTTCTTACCACTCTTGTCTATCTTATTTGCCCTTTCCTTTCTCTATCCAGTCATTCAGCTTAATTTTATTTTTGAATGGTTGGAGGGAATGATTCGCTTGGTATCACAGATGGCAAGTAGACCTCTGGTCTTTGGACAACCCAATGCATGGCTTTTAATCTTATTGTTAATTTCCTTAGCTTTAGTCTATGATTGTAGGAAAAATATTAAAAGAGTAGCTGGCTTCAGCTTACTTATTGTGGGTCTTTTTTTCTTGACCAAGTATCCACTGGAAAATGAAATCACCATGCTGGATGTGGGGCAAGGGGAAAGTATTTTCTTACGGGATGTAACTGGGAAAACCATTCTCATAGATGTCGGTGGTAAGGCAGAATCTGATAAGAAAATTGAAAAATGGCAAGAAAAGGCGACAACTAGCAATGCCCAGCGAACCTTGATTCCCTATCTCAAAAGTCGAGGAGTAGCCAAGATTGACCAGCTAATTTTGACCAATACGGACAAGGAGCATGTTGGTGATTTGTTGGAGGTGACCAAGGCTTTCCATGTAGGCGAAATTTTAGTATCAAAAGGCAGTCTGAAACAGAAGGAATTTGTGGCAGAACTACAAGCGACCCGAACAAAGGTTCGCAGTGTGACAGTAGGAGAGGGCTTGCCAATTTTTGGAAGTCAGTTAGAAGTCCTATCTCCAAGGAAAATGGGAGATGGAGGTCATGAAGATTCCCTGCTTCTGTATGGGAAACTCTTGGATAAGCACTTTCTCTTCACAGGAAATTTGGAGGAGAAAGGAGAGAAGGACTTGTTGAAGCACTATCCAGACTTGAAAGTTGATGTCTTGAAAGCTGGCCAGCATGGTGCTAAAAATTCATCAAGTTCAGCCTTTCTAGAAAAACTCAGACCAGAGATGACTCTCATCTCAGTTGGAAAGAATAATCGAACGAAACTCCCCCATCAGGAAACCTTGACACGACTGGAAACTATCAATAGCAAAGTTTACCGAACTGACCAGCAAGGAGCTATACGCTTTAAGGGTTGGAATAGTTGGAAAATCGAAAGCGTTCGATAGGAGGAAAAGTTGTTATAGATTAGTAAGAAAACAAAAACCCAAAATCTGTTGCATAATAATGATAAAAACGATATAATGAAAGCGTGTTCAATGTTAAAGATATAAATGCAATAAAACCATTAAAAATTAGCAAAAACCGTTTAATTAGCTAGTTTATGATCTATTGGTCTTTTTCAGTTCAGTGTATCTGCTGTGAGTGTTCTTAAAATTTATCGGTATGATTGGAATACCTACTATAAGTCTAGTATGAATTGCTAGAGATATAACTATATTAATTCCCTGTTATGGTATCGTTATGACAGCTATTCAGAGTATAAAATTGGTTCTGGTTGGAATTACAATCGTTATGAGATAATAAACTACTATTAATCCTTAAAGAGTGAGAAAAAGGAGGGCTAGATATGTTACAGCTTACTCATGTGACCTTAAAAACGCGACAAGTCATCTTACAAGATGTTGATTTTACATTTGAAAAGGGTAGGATTTATGGTATTCTTGCTATAAATGGTTCTGGAAAGACGACCCTGTTCCGTGCCATTAGCAATTTAATTCCTATAAGTAGTGGAAATATCGCAGCCCCTCCTTCTTTATTTTATTATGAAAGTGTTGAATGGCTGGATGGAAACTTAAGTGGGATGGACTACCTTCGTCTTATCAAAAACATCTGGAAGTCAGGTCTGAACTTGAGGGATGAAATTACCTATTGGGAAATGTCGGACTATGTCAGACTTCCCATTCGCAAGTATTCCTTAGGTATGAAGCAACGCTTGGTGATTGCCATGTATTTCCTGAGTCAGGCGAAATGCTGGCTCATGGATGAGATTACAAATGGCTTAGATGAGTATTATCGACAGAAGTTTTTTGATAGGCTGGCACAAATCGATAGACAAGAACAGCTGGTTCTTTTAAGTTCCCACTATAAGGAAGAGTTGGTTGATGTCTGCGATAGAGTAGTAACCATTCATCAGGGGCAGATAGAAGAGGTTTAGTTTATGAAAGATGTTAGTCTATTTTTATTGAAAAAAGTTTTCAAAAGTCGCTTAAACTGGATTATCTTAGCTTTATTTGTATCTGGACTCGGTGTTACCTTTTATTTAAATAGTCGGACTGCAAACTCATACAGCTTGGAGAGCGAGTTGGAAACCAGTCTTGTAAAAAATGAGAGAATCATCAATGAATATGAAGAGAAACTCTCCCAAATATCTGATACCAACTCGGAGGAATACCAGATTGCTAAAAATAATTTAGACGGGCAAAAAAATCTTTCGACTCAAAAGACAGAAATTCTGACTTTATTAAAAGAAGGGCGATGGAAAGAAGCCTACTATTTGCAGTGGCAAGATGAAGAGAAGGAATATGAATTGATATCAAATAACCCGACTATTAGCTCTGACTTTAAAATGGCGGTTGACCGCCAACGAAAGATTTACCAAGCCCTGTATCCCTTGAACATAAAAGCACATACTTTGGAGTTTCCGACCCACGGGATTGATCAGATTATCTGGATTTTAGAGGCTATCATCCCAAGTTTGTTTGTGATTGCTATTATTTTTATGCTAACGCAACTATTTGCAGAAAGATATCAAAATCATCTGGACACAGCTCACTTATATCCTTTTTCAAAAGTGGCATTTGCCATGTCCTCCCTTGGAGTTGGAGTGGGCTATGTAACTGTGCTGTTTATCGGAATCAGCGGATTTTCTTTTCTAGTGGGAAGTCTGATAAGTGGTTTTGGACAGTTAGATTATCCCTACCCGATTTATAGCTTAGTGAATCAAGAGGTAACTATTGGAAAAATACAAGATGTGTTATTTCCTAGCTTGTTACTAGCTTTCTTAGCTTTTATCATCATTGTGGAAGTAGTGTACTTGATTGCTTACTTTTTCAAGCAAAAAATGCCTGTCCTCTTTCTTTCACTCATTGGGATTGTTGGCTTATTGTTTGGCATCCAAACAATCCAGCCTCTTCAAAGGATTGCACATCTGATTCCCTTTACTTACTTGCGTTCAGTGGAGATTTTGTCTGGAAGATTACCTAAGCAAATTGATAATGTCAATCTAAATTGGAGTATGGGGATGTTCTTACTTCCTTGCCTGATTATCCTTTTGTTAGTGGGGATTCTATTTATCGAAAGATGGGGAAGTTCACGGAAAAAGGAAGTTTTTAATAGATTCTAGCTTTCCTATACAGAAAATAAGAAAAAACTAACATAGAGAGGGAATCACCTTGGTTCTCTCTTTTTGATGCGGAAACCAAGACAAAATACAAACAGAAACTTTTCAAAAAAATAACTTTTTATCTTGACAAGGGCTAGAAAACTTGGTATCATATAAAAGTTGAGAAAAGCAGAAGTGAGAGCTTCTCGCCTTGTGACATTAAGTTGCCTGGCCCTACGGATGAAAAGTTTCTAAGAAACGCTATCATAACGTGCGGGCTTGTATATTTACGAGTCCGCTATTGTTTTTCTCTAATAAAACAAAAGAGGTGAAAACCATAGCAAAGCAAGACTTATTCATCAATGATGAGATTCGTGTACGTGAAGTTCGCTTGATTGGTCTTGAAGGAGAACAGCTAGGCATCAAGCCACTCAGTGAAGCGCAAGCTTTGGCTGATAACGCTAATGTTGACCTAGTATTGATTCAACCCCAAGCCAAACCGCCTGTTGCAAAAATTATGGACTACGGTAAGTTCAAATTTGAGTACCAGAAGAAGCAAAAAGAACAACGTAAAAAACAAAGTGTTGTTACTGTGAAAGAAGTTCGTCTAAGTCCAACTATTGACAAGGGTGACTTTGATACAAAACTTCGCAATGCACGCAAATTCCTTGAAAAAGGAAATAAAGTTAAGGTATCTATTCGCTTTAAGGGTCGTATGATTACCCATAAAGAGATTGGTGCAAAAGTTTTAGCCGAGTTTGCTGAAGCAACTCAAGATATTGCCATCATCGAACAACGTGCTAAAATGGATGGACGTCAAATGTTCATGCAATTGGCGCCAGCGACTGACAAAAAATAATTGTCAGAAAGTTAAATAAAGGAGAAAAAATCATGCCAAAACAAAAAACACACCGCGCATCAGCTAAACGTTTCAAACGTACAGGTTCTGGTGGACTTAAACGTTTCCGTGCTTACACTTCTCACCGTTTCCACGGAAAAACTAAGAAACAACGTCGTCATCTTCGTAAAGCATCTATGGTGCATTCAGGAGACTACAAACGTATCAAAGCAATGCTTACTCGCTTGAAATAATAGTTTGACTGTAAGTAAACAATTCTAGGAAATATTTGGAGGAAATAAAACATGGCACGTGTTAAAGGTGGCGTTGTATCACGCAAACGTCGTAAACGTATTCTTAAATTAGCAAAAGGTTACTATGGAGCTAAACACATCTTGTTCCGTACTGCAAAAGAACAAGTAATGAACTCTTACTACTATGCATACCGTGACCGTCGTCAGAAAAAACGTGACTTCCGCAAATTGTGGATCACTCGTATCAACGCGGCAGCTCGTATGAACGGACTTTCATACTCACAATTGATGCATGGTTTGAAATTGGCTGAGATCGAAGTTAACCGTAAAATGCTTGCTGACTTGGCTGTTAACGATGCAGCAGCTTTCACAGCTCTTGCAGATGCAGCTAAAGCAAAACTTGGTAAATAATAACTGATGAGACTGGAACAGGATTGTCCAGTCTTTTTAAAAATAAAGGAGAAAATATGGCTTCAAAAATGTTACACACTTGCTTGCGAGTAGAAAATCTTGAAAAATCAATCGCATTTTATCAAGATGCATTTGGTTTTAAAGAATTGCGTCGCAGAGATTTTCCAGACCATGCCTTCACAATTGTCTATCTAGGACTTGAGGGTGACGACTATGAGTTGGAGTTGACTTATAACTACGATCATGGTCCTTATGTGGTGGGAGATGGATTTGCCCATATCGCTCTCAGTACACCTGATCTTGAGGCGCTTCATCAAGAGCACAGTGCCAAAGGCTATGAAGTTACTGAGCCAAATGGCCTACCAGGAACTGCACCTAACTATTACTTTGTCAAAGACCCTGATGGCTACAAGGTTGAAGTCATTCGTGAAAAATAATCTCGTGAGGTCAAGTAGAATGTTCGTTTTCTACTTGACTTTTTTTAGCTGAAAGAGTATACTAGTAAAAATTTAACCTTTAAGGGGAGTCCAGAGAGACTCACAAGGTGTCAGATAAAAGAATAGTGCAATTTTCTAGAGGAGACTTTTTGAGTGTGCTCTCTTGTGTTGTACGATTTTAACTGAGGCCTTGCACTAGCAAGGTCTTTTCTTTGTCTGGTCCCCTTAAAATTTAAGGAGGAAAAGTCATGAATCCCACATGTAAGAAACGTTTGGGTGCAATTCGTTTAGAAACCATGAAGGTGGTAGCACAGGAGGAAATCGCACCAGCAATCTTTGAATTAGTCCTAGAAGGAGAAATGGTTGAAGCTATGCGAGCAGGCCAATTTTTACATCTGCGTGTGCCTGATGACGCCCATCTTTTGCGTCGCCCTATTTCAATTTCGTCTATCGATAAGGTTAAGAAGCAGTGTCATCTCATTTATCGGATTGAGGGAGCTGGGACAGCTATTTTCTCAACCTTAAGTCAGGGAGATACTCTTGATGTGATGGGCCCTCAGGGGAATGGTTTTGACTTGTCTGACCTTGATGAGCAGAGCCAGGTACTCCTTGTTGGTGGTGGGATTGGTGTTCCGCCCTTGCTTGAGGTGGCCAAGGAATTGCATGAGCGTGGTGTGAAAGTAGTAACAGTTCTTGGTTTTGCCACTAAGGATGTTGTTATTCTCGAAAAGGAATTGGCTCAATATGGTCAGGTCTTTGTAACGACAGATGATGGTTCTTATGGCATCAAGGGAAATGTTTCCGTTGTCATCAATGACTTAGATAGTCAGTTTGATGCTGTTTACTCATGTGGGGCGCCTGGAATGATGAAGTATATCAATCAAACCTTTTATGACCACCCTAGAGCCTATCTATCTCTGGAATCTCGTATGGCTTGTGGGATGGGGGCTTGTTATGCGTGCGTCCTAAAAGTACCAGAAAGCGAGACGGTTAGCCAACGCGTCTGTGAAGATGGCCCTGTTTTCCGCACAGGAACAGTTGTATTATAAGGAGAAAATTATGACTACAAATCGTTTACAAGTTTCTCTACCTGGTTTGGATTTGAAAAATCCCATTATTCCAGCATCAGGCTGTTTTGGTTTTGGACAAGAGTATGCCAAGTACTATGATTTAGACCTTTTAGGTTCTATTATGATCAAAGCGACAACTCTTGAACCCCGTTTTGGCAATCCAACTCCAAGGGTGGCAGAGACACCCGCTGGTATGCTCAATGCAATCGGTTTGCAAAATCCTGGTTTGGAAGTTGTTTTGGCTGAAAAGTTACCTTGGCTAGAAAGAGAGTATCCAAATCTTCCTATTATTGCTAATGTGGCTGGTTTTTCAAAACAAGAGTATGCGTCTGTTTCTCATGGTATTTCCAAGGCAGCTAATGTGAAGGCTATTGAGCTCAATATTTCTTGTCCCAACGTAGATCACTGTAATCATGGACTCTTGATTGGTCAAGATCCAGATTTAGCCTATGATGTGGTGAAAGCAGCTGTGGAAGCCTCTGATGTACCAGTTTATGTCAAACTAACTCCTAGTGTGACGGATATCGTTACTGTCGCAAAAGCTGCAGAAGATGCGGGAGCAAGTGGCTTGACTATGATTAATACTCTGGTTGGAATGCGTTTTGACCTCAAAAGCAGAAAACCAATCTTGGCCAATGGAACAGGTGGAATGTCTGGTCCAGCAGTCTTTCCAGTAGCCCTCAAACTCATCCGACAAGTTGCCCAAACAACAGACCTGCCCATCATTGGAATGGGGGGAGTAGATTCGGCAGAAGCTGCCCTAGAAATGTATATTGCTGGAGCATCTGCCATTGGAGTTGGAACAGCCAACTTTACCAATCCATATGCCTGTCCTGATATTATCGAAAATTTACCAAAGGTTATGGATAAATATGGTATCAGCAGTCTAGAAAATCTACGCAAGGAAGTAAAAGAGTCTCTGAGGTAAACTGTAATTAATCTGTTTTATAGGAAAGTGAAGCTGGAATAGTGTATTATTGTTTCGAAAATATTGTTAGAAACTAATTTGATTTTCTCAATCTATTTGTTCATATTTTATTTCATTTCACTATAGAATTTTTAATGATTAGTAAGTAAACAAGCCAAAAATCCTGATTTCAAGTAAATCAGGATTTTTTCATGGATGCGATTTTTTCTGGATCTGGTGTGACACGGAGGGTCTTTTGTCCGGTATAGGTTACAAAACCGGGTTTTCCACCTGTTGGTTTGTTGAGTTTCTTGACTTCAATCATATCTACCTGAACCAGATTTGACAGGCGACCTTGAGAGAAGTAGGCGGCTAGCTCTGCTGCGTCTGTTTTGACTTCATCAGATGGGTCAAGATTTCCTGAGATGATAACATGGCTTCCAGGAATGTCCTTGGCATGGAACCAAAGTTCCTCCTTGCGGGCCATTTTAAAGGTTAGCTCCTCGTTTTGAAGGTTGTTTCGTCCGACATAGATGATGGTTTGGCCATCACTGGCCAGATACTGTTCTGGTTTTTTACGTTTCTGGATTTTCTCCCGCTGTCTTCTACGGATAAAGCCTGTTTGGATCAATTCTTCACGGATTTCAGCGATTTCTTCTAGTCCAGCTTGGTTGAGTACGGTCTCCACACTTTCCAGATAGAGAATGGTTGCCTTTGTTTCTTCAATCAGATCAGTCAAGTATTTGACAGCTTCTTTGAGTTTCTGATAACGTTTAAAATAGCGTTGAGCATTTTGATTGGGAGTCAAGGCTTTATCAAGTGCAATCGTAATCGGTTGATTGGTGTAGTAGTTGTCTAGGATAACCTGATCTTGGTCATTAGGAACCTGATGGAGGAAAGTTGTCAGCAATTCCCCTTTTTGGCGAAATTCTTCAGCGTTGTCTGTCGCCAGTAACTCTTTTTCTTGTTTTTTCAGCTTATGGCGATTTTTTTGAAGTTCATTTTCAACACGACGAATGAGTTCACTGGCTTGCTGTTTGACACGGTCGCGCTCAGCCTTGTCCTTATAGTAGGTGTCCAGCAAATCAGAAAGACTGGTAAAAGGCTCTCCCACCTGATTTGCAAAAGGAACTGGACTAAATGAAGTCTCTGTCAAGCATGGCTTGGTTTCTTGACTGAAAAAGTTACGGAAAGTAGACAGTTTATCACTAACCAGAATCTTTTCCAATTCATTTGCCGTATCGCGTCCCAGACCTTGAAAGAGACTTTGAAGATGTTTAGCTGTCGTTTCCTGTGTTTGTAGGATTTCAAAGAGTTTCTCGTCCTTGATAGTGAAAGGATTGAGAGATTCCGTGCTTGGCGGAGCGATATAGGTTGATCCAGGCAGCAAGGTGCGGTAGCTATTTTGTGAAAAGCCGACGTGTTTGATAACTTCGAGGATTTTATGACTGCTTTTATCAACCAGTAGAATGTTACTGTGTTTTCCCATAATTTCGATAATCAAGGTAGCCTGGATATGGTCTCCAATCTCGTTTTTATTGGAAACTGTAATTTCCACAATACGGTCATTTTCAATCTGCTCGATAGACTCAATCAGGGCACCTTGTAAATATTTTCTCAAAACCATAATAAAGGTAGAAGGTTGGGCTGGATTTTCAAAAGTCGTTTGAGTCAGCTGAATGCGTCCAAAAACTGGATGGGCAGAAAGGAGCAGGCGATGACTTTGGCGATTGCTGCGGATTTGCAAGACCAACTCTTGTTCAAAAGGCTGATTGATTTTCTGAATGCGACCATTCACTAACTCTCTTCGTAATTCTTCAACCATGTGGTGTAAAAAAAATCCGTCAAATGACATCGTTCTCTCCTTGTGATTGTATTCCATAGTATTATATCAAAAAGGTAGAATAAAATCATGGAAATGTGGTATAATAAAGCCAAGTAAAGAGAAACGAGAAGCACATGTATATTGAAATGGTAGATGAAACTGGTCAAGTTTCAAACGAGATGCTGCAGCAAACCCAAGAAATTTTGGAATTTGCAGCTCAAAAATTAGGCAAAGAAGACAAGGAGATGGCAGTCACCTTTGTGACCAACGAGCGTAGCCATGAACTCAATCTGGAGTATCGTGACACGGACCGTCCTACAGATGTTATCAGCCTTGAATATAAGCCAGAGTTGGAAATTGCCTTTGACGAAGAGGACTTGCTTGAAAATCCAGAATTAGCAGAGATGATGTCTGAGTTTGATGCCTATATTGGGGAATTGTTCATCTCTATCGATAAGGCTCATGAGCAGGCTGAGGAATATGGTCACAGCTTTGAGCGTGAGATGGGCTTCTTGGCAGTACACGGCTTTTTACATATTAACGGCTATGATCACTACACTCCAGAAGAAGAAGCGGAGATGTTCGGTTTACAAGAAGAAATTTTGACAGCCTATGGACTCACAAGACAATAAACGAAAATGGAAAAATCGTGACCTGATATCCAGTTTAGAATTTGCTCTCACAGGAATTTTTACTGCTATCAAGGAAGAACGAAATATGCGAAAACATGCAGTGACGGCTCTTGTAGTCATTCTTGCAGGTTTAGTTTTTCAGGTGTCACGAATCGAATGGCTCTTTCTCCTATTGAGCATTTTCTTGGTAGTAGCTTTTGAAATTATCAACTCTGCTATCGAAAATGTGGTGGATTTGGCCAGTCACTATCACTTTTCCATGCTAGCTAAAAATGCTAAAGATATGGCGGCTGGCGCGGTATTAGTGGTCTCTCTTTTCGCAGCCTTAACAGGCGCATTGATTTTTCTCCCACGAATCTGGGATTTATTATTTTAAACAGTAAGAGGAAATTATGACTTTTAAATCAGGCTTTGTAGCCATTTTAGGACGTCCAAATGTAGGGAAGTCAACTTTTTTGAATCATGTTATGGGGCAAAAGATTGCCATCATGAGTGATAAGGCACAGACAACGCGCAATAAAATCATGGGAATTTACACAACCGATAAGGAGCAAATCGTCTTTATCGATACACCAGGGATTCACAAGCCTAAGACGGCTCTTGGAGATTTCATGGTTGAGTCTGCCTACAGCACCCTTCGTGAAGTGGATACAGTTCTATTTATGGTACCTGCGGATGAGGCGCGTGGTAAGGGGGATGACATGATTATCGAGCGTCTCAAGGCTGCCAAGGTACCAGTGATTTTGGTGGTGAATAAGATCGATAAGGTTCACCCAGACCAGCTTTTGTCTCAGATTGATGATTTCCGAAATCAGATGGACTTTAAGGAAATTGTACCAATCTCAGCTCTTCAAGGAAATAACGTCTCTCGTCTAGTGGATATTTTGAGTGAAAATCTGGACGAAGGTTTCCAATATTTCCCGTCTGATCAAATCACAGACCATCCAGAACGATTCTTGGTTTCAGAAATGGTTCGCGAGAAAGTCTTGCACCTAACTCGTGAAGAGATTCCGCATTCTGTCGCAGTAGTTGTGGATTCTATGAAACGAGACGAAGAGACAGACAAGGTTCACATCCGTGCAACCATTATGGTCGAGCGTGATAGCCAAAAAGGGATTATCATCGGTAAAGGTGGCGCTATGCTTAAGAAAATTGGTAGTATGGCCCGTCGTGATATTGAACTCATGCTAGGAGATAAGGTCTTCCTAGAAACATGGGTCAAGGTCAAGAAAAACTGGCGCGATAAAAAGCTAGATTTGGCTGACTTTGGCTATAATGAAAAAGAATACTAAGTAGAGGTGGGCTCATGCCTGCTTCTTGTTTTTACAGAAGGAGGACGTATGCCTGAATTACCTGAGGTTGAAACCGTTCGTCGTGGCCTAGAAAAATTGATTTTGGGAAAGAAGATTTCGAGTGTAGAAATTCGTTATCCCAAGATGATTAAGACGGATTTGGACGAGTTTCGAAAGGAAGTGCCTGGTCAGATTATTGAGTCAATGGGACGTCGTGGTAAATATTTGATTTTCTATCTGACAGACAAGGTCTTGATTTCCCATCTGCGGATGGAGGGCAAGTATTTTTACTATCCGGACCAGGTTCCAGAACGCAAACATGCCCATGTTTTCTTCCAGTTTGAGGATGGTGGCACGCTTGTTTATGAGGATGTACGCAAGTTTGGTACTATGGAACTCTTGGCTCCTGACCTTTTAGACGCCTACTTTCTTTCTAAAAAATTAGGTCCTGAACCAAGCAAACAAGACTTTGATGTGCAGGTCTTTCAAGCTGCCCTATCCAAGTCTAAAAAGCCTATCAAATCCCATCTCCTAGACCAGACTTTGGTAGCTGGACTTGGCAATATCTATGTGGATGAGGTTCTCTGGCGAGCTCAGGTTCATCCGGCTAGACTTTCCCAGACTTTGACATCAGCAGAAGCGACAGCTATTCATGACCAGACCATTGCTGTATTGGGACAGGCTGTTGAAAAAGGTGGATCCACCATTCGGACCTATACCAATGCCTTTGGGGAAGATGGAACCATGCAGGATTTTCATCAGGTCTATGACAAGGCTGGTCAAGAATGTTCACGTTGTGGCACCATCATTGAGAAAATCCAACTAGGTGGACGAGGCACCCATTTTTGTCCTCAGTGCCAAAGGAGGGACTGATGGGAAAAATCATTGGAATCACAGGGGGAATTGCCTCTGGTAAGTCAACTGTGACAAATTTTCTAAGACAGCAAGGCTTTCAAGTGGTGGATGCCGACGCAGTCGTCCACCAACTACAGAAACCTGGTGGTCGTCTGTTTGAGGCTCTAGTCCAGCACTTTGGGCAAGAAATTATCCTTGAAAACGGAGAACTTAATCGCCCTATCCTAGCTAGTCTTATCTTTTCAAATCCTGATGAACGGGAATGGTCTAGGATAACTCAAGGGGAGATTATTCGTGAAGAGTTGGCTACTTTGAGAGACCAGTTGGCTCAGACAGGAGAGATTTTTTTCATGGATATTCCCCTGCTTTTTGAGCAGGACTACAGCGCTTGGTTTGATGAGACTTGGTTGGTCTATGTGAATCGAGATGTCCAAGTAGAACGGCTAATGAAAAGGGATCAGCTATCCAAGGATGAAGCTGAGTCTCGTCTGGCAGCCCAGTGGTCTTTAGAAAAAAAGAAAGGTTTGGCTAGCCATGTTCTAGACAACAATGGCAATCAGAACCAGCTTCTTACTCAGGTGTTCTCCCTGCTTGAGGGAGGTAAGCAAGATGACAGAGATTAACTGGAAGGATAATCTGCGCATTGCCTGGTTTGGTAATTTTCTGACAGGAGCCAGTATTTCCTTAGTTGTGCCTTTTATGCCCATCTTTGTGGAAAGTCTAGGTGTAGGGGGAGAGCAAGTTGCTTTTTTTGCAGGTTTAGCTATTTCTGTCTCTGCTATTTCCGCGGCGCTCTTTTCTCCTATCTGGGGTATTCTTGCTGACAAATACGGTCGAAAGCCCATGATGATTCGAGCTGGTCTAGCCATGACTATCACTATGGGAGGCTTAGCCTTTGTACCAAATATTTATTGGTTAATCTTTCTTCGGTTATTAAACGGTGTATTTGCGGGTTTTGTTCCTAATGCCACAGCCTTGATAGCCAGTCAGGTTCCCAAGGAGAAATCAGGCTCTGCCTTAGGTACTTTGTCTACAGGCGTAGTTGCAGGCACTCTAACTGGTCCCTTTATCGGGGGCTTTATCGCAGAATTATTTGGCATTCGTACTGTTTTCTTACTGGTTGGTAGTTTTCTGTTCTTGGCCGCTGTTTTGACTATTTGCTTTATCAAGGAAGATTTTCAACCAGTAGCCAAGGAAAGGGCAATCCCAACAAAGGAATTGTTTACATCAGTTAAATATCCCTATCTCTTGGTTAACCTCTTTCTAACCAGTTTTGTCATCCAATTTTCAGCCCAATCGATCGGCCCTATCTTAGCACTTTATGTGCGCGACTTAGGCCAGACAGAGAATCTTCTTTTTGTCTCTGGTTTGATTGTATCCAGTATGGGTTTTTCCAGCATGATGAGTGCAGGAGTTATGGGAAAGCTAGGTGACAAGGTAGGCAATCATCGCCTCTTGGTTGTAGCCCAGCTTTATTCAGTCATCATCTATCTCCTCTGTGCCAATGTCTCTAGCCCCCTTCAATTAGGACTTTATCGTTTCCTCTTTGGCTTGGGAACCGGTGCTTTGATTCCCGGAGTTAATGCCCTTCTCAGCAAGATGACGCCCAAAGCTGGTATTTCGAGGGTCTTTGCCTTTAATCAGGTATTCTTTTATCTGGGAGGTGTCGTTGGTCCCATGGCAGGTTCTGCAGTAGTAGGTCAATTTGGCTACCATGCAGTCTTTTATGCGACAAGCCTTTGTGTTGCCTTTAGTTGTCTCTTTAACCTGCTTCAATTTCGAACATTATTAAAAGTAAAGGAAATCTAGTGCGAGTAAAAATTAATCTCAAATGCTCCTCTTGTGGCAGTATCAATTACCTAACTAGTAAAAATTCAAAAACTCATCCAGACAAGATTGAGGTTTTAAAGTATTGTCCCAAGGAAAGAAAAGTAACCCTACATCTTGAATCTAAGTAGATTTTATGGTAAAATAATAGGGATTTTAAGGAGTTTGATATGTATAACCTATTATTAACCATTTTATTAGTATTATCTGTTGTGATTGTGATTGCGATTTTCATGCAACCAACTAAAAACCAATCCAGCAATGTATTTGATGCCAGCTCAGGTGATTTGTTTGAACGTAGTAAAGCACGCGGTTTTGAAGCCGTAATGCAGCGTTTGACAGGGATTTTAGTCTTTTTCTGGCTAGCCATTGCCTTAGCATTGACGGTATTATCAAGTAGATAAGAAAATAATGGGCAGGACTAGGTCTTTGCCTCTTTTTGTTTTTAAAGGAAGTGTAAGAAGGTTTTACAGTAAAAGAAAAGAAAAAATCTAGAAAGAAAATATGAAAGATAGAATAAAAGAATATTTGCAAGATAAGGGAAAGATAACTGTCAATGACTTGGCTCAGGCTTTAGGAAAAGATGGGTCCAAGGACTTTCGTGAGTTGATTAAAACCTTGTCCCTAATGGAAAGAAAGCACCAGATTCGTTTTGAAGAAGATGGCAGTCTGACTTTAGAAGTTAAGAAAAAACATGAAATTACCCTCAAGGGAATTTTTCATGCCCATAAAAATGGCTTTGGCTTTGTCAATCTAGAAGGCGAGGAGGACGACCTTTTTGTAGGAAAAAACGATGTCAACTATGCTATTGATGGTGATACTGTTGAGGTCGTCATTAAGAAAGTTGCTGACCGCAATAAGGGAACAGCAGCCGAAGCTAAAATTATTGATATTTTAGAACACAGCCTGACAACAGTTGTCGGCCAAATCGTTCTAGATCAGGAAAAGCCTAAGTATGCGGGTTACATCCGTTCAAAAAATCAGAAAATCAGCCAACCAATCTATGTTAAGAAACCAGCCCTTAAACTAGAAGGAACAGAGGTTCTCAAGGTCTTTATCGATAAATACCCAAGCAAGAAACATGATTTCTTTGTCGCTAGTGTCCTCGATGTGGTGGGACATTCAACGGATGTCGGAATTGATGTCCTTGAGGTTTTGGAGTCTATGGACATTGTCTCCGAGTTTCCAGAAGCTGTTGTCAAGGAAGCAAAAAGTGTGCCGGATGCTCCGTCTCAAAAGGATATGGAAGGTCGTCTGGATCTAAGAGATGAGATTACCTTTACCATTGACGGTGCTGATGCCAAGGACTTGGACGATGCGGTGCATATCAAGGCCTTGAAAAATGGGAATCTGGAGCTTGGAGTTCACATTGCAGACGTTTCCTACTATGTGACAGAAGGTTCTACCCTTGACAAGGAAGCCCTTAACCGTGCGACTTCAGTCTATGTGACAGACCGTGTGGTTCCAATGCTTCCAGAACGTCTGTCAAATGGCATCTGCTCCCTTAATCCTCAAGTAGATCGCCTGACCCAGTCTGCAATTATGGAAATTGATAAACATGGTCGTGTGGTCAATTACACCATTACACAAACGGTTATCAAGACTAGCTTCAGGATGACCTATAGTGATGTCAATGATATCTTAGCAGGTGACGAGGAGAAGAGACAAGAGTATCAGAAAATTGTTCCTAGTATAGAACTTATGGCCAAGCTCCATGAAATTTTAGAAAGCATGCGTGTGAAACGTGGTGCCCTCAATTTCGATACCAATGAAGCTAAGATTTTAGTGGATAAACAAGGTAAGCCTGTTGATATCGTTCTTCGTCAGCGTGGTGTTGCCGAGCGCATGATTGAATCCTTTATGTTGATGGCTAATGAAACAGTTGCCGAGCATTTCAGCAAGCTGAATTTACCTTTCATCTATCGAATTCATGAGGAGCCAAAGGCTGAAAAGGTTCAGAAGTTTATTGATTATGCTTCAAGCTTTGGCTTGCGCATTTATGGGACTGCCAGTGAGATTAGCCAAGAAGCTCTCCAAGACATCATGCGTACTGTTGAGGGAGAGCCTTATGCGGATGTATTGTCTATGATGCTTCTACGCTCAATGCAACAGGCTCGTTATTCGGAGCAAAATCACGGTCACTATGGACTAGCGGCTGACTATTACACTCACTTTACTAGCCCGATTCGCCGTTATCCAGACCTTCTTGTTCACCGTATGATTCGTGATTACGGCCGTTCTAAGGAAATAGCAGAGCATTTTGAACAGGTCATTCCAGAGATTGCGACCCAGTCTTCCAACCGTGAGCGTCGTGCTATCGAGGCCGAGCGTGAAGTCGAGGCCATGAAAAAGGCTGAGTATATGGAAGAATACGTAGGTGAAGAATACGATGCGGTTGTATCAAGTAATGTCAAATTTGGTCTCTTTGTCGAATTGCCGAATACAGTTGAAGGCTTGATTCACATCACAAATCTACCTGAATTTTATCATTTCAATGAACGTGATTTGACCCTGCGTGGGGAGAAATCGGGTACAACCTTCCGTGTAGGTCAGCAGATTCGTATTCGTGTTGAAAGAGCGGATAAGATGACGGGCGAAATTGATTTCTCTTACATTCCAAGTGAGTTTGATGTGATTGAAAAAGGTTTGAAACAGTCTAGTCGTAGTGATAGAGGGCGTGGTTCAAATCGTCGTTCAGATAAGAAGGAAGATAAGAGAAAATCAGGACGCTCAAATGATAAGCGCAAGCATTCACAAAAAGACAAGAAGAAAAAAGGAAAGAAACCTTTTTATAAGGAAGTAGCTAAGAAAGGAGTCAAACATGGCAAAGGGCGAGGGAAAGGTCGTCGCACAAAATAAAAAGGCGCGTCACGACTATACAATCGTAGATACGCTAGAGGCAGGGATGGTCCTGACTGGAACTGAAATCAAGAGTGTACGAGCTGCTCGAATCAATCTCAAGGATGGCTTTGCCCAAGTAAAAAATGGGGAAGTTTGGTTGAGCAATGTTCATATCGCTCCTTACGAAGAGGGCAATATCTGGAACCAGGAACCAGAACGTCGTCGCAAACTCCTGCTCCATAAAAAGCAAATCCAAAAATTGGAACAAGAGACCAAAGGGACAGGAATGACCCTGGTTCCTCTTAAGGTTTATATCAAAGATGGCTACGCTAAACTCCTTTTAGGACTTGCTAAAGGGAAACATGACTATGATAAACGGGAGTCTATCAAACGTCGTGAGCAAAATCGCGACATCGCGCGTGTTATGAAAGCTGTCAACCAGCGATAAAAAGAGGAATGAAAATGGAAAAACTAGTTACCTACAAACGCATGCCACTGTGGACTAAAGAGACTATGCCAGAGGCGGTTCAGCAAAAGCACAATACCAAGGTCGGAACTTGGGGTAAGATCACAGTTGTAAAAGGAGCTCTCAAGTTTATTGAATTGACCGAAGAAGGAGAAGTTCTAGCTGAACATCTCTTTGAAGCAGGAGCAGACAATCCAATGGCGCAACCGCAAGCCTGGCACCGAGTGGAGGCTGCCACAGATGATGTAGAATGGTACTTGGAATTTTATTGTAAACCTGAGGACTATTTCCCTAAGAAATACAATACCAATCCTGTTCATTCAGAAGTTCTGGAAGCTATGCAAACAGTGAAACCGGGTAAAGCCTTGGATTTAGGCTGTGGTCAGGGGCGTAATTCCCTATTTTTAGTCCAGCAAGGTTTTGATGTGACGGCTGTAGATCAAAATGAACTGGCTCTTGAAATCTTGCAAAGCATTGTGGAGCAGGAAGATTTGGACATGCCTGTTGGTCTTTACGATATCAATTCAGCTAGCATCGGGCAAGACTATGATTTTATCGTATCAACTGTTGTTCTCATGTTTCTACAAGCGGATCGCATTCCTGCAATTATCAAAAATATGCAGAAGCATACCACGGTCGGTGGTTATAATCTTATCGTTTGTGCCATGGACACGGAGGATTATCCTTGCTCGGTTAACTTCCCATTCACATTTAAAGAGGGAGAATTGGCAGACTACTACAAGGATTGGGAGTTGGTCAAGTACAATGAAAATCCAGGTCATTTGCACCGTCGTGATGAGAATGGCAATCGTATTCAACTACGCTTTGCGACCATGCTAGCTAAGAAAATCAAATAAACATGAATGAAGGTTGGGGAATTCCCTAACCTTTTTAAAAATGCCAAATGTTATAAAAATGTAATATTTCTGACAATATGATTTTTATTTCAAAAAAATATATAATTATATTACAAAAGAACCTTTA
Source organism: Streptococcus mitis SK569 (assembly GCF_000222785.1). GTDB lineage: Bacteria > Bacillota > Bacilli > Lactobacillales > Streptococcaceae > Streptococcus > Streptococcus mitis_N. Next base: position 2,995 of record NZ_AFUF01000015.1, on the reverse strand, counting down.
TGCGTATATATATATATATATACGCATAAAAATTATAATAGATTAAAAAATATGAAAAATGTTCTATTGAATTTTTATAGTAAAAGAGTATCATATAATATGATAAATTATTTATTTTGGAGGAAATTAAATGTTTCATAAAGGTAAACACGATCGTGAAAAGCAATTACGTTTTTCTATTCGTAAGGTCAGCTTTGGTGCAGCTAGTGTCGCAGTAGCTGCATTGTTCATGTTTTTAGGAAATGGAGCAGTATCTGCTGCAGAGCAAGGAGTGCCTTCAACTAATGGGGAGACTCAAGCACCGCAACCTAAAGATCAGAATGTCCAGAATGGGACCTACGAAGGGAACACAGTAGCAATTAGTCCTGCTGCAACAGTAGAGACAAATACTCAACCTTCAACAGTTGAAAATAATCCTTCTCCAGAATCATCACCTCAGAAGGTGGAGACTCTAGATAGGAAAGAATTAACAGATTTAATCAAAGAAATTGATGGTAAGCTTTCTCAAGGCACATACGCTAGTAAAACAGATAATAGTGTAAATCAATTAAAAACAGCTTTAGATGAAGCAAAATCTGTATTAAATAAAGCGAAAACACAAGATGAATTATCACAAGCACAAGCTAAATTAGTTACAGCAACAACAAAATTACAAACAAAACCAGAAGAGAAAAAAGAAGCACTAGCAGTTGATACTACAAATGGAAAATCAACTGTAGGTGTTAAAGCAACAAATACAGAGAAAGCAGCAGATACGAATTCAATCGCAAATTCAGGTTCTAGAGATAAACGTAATGGAAAAGTATTGGATAAAAATAATTCATTCCGTACAGATGCAGCTCCTAGCACGTCAACAAGCACAGATCCGCTAGCTAAGAATGCGACAAATGTAGCTATTGTGAATGGTAATTTTAATGATACTAGCCAAGGAGCAGTACTTCCAACTGCAACATCAGATCCTATTACTGTTAAGAACGATATCAGTAAATTAACAGGATGGAAACCTGTTAATTCAACAACAACAACAGTTCCTCTTATTTGGACTCCGAAAGCATCTCAATATGCTGATGGATTTCCGGGTGATAAAGGTTCTAGAATAGGAGCTGTTTTAGCAGTATATCCAGGAAGAGGATCGGCTAGTGGTAGTCCAAAACCTGAATTTGGTCCTATTTATCAAGATATTGATGTAGTTGGTGGCCAAGAAGTGAAGGTAACTTGGAGAGGATCAACAGTAAATATAAATGCTGGTAATAATGGAGCAAAACTAGTTGTTAAAAATCCAGAGACAGGAGCAGTACTAGGTCAGTATGCAAGAGGCTATTCTGGTACTCCGATGGGAGAAATGTCTGTGCTTGTAAACGTTCCTGAAGGATTAACAAAATTAAGACTTCAATTTGAAACAGCTCTTAATATGAGTACAGAAAATCATACTGGTGATAATAGTTACAATAGACCAGCTATATCATCTGATGAGAATGCAGGAGGAGTTGTAGGTAATGTTCGTGTTGCTAGTGGTTCATATCTTGTATCCGAAGTTGTAAGCACTACTTATGAATCTACAGCTACTTCAGCTACTTCAGCTACTGTGGATACCACTGTGACTGTAAAAGTTATTAATAAAGGATTCTCAACTTCTACAAATAATCAATATAGAGTTGAGTTGCCAGAGGGTGCAAAATTAGTTGGAACAACAGGTACAAGATCTGCTCAACTAAATGGAACTAGTTTGACTCTTGATTTTAACAATTTGGACCCTAAACGAGAACAGACTTTAACGTATACTTTTAGTTTGCCAACTACCAAACCAATTGAAAAACAATTGGAGGGGACAGTTTCTTATCAAACTTCAGGAAATCTGATTGATAACGGGACTAAAAAAACAGGTAGTGATACAGTTGCACAACAAACAGTTAAAATTAATATGTATAAAGCTGACCTACAAGCGGAAGCAGCAAAAGCAGCAACTTTAAATCAAAGTGATTATACACCTGAAGCATGGGCAGCCTACCAAGCAGAAATAGCTAAGGCTCAAGAGATTTTAAATGAAGAAACAAACAATGTAGCAATAGCGAATCGTAAAAATCAAGCAGATATCAATACACAGACTTTGTTGCTTCAAAAAGCTCAAGCTAAATTAGAAATTGATAAGGCTAAGAAAGAAAAATTAGAAGCAATTGAAGGTACTCCAAACGCAACGAAAGAAGAAAAAGATGCGGCTAAACAAGCAGCACAAGATGCAGCAACAAATGCAGATAAAGCAATTGACAAAGCAACTGACAATGCAGGAGTAACAACAGCTCAAACAGAAGGAACAAAAGCAGTAGAAGCTGTAAGTCCAACAGTAGCAGCTAAAGCTGCGGCTAAAGCAGAAGTAGCGAAAAAATTAGCAGAAAAATTAGAAGCAATTGAAGGTACTCCAAACGCAACGAAAGAAGAAAAAGATGCGGCTAAACAAGCAGCACAAGATGCAGCAACAAATGCAGATAAAGCAATTGACAAAGCAACTGACAATGCAGGAGTAACAACAGCTCAAACAGAAGGAACAAAAGCAGTAGAAGCTGTAAGTCCAACAGTAGCAGCTAAAGCTGCGGCTAAAGCAGAAGTAGCGAAAAAATTAGCAGAAAAATTAGAAGCAATTGAAGGTACTCCAAACGCAACGAAAGAAGAAAAAGATGCGGCTAAACAAGCAGCACAAGATGCAGCAACAAATGCAGATAAAGCAATTGACAAAGCAACTGACAATGCAGGAGTAACAACAGCTCAAACAGAAGGAACAAAAGCAGTAGAAGCTGTAAGTCCAACAGTAGCAGCTAAAGCTGCGGCTAAAGCAGAAGTAGCGAGAAAATTAGCAGAAAAATTAGAAGCAATTGAAGGTACTCCAAACGCAACGAAAGAAGAAAAAGATGCGGCTAAACAAGCAGCACAAGATGCAGCAACAAATGCAGATAAAGCAATTGACAAAGCAACTGACAATGCAGGAGTAACAACAGCTCAA
>NZ_AFUF01000016.1 GCF_000222785.1 Streptococcus mitis SK569 | reverse complement strand
AAGCAGGTTCATCCTCTTTTTCAGACTGTCTTTAAAACCTTTCTCAAGGAAAAAGAGAAGATTGTCAACGCCCTTCAACTACCCTATTCCAACGCCAAACTGGAAGCAACCAATAATCTCATCAAACTTATCAAGCGCAATGCCTTTGGTTTTCGGAACTTTGAAAACTTCAAAAAACGGATTTTTATCGCTCTGAATATCAAAAAAGAAAGGACGAAATGTGTCCTTTCTCGGCTCTATACTATTTGTAGTGGGTACATCCCCTATGGATATTATGGAGCCTATTTTGTTGTAGAAAAAAAGTCCCATAAGATCTATAATGAAAAGCGATCAAACAACTCATTAGAAAGAATCCTATGGAACAACTACATTTTATCACAAAACTACTAGACATTAAAGATCCAAATATCAAAATTCTAGACATCATCAATAGGGATACAAACAAGGAAATCATCGCTAAACTGGACTATGACACCCCGTCTTGCCCTGATTGCGGAATCCAAATGAAGAAATATGATTTTCAAAAACCGTCTAAGGTTCCTTACCTTGAAACAACTGGTATGGCTACTAGAATCCTACTTAAAAAGCGTCGTTTCAAGTGCTATCATTGCTCGAAAATGATGGTGGCTGAGACTTCTCTCGTCAAGAAGAATCACCAAATCCCTCGTATCGTCAACCAAAAGATTGCTCAAAAGTTGATCGAAAAGAATTCTATGACCGACATTGCTCATCAGTTGTCTATTTCAACTTCAACTGTCATTCGCAAGCTCAATGACTT
>NZ_AFUF01000017.1 GCF_000222785.1 Streptococcus mitis SK569 | reverse complement strand
ATGCGATAAATCATCTTATTTCACCCCCTGAATATTATAAACCATGTACCATAGTACACGGTCAAGTAAATTGGACTATTTTATTTTTTTCCCAAAGTATCACTCGTATGTGATTGATACTTTTATATAATACTATTGATTATCCTAACATCCCACCAGAAAATCCGATTTAAACACCAGTTGTTTTTAAACTATTAAGAAAGTAATTCCACTATATATTCCGAAGACCCTATTTTTTTAAGTTCTTATTTGTGATGCTCTTTCAATAGTTCTTCAAACTCAGAGACAGTCATACCTAACTGCTGACTGGCAATCTCGGAAATCAAAAGACCTTGATGGACTAGATTTAGTAGCATAGACAAACTTCCTTCAACTTTCCCACGCTCTAATCCTTTTTCTTCGGCTTGTTCCAAGGCATAATCCTGAGCCAATAATGCTTGTTCTTCGCGCATACGTAGTTGACTAAACATTTTCCTGTCCTCCTCGGACCAGCTCTTGTAGTCCAGCAGTTGGTCTGCTTGACTGATGGCTCGCTCGGGTTCTTGGGTAAAGGGTTTATTCCCAAAAAACTCCAACCACGGTTTGCGAACCTTGTCTTTGCTGGTTTCTCTGTATTTTTTTAATTCCAAGAACGCCATCTTAACCAAATGGTTTTCTTGTCCATTATTGGTTATGGTTAAAACCTCACCTGTCGTATCCTCTCGCATACTAAAACTGTGAAAGGCTAAATCATCTTGAAAATAATTACTGTCCACGATAGCGATAGCGTATACTGGTGCGATGTGTTTGTAGCTCTGGTGGGTATCACCTTCTCGTTGGCGAATTTTTTCAAGGTTTTGATTGACCTGACTGCATAGGTAAGCCCACAAACGATTAATGAAAAAATTCTGATGATGAACTTGGATTTCGATAATAACCTGCGTGCCATTATCCAACTCCGCCAAGACATCTATACTGGTATAGAAATCCTGCGCTGAATAAGGCATGGAGGGTAATACGTGAATATTGCTTCCCTCCAAAATGGTTACATTTTTAGCTGGTAAATCCAACATGTCGCGAATAAATTGACAAGTGATTTCTGGATTGCTAAAGATTTTCTTAGCAACCAAGTCATTGGTCGGGCTGATGCCCGGATGACGTAATGCCATACTTTCTCTCCTTTCATTATAGCACATTTTTAAATCTAGGTTCACTAGATTCTCTGGCTCTATCTATTTATTCGGAAAAAGTATGAAAAATACTCGGTCTGGCTCTTCCCAATGGTATTTTTTAGTGCTTTCCTTTATAATGGGTGTATGGATAAGAAAAAATTATTATTGATTGATGGGTCTTCTGTTGCTTTTCGGGCGTTTTTTGCGCTCTATCAGCAGTTGGACCGTTTTAAGAATGCGGCTGGTTTGCATACCAATGCCATTTATGGCTTCCAGTTGATGTTGAGTCATTTGTTGGAGAGGGTTGAGCCTAGTCATATTTTGGTTGCTTTTGATGCGGGAAAGACGACCTTCCGGACAGAGATGTATGCGGACTATAAGGGTGGTCGGGCCAAGACTCCTGATGAGTTTCGTGAGCAATTTCCCTTTATTCGTGAGTTGCTGGATCATATGGGGATTCGTCACTATGAGTTGGCTCAGTATGAGGCGGATGACATCATTGGGACGCTGGATAAACTAGCTGAGCAGGATGGTTTTGATATTACCATTGTCAGTGGGGACAAGGATTTGATTCAGCTGACGGATGATCATACGGTGGTTGAAATTTCCAAGAAAGGTGTGGCTGAGTTTGAGGCCTTTACGCCAGAATATCTTATGGAAAAGATGGGCATCACACCGACTCAGTTTATCGATCTCAAGGCGCTCATGGGTGATAAGTCGGATAATATCCCTGGGGTGACCAAAATCGGGGAAAAGACGGGTATCAAGCTCTTGCTGGAGCATGGTTCTCTTGAGGGGATTTATGAAAATATTGATGGGATGAAGGCTTCTAAGATGAAGGAAAATCTCATCAATGATAAGGAACAGGCCTTTTTGTCTAAAACACTAGCGACCATTGATACCAAGGCACCGATTGAGATTGGTTTGAAGGATTTGGCCTATAGTGGTCCAGATGTGGAAAATCTCGGGAAATTCTACGATGAGATGGGTTTTAAACAGCTCAAGCAGGCTTTAAATGTGTCGTCAGCTGATGTGGCTGAAAGTTTGAACTTTACTATCGTTGATCAAGTCCGTCAAGATATGCTGAGTGAAGAATCCATCTTCCATTTTGAGCTTTTTGGTGAGAATTACCATACGGATGATTTGGTTGGATTTGCCTGGTCTGGTGGGGAAAAGCTCTATGCTACAGACAAGCTTGAACTTTTGCAAGACCCGATTTTTAAGGACTTTTTAGAAAAAACACCTCTGAGAGTTTATGACTTTAAGAAGGCTAAAGTTCTCTTGAATCGTTTTGGTGTGGATTTGCAGGCGCCTGCTTTTGATAGCCGTTTGGCTAAATACCTCCTTTCGACTGTGGAGGACAATGAAATTGCGACTATTGCTAGTCTTTATGGTCAGACTTACTTGGTTGATGATGAGACCTTCTACGGTAAAGGTGTTAAAAAGGCCATTCCTGAACGCGAGAAATTCTTGGAACATTTGGCGCGTAAGCTTGCTGTTTTGGTTGAAACAGAGCCTGTTTTACTTGAAAAACTCAGTGAAAATGGACAATTAGAGCTTCTTTATGATATGGAGCAACCTCTAGCTTTTGTCCTTGCCAAGATGGAAATTGCTGGAATTAAGGTTAAAAAAGAAACCTTGCTTGAGATGCAGGCTGAAAATGAGCTTGTCATTGAAAAACTCACTCAAGAGATTTATGAACTGGCTGGTGAGGAGTTTAATATCAACTCGCCTAAGCAGTTGGGCGTACTTCTCTTTGAAAAATTGGGACTTCCTCTAGAATACACTAAGAAAACCAAGACAGGTTATTCGACTGCAGTGGATGTCTTGGAGCGTTTAGCTCCTATTGCGCCGATTGTTAAGAAAATCCTGGATTACCGTCAGATTGCTAAGATTCAGTCTACTTATGTGATTGGCTTGCAGGACTGGATTTTGGCTGATGGAAAGATTCATACTCGCTATGTGCAGGATTTGACCCAGACAGGGCGTCTGTCTAGTGTGGATCCAAACTTGCAAAACATTCCTGTGCGTTTGGAGCAGGGGCGCTTGATTCGTAAAGCTTTTGTACCTGAGTGGGAGGATAGTGTGCTGCTCAGCTCCGACTATTCACAGATTGAATTACGCGTTTTGGCACATATCTCTAAAGATGAACACTTGATTAAGGCCTTCCAAGAGGGGGCAGATATCCATACTTCGACAGCCATGCGGGTCTTTGGCATTGAGCGTCCTGAGGATGTGACTGCAAACGACCGTCGCAATGCCAAGGCTGTCAACTTTGGAGTGGTTTATGGAATTTCAGACTTTGGTTTGTCGAATAATCTGGGCATTAGCCGTAAGGAAGCCAAAGTCTACATTGATACCTACTTTGAACGTTTTCCAGGTATTAAAAACTACATGGATGAAGTGGTGCGTGAGGCGCGTGATAAGGGCTATGTAGAGACCCTCTTCAAGCGTCGTCGTGAGTTGCCAGATATCAATTCGCGCAACTTCAACATTCGTGGTTTTGCGGAGCGGACAGCTATCAACTCTCCTATTCAGGGTTCGGCGGCAGATATTCTCAAGATTGCCATGATTCAGCTGGATAAAGCCTTAGTTGCAGGTGGTTATCAGACTAAGATGCTTCTACAAGTTCACGATGAAATTGTCCTTGAAGTTCCTAAATCTGAATTAGCAGAGATGAAAAAATTAGTGAAACAAACTATGGAAGAAGCCATTCAACTCAGTGTTCCCCTCATCGCAGATGAGAATGAAGGGGCAACCTGGTACGAGGCTAAATAAAAAGGGGGCTAGTCCTCCTTTTTTGTAGTAGAATTATGCAAGCCTTTTCAAATTGTGCTATACTGATGAAAAAGGAGGATTTCTATGAGTCAAGAATTTATCAATCCAAGTGATGGCGTGATTCGTCAGTATCTAGCAACAAGTAAGACGCTAGCAGTTGTGGGTTTGTCAGACCGTGAGGAAACAACCAGCAATCGAGTGACCAAGGAAATGCAGGCTCGGGGTTATAAAATCATCCCAGTCAATCCCAAGGCGGCAGGTGGCGAAATCTTGGGTGAAAAGGCTTATGCTAGCCTCGCTGAGATTCCTTTTCCTGTAGATATTGTCAATGTTTACCGTCGCAGCGAGTTTTTGCCTGATGTGGCGCGTGATTTTCTCAAAGCTGATGCCAAGATTTTTTGGGCACAGCTAGGACTTGAAAGTCTAGAAGCGGAAGAAATCTTGCGTGCTGGTGGATGTGATGATATCGTGATGAATCGTTGTATCAAGAGAGAACATACTCGCTTGATTGAGGAAGCATAAGAAAAAGGTAGCTGGTGGGCTACCTTTTGTGTTATACTCAATGAAAATCAAAGAGCAGACTAGGAAACTAGCCGCAGGTTGCTCAAAACACTGCTTTGAGGTTGTGGATAGAACTGACGAAGTCAGCTCAAAACATAGTTTTGAGGTTGTAGATAAGACTGACGAAGTCAGTCATATATATACAGCAAGGCGACGTTGACGTGGTTTGAAGAGATTTTCGAAGAGTGTTAGAAAATGCCGATAAGGGTCTGCATACCAAGACTGGTGAGGATGATGGCAATCCAGCATATGGCTCCAAGAAGAATGGATTTTCCGCTGGATTTAACCATGGCTACCAGATTGGTTTTGAGACCGATAGCACTCATGGCCATGATAATGAGGAATTTGGAGAGTTGTTTGAGAGGGGTAAAGAAACTACTGGACACACCAAGAGAGGTCACGAGGGTAGTTAGGAGAGATGCAAGGATAAAGTAAAGGATAAAAAGTGGGAAGACTTTTTTCAGTTGTAATCCTTGCTTATTTTTTTGCTCTCGACTTTGCCAGTAGGAGAGAAAGAGAGTGATGGGGATGATAGCCAGAGTACGTGTGAGTTTGACAATGGTTGCGGATTCGAGGGTATTACTTTGGTAAAGGCTATCCCAGGCGCTGGCTGTGGCGGTTACAGAGGAAGTATCATTGACCGCAGTCCCTGCAAAGAGGGCGAAGCCGTCATTGGATAGATGAAGCCAGGTGCCGAGAGTTGGAAAGATAAGTGCAGCCAAGACATTGAAGAAAAAGATAACGGAGATGGCTTGGGCGACTTCCTTTTCCTTGGCGTGAATAACAGGCGCTGTCGCCGCAATGGCAGATCCCCCACAGATGGAAGAACCTACTCCAATCAAGGTAGCCAGTTTTGTGTCCAGTGCAAAGAAGCGCTGGAAAAGGTAGGCAACAATCAAGGATATTGAAATGGTGGACAGGATAACAGGGAGCGAAGATTGTCCTACTGCGAAGACTTGCGAGATATTGAGACCAAAACCAAGCAAGATAACGGCATACTGGAGCAATTTCTTGGAACTAAAGGTCAATCCAGCATCCAGTTGTTTATAAGACGAGAGAAAGGGATGTAGGAGCATGCCTATGAAAATTGCAAAGACAGGCGCGCCAATAACAGGGAAGAATCCTCCTAAGTACCAAGATATGATAGAAATGAGAAGGCAGGCCAAGATACCTGCTCCATTTTTTGATAGAAATGACATAAAAACCTCCAAATAGAATCTGTTACCATTATAGACCTGTAAAGAGGAAAAGTAAAATAGAAAGTAGGTCCTAACAATTATTTGACAAGTAGTGCTAATTATGTAATAATAATCTTACAAGAACTGTAACGAAGTCTTGGCAAAAACAAAAATACCAGAGCTCCACCTCTGGTATTTCTTTTTGTCCAGTTACATTAAAACTAAACTCAGGTTATATTTTTTTGTCGCGCTTATCTAACCACTTTCTGACTATCCACTCAGAAATGACATTACCGGTAATAGTAATCAGTAATGGTGCTAGAATAGTTATAACGAAGATTATCAAAACCTCAATACTCGTCGAAAATCTCATGATACGTTGTCATCTTCGGCTTACCTAACTTTAGTTATGCTTTCACCTTGATTCCTAGTCTCATGAGATTTTCATTGAGTATTCTAAAAACATAGTGTTGTAATGAATTTAAATTAACATACTTCAATTTGTTATGCTAGCGTTATTCTATTATGTATTTTTGCGGTCGGGGGGCTTTTGTAGTATAATAGAGATACGTTTTGAAAGTAGGAGGTATCTATGGACTTAACTAAGCGCTTTAATAAACAGTTAGATAAGATTCAAGTTTCGTTGATTCGTCAGTTTGACCAGGCTATTTCGGAGATTCCTGGGGTCTTACGTTTGACCTTGGGGGAACCTGATTTTACAACGCCAGACCATGTCAAGGAGGCGGCCAAGCGAGCGATTGATCAGAACCAATCCTACTATACAGGGATGAGTGGCCTGCTGACTCTACGTCAGGCGGCCAGTGACTTTGTTAAGGAAAAGTACCAACTGGACTATGCTCCTGAAAATGAAATCTTGGTTACAATTGGGGCGACAGAGGCTTTATCTGCTACTTTGACTGCTATTTTGGAAGAGGGAGACAAGGTGCTCTTGCCAGCTCCTGCTTATCCAGGTTATGAACCGATTGTCAATCTAGTTGGGGCAGAGGTTGTCGAGATTGACACAACTGAAAATGGGTTTGTCCTGACTCCTGAAATGTTGGAGAAGGCCATTTTGGAGCAGGGAGACAAGCTCAAGGCGGTTATTCTCAACTATCCAGCCAATCCGACAGGAATTACCTATAGTCGGGAACAATTGGAAGCCTTGGCAGCTGTTTTACGCAAGTATAAGATTTTCGTGGTTTGTGATGAGGTTTACTCAGAATTGACCTATACAGCGGAAGCCCATGTGTCTCTAGGAACGATGTTGAGAGACCAGGCTATCATTATCAATGGTTTGTCTAAATCGCATGCGATGACCGGTTGGCGTTTGGGGCTGATTTTTGCTCCTGCAGCCTTCACAGCCCAGTTAATCAAGAGTCACCAGTACTTGGTTACTGCTGCAAACACCATGGCTCAACACGCTGCGGTAGAAGCATTGACGGCTGGTAAAAACGATGCGGAGCCTATGAAGAAGGAATACATCCAGCGTCGGGATTATATTATTGAGAAGATGACTGATCTTGGTTTTGAGATTATCAAACCAGACGGTGCCTTCTATATCTTTGCTAAGATTCCAGCGGGTTACAATCAAGATTCCTTTGCTTTTCTGAAGGATTTTGCTCAGAAGAAGGCCGTTGCTTTTATCCCTGGTGCTGCCTTTGGGCGTTACGGGGAAGGTTATGTTCGCCTATCTTATGCAGCCAGCATGGAGACGATCACAGAAGCCATGAAACGGCTTGAGGAGTATATGAGAGAAGCATGATTCAGTCTATCACGAGTCAAGGTTTGGTGCTCTACAATCGTAACTTTCGTGAGGATGACAAGTTAGTTAAGATTTTTACAGAGCAGGCTGGTAAGCGGATGTTTTTCGTCAAACATGCTGGCCAGTCCAAACTGGCGTCGGTTATTCAGCCCTTGGTGTTGGCTCGATTTCTCTTGCGAATCAATGATGACGGGCTCAGCTATATTGAGGACTATCATGAGGTGATGACTTTTCCCAAGATTAATAGCGATCTCTTTGTCATGGCTTATGCGACCTATGTAGCGGCTCTTGCAGATGCTAGTTTGCAGGACAATCAGCAGGATGCTCCCTTGTTTGATTTTTTACAAAAGACTTTGGAGTTGATGGAAGCGGGCTTGGATTATCAGGTTTTGACCAATATTTTTGAAATTCAAATCTTGACCCGATTTGGGATTAGTCTCAATTTTAATGAGTGTGTCTTTTGTCATCGGGTCGGTCAGGCTTTTGATTTTTCTTTCAAATATGGAGCCTGCCTCTGTCCAGATCATTATCATGAAGATGAGAGACGTTGCCATCTCAATCCCAATATCCCTTATCTGCTCAATCAATTTCAAGCTATTGATTTTGAGACTTTGGAGACCATTTCGCTCAAGCCTGAAATCAAGCAAGAGCTACGCCAATTTATGGATCAACTTTACGAAGAGTATGTTGGGATTCACCTAAAATCAAAGAAATTTATTGATTCCCTATCAGACTGGGGTCAATTACTAAAAGAGGAAAAGAAATGAAAAAAATCGCAGTAGATGCCATGGGGGGCGATTATGCACCTCAGGCCATCGTTGAGGGGGTCAATCAAGCCCTAGCTGACTTTTCAGATATCGAAGTTCAACTCTATGGAGATGAAGCTAAAATCAAGCAATATCTGACAGCGACAGAGCGCGTCAGCATTATCCATACGGATGAGAAGATTGATTCAGACGATGAACCTACGAGAGCAATTCGGAAGAAGAAGAATGCCAGTATGGTATTGGCGGCCAAGGCTGTCAAAGAAGGCGAAGCAGATGCTGTTCTTTCGGCTGGGAATACAGGCGCTTTGTTGGCTGCTGGATTCTTCATCGTGGGTCGTATTAAGAACATCGATCGACCTGGACTTATGTCAACATTGCCGACTGTAGATGGGAGAGGTTTTGACATGCTGGACCTCGGTGCTAATGCGGAAAATACAGCTCAGCACCTCCATCAATATGCGGTTCTAGGTTCCTTCTATGCTAAAAATGTTCGTGGCATTGCGCAACCACGTGTTGGCTTGCTCAATAACGGAACAGAGAGTAGTAAGGGCGACCCGCTTCGTAAGGAAACTTACGAATTACTAGCAGCTGATGAAAGTTTGAACTTTATCGGAAACGTGGAAGCGCGTGATTTGATGAATGGCGTTGCGGATGTTGTTGTGGCAGATGGTTTCACGGGAAACGCTGTGCTCAAATCCATCGAAGGGACAGCCATGGGAATCATGGGCTTGCTCAAGACCGCTATTACAGGTGGTGGTCTTCGAGCGAAACTAGGCGCCCTCCTTCTCAAGGACAGCCTCAGAGGTTTGAAAAAACAGCTCAATTACTCAGATGTTGGTGGAGCAGTCTTGTTTGGTGTCAAGGCACCTGTTGTCAAGACTCATGGCTCAAGCGATGCCAAGGCTGTTTATAGTACAATCCGCCAGATTCGTACCATGCTAGAAACAGACGTAGTTGCCCAGACTGCGCGTGAATTTTCAGGAGAATAAAAGAGATGACAGAAAAAGAAATTTTTGACCGTATTGTGACTATTATCCAAGAGCGACAGGGAGAAGACTTTGTTGTGACAGAATCCTTGAGTCTGAAAGACGATTTGGATGCTGACTCAGTCGACTTGATGGAGTTTATCTTGACACTGGAAGATGAATTTAATATCGAAATCAGTGACGAGGAAATTGATCAACTCCAAAGTGTAGGCGATGTGGTTAAAATCATTCAAGCAAAATAAAGATAAGAAGTTCCAAGGCAACGGAAGTAGATGGTTTTTACTAATGAGGAATATCGGATATCCTTGTAAAAATGGGAAAAACACGTTATAATGAACTTATTAGAAGAGAAAGGAAGTATACTCGTGGCTACATTCAGTATTACTCGTGATATCACACTCACAAAAGAAGATTTTGAAAAAATTCAAGCCTCTAAATCAACTGATTTGTTGCTTGATATTATCAAAAAGAATACAGATAAACAAGAACAACCTTCCTTACTAGGTCTAGAGAAGCTGGTAAGATAAAGTATGAAATTATATGCCTTACCACTAGGGGATGTCATCAAATTTATACGACAAACCGTTATTACTAGAAATCCTGAATATACTAATGAACGGAGAATACGTCAAAAAGTCCGTGAGAACTTCTCTAAGATTGTTTCTGAGCAAGTGTCGTTTGGTAAAAATGAGGATATGTTAGAGTATCTTAAAAATGACGCAATTACAACAGAGCTGACACATAAATCGAGAAATTTTATTATTATTGATCAAGAGATATCAGGAGATAGATTTGAGATTTTAGGTTTTTTTACACTAACATTAAAAATTGTTAATGTTCAAGAATTAGATAATGATAACAAAAAATCTTTTATTTTAAGTGGGAAAAACGCGAGAAACTTAAATTATATACCAGGACTTTTGATTGCCCAATTTGGTAGAAATTTACACTTTAATAAAATTACTGGTCAGCAAGTTATGGAATTAGTGGTTGAAAAAATTCAATTAGCTCAGAGTATTTTAGGTGGTAAAATGGTTTATTTGGATAGTGTTAATGAAGATAAAGTGATTAATTTTTATAAATCGTTTGGTTTTATTGAATATGGTGAGATTATTAGGGATAATAAGCACCCTGATGTATATTATCAACCAATGGCTCTTGATATGACAAAAGTGATTGTTGAGTAGAAATCGAAGTTCCAAGGCATTTGCTTTGGAATTTTTCTTTGGTTCAAATGACCGTTTAGGAACAGATTTAGTCTTTCTAGGGACAGTAGAAATCTGAGAACAAATAAGGGATATAATAGAGTCAGAAAAAATCAATCTCCAAAAAGGAGAAAAAAGAAAGGATTTTCACGATGAAAAAATATCTTTATTCTAGTTTGTTAGTTCTTGCAGGAGGCGTTCTCCTAGCAAATGCTACGGTAGCCTATGCTGATTCCCCGTCAGCAAGTGAGAAAGAAGCGATTGCTCAATTAGTTAATCAAGGCAAGATAAAAGCTGAAGAAGCTGATCAAGTAAAATTGATTGGTTTTGAAGATAAAGAAACTCAAGCAGAGGGCAATCAAGAGAAGAAAGCTTTCAATCAATATCGTGATCCGAAAGGAACATGGATGCAAACCAATGGTAAATGGTGGTTTAAATACGGTTCAGGTGGGTATGCTAAAAATTGGGAACAATTAGATGGCAAGTGGTACTATTTTGATGACCAAGGATGGATGAAAGAAAATACTTGGATTCAACCTGATGGCAATTATTACTACTTATCTGCTAGTGGTGCTATGGTCACTGGTTATCAACGTGTGAATGGTACACCATATTTCTTTAGAGAAAGTGGTGTATGGGTAGAAAATCGTGGGCAAGCTCTTGGTGAATATGCAAAGACATTTGTAGGGAAAGTCCCATATGATTGGGGTGGGACAGATTTGAATAGTGGCGTAGATTGTTCAGGATTTACGATGGCTATTCATGCTAAGTTTGATATTAGTATTCCTAGAGTAACCTATGATCAAGCAACAGGAGGAAGTTATGTAAGTAATGGTTCTCAACAAGCTGGAGATTTGATTTTGTATAATGGTGAAGGGACAAATGACCATGTAGGTATTTATGTTGGTGGTGGAAATGTAGTTCATGCTCCACGTCCAGGTCAATATGTTTCTTATATGAATCAATATGGAATGGATCAAAATACAATTCGTAGATATTGGTAAAATTGTCTAATTTTTCACAATATTATTGACTTTGATTATGAAAAGTATTAGAATATAGCTAAATAAAGAGGGGAAGCCCTCCTATAGCTATTCAATAAAGGAGGAAATGGCTATGAAAAAATCTAAACTACTCACTCTTGGTTTGCTTGCAGGTGCTGGTCTGCTTTTATCTATCAACCAAGCACAGGCTGCAGATACTTGGGTTAAAAATGGTTCTGACTGGAATCTTTCACAAGATGGCAGTCTAGCTAAGGATAAATGGGTACAAAATGCTGGCTCATGGTATCACTTCGACAGCACTGGTAAAATGCAGACAGGTTGGCTCAAAGACGGCAATACTTGGTATTCTCTAGCAGATAGTGGCGCTATGCGTACTGGCTGGTACAAGGAAGGTAACACATGGTATTCGCTCGCAAGTAGTGGCGCTATGCGTACTGGCTGGTACAAAGAAGGATCTACATGGTATTACCTCAAAGGCAGTGGCGCTATGGCAACAGGATGGGCGACTCCAAATGGTAAATGGTCTTACTTTGAAAAATCAGGTGCTATGGTCGCAGACAGAGCTGTTCCAGCCAGTGATGGGGAAAGTTATGTCATTGGTAAGGATGGATATCTGTTAACCAAACTCCCAAGCCAGGTTGAACAATCTCAAGCGGATGAGACAATTATCACAAATATTGTTACTTTATCTGACGGGTATGATTATCATCTTATTCATAGAAAAGATGGAGTCATTGTTGAAAAAAATGCTTGGTACATCAAACCAGAGTTTAAAAAGTTTTCTAATAAATATGGGGATGTGGTTGCAAATACTACCTTAGCTTTAGTGGATAATAAAGAAGAAGGACAAGAAATTGATCCTAAGGCAGTTGTACAGAACTTCCAAAACTTACCAAATCGCTACTACTTTGATGAAAATGGACATCGTGTGGTCAATATCCCAGCAATGACCACCTATTCAGAGATTAAAAAAGTTGGCAATGATGTCTATTTAGAAAATCCAGGTGCACGACTTCGTCTTGGAGCTACCAACTTTACAATCAATAACAATAAACTATACTATTTAGAAAATGAGCAAGGTAAGCTCAAAACAGGTTACTTTGTATTAATTGATGATGGAGCAACCACTACTCATCATCACATTCTAGCCTATGCGGATCAATCTGGTGAGATTCTTAAGATGAAACGCTTGCCATCAGGAGTTTCAGATTATCTTGATAAAGAAATTGATGGTTTATATGGTGAAAAAATTAAAATTGAATCTCCACACTCAAACGAATATTATAAAGTGGTCGTGGTTAAATAAAAATAATATCTTCACAACTAATTGTTAACACTCTAACCAATATACCATTTTCAGGAGGCTTTAGATTTCTTGTATTTTAAAAGGAAACTAAAGCCTTTTGTAGATGAAGCAGGGGATAGAGTTATCTATAAAATAATGAAAAGGAGTCTGTCATGGAAATGAAAAATACATTTGTAGAATTGGAACAATTTGAAGAGTTAACCCCAGAGGTATTGAAGGAAGTGAATGGTGGAGGGATTTTTGAAGATGCCGTAAAATGGTGCGATAAGTTATTTAGTACGGGTAGACACTTTGCTTAAATTCACAGTATTCGTTAGAGATCAGATTTATTTATGATTATTTTAGAATTCTTAGTTTCTGTGCTATATATACTGTTGGTAGTCGTTTCAACCATGGTGCCTACTATTTATTTGGGTGCTCAAATTTCCCCAGAATTTTATAAGAAACGTTATTGGGTCCTTGTATTTTTAATTAGTTTATCTGCTCGTCAAACATTTGGAGAATTATTCCATATAGGAATCATTCTCTTCTTTTACTGTGTTTTTTTATTAGAATTGCATAAAAGAAAAGGGGAAGCTTTTTTTCTTTCTCTGTATCTTTTTCTCTTCTTTCAGAGTATTCGTTATTTATTTTTGACAATTTGGATTCGTGTATTATCCGGTGAGCCTTGTTGTTTTGTAGATTCGTTTTCCACCTTATATAGATCTGTATTTGATTTATTGTCAATATTTCTATGTTGTAAAATAATGAAACGTTGGTCTTTAGATTTGGATTTATTCTTTTCAGATGCTTTCAAAACCCACTATCGTAAGAGTTTTTTCATTATCCTACCTCTGACTGGATTTAGGATATTCTCTTCGTTTATGACCAATAGAAATAGTTCTTTCTACGTTCGTTTTGATACGACCATTTCTCTCCTGATTTTCATTCTCTTTTTCTCTTGGCTCTTTTACATTAAGCATTTGGAGCAGGTTTATCGTGATGAGCAGACCATTCAGAGACAGGAAGATGAAAATCGTTCCTTGCAAGGGATGGTGGACAAGCTGGGTCATCTCTATGATGAGGTTCGAGGTTTTCGTCATGATTTTGCAGGAATTGTCGCTAGTATGGAGCCTGCTATAGCTAATCAAGATATGGCTGAGGTGTCTACCATTTATCAAGATGTCTTTCTAAAGACCAATGAAAAGCTGAGAAAGGCGGATTACACAGCCTTTAATCTTCATAATATCCATGATATAGCTATTCGCAATACCTTGGCAAAAGCCATGATTGTGGCAGATAATCAGGGAATTCATTTTAGTTTGGAGACGGTGGGGGTCGTAGAAGAGCTGGCATTACCTATGTTGGAGGCTATCCGTATCCTTTCTATCCTCACGACAAATGCTTTAGAAGCAGCGAATGAGGCGGAAAATCCGCAGATTCGGGTTGCTTTGTTGGCAGGTGATAGGAGTGTCCGTTTTATCATTGAAAACACTCGTAAGAAAGAAGAACTGAATCCCAGCATTCTCAGTCAAAAGGGTTACTCTACCAAGGGTAACCATAGTGGACTGGGCTTAGCAACCTTGGAGGATATGGTTTTTCATTATGATTTGAACTTAGATACCCAGCTAGGAGAAACGACCTTTAGACAAGATTTAGAATTGCCATTTAAGGATGAGAAACGAGGGGGAGAGGAATGAGAATTTTAGTTTTGGAAGACGATAGAGTCCAGCAAGGACGGATAGAGCAGACTTTGCTGGATATCGGTCGCTCTCGCAATTTAAGATTGGAAATTGATATTGCCAAAAACTATGGGGATGTTGAAAAGTATTCTCAGTATTTTGATCATTATCAGCTCTATTTATTAGATTTAGAGATTGATGGAGAGCGTGAACGGGGTTTTCAGGTTGCTCAACAGGTTCGGGAGCGGGATCCTTTTACAAGCATTGTCTTTGTGTCCACGCACTCGGAGGCCTTGCCTCTAGCTTTTCGCTATCACTTGTCTGCCTTGGATTTTATTTCTAAGGATCAACCAGAGGAAGATTACCGTCATCAGCTGGAGCGCTGTCTGGACTATGTACTGGCAGTGGACAAGAGGGAAAATATGCGTCTCTTCACCTATAGTTTTGAGGGAAGACGGGGCTTTACTCTGCCCTACCATGAGATTTTAGCCTTTGAAACCTCAGTGGAATCCCACCGTATCAAGGTCTATTATGCCAATCACTCTATCAAGACCATTTATGGCAGTCTCAAGGATATCGCTGCCAAGGCTGAAAAAGATTACTTTGTCTATGCCAATCGCAATACTTTAGTCAGTTTACAGGCAATTGAAGAGATGACTGCCACAGAAGTGACCTTGTTAGAAGGCTTGCATTTCCCCGTATCACGAACAGCCAGAAGAACCCTTAAAAAACATCTCAATGTCTAATACTGTTAGACTTGAATAAATTTATCAATAAGAATGTCGGAAAATTTTCTGATATTCTTATTTTTTTGAATTCTTTTTCGAATAGATAGGTAAGAGGAAAAGGAAGGAGTCTAGTTCATGCTTATATCAATGTTCTACCCATGGTTCACTGATTTATTTTTTAAATAAAATTTAATTTAGTTGTTCATTTTCGGATTGTTTTCCGAATAGATAAGTGAGAGGGAAAAAAAGAAAGGAATAAAATAATGAAAGAACATTATTATGGATTTGTTGAGCTGAATTCGGAAGAATTGACCGATATTCAAGGTGGAGAAAATTGGACGAAGACACTTGCAGATTGGTACATTGGATTTCGTAGAGGTTTTGGTTTTTAGGAGGATAAGCGATGAACGAAATGAATGATAAGTGTACTATTGAAGTATTAAAGGAAAGCGACTTAGCTTTGCTGGTTGGTGGTAGCAAGGAAAGTTATCAACGGGGGTTAATTACAGGTCTATTATTACGTGGTGTATTTATTGGAACCCCATTTTTTAGAAGATAAGATTTAGAAAAAATAGAATAAGAGGAGAAAAAAGATGACAAATTTTGACAAAATGGAACAGAACTTTGTAGCTCTTACAGAAGAAGAGTTAATGAATGTAGATGGGGGAATTGCTTGGGAGGTAGTCTCTGTGGGTATTGCAATTGGTTGGGGGATTTACCAAGTTGGTGAAGCTGCTGGTAAAACGTTCTACTATATTACTCATCCGTAGTTTTTGATAAATATGAGCAAGAAAACATTTTGGATTATATTACTCGTTATTACAATTGTGGTGACTGCCGTTGGTTTAGGATTATCTGCATATAATTATTATGTTTTTGATAGACCTTTTTTCAATAGTACTACTAAAGGATTGTTATCTGCGTTTGTTATGAGTGTATTGATGATTATTATTGGTGTATTAAAAGAAAACTAATTTTTATTATTAAAATGGAGGATAAATATGTCAAATTTACAAACTATTGAACAAAATTATACTACGTTAAGTGATATTGAATTGCAAGAAGTTGATGGTGGAGGAGTGTTACTTTTGGTTGGTGGTGGTATTTTGGCTGTCGGACTGTTAGCTTGGGGTGCGTATAATGGTTATCAGTCGGCATCACGAGGTGGATAAAAAATGGTAGAACGTTTTTTAGTAAAATAGGGGTCTACCATGAAACAATTTTTATTAGGTTTTGCTGAGGGATATTTTACCGTATCGCTCATAATCTACATCTAACGTATTTGATGTTGAAAAATCCGATCAATACCCTATTTTATCCAGAAATTTACCCTGTTTTATTTGGGCTCTTTTATCTAGGATATAAGGCCAATAAAAAGCAAGTAGAGTAAGCAGCTAAGAATGACTTGTTAGTCTGCGCTGAAAATGGTTAGGGTAGAATCTAAGAATGCACCACATCGGAGTTTAATATGAAATTTGTTAAATCAATACTGAAAGTTTGGCCTGAAATCATGGTATTACTTAGTTCAATGTCTTATATCATCATCAGATTAGTAGCTGATATGAATAAAGTATCTTTACCTACTTGGCTTGATAGTTTCAATATACCAACGATTGCATTATTTGTGATGGTATTCATTCTTTTATATAGAAGTAAAGAAAAAAAGAATAGATAAATTTGAAGCAGTAGACGCTCTATAGGGAATAGGTGTCTTATAGTAACGAATCACAAAAAGGAGTAACTATGAATTGTAATTTAGAACGGTGTTATCTATTCTGACTATGAATAGATCATACCAGAGGTGGCTTAGAAATAGCAGGGGCATTAAAAATTGAAGTAACTTTAAATAGGATGTCGTAAAGGTTACTATCAATGATTTATTTGTTCCAAGCTTGTCTAGGGTGACAGTAAAACATCAATTTCCTTTCATACCATATTTTTAGTAGGTAGGACGTTTGTTCTGCCTATTTTTTGCCAAAAAAAGTGCAATTGAGGTGTTTATTTGATATTTTACATGTATTTTTTGATAAAATATGATAAAATAGGTATAGAAATTAGGAGAGTTGAAGAAAAGAAATGAAGAAGGTTTTAAAATATTTTTTAGTATTTGTTTTTCTATTTTTGATGAATATTTTCATCTTTAAGATACTAGCAACTCTGGGATTTCAGCTGACAATGAGTGAAAAGAGTTATATTGTTCCACCGCTGTTTTCGATTATCGTTTTATATATGATTGACAGAAGAATTAGGAAGAAAAAGAAATAAATATATATTTTAGGTAGGACGCTTGTTCTGCCTATTTTTTATCCCAAAAGTGCATTTGGGAGCTAGATAAGCGCATTTGGGGAGGAAGTCCAGTTTTTATTTGGGGATTGGGGTAAGATAGTTGTTATCAGATGAGTTTAGGAAAAAGGAGATGAATATGAAATTTGGGAAACGTCACTATCGTCCGCAGGTGGATCAGATGGACTGCGGTGTAGCTTCATTAGCCATGATTTTTGGCTACTATGGTAGTTACTATTCTTTGGCTCACTTACGAGAATTGGTCAAGACAACCATAGATGGGACGACGGCCTTGGGCTTGGTCAAGGTGGCAGAGGAGATTGGTTTTGAGACGCGAGCAATTAAGGCGGATATGACGCTCTTTGATTTGCCAGATTTGACTTTTCCTTTTGTTGCCCATGTGCTTAAGGAAGGGAAATTGCTCCACTACTATGTGGTGACTGGGAAGGATAAGGATAGCATTCATATTGCTGATCCAGATCCTGGGGTGAAATTGACCAAACTGCCACGTGAGCGTTTTGAGGAAGAATGGACAGGAGTGACTCTTTTTATGGCACCGAGTCCAGACTATAAGCCTCATAAGGATCAAAAGAATGGTCTGCTCTCTTTTATCCCTATATTAGTGAGGCAGCGTGGCTTGATTGCTAATATCGTTTTGGCAACACTCTTGGTAACCTTGATTAACATTGTGGGTTCTTATTATCTGCAGTCTATCATTGATACCTATGTGCCAGATCAGATGCGTTCGACACTGGGGATTATTTCTATTGGGCTGGTGATTGTCTATATCCTCCAGCAAATCTTGTCTTACGCTCAGGAGTATCTCTTACTTGTTTTGGGGCAACGCTTATCGATTGATGTGATTTTGTCCTATATCAAGCATGTTTTTCACCTACCTATGTCCTTTTTTGCGACGCGCAGGACAGGGGAAATCGTGTCTCGTTTTACAGATGCTAACAGTATCATTGATGCGCTGGCTTCGACCATCCTTTCGATTTTCCTAGATGTGTCAACGGTTGTCATTATTTCCCTTGTTTTATTTTCACAAAATACCAATCTTTTTTTCATGACCTTATTGGCACTTCCTATCTATACAGTGATTATCTTTGCTTTTATGAAGCCGTTTGAAAAGATGAATCGGGATACCATGGAAGCCAATGCGGTTCTGTCTTCTTCTATCATTGAGGACATCAATGGTATTGAGACTATCAAGTCTTTGACCAGTGAAAGTTCACGATATCAAAAGATTGACAAGGAATTTGTGGATTATCTGAAAAAATCCTTTACCTATAGTCGGGCAGAGAGTCAGCAAAAGGCTCTGAAAAAAGTTGCCCATCTCTTGCTCAATGTCGGCATTCTCTGGATGGGAGCTGTTCTGGTTATGGATGGTAAGATGAGTTTGGGGCAGTTGATTACCTATAATACCTTGCTTGTTTACTTTACCAATCCTTTGGAAAATATCATCAATCTGCAAACCAAGCTTCAGACAGCGCAGGTTGCCAATAACCGTCTGAATGAGGTTTATCTGGTAGCTTCTGAGTTTGAGGAGAAGAAAACGGTTGAGGATTTGAGCTTGATGAAGGGAGAGATGACTTTCAAGCAGGTTTACTATAAGTATGGCTATGGTCGAGACGTCTTGTCGGATATCAATTTGACTATTCCTCAAGGATCTAAGGTGGCTTTTGTGGGGATTTCAGGGTCAGGTAAGACGACCTTGGCTAAGATGATGGTGAATTTTTATGATCCAAGTCAGGGAGAGATTAGTCTGGGTGGTGTCAATCTCAATCAGATTGATAAAAAGACCCTGCGCCAGTACATCAACTATCTGCCTCAACAGCCCTATGTCTTTAACGGAACGATTTTGGACAATCTTCTTTTGGGAGCCAAGGAGGGGACGACACAGGAAGATATCTTAAGGGCGGTCGAATTGGCAGAGATTCGGGAGGACATCGAGCGCATGCCTCTGAATTACCAGACAGAATTGACTTCGGATGGGGCAGGGATTTCAGGTGGCCAGCGTCAGAGAATTGCTTTGGCGCGTGCTCTCTTGACAGATGCGCCGATCTTGATTTTGGATGAGGCGACCAGCAGTTTGGATATTCTGACAGAGAAGCGGATTGTTGATAATCTCATGGCTTTAGATAAGACCTTGATTTTCATTGCTCACCGCTTGACCATTGCTGAGCGGACAGAGAAGGTGGTTGTTTTGGATCAGGGCAAGATTGTCGAAGAAGGAAAGCATGCTGATTTGCTTGCACAGGGTGGATTTTATGCCCATTTGGTCAATAGCTAGAAAGAGGAGAGGATGAAACCAGAATTTTTAGAAAGTGCGGAGTTTTATAATCGTCGTTACCATAATTTTTCAAGTCGGGTGATTGTACCCATGTCGCTTCTGTTCGTGTTCTTGCTTGGCTTTGCAACTCTTGCAGAGAAGGAGATGAGTTTGTCTACTAGAGCTACTGTCGAGCCTAGTCGTATTCTTGCAAGTATCCAGTCAACTAGCAATAATCGTATTCTTGTCAATCATTTGGAAGAAAATAAGCTGGTTAAAAAGGGAGAACTGTTGATTCAATATCAAGAAGGGGCAGAGGGTGTCCAAGCGGAGGCCTATGCTAGTCAGTTGGACATGCTCAAGGATCAAAAAAAGCAATTGGAGTATTTGCAAAAGAGTCTGCAAGAAGGGACTGATTACTTTCCAGAGGAGGATAAGTTTGGCTACCAAGCCACCTTTCGCGACTACATTAGTCAATCAGGTAGTCTTAGGGCTAGTACATCGCAACAAAATGAGACCATCGCGTCCCAGAATGCAGCAGCTAGTCAAACCCAAGCCGAAATCGGCAACCTCATCAGCCAAATAGAGGCTAAAATTCGCGATTACCAGACAGCTAAGTCAGCTATTGAAACAGGCGCTTCCTTGGCCAGTCAGAATCTAGCCTACTCTCTCTACCAGTCCTATAAGTCTCAGGGTGAGGAAAATCCGCAAGCTAAAGCTCAGGCTGTTGCGCAGGTTGAAGCGCAACTTTCTCAGTTAGAATCCAGTCTTGCTACTTACCGTGTCCAGTATGCAGGTTCAGGTAGCCAGCAAGCCTATGCGTCAGGCCTAAGCAGTCAATTGGAGTCCCTCAAATCCCAACACTTGGCAAAGGTTGGTCAGGAATTGACCCTTCTAGACCAGAAAATCTTGGAAGCAGAGTCAGGCAAGAAGGTTCAGGGAAATCTTCTAGACAAGGGGAAAATTACGGCGAGTGAGGATGGGGTGCTTCACCTTAATCCTGAGACTAGTGATTCTACCATGGTAGCAGAAGGTACTCTACTAGCCCAACTCTATCCATCCTTGGAAAAAGAAGGGAAAGCCAAACTGACAGCTTATCTAAGTTCAAAAGATGTAGCAAGAATCAAGTTCGGTGATTCTGTTCGCTATACGACGACTCATGATGCCAAGAATCAACTTTTCCTAGATTCTACTATTACAAGTATTGATGCGACAGCTACCAAGACTGAGAAAGGGAATTTCTTTAAAATTGAGGCGGAGACTAATCTAACTTTGGAGCAGGCTGAAAAACTTCGGTATGGGGTGGAAGGTCGCCTACAGATGATTACGGGCAAGAAAAGTTACCTGCGTTATTATTTGGATCAATTTTTGAACAAAGAGTAATGTTCGTGTTTTTAGAGTTAAATGATTTTAAAACTGTGAGAAAGATTCTTCTTGCAGTTTTTTTCTTTATGATTTTCGATGACGCTACGTTATTTATTCGGTTAAATTCTTGTAATTTTAGGTTTTTTATGGTAAAATGTGCTCAAGTAATACGAAAGGCGAACTTTAAAATGTCAAAACAATTGATCTATTCGGGAAAAGCTAAAGATATCTATACAACTGAGGATGAAAATCTTATTATTTCAACTTACAAGGACCAGGCGACTGCTTTCAATGGTGTCAAGAAGGAGCAGATTGCAGGTAAGGGAGTGTTGAATAATCAGATTTCATCTTTTATTTTTGAGAAATTAAATGCGGCTGGTATGGCGACTCACTTTGTGGAGAAACTTTCAGACACGGAACAACTCAATAAAAAGGTTAAGATTATTCCTTTGGAAGTCGTGCTCCGAAACTATACTGCTGGTTCCTTTTCAAAACGTTTTGGCGTAGACGAAGGTATCGCATTTGAGACTTCGATTGTCGAATTTTACTATAAAAATGATGATTTGGATGATCCGTTTATCAATGACGAGCATGTGAAATTCCTAAAGATTGCGGATGACCAGCAGATTGCCTACTTGAAAGAAGAAACTCGTCGAATCAATGAACTTTTGAAAGTCTGGTTTGCTGAGATTGGGCTTAAGTTGATTGACTTTAAGCTAGAGTTCGGTTTTGATAAGGATGGTAAGATTATCTTGGCAGACGAATTTTCACCAGATAACTGCCGTTTGTGGGATGCGGATGGCAACCACATGGATAAGGATGTTTTCCGTAGAGGACTAGGAGAACTAACAGACGTTTACGAGATTGTTTGGGAAAAGTTGCAGGGTTTGAAATAATCTGTTAGCAACGGAAAACCTTCGTCTCTCAACTAAAAGGACTCAGGCTGAAAAGGTCCCCAGACCTTTTCACTCCGTAGAGGATTGGGAGAACTAAAAGATGTTTACGAAATTGTCTGGGAAAAGTTGCAGGGGTTGAAATAACAACCTCAAGGCTGTTTGGGAACATTGCAAGAGCTGAAATAAAGGAATAAGAATTGATGGATAAACGTATTTTTGTTGAAAAAAAGGCTGATTTTCAGGTCAAGTCAGAGAGTTTGGTAAGAGAGCTCCAGCACAACTTGGGACTGTCAAGCTTGAAAAGTATTCGCATTGTGCAAGTGTATGATGTATTTGACTTGGCAGAGGACCTGTTTGCGCCTGCAGAGAAACACATCTTCTCTGAGCAGGTGACAGACCATGTCTTGGATGAAGCTGCTGTACAGGCGGATCTTGCCAACTATGCTTTCTTTGCCATTGAAAGCCTGCCAGGGCAGTTTGACCAGCGTGCAGCATCTTCGCAAGAAGCCTTGCTTTTGCTGGGAAGTTCGAGTGATGTGATAGTCAATACAGCCCAACTTTACTTGGTGAATAAAGATATTGATGCGACTGAGTTGGAAGCGGTCAAGAACTACTTGCTCAACCCAGTTGATTCTCGTTTCAAGGACATCACGACAGGGATTGCCAAGCAGGAATTTTCAGAGTCAGACAAGACCATTCCAAAATTGACTTTCTTTGAAAGCTATACAGCAGAAGACTTTGCTCGCTACAAGGCCGAGCAGGGCATGGCAATGGAAGTGGATGATTTGCTCTTTATCCAAGACTATTTCAAGTCAATCGGGCGCGTACCAACTGAGACGGAACTCAAGGTTTTGGACACTTACTGGTCTGACCACTGCCGTCACACGACTTTTGAGACAGAGTTGAAACACATCGACTTTTCAGCTTCTAAATTCCAAAAGCAATTGCAGTCAACCTATGACAAGTATATTGCCATGCGTGATGAGTTGGGGCGTTCTGAAAAACCGCAAACCTTGATGGATATGGCTACTATTTTCGGTCGTTATGAGCGTGCTAATGGACGTTTGGATGATATGGAAGTGTCAGATGAAATCAATGCTTGCTCAGTAGAAATTGAAGTGGACGTTGATGGTATCAAGGAACCATGGCTTCTCATGTTCAAGAACGAAACCCACAACCACCCAACAGAAATTGAACCATTTGGCGGTGCTGCTACCTGTATCGGTGGAGCCATTCGTGACCCATTGTCAGGTCGCTCATATGTCTACCAAGCTATGCGTATCTCAGGTGCCGGTGATATTACAGCACCGATTTCAGAAACTCGCGCTGGGAAATTGCCACAACAAGTCATTTCTAAAACAGCGGCCCATGGTTATTCTTCATACGGTAACCAGATTGGGCTTGCAACAACCTACGTTCGTGAGTATTTCCACCCAGGCTTTGTGGCTAAACGCATGGAGCTTGGTGCCGTTGTTGGTGCGGCTCCTAAGGGCAATGTTGTCCGTGAAAAACCGGAAGCGGGAGATGTGATTATTATCCTTGGAGGTAAGACTGGACGTGATGGTGTCGGTGGTGCGACAGGCTCTTCTAAGGTTCAAACGGTTGAGTCTGTGGAGACTGCTGGTGCAGAAGTGCAAAAAGGGAATGCTATCGAAGAACGCAAGATTCAACGTCTTTTCCGTAATGGCGATGTCACTCGTCTCATCAAGAAATCCAACGACTTTGGTGCAGGTGGAGTCTGTGTAGCTATCGGTGAATTGGCAGACGGTCTCGAAATCGACCTCAACAAGGTGCCTCTTAAATACCAAGGCTTGAATGGTACCGAAATTGCCATCTCTGAATCTCAAGAACGAATGGCAGTCGTGGTTCGTCCTGAGGATGTAGATACCTTCGTTGCCGAATGTAACAAAGAAAATATTGATGCTGTTGTGGTGGCGACAGTGACTGAAAAACCAAATCTAGTCATGCACTGGAATGGAGAAACCATTGTCGACTTGGAGCGTCGTTTCCTTGATACAAATGGTGTGCGCGTGGTTGTCGATGCTAAGGTTGTGGACAAGGATGTCAAACTCCCAGAAGAACGCACAACAAACTCTGATACACTTGAAGCTGATAGCCTTGCGGTTCTGTCTGATCTCAACCACACTAGTCAAAAAGGTTTGCAAACTATCTTTGACTGTTCGGTCGGTCGTTCAACGGTTAACCACCCCCTTGGTGGTCGCTATCAACTCACACCAACTGAGGCATCTGTACAGAAATTGCCAGTCCAACACGGTGTGACTCATACTGCGTCAGTCATTGCTCAAGGTTTTAACCCATATGTAGCTGAATGGTCTCCATACCACGGTGCTGCTTATGCGGTTATCGAAGCAACTGCCCGCTTGGTTGCTGCTGGTGCCAACTGGTCTAAGGCTCGCTTCTCTTACCAAGAGTACTTCGAGCGCATGGATAAACAAGCAGAGCGTTTTGGTCAGCCAGTAGCTGCTCTTCTAGGTTCTATCGAAGCTCAGCTTCAGCTTGGCTTGCCATCTATCGGTGGGAAGGACTCTATGTCTGGTACCTTTGAAGAATTGACAGTACCGCCAACCTTGGTAGCCTTTGGTGTGACAACCGCAGATAGCCGTAAGGTGCTTTCGCCTGAATTCAAGACTGCTGGGGAAAACATTTACTATATCCCAGGTCAAGCTCTTGCTACAGAGATTGATTTTGACTTGATTAAGTCTAACTTTGCTCAGTTTGAAGACATCCAAGATGGTCACAAAGTGACATCTGCATCAGCTGTCAAATATGGTGGTGTGGTTGAAAGTTTGGCACTTGCTACTTTTGGAAATCATATTGGTGCAGAAGTAACCTTGCCTGAACTTGAAACGGCTTTGACAGCTCAATTGGGTGGATTTGTCTTCACATCTCCTGAAGATATTTCAGGTGTTGCCAAGATTGGACAAACAGCAGCTGACTTTACACTTACTGTAAATGGTGTAACGCTTGATGGACACAAACTTGACAATGCCTTCCAAGGTAAATTGGAAGAAGTTTACCCAACAGAATTTGCCCAAGCCAAAGAACTGGCTGAAGTACCAGCTGTGGCATCAGCTGTTGTGATTAAAGCCAAAGAAAAGGTTGAAAAACCGGTAGTTTATATCCCAGTCTTCCCAGGAACCAATTCGGAATATGACTCAGCCAAGGCCTTCGAAAAAGAAGGTGCAGAGGTCAACTTGGTACCATTTGTGACCTTGAATGAAGAGGCTATTGTCAAGTCAGTTGAAACTATGGTTGACAACATCAGTAAAGCTAACATTCTCTTCTTTGCAGGTGGCTTCTCAGCTGCGGACGAACCAGATGGTTCAGCTAAGTTTATTGTCAATATCCTGCTCAATGAAAAAGTGCGTGCAGCTATTGATAGTTTTATCGCTCGTGGTGGCTTGATTATCGGTATCTGTAATGGATTCCAGGCTCTTGTTAAATCAGGTCTTCTTCCATACGGAAACTTCGAGGATGCCAGCAGTACGAGTCCAACCCTCTTCTACAATGATGCCAACCAACACGTGGCTAAGATGGTGGAAACTCGCATTGCCAATACTAACTCACCATGGCTTGCTGGAGTGGAAGTTGGTGAGATTCATGCCATTCCTGTTTCACACGGTGAAGGGAAGTTTGTCGTGACAGCTGAGGAATTCGCTGAGCTCCGTGACAATGGACAAATCTTCAGCCAATACGTTGACTTCGAAGGCAAACCTAGCATGGACTCTAAGCACAATCCGAATGGTTCTGTCCATGCCATTGAAGGAATTACCAGCAAGAACGGCCAAATCATCGGTAAGATGGGGCACTCAGAACGCTATGAGGACGGTCTTTTACAAAACATCCCAGGAAATAAAGACCAGCACCTGTTCGCGTCAGCGGTTAAATATTTCACTGGAAAATAAGACTTGCAGATTTTCTAATAGATAGTATCAATAATGTAAAAGTCATGTAGATTTAGCTCTTGATGATTACAAATGAAAATTAGGTATAAAAAATGACATACGAAGTAAAATCTCTTAATGAAGAATGTGGTGTTTTCGGTATCTGGGGACATCCAGATGCTGCTAAATTAACCTATTTTGGTCTCCACAGTCTTCAACACCGTGGTCAGGAGGGGGCAGGAATCCTCTCCAATGATCAGGGACAATTGAAGCGCCATCGCGATATGGGGCTTTTATCAGAAGTGTTCAGAAATCCTGCTAATTTGGATAAATTGACTGGAACGAGTGCGATTGGTCACGTCCGTTATGCGACTGCTGGCGAAGCTTCTGTAGATAATATCCAGCCCTTCCTTTTCCGTTTTCACGATATGCAGTTTGGCTTGGCTCATAATGGGAATCTGACCAATGCAACCTCTCTTAAGAAAGAGTTAGAAGAAAGAGGAGCCATTTTCAGCGCAACTTCGGACTCGGAAATCTTGGCCCACCTCATTCGTCGCAGTCATAATCCTAGCCTGATGGGCAAAATCAAGGAGGCGCTCAGCCTAGTTAAAGGTGGTTTTGCCTATATCTTGCTGTTTGAGGATAAGTTAATTGCGGCTCTTGATCCTAATGGTTTCCGTCCGCTTTCTATCGGGAAAATGGCCAACGGAGCGGTGGTGGTTTCCTCTGAAACCTGTGCTTTTGAGGTCATTGGTGCCGAGTGGATTCGTGATTTGAAGCCAGGTGAGATTGTGATTATTGATGACAAGGGCATCCAGTATGACAGCTATACAGACGATACCCAGTTAGCAATCTGTTCTATGGAGTATATCTATTTTGCTCGCCCTGATTCTAATATCCACGGTGTCAATGTCCATACGGCACGTAAGAGAATGGGGGCTCAACTAGCGCGTGAATTCAAGCATGAGGCGGATATCGTGGTCGGTGTGCCCAATTCTTCCCTCAGCGCGGCTATGGGATTTGCGGAAGAATCTGGTTTGCCAAATGAAATGGGTCTTATCAAGAACCAATACACCCAACGTACCTTTATCCAACCGACTCAAGAATTGCGGGAGCAAGGGGTGCGTATGAAACTCTCTGCTGTTTCTGGTGTTGTAAAAGGCAAGCGTGTGGTTATGATTGATGACTCTATTGTACGTGGAACAACCTCTCGTCGTATCGTTCAGCTCTTGAAAGAAGCGGGTGCGACTGAGGTTCACGTTGCCATTGGTAGTCCAGCGCTAGCTTATCCATGTTTCTATGGGATTGATATCCAAACCCGTCAGGAGTTGATTGCAGCCAATCATACGGTCGAAGAAACGCGTCAGATCATTGGAGCTGACAGCCTGACTTACCTCTCTGTTGAAGGTTTGATTGATTCGATTGGGATTGAAACAGATGCGCCAAATGGTGGTCTCTGTGTCGCTTACTTTGACGGTGACTACCCAACACCTCTCTACGACTACGAAGAAGACTATCGTAGAAGTTTGGAAGAAAAGACAAGTTTTTACAAGTGAGTTACTGAGATTCTCCATAAAAGAAAAGGAATAAATAAATGACAAAAAATGCGTACGCCCAATCGGGTGTGGATGTTGAAGCAGGTTATGAAGTTGTTGAACGAATCAAAAAGCACGTGGCTCGTACGGAGCGCGCAGGTGTTATGGGAGCTCTTGGTGGTTTCGGTGGTATGTTTGACCTTTCAAAAACAGGTATCAAAGAACCTGTCTTGATTTCAGGAACTGACGGTGTCGGAACCAAGCTCATGTTGGCTATCAAATACGACAAGCACGATACTA
This sequence comes from Streptococcus mitis SK569, assembly GCF_000222785.1. Taxonomy (GTDB): domain Bacteria; phylum Bacillota; class Bacilli; order Lactobacillales; family Streptococcaceae; genus Streptococcus; species Streptococcus mitis_N. Next base: position 70,694 of record NZ_AFUF01000017.1, on the reverse strand, counting down.
TTGGTCAGGACTGTGTGGCCATGTGTGTCAATGATATCATCGCTGCAGGTGCGGAGCCCCTCTATTTCCTTGACTACGTCGCAACTGGCAAGAATGAACCAGCTAAGCTAGAACAAGTTGTCGCTGGTGTGGCAGAAGGTTGTGTGCAGGCAGGCGCTGCCCTCATCGGTGGGGAAACTGCTGAAATGCCTGGTATGTATGGCGAAGACGACTATGACTTGGCTGGTTTTGCGGTCGGTGTGGCTGAAAAATCTCAAATCATTGACGGTTCAAAGGTGGCAGAAGGAGATGTTCTTCTCGGACTTGCTTCAAGTGGGATTCACTCAAATGGTTACTCCCTCGTTCGCCGTGTCTTTGCCGACTACACAGGTGAGGAAATCTTGCCAGAATTGGAAGGCAAGCAACTCAAGGAAGTTCTTCTTGAGCCGACTCGTATCTATGTCAAGGCTGTCTTACCACTCATCAAGGAAGGTTTGGTCAACGGCATTGCCCACATCACTGGTGGTGGCTTTATCGAAAATGTCCCTCGTATGTTTGCTGCTGACCTAGCAGCTGAGATTGAAGAAAGCAAGGTACCAGTGCTTCCGATTTTCAAAGCTCTTGAAAAATACGGTCAGATCAAACACGAAGAAATGTTTGAAATCTTCAATATGGGTGTGGGGCTTATGCTGGCAGTTAGCCCTGAAAATGTAAGTCGTATCAAGGAATTGTTGGATGAACCAGTCTATGAAATTGGTCGCATCGTCAAGAAAGAAAACGAAAGTGTCATCATCAAATGAAAAAAATAGCGGTTTTTGCCTCTGGTAATGGCTCAAATTTTCAGGTGATAGCGGAACAATTTCCAGTAGAGTTTGTCTTTTCAGACCATCGTGACGCTTATGTGCTCGAACGTGCAGACAAGCTCGGCGTTCTGTCCTATGCTTTTGAACTCAAGGAGTTTGAGAGCAAGGCAGACTACGAAGCAGCACTTGTTGAGCTATTAGAAGAGCACCAGATTGACTTGGTTTGTCTAGCAGGCTACATGAAAATCGTTGGGGCAACCTTATTGGCGGCTTATGAAGGCAGGATTATCAACATTCATCCAGCCTACCTGCCAGAGTTTCCGGGAGCTCATGGGATTGAGGATGCTTGGAATGCTGGCGTTGCTGAAAGCGGCGTTACCATTCACTGGGTGGATTCGGGTGTGGATACAGGAAAGGTCATCAAACAAGTACGTGTGCCACGGCTGGCTGATGATACCATTGACAGTTTTGAAGCTCGCATCCATGAGGCAGAGTACAAGTTGTATCCAGAAGTAGTGAAGGCTCTATTTACAGATTGACTTTTTGTTGATTCATATGATATCTTTGATTTTAAATTGGAGTCAGCGATTGTTTAAGAGGGCTTCAAACGGAGGTATTTGTAATGTTAGAATCTAAAAAAACAACTCGATATGTATTTTATGTCTATCTGATGTTATTAACTTGGGGAATCTTATTTAAGTTTGAAACTAATCCTGAATTTATAGCATTTTTCTTAGCTCCAAGGTACATCAATTGGATTCCATTTTCAGAACCACTAATAGTAGATGGAAAAATTGTTTTTGCTGAAATGTTATTTAATCTGATTTCCTTTATTCCATTAGGTGTTTGTTTCCCTCTGATAAAAACTAATTTATCTAGTTTAAAAATAGTCGGGACAGGTTTCTTGATTAGTTTATTGTTTGAGTGCTTACAGTATATTTTAGCAATAGGTATAACAGATATAACGGATTTGGCTTTAAATACTCTAGGTATTTGTGTAGGCTTACTGATTTATCAAATTTTTATAAGAGTGTTCAAATCACAGACTAGAAAATTGGTCAATATCTTAGGTATGCTTAGCCTTGGTTTTGCTTATCTTGTTTTACTGTTACTGCATTTAATTGGTGTTTAACTAATGATTAAAAAGGAGAATATAATGACTAAACGCGCCTTAATCAGTGTCTCAGATAAGTCCGTGTACCAAGGTTAGCGAATGATACCATTGACAGCTTTGAAACTCGGATTCATGAGGCAGAGTACAAGTTGTATCCGGAGGTTCTGGATAGTTTGGGAGTAGGGAGAAGGTAAGAAGTGAATCAAGTTTTGATTGTGCAATATTGCTAGGAGAAAAAAATGATTGAGATGAAATTAGTAGATGAGAGCAGTTTTCAGGCAGTGTTGGATTTGAAAATATCTGAAGCTGATGAACGAGCACGTTTCGTGGCTCCAAATGTACGCTCTTTAGCTGATGCATGGCTCTACCGTAAAAATGAAGATGTGTTTCCGAGGGCAATCTATTGGGATAAGCAAGTGGTTGGCTTTCTCCTGCTGGAAATAGACGAGGATGAAGCGGAATACTTTATCTGGCGGATAATGATTGGTCAGCAGTACCAAGGAAGAGGTTATGGTCGAAAAGCCTTGGAAGTTCTAATCAAAGAGGCTCAGATGGATAGAGTTTGCAGTCATATTGTTGCAGATTATGTGGTTGGAAATGAAAAAATGAAGTACCTACTGACTAGTCTAGGTTTTCAGGAAACAGGACTTATAGAAGAAAATAACGAAGTCGCTATGCGCTTAGACCTAAAGAAAGAGGAATAGAATGACGAAAAAAGCCTTAATCAGCGTCTCAGATAAAGCGGGTATTGTTGAATTCGCCCAAGAACTCAAAAAACTTGGTTGGGACATCATCTCAACAGGTGGGACTAAGGTTGCCCTTGATAATGCTGGGGTGGACACTATTGCCATCGATGATGTGACTGGTTTCCCAGAAATGATGGACGGTCGTGTCAAGACCCTCCACCCAAATATTCACGGTGGTCTTCTTGCTCGTCGTGACCTTGATAGTCACCTAGAGGCTGCTAAGGACAATCAGATTGAGCTCATCGACCTTGTGGTAGTCAACCTTTACCCATTCAAGGAAACCATCCTCAAACCAGACGTGACGTATGCTGATGCGGTGGAAAATATCGATATCGGTGGTCCATCTATGCTTCGTTCAGCAGCTAAAAATCATGCCAGCGTGACAGTTGTGGTAGATCCTACTGACTATGCTGTGGTTTTGGACGAATTGGTAGCAAATAGTAAAACTACTTATGAAACACGCCAACGTTTAGCAGCCAAGGTTTTCCGTCACACAGCGGCTTATGATGCCTTGATTGCAGAGTATTTCACAGCTCAAGTGGGTGAAGAAAAACCTGAAAAACTCACTTTGACTTATGACCTCAAGCAAGCTATGCGTTACGGTGAAAACCCTCAACAAGATGCAGACTTCTACCAAAAAGCCTTGCCGACTGACTACTCGATTGCTTCAGCAAAACAGCTCAACGGGAAGGAATTATCTTTTAACAATATCCGTGACGCGGATGCGGCTATTCGTATTATTCGTGATTTCAAAGACCGTCCAACCGTTGTGGCTCTCAAACACATGAACCCATGTGGAATCGGTCAAGCTGATGATATCGAAACTGCATGGGACTACGCTTATGAGTCTGACCCAGTTTCTATCTTTGGTGGCATTGTCGTTCTCAATCGTGAGGTGGATGCTGCGACAGCTGAGAAGATGCACGGTGTTTTCCTTGAAATCATCATCGCACCTAGCTATACGGATGAAGCGCTAGCCATTTTGACCAATAAAAAGAAAAACTTGCGTATCCTTGCATTGCTATTTGAAGCTCAAGAAGCCAGTGAAGTGGAAGCAGAATACACAGGTGTAGTAGGTGGACTTCTCGTGCAAAACCAAGACGTAGTGAAAGAAAGCCCAGCTGATTGGCAAGTGGTGACCAAACGCCAGCCAACTGAGATAGAGGCAACTGCCCTTGAGTTTGCTTGGAAGGCTATCAAGTATGTCAAATCAAACGGTATCATCGTGACCAATGACCACATGACACTTGGTGTTGGCCCAGGTCAAACCAACCGTGTGGCCTCCGTCCGCATTGCTATTGACCAAGCCAAAGACCGTCTTGACGGCGCCGTTCTTGCTTCAGACGCCTTCTTCCCATTTGCGGATAATGTGGAAGAAATCGCCAAAGCAGGTATCAAGGCTATCATCCAGCCAGGTGGATCCGTCCGTGACCAAGAATCTATTGAAGCTGCGGATAAATACGGCTTGACTATGGTCTTTACAGGCGTGAGACATTTTAGACATTAAGAACGTTAAAGGGAAGAGAACAGTTTCTTTCCTTTTTTTGATTAAAAGGCAGAACGAAACGAGATTAAAACGAACGTTTATGTTATAATATTAGTAAATAATTCGCAAAAGAGGTTGAGGAATGAAGCTGTTAGTTGTCGGTTCGGGTGGTCGTGAACATGCGATTGCTAAGAAGTTACTTGAGTCAAAAGACGTTGAAAAAGTATTTGTAGCTCCTGGGAATGATGGGATGACTCTGGATGGTTTGGAATTGGTAAATATCTCCATTTCCGAACATTCTAAATTGATTGAGTTTGCAAAAGCCAACGATATCGCTTGGACCTTTATCGGTTCAGATGATTCCCTTGCTGCTGGTATCGTGGATGATTTTAACCAAGCTGGGCTTAAGGCTTTTGGTCCGACAAGATTGGCAGCGGAGCTGGAGTGGTCCAAGGACTTTGCTAAGGAAATCATGACCAAGTACGGTGTTCCGACAGCAGCCTATGGCACATTTTCAGATTTCGAGGCAGCTAAGGCTTATATCGAGGAGAAAGGCGCTCCAATCGTGGTCAAGGCAGATGGTTTGGCACTTGGGAAAGGTGTTGTCGTTGCGGAGACGGTTGAGCAAGCAGTCGAAGCAGCTCACGAGATGCTTTTGGACAATAAATTTGGTGACTCAGGTGCGCGTGTGGTTATCGAGGAGTTTCTTGCAGGAGAGGAATTTTCACTTTTTGCCTTTGTCAATGGTGACAAGTTCTACATCATGCCAACGGCTCAGGACCACAAACGTGCCTATGATGGCGATAAGGGACCTAACACGGGGGGGATGGGTGCCTATGCGCCAGTTCCTCACTTGTCAGAGAGCGCGGTTGCCACAGCGGTTGAGACTATTGTCAAGCCAGTCCTTGAAGGGATGATTCAGGAAGGTCGCCCTTATCTGGGTGTCCTTTACGCAGGTCTTATCTTGACAGCTGACGGCCCTAAGGTTATCGAGTTCAACGCTCGTTTTGGAGATCCTGAAACGCAAATTATCTTGCCTCGTTTAACATCTGATTTTGCACAAAATATTACGGATATCCTCGATGGCCAGGAGCCAAACATCACATGGACGGACAAGGGTGTGACTCTGGGTGTAGTTGTCGCATCAAACGGCTACCCGCTGGATTATGAGAAGGGAGTCAAACTTCCAGCCAAGACCGATGGCGACATCATCACCTACTATGCAGGGGCTAAGTCTGCAGAAAATAGCAGAGCATTGCTATCCAACGGCGGACGAGTTTATATGCTGGTTACCACAGCCGATACCGTTAAAGAAGCCCAAGATACCATCTACAACGAACTCAACAAACAAAAAACAGAAGGACTCTTCTACCGAACAGATATCGGAAGCAAGGCTATAAAAGATTAACAGACACAAAAATTGTCATGGCGAGCGAAAGCGAGCCAAACTAAGATAATGGTCGCCGTGGTGAAAAGACCAGAACAGTATTTGTTCTGGTCTAGGGAAAATTTGAGACCTTATGCTCAAATTGTAGAAATGAAACCGAAGGTTTGCTTCCGTCCCTCACAACCTAAGGTGATTGTTGAAAAAGAGGAAAAAGGAGAAGAAATGAAACCAGTAATTTCCATCATCATGGGCTCAAAATCCGACTGGGCAACCATGCAAAAAACAGCAGAGGTTCTAGACCGATTCGGTGTAGCCTACGACAAGAAAGTTGTCTCTGCCCACCGTACACCGGACCTTATGTTCAGACATGCTGAAGAAGCACGTAGCCGTGGTATCAAGGTTATCATCGCTGGTGCTGGTGGCGCAGCTCACTTGCCAGGCATGGTCGCAGCTAAAACAACCCTTCCTGTCATCGGGGTGCCTGTCAAATCGCGTGCCCTTAGTGGCGTGGATTCACTTTACTCTATCGTGCAGATGCCGGGCGGTGTGCCTGTGGCGACAATGGCTATTGGTGAAGCTGGTGCGACAAATGCGGCTCTCTTTGCCCTCCGTCTCCTCTCATTAGAGGACCAAGCTATTGCGACAGCTTTGGCAGATTTTGCAGAAGAACAAGGAAAAATCGCAGAGGAGTCGACAAATGAGCTCATCTAAAACAATCGGAATTATCGGTGGCGGCCAGCTGGGTCAAATGATGGCCATTTCTGCTATCTACATGGGCCATAAGGTTATCGCGCTGGATCCTGCGGCTGATTGCCCAGCCTCTCGCGTAGCGGAAATCATTGTGGCGCCTTATAATGACGTGGATGCTCTGCGTCAGTTGGCTGAGCGTTGTGATGTCCTTACTTATGAATTTGAAAATGTTGATGCTGACGGTTTGGATGCTGTCATCAAGGAGGGACAACTCCCTCAAGGGACAGACCTGCTTCGTATTTCCCAAAATCGCATCTTTGAAAAGGACTTTCTCTCAAATAAGGCCCAAGTCACTGTAGCATCCTATAAGGTTGTGACTTCTAGCAAAGACTTGGCAGATATGGACCTGTCGAAAAACTATGTCCTCAAGACTGCGACAGGTGGCTATGATGGGCATGGGCAAAAGGTCATTCGCTCAAAAGCAGATTTGGAAGAAGCCTATGCGCTAGCTGACTCAGAAGACTGTGTCTTGGAAGAATTTGTCAACTTCGACCTTGAAATTTCTGTTATCGTGTCTGGTAATGGCAAGGACGTGACGGTTTTTCCAGTTCAGGAAAATATTCATCGCAACAACATTCTTTCAAAAACCATTGTCCCTGCTCGCATTCCAGCAAGCTTAGCTGAAAAAGCCAAAGCTATGGCAGTGCGAATTGCTGAACAACTGAACCTATCTGGAACTCTTTGTGTGGAAATGTTTGCGACTGATGATGACATCATTGTCAATGAAATTGCGCCACGTCCACATAACTCTGGGCACTATTCTATTGAAGCCTGTGATTTCTCGCAGTTTGATACCCATATCTTGGGTGTTCTAGGAGCACCACTTCCAGCAATCCACCTGCATGCTCCAGCTGTCATGCTCAACGTTCTCGGCCAACACGTCGAGGCTGCTGAAACATATGTGACAGAAAATCCAAGCGCCCACCTCCACATGTATGGTAAAATAGAAGCGAAGCACAACCGCAAGATGGGGCATGTGACTTTGTTTAGTGATGTACCGGATGAGGTTGAGGATTTTTAAAAATAGTTCATTTAAATAATCTATATTTTTAAAAATTCAAGTCCTTAATAAGGATTCAAATGGATGTTTACATCAGTTATTAAATAGGCTCCTAAAATTGATATTGAAAATAGAATGTTTAATAATCAATATAGGCATGTAACAAATTAATATATGCTCAATTTTCTAGTATAAACAAATATAATTTATGAATTATCAATATGCGGGATTTAGAAAGGATATTTAATGTAGTATGGTTATAATCAAAGATTCAAAATTTAAAAAAGCAGACTTAGATATAGATTTTACTGATGTTGATTTTAGAACAATTGATCCAAAATATATGTCAGGGTACCGATTGGAAGTCGTTGAAGAAGAGATTATAAAAAAGTTTAAATTCTTTATTAGTAATGTTAATTCTAGCGATTCATTTTTTACTTATTATAGAGGTACTCGATTAAAGCATATATATCCAGATGTAAGCTATATTTTAAAAAATGGATTAAATAAATTCTTTATTGTTGGGGACAAAGGAGTTGATTTTATTAAAAATCAACTTGGGGATAGTCAAAATCGAATGCTCTCAGAACAATTTAGTAATGAGGAGTACTTATTGAATGAAATTAAAATAAAAATAAATATTGATGAGATCTTTTTACCCTCAGATAAAAAGATGAGGTTGAGGTTATTGCAAGCAATTGTTCATAATTGTGGGAAAGAAACTTTCTCTGATTTTAAATCTTATGTTTCCCATTATGTTTCAACTACAGTTGGAACTGGGAATTATAAGATTGCAAAAAGCTTTATTGATAACGAAGGTTTTATTATTTTTGGATTTGAAAAAATCGGTAAATATTTTGTTAACTCGAAGGAGTTACAATTACTATTGACTCAGTCAGAAGAACATCAATACATAATTGACGTTGAGCAAGAAATTATGATTGAGAATGTTTTGTGGCCTTCAAATATTTTTGGATTATTTTATATACATAATGATAAAAGGATATTTATCATTAATCCTTGGTTGGTCGTGAAATTGCAACAAAGTGAAACTATGGAGATTGTTGCTAAAGATTCTTTTGATCCTTTAATTTATGTAGACCAAAGTAATTTTGATAATATTTATAAGGAGTTGGGATACGGAGAATATCTATGTAGGCCATATTGAGCAATAGATAATTAACTGATATTAATTTTTAGTTTGAAAAAGAAAGGGAGAAGAGGACTGTATTCGCTTAGCTAAATACAAGTTAGGGTAATATTTATGATTCAAATTATCATCAATGCTTTTGTTGAAAAGGATAAGACTGGAGCTGCTGTAGAAGTTTTGTATGCTAGTAGCAATCACGAAAAAGTGAAAGCAAAATATGAAGAGCTAGTTGCTCAATATCCTGAAAACTATTTAGCTGTCTATGATGTCCCGCTAGATACGAATTTGAATATACTCGATCACTATCCATCTGTGTGGATCGGGAAAGAAGAGCTAGAGGATTAGGACAGGATTGCAATTATAAATTCCATTGTCTTTTTTGTACAAGAGTTGACTAGGCTTACTGTAGCTGATAAAGCTAGTAAAAAATGCAGTTATTGAGATGGAGGACGATTTGTAAAGGAGATATATCATGGGAGTTAATTATGTTGTACCAGTTTCAAATTTTGTATTAGATTATCCAATAAAAGTAAACGATAGTATAATAATACCTCCAATAGGATTATTTTTCGAGAACTGTGAGAAGGCAATAATATCCAAAAGTGAACAAAATAAAATTATCTATGAAGATGGTGACACAGGTCTCTGTTTGATAAAACAAGACTATAATAGTGAATATATGGATACTATAACTCAGAGTGAATATGATTTATGTATTGAAATTGCAAAAAAACTTATATATACCTCAGATGATTTCGTAAATACTTCTTATATTACTTTCTGTGCAGATGGTTCTTATCCATCTACTTCTTCGGAAAGATTCTTTTTGTGTGATTATATTTCGGATTTAGCTGACAAAGATTTAGACTATTTTAGAATTAGTTATGGTAATTACAGTAACAAAGAGAAGCTTCCAGGATTAGCGGGGTATGATATGTTATCTGGAATTAAGACGGTTTACCAATTTAGTAAAGATCAGAACGGAGAGATTTATTGGGATACTATACTAGGTCGAGTTTCACATTTTCCTGTTGATGGGATTGGACTGTATATTGATGGTTTCGACACTAATGATTATAGTAAAGATTGTTATCAAATTTTATATGATAGATATAGAAATGATGAAATATATAAAATCTGTAGATATGCCTTACAAAGAGTGGCAAAGTCATATTATATTCCAGATTCTACGAATACCTTTATTTTTCTTTGGACAACCTTAGAAGCAATTGCATCTCCTGAGTATGAGAATGTAAAAAAATGGAAGGGAAAAGTAATTTCTTTTATAGTACAGGATCAAACCAATTACAATAAATTAGGTGAATATATAAAAAAAATATCAAAAGACGTTAGGACTGAGTTAGTACATAATGGGAAATTAATTCAAGACCTGGATGATTACTCTACTATGTTAGCAATTGATAAAGAGCTTACTAAAATAAAGAATATTATTATTGACTATGTTATTGCTGTATATATTACAGGTATTAAGTCATTTACAGAGTTAGATAACCATAGAAAAGAATTACAAAACAAACTAGGTGTTAATTAAAGGAGAAAAACAATGATCAACCGTTATTCTCGCCCTGAGATGGCGAATATTTGGAGTGAAGAAAATAAATACCGTGCTTGGCTTGAGGTAGAAATCTTGGCTGACGAGGCATGGGCTGAGTTGGGAGAAATCCCTAAGGAAGATGTGGCTTTGATTCGTGAGAAAGCAGACTTTGACATCGACCGTATTTTGGAGATTGAGCAGGAGACTCGTCACGATGTGGTGGCCTTCACACGTGCGGTTTCTGAGACGCTTGGTGAGGAGCGCAAGTGGGTCCACTATGGATTGACTTCTACCGACGTAGTAGATACTGCCTACGGTTACCTTTACAAGCAGGCCAACGACATCATCCGTCGTGATCTCGAAAACTTCACCAACATCATCGCTGACAAGGCTAAGGAGCACAAGTTCACCATCATGATGGGTCGTACACACGGTGTGCACGCTGAGCCGACAACTTTTGGTCTGAAATTGGCGACTTGGTACAGCGAAATGAAGCGCAACATCGAGCGTTTCGAGCATGCGGCTGCTGGTGTGGAAGCTGGTAAGATTTCTGGTGCGGTTGGGAACTTTGCCAACATCCCACCATTCGTAGAGCAATACGTATGCGACAAGCTTGGTATCCGTGCTCAAGAAATCTCTACACAAGTCCTTCCTCGTGACCTTCACGCTGAGTACTTTGCAGTTCTTGCCAGCATCGCGACTTCAATCGAACGCATGGCAACGGAGATCCGTGGTCTTCAAAAATCAGAACAACGCGAAGTAGAAGAGTTCTTTGCCAAGGGACAAAAAGGATCTTCAGCAATGCCTCACAAACGCAACCCAATCGGTTCTGAAAACATGACAGGTCTTGCGCGTGTTATCCGTGGTCACATGATTACAGCCTATGAAAACGTTGCTCTCTGGCACGAACGCGATATCTCTCACTCATCGGCTGAGCGCATCATCACACCTGATACAACTATTTTGATTGACTACATGCTTAATCGTTTTGGAAATATCGTCAAGAACTTGACGGTCTTTCCAGAAAACATGATCCGCAACATGAACTCTACGTTTGGTCTTATCTTTAGCCAACGCGCTATGTTGACCTTGATTGAGAAAGGGATGACCCGTGAGCAAGCCTATGACTTGGTGCAACCAAAAACAGCCTACTCTTGGGATAACCAAGTAGACTTTAAACCACTTCTTGAGGCAGATCCAGAGGTGACATCACGCCTGACTCAAGAGGAAATCGATGAGATCTTCAACCCTCTTTATTACACTAAACGAGTGGATGATATCTTTGAACGTCTTGGACTTGGTGATTGATTAAAAAATAAACAGCGAGCTTCAATCTCGCTGTTTATTTTTTATCCAGAAGACTTAGTCTTCTTTTCTTTTAGTGAGTCCATAGGCTGCTAGTGTGGTCATGAGTCCTGCGACTACTAGTCCTGCAGAATGGAGACTTCCTGTTTCAGGAAGTTTTTTCTCTGTTGCCACAGGAGCTGGACCTTGAGGGAGAGCTTTGTTTTCCTCAGCAGGAAGAGTTGCTGGAGCTGGTTCATTTGGAATATCTAGTTTTGGTTTTTCTTCTGTAACAGGAGTTGGCACGCTTGGGATTTCTTGTGCTGGTTTTTCTTCTTTGACAGCGGCTTGTCCGTTTTCATCGCCTACATGTGTTACCAGAGTTCCGACTTCGACTACTTGTGTAACAGCTGCCTGCGCTACGACACTGGTAACCAATGTTTTAACTTCAGTTCCGTCTGTAACCGTAGTTACAGAATAGAAATGATTTAGACGACCGTTTACACCTTCTGTTACGACACGGGATTGTCCTTTAGGTAATTGATCAGTTTCACGAGTGATGGTTGTAAATGGAATTTCTTCCTCTTGGACATCTAGTCTAGGTTTTGCATCACTAGTTGGTGCAAGACCACTTTCATCACCCTTGTGAGTTACAGGAGCACCAACTTCGACAACTTGATTCACAGTTTCTTTGGTTACCTGGCTATCAAGAACGGTTTCTGTTGATTTCCCATTTTCTGTAAGAACAGAGATGTAAGAAGTACGTTCACCTAGAACTCCAGCTTTGACAACTTTTTCTTGTCCAGCTGGGAGATTTGGATTGTCTTTCTTGATAACTTCAAACGGGATTTCTTCTGTCTTCACAAGAAGTTCTGGTCGGTTTTCAACGTTAGCAGCCAGTTCATTTTCATCTAGGCTTCCTAAGTGAGTGGCAGCTGGTTTCAGACCTTTAAGGGCAGTCTTTAGTTTATCTACTAGTGCGTCTAGTTCAGCTTGTTTGCTGCGGTTGAGGTTAAGGTTGAGTCCATCTTTTGCTGCCTTGAGGGCTGCTAGGCTTTCTGCGCTGTATCCGTCTAAGTTTGTAGGAATTTTAGCTAATAATTCACGGAGCGCATTATAATTAGCACGGAAGTAGTCTTTGTTGTGGTCTGCAAAGGCAGTCATGAGTTCAAAGATTTCCTCTTCCTTGTACTCAGCGCTTGGTTTATCTGCCCAGATTGAAAGCATACTACCAACTGTTGGAAGGTCTACCTCAGGATATTTAGTAGAAGCAAGTTGATTGAATGGTGTTTTTCCAGTATTCTCAATAGCTTTTTTGAGGAAACCACCACCATCTTCTGGTTTTTGACCGAGAATGTAGTACCAATCTCCATTCGTGTTAAGGAATTTATAACCTTTGCTTGCTAGGTATTGAGGTGAAGCAAGATTGTAACCCCACCAGCCTTTAGACCAGTAAGAAATCAAGACATTTTTGTCAAACTGAACATCGTCCTTGTCCTCATAGTAGAAGCCATCGTTGAAGGCCATTGGTTGAAGCCCTCTTTCCTTAGCCATAGCAGCTAGGCTGTTAGAATAATCTGCGAACTTGTTATAGAGTCCATACCATTTGAGGTAGTACCAACCTTGGGCATTTGTCGCATCATTGGCATATTCATCGGTACCATAGTTGAAAATCTTTGATTTATCAGCAAAGTAATCCATGTATTTACCGATAAGGGCTTTGGTAAAGTTAAGGGCTTCTTGATTTTCAAGGTCCATTGTTGTTTTTGAAACTTTATCAAAGTTGGCTTGAGGATTCTTGATGCCAAGTTTTTCCATGGCAACCAGCATGGCATCCATATGTCCAGGACTATTGATAGCGGGGATTAGACCAATACCTTTTTCCTTAGCATATTGAACAAGCTCTGTCACTTCTGCCTGTGTCAACGCAGTACCGTTTGGATCGTCGTAGTAAGCTTTAGTTCCTTCGATAATAGCTTTTTTAACGTCATCACTAGCATAGGTTTTTCCGTTGGCAGTAATGGTCATATCATCGAGTAGGAAACGAAGACCATCATTTCCTAGAAGGAGATGGGCATCAGAGTAGCCGAGTTCGCTAGCCTTATCTACGATACGTTTGAGTTGATCTAGAGAGAAGTATTTGCGACCTGCATCGATGGAAATGACTTTATTCTTATTAAGTTTTTCAAGTTCGCGTTTAGCATCTTCTTCTTTTTGAGCTTCTGGGGTGAAGATTAGCTGACTAATAGCTTCTTGAAGTTTTGCGATTGCTTGATCAATCGTGTCTTGTTGAGCACGGCTGAGATTGCTATCGAGTGAACGGATGGCTTTTTCAGCTTCTTTGACAGCAGTAACACTTTCTGTTGTGTAGCGCTTGAGGTCTGCTGGAATTTCTTTCAGTGCTTGTTCAGCAGACTGGTAGTCTGCTGCGAAGTATTCAGCGTTGGCATTTGCAAAATGACGCATGAGTTTGAAGAGGCGAGATGGGGAATAACGTGCAGATGGTGTATCAGCCCAAGCGGCTACCATACCACCGATGAATGGAACATCAGCTCCTTCTGTTTTTGGAACAGAAGTGATTGGTGTATTTTTAATACCATTGAGTCCCTGATCGAGATTGTACCAACCTTGGCCGTCAGCGTTTCGTCCAAGAACGTAGTACCAAGCATCATTGGTATTAAGGATTTGGTGACCTTTTTCAGCTAGTAGTTTAGAAGAAGCAACGTCGTAGCCCCCCCAACCACCAGTCCACATAGAAACGATGATATCTTTGTCAAAACTACCAAAGCTTGTGTCGCTATTGTAGTAGATACCGTCGTTAAAGGCCATTGGTTTGAGACCGTGAGATTTTACAATACGAGCGAGGTCATTAGCGTAAGAGATGAATTTTTCATATCCTTTTTCAGGGTAACCTTCATTTGGATAATATTTATCAGCTTGAAGCACACTCCAACCTTTAGCATCTGTCGCATCATTGGCATATTCATCTAGTCCAATATTGAAAATTTCAGATTTGTTAGAGAAGTAGTTAGCGTATTTGTCAATCAGAGTTTTAGTAAAATCGACTGCTTGTTTATTATTTAAGTCAACAGTTCGTTCAGATTTTTTACCAAAATAATCAAAGTTAGGATTCTCAATGCCAAGTTCTTTCATAGCATGGAGCATAGCATCCATATGTCCAGGACTATTGACAGTTGGAATTACTCCAATTCCTTTATCTTTGGCATAATTAATCAAATCTGTCATCTGACTTTCAGTTAGATGGTTACCATTTGGATCATTGTAATAAGCGTTTGTTCCGTGTTCAATAGCACGTTTGACATCATCACTTGAGTAGGTTTTATCGCCCACTTTCATAGACATATCATCCAACATGAAACGGAGACCATCGTTACCTACTAAGAGATGGAGGTCTGTATAACCATATTCTTTCGCCTTATCAATAATTTCTTTGAGCTGCTCAGGTGAGAAATATTTACGTCCAGCGTCAATTGAAACGATTTTTCGTTTAGCTAATTTTTCATTTTGAGTTGCAGCGCGTTCCTTTCCTGCCTCTGTTGTTGGTTTATCAGCCTCTGCTTTCGTTTCATTTTTTTTAGCTGGTTTATCCTTGTCAGATTCTGACTTATCAGTCTTGTCTGTATCCGACTCTTTAGAATTAGCCTCTTTCTGCTCTTCCTTTTTAGGGCTAGCTTCTTCTGCCTTTTTATCGGCAGCTTCTTTTTCAACAGAAGTTGGAGTTACCACTTCTTCTTTATCACTAGGAGTTGGACTAACTTCCTCTTGTGTTTTTTCCTCTGTTTTTGGAAGATTAGCTACCTTATCAGTAGCTGGAGTTTCTGTTTCTACAGTTTTTGGAGTTTCTGGTTGAAGCTCTGCTTTAGGTGTTTCCTCAGTAGTCAGATTTTCAGATGCTTGAGGGGAATCGGAAACCGTATGGATGGTCGATTGGCTTTCTGTAGTAGGAGTAACTCCATCGGCTGCAACAGCCTGTGCTTGGAAGGCAAATCCAATTAGAACAGAAGCTGCTCCTACAGCGTATTTACGAATGGAAAAACGTTGTTGTTTTTCTTGTTTCATTGCAAAACCTCCTGATTGTATTTTATATTGATAGCGTTTACATAAAACAACACCCTTATTTTATTTCTTATATTAACAAGAGTCAAGAGGAGACGATGGAAAACTATAATAAGTATAAAAACTAATAAAAATTAAATAAAGAATTCTATTTATTAACATATGCATATGTAGTGTAATTCAATCCTATTTCTATAAAATATTCTACAAAATATAGAAGGTCATACAAAAAGTAAGCGCTTTCTTATTATTGTGGTATAATATGTATAGAAAAAAGCCCAAGCGATTAGGCTTAGGCTTTATTCTTAGTGATCACGGTCACATGAAATGAATTTGATTTTGTAATAATCCGCTCGTTTATAAGTTTCGCTGTAAGCGAGAACTTGACCAGTAGACTCTAGCTTAGTAGTCTTGGTTTGTAAAACGGTTGGGAATTGCTCATCGACTCCGAGGACCGAAGCCGCATGTTCTGGAGTTGGAAATGCTATTTCATTGATTTCTTCAAAATGTTCATCATTCATGTGAATGTGGTAATCTGATTTGAAACGGTTATAGATAGAACTATAATATTCAAGATTTGGATAATTTGCGTTGATGTATTGTTCTGGGATATATGATGTGTGGTAGATGTATGCGACACCATTTGTTTCGCGGACACGTTCAATCTTGTAGTAGAACTGATCACCACGTAATCCAAGTTTTTCCAAGTAGTTTAGTTTATTTCCGCGTTCAATAGAAAGGACGGTCACCTTATCATCTTTAGTTTCAAAAACTTCTACATCTGAAAACTCTACGAGTTTGTGTTTGCGTGCGCGTGAAACGAATGTACCCTTTCCTTGTTGGCGGACAATATAACCATCTTTGGCAAGGTCGTTTAAGGCACGGACAACTGTGATAGAACTAACATCATACATTGCAATCAATTCAGCTTCAGTGTAAAATTTATCTCCACTTGCAAATTGCCCAGAGATGATTTTGTTCTTTAATTCATCTTTTATATATTGATATTTTGGAATTGCCATAATTTCACCTCGATTTTCCTTCTCCGTTAAAGATTTTACCATAAAAACGGAAAGAATAGTAGTCTTTTGAATAAAAAAATTAGAATAATAGACTATAAGGTTAATTTACATATAAAAAAGGAGATTTTATACATTTTTATACATGCTAGCTATTTGAAGCTCTATGTCTGTAAAATCTATATCTTTATAATTTTTTTGTGTAAAAGTTGGTAAAAAATGAAAAAAATTGTGAAAACCTATTGACAAATGCAGGATATTGAGATATATTTACTATATCAACAAATGAAAGCGTGAACTTTAATTGTCAGAAGGTAATAATATGACACGATTTGAGATTAGGGACGATTTCTATTTAGATGGAAAACCGTTCAAGATTCTGTCCGGCGCCATTCATTATTTTAGGATTCCGCCAGAAGATTGGTCTCATTCGCTCTACAACTTGAAGGCTCTTGGTTTTAACACGGTAGAGACTTACGTTGCTTGGAATCTACACGAACCCCGTGAGGGTGAGTTTAACTTTGAAGGAGCTCTGGATTTGGAGAGATTTCTCCAAATAGCACAAGATTTAGGCCTCTATGCTATTGTACGTCCGTCACCATTTATCTGTGCGGAGTGGGAATTTGGTGGTTTACCGGCTTGGCTCTTAACCAAAGATATGAGGATTCGTTCATCAGACCCAGCCTATATTGAAGCTGTCGGTCGCTACTATGACCAGCTCTTGTCACGACTGGTCCCACATTTGTTGGACAAGGGTGGCAATATCCTTATGATGCAGGTTGAAAATGAGTATGGTTCTTACGGAGAAGATAAGGCTTACCTGAGAGCGATTCGACACTTGATGGAAGAGCGTGGCGTAACCTGTCCCCTCTTTACATCAGACGGTCCATGGAGAGCAACTCTGAAAGCTGGAACCTTAATCGAAGATGATCTCTTTGTAACAGGGAACTTTGGTTCTAAGGCACCTTACAACTTTTCACAGATGCAGGAATTCTTTGACGAGCATGGCAAGAAATGGCCACTTATGTGTATGGAGTTCTGGGATGGTTGGTTCAACCGTTGGAAAGAACCGATTATCACACGGGATCCAAAAGAATTGGCAGATGCAGTTCGAGAGGTTTTGGAACAAGGCTCCATCAATCTGTACATGTTCCATGGTGGTACAAACTTTGGCTTCATGAATGGTTGCTCAGCTCGAGGAACTTTGGACTTGCCACAAGTTACATCGTATGACTACGACGCTCTTCTTGATGAAGAAGGAAATCCAACTGCCAAATATCTGGCAGTTAAGAAGATGATGGCAACACATTTCCCAGAGTATCCGCAGTTGGAACCACTCTACAAAGAGAGTATGGAGTTGGATGCTATTCCACTGGTTGAAAAAGTTTCCTTGTTTGAAACCTTAGATAGCTTGTCTAGTCCAGTAGAAAGTCTCTATCCTAAAAAGATGGAGGAGTTGGGACAAAGTTATGGCTACTTACTCTATCGAACAGAAACAAACTGGGATGCAGAAGAAGAAAGACTTCGTATCATTGATGGTCGAGATAGAGCTCAGCTTTATGTCGATGGTCAGTGGGTTGAAACCCAATATCAGACAGAAATTGGGGAAGATATTTTCTATCAAGGAGAAAAGAAAGCGCTGTCTAGATTGGATATCTTGATAGAAAATATGGGGCGTGTCAACTATGGTCACAAGTTCTTAGCGGACACGCAACGTAAGGGAATTCGGACAGGGGTTTGTAAGGATTTGCATTTCTTACTAAACTGGAAACACTATCCACTCCCACTAGATAATCCTGAGAGAATTGATTTTTCAAAAGGATGGGCAGAAGGACAACCAGCCTTTTACGCTTATGACTTTACAGTCCAAGAGCCAAAAGATACTTACCTAGACTTGTCTGAGTTTGGTAAGGGAGTTGCCTTTGTCAATGGGCAGAATTTAGGACGTTTTTGGAATGTCGGCCCAACACTCTCGCTTTATATCCCTCATAGCTATCTCAAGGAAGGTGCCAACCGCATCATCATCTTTGAAACAGAGGGTGAATATAAAGAAGAGATTCATTTAACTCGTAAACCTACACTAAAACACATAAAGGGGGAAAATTTATGACAATTGTAGGATGCCGTATCGATGGACGTTTGATCCACGGACAAGTAGCCAATCTTTGGGCTGGGAAACTAAATGTTTCACGTATTATGGTTGTAGATGACGAAGTTGTCAACAACGACGTTGAAAAGAGTGGTTTGAAACTTGCGACACCACCAGGTGTAAAATTGAGTATTTTGCCAATTGAGAAAGCGGCAGCCAATATTCTTGCTGGTAAATACGATAGCCAACGTCTCTTTATCGTGGCTCGTAAACCAGACCGTTTCCTTGGTTTGGTAGAAGCAGGTGTACCACTTGAAACCCTTAATGTTGGGAATATGTCTCAAACACCAGAAACTCGCGCTATCACACGTTCTATCAACGTAGTGGATAAGGATGTGGAAGATTTCCACAAATTGGCAGAAAAAGGTGTTAAACTTACTGCTCAAATGGTTCCAAATGATCCAATTTCAGACTTTTTGAGCTTATTAAAATAGGAAAAAATTTTTAGGAGGTCATTGTTATGATACAATGGTGGCAAATTTTACTTCTCACTTTGTACTCAGCTTATCAAATCTGTGATGAGTTGACGATCGTTTCATCTGCAGGTTCCCCTGTATTTGCTGGTTTCATTACTGGTTTAATTATGGGAGATGTGACTACTGGTCTGCTTATCGGTGGTAACTTGCAATTGTTCGTTCTTGGGGTTGGTACCTTCGGTGGTGCTTCTCGTATCGACGCAACTTCTGGTGCGGTTCTTGCGACAGCCTTCTCTGTTTCACAAGGAATTGATACAGCACTTGCGATTACAACAATCGCTGTGCCAGTAGCAGCTCTCTTGACTTACTTCGACGTTCTTGGACGTATGACAACTACTTTCTTCGCTCACCGTGTGGATGCTGCAATCGAACGCTTTGACTATAAAGGTATCGAACGCAACTACCTACTTGGTGCGATTCCTTGGGCTTTATCTCGTGCCCTTCCAGTCTTCTTCGCGCTTGCCTTTGGTGGTGCCTTTGTACAATCAGTAGTAGACTTAGTTGAAGCCTACAAATGGGTTGCGGATGGTTTGACACTTGCAGGTCGTATGCTTCCAGGTCTTGGATTTGCAATCTTGCTTCGTTACCTTCCAGTTAAACGTAACCTTCACTACCTTGCTATGGGATTCGGTTTGACAGCTATGTTGACTGTTCTTTACTCATATGTAACAGGTCTTGGTGGCGCTGTTGCTGGTATCGTAGGTACTCTACCGAAAGATGTTGCTGAAAAAATTGGTTTCGTGAACAACTTCAAAGGTTTGTCTATGATCGGTATCTCTATCGTAGGTATCTTCCTTGCAGTGCTTCACTTCAAAAATAGCCAAAAAGTAGCTGTAGCAGCACCTTCTACACCATCAGAAAGTGGGGAAATCGAAGATGACGAATTCTAATTACAAACTTACAAAAGAAGATTTTAATCAAATCAACAAACGTAGCTTGTTTACTTTCCAATTAGGTTGGAACTACGAACGTATGCAAGCTTCTGGTTACCTTTACATGATCTTGCCTCAATTGCGTAAAATGTATGGGGATGGAACTCCTGAATTGAAAGAAATGATGAAAGTTCATACTCAATTCTTCAATACTTCGCCATTCTTCCATACCATTATCGCTGGTTTTGACCTTGCCATGGAAGAAAAAGATGGTGTAGGTTCAAAAGATGCCGTTAACGGTATCAAGACAGGTTTGATGGGACCATTCGCTCCTCTTGGAGATACAATCTTTGGTTCCCTTGTACCTGCTATCATGGGATCTATCGCAGCAACTATGGCTATCGCTGGCCAACCATGGGGTATCTTCCTTTGGATCGCAGTTGCAGTAGCGTATGACATCTTCCGTTGGAAACAGTTGGAATTTGCCTACAAAGAAGGGGTTAACCTTATCAACAACATGCAAAGTACTTTGACAGCTTTGATTGACGCTGCATCTGTACTTGGTGTCTTCATGATGGGTGCTCTTGTAGCAACAATGATCAACTTTGAAATTTCTTACAAATGGGCAATCGGTGAGAAAATGATTGACTTCCAAGACATCTTGAACTCAATCTTCCCACGCTTGCTTCCAGCAATCTTTACTGCCTTTATCTTCTGGTTGCTTGGTAAGAAAGGTATGAACTCTACTAAAGCTATCGGTATTATTATCGCACTTGCCTTGGCTCTATCTGCCTTTGGTAAATTTGTACTTGGAATGGGCGCATAATTTATGGCTAAATCATTAATTTTGGTGAGTCATGGTCGTTTCTGTGAAGAGCTTAAAGGTAGCACAGAAATGATCATGGGTCCACAAGACAATATTCATGCAGTGGCTCTTCTTCCAGAAGATGGCCCAGAAGAATTTACTGCAAAATTTGAAGCTGCTATTGAAGGATTGGATGATTTCCTAGTCTTTGCGGATCTTCTCGGTGGAACACCATGTAACGTGGTAAGTCGTTTGATTATGGAAGGTCGTGATATTGACCTTTACGCAGGGATGAATCTTCCAATGGTGATTGAATTTATCAATGCGAGCCTTACAGGCGCAGATGCGGACTACAAGAGTCGTGCTTCAGAAAGCATTGTGAAAGTCAATGACCTGTTAGCAGGCTTCGATGATGACGAAGATGAATAAGATGTGACAACGTGAAAATCACAGGGAAAATAGGCGATAGGAGGATGGAGCGATGCTCCGACGATAATCGGTCTTTTTCCCAAAGATTTTAGTTGGAACTCGATTCAATAAGATGTGACAACGTGAAAATTGTTAGAACATTTTATATAGAATATACATGGGAATGGGGCTTACTCCCATTCCCATCTTTAATAGAAAAAGAGGAACTCAATGCTACATTATACAAAAGAAGACTTACTCGAATTGGGTGCAGAAATCACTACACGTGAAATCTACCAACAACCTGATGTATGGAAAGAAGCTTTTGAATCTTATCAAGCAAAACGTGAAGAAATTGCAGCCTTCCTACAAGGGATTGCTGATAAACATGACTATATCAAGGTTATCTTGACAGGTGCTGGGACTTCTGCTTATGTGGGAGATACCTTGGCACCTTACTTTAAGGAAGTTTATGACGAACGCAAATGGAATTTCAATGCTATTGCGACAACAGATATCGTTGCCAATCCAGAAACTTACTTGAAAAAAGATGTGGCGACTGTCCTTGTATCTTTTGCTCGTAGTGGGAACTCGCCTGAAAGTGTGGCGACTGTTGATTTGGCAAAAGCCTTGGTGGATGATCTTTATCAAGTGACGATTACTTGTGCGGCAGATGGTAAATTGGCTCTTCAAGCTCATGGAGATGACCGTAATCTCTTGCTTTTGCAACCAGCTGCTTCTAATGATGCTGGCTTTGCCATGACTTCTAGCTTTACGTCTATGATGTTAACAGCTCTCTTGGTCTTTGATCCTACAGAATTTGCTGTTAAAGCTGAACGTTTTGAAGTTGTATCTAGTCTTGCCCGTAAAATTCTAGACAAGGCAGAAGATGTCAAAGAGCTTGTTGATTTAGACTTTAACCGTGTCATCTATCTAGGCGCTGGTCCTTTCTTTGGACTTGCTCATGAAGCTCAGCTCAAGATTTTGGAACTAACTGCTGGTCAAGTTGCGACTATGTATGAAAGCCCAGTCGGCTTCCGTCACGGTCCAAAATCTCTTATCAACGAAGATACAGTTGTTTTGGTCTTTGGTACAACAACAGACTACACTCGCAAGTACGACTTGGACTTGGTTCGTGAAGTTGCTGGTGATCAAATTGCTCGCCGTGTTGTGCTTTTGAGTGATCAAGCCTTTGGTCTTGAAAATGTCAAAGAAGTGGCACTTGGTTGTGGCGGTGTCTTGAATGATATTTACCGTGTCTTCCCTTACATTGTTTATGCCCAACTCTTTGCCCTATTGACTTCACTCAAGGTAGAAAATAAACCAGATACACCGTCTCCTACAGGTACCGTAAACCGTGTGGTACAAGGTGTTATCATCCACGAATATCAAAAGTAATACTCTTCGAAAATCTCTTTAAACCATACTAGTGTCGCCTTGCCGTAGGTATGGTTACTGACTTCGTCAGTTCTATCTACAACCTCAAAGCAGTGCTTTGAGCAGCCTGTGGCTAGCTTCCTAGTTTGCTCTTTGATTTTCATTGAGTATAAGGCAGTGTTTATGAATTCTTGACAAGAGGATTTGTAAATTATCAGATAAACCATAGATTGTCAAGGCGCTTTCTATGGTTTGTTTGCTTGAGAGAAATAGTAAAAGGAGAACAGAATGAAAGCATACACAGAGCGTGTATTTGGAAATGTTGAGGGCAAGGATGTCTTGGCCTATCGATTTGAGACGGACGGTGGCTACCAACTTGAGGTCATGACTTATGGTGCGACCATCTTGCGTTATGTCACACCTGACAAGGCTGGAAATTTTGCCAACGTTATTTTGGGATTTGATGACTTTGATAGCTATGTAGGCAATAGTCCCAAGCATGGAGCTAGCGTAGGTCCTGTGGCAGGACGTATTGCTGGCGCGACCTTTGAGCTCAATGGCAAGGCCTATGATCTTGAAGTCAACAATGCTAGCAACTGTAACCACAGTGGTTCAACTGGTTGGGATTCTAGTTTATTTGAACTAGTTGAAGTGAGCGACCATGGCTTGACTCTCTACACAGAGCGTACAGATGGGACAGGAGGATTTCCTGGAAATCTCAAGATTTGGATCAGTTACCACTTGGAAGAAACTGGTGCCTACGAAATCAGCTACAAGGTAACGACCGATCAGGATACGCTGGTCAATCCGACTAACCACAGCTATTTCAACTTGTCTGGTGACTTCACGCAGACGATTGACCGCCATGTCTTCCAACTAAACACAGAGGGCATTTATCCAATCGCTCCCGACGGTGTTCCGGCCAAAACTCCAGATGCTGATCGCGATATGATTAAACACATCTACAATGGTGCCTTGTTGAAAGACATCTTTGCAGAAGAAGATGAGCAAATCCAACTGGTATCTGGTTTGGATCATCCATTTGCCCTTCCTGCAGGTCATGACAATGCTGGATTCCTTTATGACCAAAACTCAGGTCGCTTCCTGCTTTTCAAGACAGAGGCTCCTTGCTTTGTGGTCTACACAGCAAACTTTGTGGATGAAAGTGTCATCATAGGAGATCAGCCAATGGTACAGCACAATGGGATTGCCCTTGAAGCGCAAGCTTTACCAGATGCCATTCACAGTGACCTCAAAGACCAAGTCATTCTCAAAGCCGGTCAAACCTTCACCAGTAAGACACGTTATGAACTTGTTGTGAAATAAAGGACGAAGATCCTACTTTTTGGGGTGAGTTTTATTTACCTCATGACATTAGTAGAAATGGGCAAATAGTAGGGGAATATGATATAATCTAATAGTGAAAATACCTGTCCTATCTAGAGGATAAAAGGAGAAAAAGATGAAGAAAATTGTATTTGCTAGCGCCTTGGCTTTGACCTTGGCTGGAGCAGTTTTGACAACTGATGTTTTTGCTAATGACAGATTGGTGGCAACACAATCTGCTGATGGTAGAAATGAAAATGTTTTGAGTTCAGAAGTGTTAAATCCTTCTAGTGGCAATGTTTTAGTTGGGATTAAGGGAGAATTTTTAACCCCAGATAAACAAGCTATTTTGGATGCGATTAATAAGATTCGTAAGGAAGCAGCTGATGAAGGTTTGGTAGATAAGTATGTCCCTATCAAATGGTCTACTGATCTTGAGAAAACTGCTTTTGTACGCGCTACTGAGGTGTCAGTAACTCTGAAACCTGAGCGTCTTTCTACGAAAGAAATCTGGACTGCTTTTCCATCTAGTAATAATATAAGAGGAGAAGCTTTAGATGTGAACTATGAAGGTTTTCTAAAAGCAATTGAAAACTGGCATGCTGAGAAGGCGAATTATGTAGCGAAAAAGAAAGGTGGAACATCTAAAGAATTTACAGGTTATTATGAGGTTCTGATCAATTCTAAATTTACCTATGTGGGGCTTGCGGCTTTTAGAAATGCAGCTAGTTCTCAGAAAGTGGCAACGATTTCTATAGCTTTAGGTGATGATGCTTCTTCAGAGGAATTGGCTGGTGGATATGGTTCTGCTATTCAGTATACAGAAGTGACTGCATCAAATCTTTCAACAGTTAAAAGTAAAGCTACGGTTGTAGAAAAACCGCTGAAAGATTTTAGAACATCTACATCTAGTCAGTCTGGCTGGGTGAAGTCTAATGGAAAATGGTATTTTTATGAGTCTGGTGATGTGAAGACAGGCTGGGTGAAAACGGGTGGTAAATGGTACTACTTGAATGATTTAGGTGTCATGCAGACTGGATTTGTAGAAGTTGATGGGACATGGTATTTCCTTGATAGTTCAGGCGCGATGTTTACAGGCTGGGGAACAGATGGTAGCAGATGGTTCTACTTTGATGGCTCAGGAGCTATGAAGACAGGCTGGTATAAGGAAAATGGTACTTGGTATTATCTTGATCAATCAGGTATCATGAAGACAGGTTGGTTTAAAGTAGGCAAGTACTGGTACTATGCATATGGTTCAGGAGCTTTGGCTGTGAACACAACAACACCAGATGGTTATCGTGTAAATGGTAATGGTGAATGGGTAAACTAGGCTGAAGATAGTAAGTCATAGGTAAAGTATTCATCTTACTTAGCAAAAAGAATGAACGATAAGAAAGAGGTTGATGGCAAACATTGGCCTCTTTTTGTTAGAATAGAGGCTTCAAGTTGTCTGACTTGACTTTCTTGATGGAAATTATATAATAATTGTAACGATAATAATTACAACAAAAAGAGGACCGTTTATGACATATGAATATAAGAGTCACATTTATTTAGCAGAGGTAGTTTTGAATGTAAAGGATTTGGCAAGTCAAACAGCCTTTTATCAGCAAATCATTGGTTTAGAAATCCTATCTCAAACTGAGACAGAGGCAGTTCTAGGCCTTGGTGGAAAAGCCTTGGTACAGCTGATTCAAGCACAAGAGAGTGGAGAAGTAAGGGAACATTATGGTCTTTACCATCTGGCTATTCTCTTGCCGACACGAAAGGCTTTGGCTGATGTCTTGAAACACCTGACAGATTTACAGATTCCTCTTGTCGGCGGTGCAGACCATGGTTACAGTGAAGCTATTTACTTGGAAGATTTGGAGGGAAATGGCATTGAACTCTATCGAGATAAGCCGGTTTCCACATGGGATATTCGAGAAGACGGTCGTATTATAGGGGTCACTGAGGCTCTTGCGGCGCAGGATATCTATGAGCTGGGGGAAAGAGTAGAGCCCTTTATCCTAGCAGAAGGTTCGAGAATGGGGCATATCCATTTGTCTGTCAAGGATAGTCGAAAGTCTAGCCAGTTTTATCAAAAGGTGTTAGGGCTAGAGGATAAATTCAGTGTACCTAGCGCTAGTTGGATTGCAGCTGGGGCCTACCATCATCATTTGGCTGTCAACGAATGGGGAGGAAAAGGCCTAGTTCCGCGTAAGCAAGGCTTGCCAGGCTTAGCCTATTATGTTATTGAAGTCGCACATAAGGAAGAACTGTTAGCGATTGCCCAACGAGCACAAGAAGTTGATGCGCCAATCAAGTGGCTGACATCTAGCCAGCTGGAAATCACAGACCCAGACGGAATCGTGACCCGTATTCGTTTAGATAGGATATGATGACAATCAGAGGATCAATTGTAGAAAGTGCTCCTTATTCTAGTCAGATATGTAGAAAATTTGATATGATAGTAGGGAACAAGGAGAAGAATACAATGACCAGTGAATACCAGAAAATGATAGCGGGAGAGGTTTACCGTCCATCGGATCCAGAATTGCGAGCCTTGGCTCAGGCTTCTCGCCAAAAACAGTCTGCCTTTAACAAGGAAGAAGATCCCTTGAAGGGAGTCGAAATCATCAAGGCTTGGTTTGGGTCAACCGGACAAAATATCTTTGTCAATCCACGACTGGTGGTCGATTATGGGGTCAATATTCATCTAGGGGAAAATTTTTATTCTAATTGGAACTTGACCATGCTGGATGTTTGTCCAATTCGCATCGGGGACAATGCTATGATTGGTCCCAACTGTCAGTTCTTGACTCCCCTCCATCCATTGGACCCGAAGGAACGCAATTCAGGTGTGGAATACGGCAAACCTATTACTATCGGAGACAATTTCTGGGCTGGAGGTGGTGTTATTATCCTTCCTGGAGTAACACTGGGCAATAATGTTGTTGCTGGAGCAGGGGCTGTAATCACTAAGTCCTTTGGCGACAACGTTGTCCTAGCAGGCAATCCCGCGCGCGTGATGAAGGAAATACCTGTAAAATAAAGCGATTGGGCGAAAAGTCGCTAAAATTAGAAAAAGGCATCTTATCAAGTGTTTAAAAAACGTTGATAGGATGCCTTTTAGCATAAATCAGGTTAATTTTTTTCTTACAATTGAGTGTTTACCTAGCTTTTTGCTAAGTTTTACGCTAGAAGTACTACAAATTCTTTCTCTTCTTAGCATTTTTGGTCAGGGAAACCTGGTAAGTATCCTGTTCTCTAGTGAGGTAATTGATGATTTGAAAGTCGTTGGTTTGAGCCTTGAAATCCACTTCATAGACAGTGGTGACCTGTTGTTCATCATGGCTGGTATCAATGGAGATGAGGTCTAACTCAGTACAGAATTGTGATAGCCCAGATTGGATAGTTTGGAGTTGCTTTTCTTGGTTCGCAATTGTGATGGTTAATAGTCTACGACGTTGGTGATTGCTCTTGCTTTGTTGCTTTTCTAAAAGAAGCCATACTGCTAAGATAAAGACGGTGAAGAGAACAGCTAAGGCTAGGTAGCCTGTCCCTGCCGCCAGCCCGATAATCATGGCAAGAAAGATAGCAATTAGTTCCCGTGAGCCACTGGTAGCTGAACGGAAACGAATGAGGCTAAAGGTTCCTGCAACAGCGATAGAGGTTCCTAAGCTGCCATTCACCAGAAAGATGACCAAGGTCATCAAGCAGGGGAGTAGGGTCAAACTAACAGCAAATTCCCGTGTATAGAGGGTACGGTGTTTGTAAGCCCAGGTCAGCGCCAAACCTAAAATCAGGCTGACCAAGAGAGCCAGAAAGAGCTGGATAGGATTGGTAGTAGCAGTTGTGTCGTTGAAAATAGAGTTGAAAAGATTAGACATAAGTAGTACCTACACTTTCTGTGCTTGGTCGTGGGCTATAGTCCAGCCCTTGAGACTTGTGGTAGGCGCAGCTGTATTTTGAAAATTTCTGCTCTACCAGTCCATATTGGTCGAGAATATCTTGTAGCCATTGGGGTTTTCTACCAGGTGCTTTAATTTCCATGATGACAATGTCCTCGTTTAGTAGAGGGAAACCGTCCTTTCCTGAGAATAAACTGACGTTATCATCACGATAGGTTAGATTTTGGTCAATGGTGATACGAATTTTATTGTAGGGAAATCCGCTAATTTCTTTCTTTTCCTTGAGAGAAAAACGGTCGTAGTAAATATACATACGAGGGATAATAGCTTGCTGATATTCCTCTTGGAGTTGTTGAATTTTTTCAATCATCATTCGGTCCTTGATACTGCTATCCAGCTGTCCCTTGGTCATAAACTGGGTGATAGACTGGGGAGTCGATAAGAGACGATGTTTTCGTCCGACACCAGCTCTGTCCTTAGATTTGATTTCTAAAAACACCTGACTATCAGGCTGGACTTGACTGAGATAGGTTCGCATCCGAATCTTTTCTTTACGCTTAGTACCTTGGCCATCCTCCTGAATCATATCAAATTGCTCTGTATCAAAGTAGATGTTGGAAATGGTCGAAGTTGGATAATCATCCTCGACGAGGTATATTTTTAAGTCCTCTATTAAATTAGCCAAGTCAGCTTTGGCAACGACATATTTGGTTTCAATTCGTTTAAAGCTTGTTTCAATTGGTTTCATAAATCCTGTCTCCTTTATCAAACTATTTCAGTACACTATCTTATTAGCAGATAGGTGTGTCTGGGCAAGTTGAACTTGCTTGTAATTAGTCTATGGAATTTTCCTAAAACTTTTGTTAAAGATAACTTAATTGAAACTGAACTTAAGAAAACTTTCAGAAAAAGTTTAGATTTTTTTCAGACTTCCCCTGTAAACTAAGCTCAAGCTAAAGGAAGGCGAGGAAAAAGGTATGAAATCAAAAAAATGGACCCTAATCTTAACCAGTGTAACAGCTTTGACCTTGATGACAGCTTGTGGGCAGTCAACGACTAAGTCAAGTACAACTGCAGCGGCAGATACTACTGCCATCACAACTTCAGCTAAAAACAGTCAATCTTCTTATTTTACAGAAAAGGACTATGATACTTCTTATGATGAAAGCACAGCTTCTAAGATTGAGTTATCTGGCTCGTCTGCGAAGGTCTCTGGAGACGGCGTGACAGTTTCTGACTCAACGGTGACCATCTCAAAAGCAGGTACCTATGTGATTTCAGGTCAGTCTGACGGAGTGCAGATTAAGGTAGAGGCAGATAAGTCGGCAGATGTTCATCTAGTCCTAAAAGGTGCGACCATGACTAATACCAATGCAGCAATTTCTGCGACGTCAGCAGGTCATGTCTACCTCACTCTAGCAGAGGGAACCACCAACAGTCTCTCTGACTCAAGCTCTAACAGTGATGAAAAGGCAAATGCCGCTCTCTTTTCTAAGGTTGATTTGACCATCAATGGCTCAGGAACTCTCACTGTAGATGGTAAGAAAAGCAATGCTATCAAGGCAAATGATACGCTTCACATCACAGGTGGAACCTTTAACATCACATCAGTTGGCGATGCCTTTAATGTCAATGATGAACTCAACATCACTGGTACGACCATGACTATCGATGCCAAGGAAGATGGTGTGAAAGTTGACAATGATGACGATATGACTGTCGGAAATATGTATTTGGCTAACAATACCATAACAGTCACAGCAGGCGATGACGGCATTCACGCTTCTGGCAACCTAGTGATTGATAGCGGTACTTACACAGTCAAGAATTCGACTGAAGGAATTGAAGGAAAAGGCATTACGATCAATGGTGGTGATATCAATGTCTACTCGACAGATGATGGTGTGAATGCAGCTAATAAAAATGCCCAGCAAAGTGATATTTACTTTACCATGACAGGTGGCAATCTAACTGTTGAAGTCGGTCAAGGGGACACAGATCCAATTGACTCAAACGGAAATATAACGGTCACAGGTGGAACTATTAAATTAATAGGACAATCAGGCTTTGACTTTGATGGAACAGCAACTTACACAGGTGGGGATATTTACATTAACGGCGAAAAACAAACTGATATTGTCAATTCTATGCCTGGAGGTGGTGGACCAAATGGAGGACCTCAAGGAAATGGTGGTCCTGGCGGTCCAGCCCCTGGTGGACAAGGATAAACAAAAAAGGATAGCATTCAATTAGAATGGCTATCTTTTTATATGGGTGATAAATTGATATGTTACAAGGGATTTTATAATCGTAGCTTTCAAAGGCTAAATTGTTCAGTCATCCGTTTTTGTTTACTTAAATTTCTTGAATTTTAAGAAGGTATTGAGTAGTTTTCCCTTAAATGTTTTGTTTTGGTAGGCGATTGTGAGGGAATTGAAAAATTCAACTGCTAGGTGTTCTTGGTGACCGAGCTCCATCTAGCTTGGGGTTGCTTCTGGGGAAAAGACGCCTAATTTGATGCGGAGTCCACCTTTTTTCATCTTGAACTGATGCATACCATACATCTTGATATCAAGGCTTGTATCGGACATGAGAGTAGCAGTATCACCTGCCATAGAAATTTTTGTATCGGCATCCGGAACGCCTGTTTTTTCAGTATCTAGACTGATAAAGATTTTTTGATAAGTTGGTTGACCGTACTCTCCAATCAACTCCTCACTTCCTGTCCACCGTGAACTCCAGCAAATACAAAATGTTCAGGGTGAATTTTAAAAGGAAGTGCTTGGTCACCCATTTTATTTAGTCCTTGGTTGAAGGCGAAGAAATCTCTCAAAGTAAATCCATCCACGTAAGCAGCTTGTAGGTTACGTCCCTTAACCGAATTCTTAGAAATGCCATGCCGCATTTGGTCTGATTCTGCTAGACGGTCAGCGTAGAGTTCGAGGATTTTTTGACTTCCAAGGGCTAATTTGGTTTCAATTAGGTCTTGAAAATTTCTTAGTCTGTTTCATATAAAAATGAGTAAAATGAATTCCCATTACCAAGGTCATTAGAGTTGCGATAGCAATGACGATGGTTGGATTAGCCGAGAAAAGTAGAGGGGAAATAGGCCTTTAAAAAGTGGACAGAAAAGACCATTTCGGAGTATAGAGAGGAAGTTCAAAAACATTTTTAGAAATAAGATATGTGCATTATAAACATCAGATACGAATCTGGTGCTTTATTTTTTAAAGAATTTCAACTTTTTTCTTGACAAGTGAGTAACCACTCACTATAATAGGTCTATATTCAGTAAGTGAGTAACCACTCACCTAGGAGGAAGCATATGAAAAAATTGCTACATTTACAAGATTTGGATAAGTCTTTTTGTCGTCAAATGGTTTTGAATCATGTCAGCTTTGAATTGCAGCCGGGAGAAATTATAGGCTTAATAGGTCCGTCTGGTGCTGGTAAATCGACTATGATTAAGACTATGTTAGGGATGGAAAAAGCTGACGGAGGGGTTGCTTTGGTATTGGATCATACTATGCCCAATCGTCATATTTTAGGAGATATTGGTTATATGGCCCAGTCAGATGCCTTATATGAGGCTTTGTCAGGTCAAGAAAATCTGGAATTTTTTGGTCAGCTAAAAGGGCTATCCAAAAGAGATCTGACAGCTGAAATTGCCCATGTGGCTCAAGTTGTGGATCTGGCAGAGCATTTGAATAAAACGGTATCCGGTTATTCTGGAGGAATGAAGCGACGCTTGTCTTTAGCCATCGCGCTTCTGGGGAATCCTCAGCTCTTGATTTTGGACGAACCGACAGTTGGAATCGACCCTTCTCTTCGGAAGAAAATCTGGAAAGAATTATTCGCGCTTAGAGACAATGGGGTTGGGATATTAGTTACTACCCATGTTATGGATGAAGCAGAGTTAACGGATAAGGTCGGCTTATTATTAGGTGGAAAAATCATTGCTTTTGATACACCGCAACACTTAAAAGAAAGTTATCAAGTTTCAAGTATTGAAGAAGTATTTTTGAAAGCAGAAGGAGAGTAAGATGAGAACCATTGCTATTGCTAAAAAAGTTATCAAAGAATTGCTTCGTGACAAACGAACCTTGGCTATGATGTTTGTAGCGCCGGTATTTATTATGTGGCTGATGAACCTCATGTTTTCAGCTAGTACAACCGTGAATGTCAAGTTAGCGACACAAGATCTACCAACTGGTTTGATAACGAAAATGGATGAGCTTGATCATGTGGACATCGAGACTTATCAAGACTTAGATCAGGCCAAAGAAGCGCTAGCAAATGAAAAAGTCGATGCTGTGATTTCTTATAAAGACGGTGAGTATCAGGTCGACTACGCAAATACAGATGCCTCCAAGACATCTATGATACGACAAGTGTTACGAACAAGTATCGCCAGTGAAGGCACCGATCAGTTACTATCTCGTGTCAAACAAGCTTTTCCACAATTGAAATTAGATGCAAAGGCGCCTGAAATCAAAGAATCTTACCAATATGGAGATAAAAATACTGGATTCTTTGCACGTATGATTCCAATTTTAATTAGCTTTGTGGTCTTCTTCTTTGTCTTTTTGATTTCTGGTATGGCACTTTTGAAAGAGCGCACAAGTGGAACCTTGGATCGATTGTTAGCAACCCCAGTGAAACGTTCTGAAATTGTCTATGGCTATATGTTGTCTTACGGTATTATTGCGATTTTTCAAACGGCAGTTGTCGTCTTAGCAGCAATTTGGCTACTAGATGTAGAAGTTGTAGGAAATATTTTAAATGTTATAATAGTTAATGTGGTACTGGCTCTTGTAGCACTAGCTTTTGGAATTCTCTTGTCTACTCTAGCAAAATCAGAATTCCAAATGATGCAATTTATTCCTCTCGTGATTATGCCTCAACTCTTTTTCTCAGGGATTATTCCATTGTCATCCATGGGAGCATGGGCTCCAACTGTGGGGAAATTTTTGCCATTAACCTATTCTGGTGATGCAATAAGCCAGATTATTCTTTACGGACACAATCTTGGTGATATTTTGCCAAATCTTGGTGTTTTAATGATTTTCTTGATCATTTTAACAATTCTCAATATTGTTGGATTGCGTCGTTATCGTAAAGTTTAGAAATCAACATAAATAATGCTAAAAAGGTGTGAAGATTAGATGGATAAGACTGTTTTTGAATCGTTTGAAGATTACTTAGAAGAAGCGAATTACCCTCAAGGAAAGAAAAAAATCATGCAGGCAGCAGTGGATCTCATATCAACTAGGAGTTACCATGGGACCTCAACTCTTCACATAGCTGAGCGTGCTGGACTAAGCCAGGCAACTTTGTTTAAGTATTTTAAGACGAAGGATGATCTACTGACGGCTATTTTACATCCTGTAGTCCCAGGCATTTTCGGTAGTTTTGTTGAGGAACTCTTAGCTTTTGAAACGACAGAAGAGAGGGTTCGTTATCTCGTCCACGATCGTATGAGCTATCTCAAAAAAAATCGTGCTTTGATGAAAATCATTCTGCAGGAGAGTTTTTCAAATAAGAAACTAAAAAATGAACAGATTTTTATCTGGAATGCTATTCAAGATAAACTTCGAGTGCTTCATAAAGAATTGCTAGCAGATCCACGTGTAAATCCAGAGTTAACGATTCCTCAAATGGTTCGTATTTGTGTTGGTCCATTGTTGGCTTACTTCGCTCAACTTTATATCGTTAGCGACAACGGAGAAATAAAGGAAGAGGACCTAGACTTATTAGAAAAACAGATTTTAGGTGGTTTGTGGAAATAAGGGAGTTCTAGAAGAGCTAAGATTTATTTACTTGACTTTCAAACAAGCTAAAAAAGACATGTTCTGCTTATTTCAGATTCATGTCTTTTTTGTTGTTGGATTTTGTATTCTTCATAAGTCCTCAATCGCTTTGCCAAAACAGAAACCGACTTCTCCAGCGGTGCAACGATTTCTCAAGTGTATGGAAGAGGAGATTTCTGGCTTGCTAAAGAGAATTCCTTGACACTCTGTCAGCTTTTGATACAATAGTACAAAATCAGAGGAGGTGGATTATGATTCAAAAACATGCGATTCCTATTTTAGAGTTTGATGACAATCCTCAGGCGGTCATCATGCCTGATCACGAGGGGCTGGACTTGCACTTGCCCAAGAAGTGTGTCTATGCTTTTTTAGGTGAGGAGATTGACCGTTATGCGAGGGAAGTAGGGGCGGACTGTGTCGGCGAATTCGTTTCAGCCACCAAGACCTATCCAGTCTATGTCGTTAACTACAAGGGCGAGGGAATTTGTCTGGCTCAGGCACCTGTCGGCTCCGCTCCAGCAACCCAGTTTATGGATTGGTTGATTGGCTATGGTGTGGAGCAGATTATTTCCGCTGGAACCTGTGGTGTGCTGGCTGATATAGAAGAAAATGCCTTTCTAGTCCCTGTTCGCGCTCTGCGAGATGAAGGAGCTAGTTATCACTATGTGGCCCCTTCTCGTTATATGGAAATTCAGCCAGAGGCTATTGCTGCTATTGAGCGAGTTTTGGAGGCCAGAGGGATTCCCTATGAAGAAGTCATGACCTGGACGACAGATGGTTTTTACCGAGAAACGGCTGAAAAGGTGGCTTATCGTAAGGAAGAGGGCTGTGCTGTTGTGGAGATGGAGTGTTCTGCACTTGCGGCAGTAGCGCAATTGCGTGGGGTTCTCTGGGGAGAGTTGTTGTTTACAGCTGATTCCTTAGCTGATTTGGACCAGTACGACAGTCGTGACTGGGGTTCAGAAGCTTTCGAGAAGGCCTTGGAACTCTGCCTTGAGATAGCCTTTCAGATATAGCTACTCTCCTACTTTTTATGGTACAATGGATGTATGTTATTCAAATTATTTGTGAAAAAAATTGAAAGAGCCTTGGGTGGACTTTCGCCAGCTCGTCGGATTTTTCTGAGTTTCGCTGGAGTTATTTTGATAGGCTCCCTTCTTTTGAGTTTGCCTTTTGTCCAGGCGAGTGGTTCGCAGGCCACTTATTTTGACCATCTTTTTACGACGGTGTCCATGGTCTGTGTGACAGGTCTTTTTACGCAACCAGTGGCTACGACCTATAATGTCTGGGGGCAGTTGATTTGTATGCTCTTGATACAGATTGGTGGTCTGGGGCTCATGACCTTTATCGGGGTCTTTTATATTCAGGGAAAGCAAAAGCTCAGTCTTCGCAGTCGTGAAACCATTCAGGAGAGCTTCAGTTACGGGGAGACTCGGTCGTTGAGGGCTTTTATACGATCCATCTTTTTGACGACTTTTCTGGTGGAGGGCTTGGGTGCCTTTCTGTTAAGTTTCCGTTTTATTCCTGAGTTCGGCTGGGGACGGGGCATTTTTACCTCTATCTTCTTAGCTATTTCAGCCTTTTGTAATGCTGGCTTTGATAATTTTGGCAGTAGCAGTTTAGTGGCTTTTCAGACGGATCCCTTGATCAATCTGGTCATTGCTGGCTTGATTATCACAGGCGGTCTTGGCTTTATGGTTTGGTTTGACTTGGCAACCCAGTTTGACAAGAAGAAAAAACGCCGTCTGCGTTTCCACACCAAGCTGGTCCTCTTCTTGACCGCAGGGATTTTGCTGTTTGGGACAGTATCCACACTCTTTACGGAGTGGCACAATCCTGGAACCATTGGCAATCTTAGCGTTCAAGAGAAAGTGCTGGTTAGCTTTTTCCAAACCGTCAGCATGAGAACGGCCGGTTTTGCTTCTATTGACTACACTCAAGCTCGGCCTGTGACCTTGTTTATCTATATCCTACAGATGTTTCTCGGAGGGGCGCCTGGAGGGACGGCTGGGGGTCTCAAGATTACGACTTTCTTTGTCTTATTGGTCTTTGCGCGTAGTGAATTGCTGGGCTTACCTCATGCTAATGTTGCGCAGAGAACCATTGAGGCTCGAACAGTCCAAAAATCCTTTAGTGTCTTCATTATCTTTTTGATGACCTTCTTGTTGGGCTTGATGTTGTTGGGAATTACAGCAGAAGGAACACCGCGATTTATCTACCTCATGTTTGAGACCATTTCAGCTCTTGCGACAGTTGGGGTAACGGCAAATCTGACACCAGAATTGGGCAAGCTAGCCCTCAGCATTGTCATGGTGCTTATGTTTATTGGCCGTATCGGTCCCTTGACCTTGCTGGTTAGTCTAGCGGATTATCAACCTGATAAGAAAGATTTGATTCAGTATATGAAAGCAGATATTAGTATTGGATAAGAAAGGAAGAACGATGTCAGATCGTACGATTGGAATTTTAGGCTTGGGGATTTTTGGGAGTAGTGTCCTGACGGCCCTCGCCAAGCAAGATATGAATATCATTGCCATTGATGACCACGCAGAGCACATCAATCAATTTGAGCCAGTTTTGGCGCGTGGAGTAGTTGGTGATATCACAGATGAGGAACTCCTCCGAACCGCAGGGATTGATACCTGTGACACGGTTGTAGTGGCAACAGGGGAAAATCTGGAGTCGAGTGTGCTTGCAGTGATGCATTGTAAGAGTTTGGGGGTACCAAGGGTTATTGCCAAGGTCAAAAGCCAGACAGCTAAGAAGGTGCTAGAAAAAATCGGTGCTGACTCGGTGATTTCACCTGAGTATGAAATGGGGCAGTCTCTAGCGCAGACCATTCTCTTTCATAACAATGTGGATGTCTTTCAGCTGGATAAAAATGTGTCTATCGTAGAGATGAAAATCCCTAGTGTTTGGGCAGGTCAAAGCCTGAGCCAGCTAGATTTACGTGGCAAATATAACCTCAATGTCCTAGGATTTCGTGAACAGGAAAATTCACCGCTGGATGTCCAGTTTGGACCCAATGACCTCTTAAAGGCGGATGCCTATATCTTGGCGGTCATTAACAACCAGTATCTAGATGACTTGGCAGAATTAAATTCGTAAAAAAATTAATATAAGTATTTTATAAGAGGGATTTAAGAAAAATTTTAACTTTTTCTTAATCCTTTTTAATTTTAGGAGATTATACTAGAGTCATCAAATAAAGAAAAACTCTAAGGAGAATCCTATGAAATTCAATCCAAATCAAAGATATACTCGTTGGTCTATTCGCCGTCTCAGTGTCGGTGTTGCCTCAGTTGTTGTGGCCAGTGGCTTCTTTGTCCTAGTTGGTCAACCAAGTTCTGCACGTGCCTATGTGGTCAATCCAACCCCTGCTCAAGTAGTGCCAGACGCAGATTCGGTGAGTGAAAAGGGCGACTTACCAGTAGAAGTTCTCAAAGAAGCAGTTGATACAGCTCTTCCTTCAGAGCAGGCAGAATCAACACCTAAAGCAAGCTCTCCAGAAACAGCAGATGCAGGTGCTAAAGAGCCAGTAGTAGCACCAAAAGAAGAAGTGCAAGCAAAACCAGAATCTAAGAAAGAAACAGCAGATGCGGTTAAACCTGCTACAAATCCTGCGCCTACAGTTTCTGGACAAGACCGTGAAGCAAGTGAAGCTCAGCTAGCAACAACTCCAGCTGAAGTCCAAAAAGGCGTGGCCGAAAATACTAAAGACACAGTAGACGTTCCAGCCACTTACCTAGATAAAGCCAATTTCCCAGGTCCATTCACAGCTGGTGTTAACCAAGTTATTCCATATGAACTCTTCGCTGGTGACGGTATGTTGACTCGCCTTATCTTGAAGTCTTCAGACAAGGCTCCATGGTCAGACAACGGTTCAGCTAAAAACCCAGCTCTTCCACCAGTAGAAAACTTGGGCAAAGGTCTCTACTTCTATGAAGTGGACTTGGCAGGTACTCAAGGCAAATCAGACAAAGAGTTACTTGACCTCTTGAAACAAAACGGTACACAAAGCTATAAAGCAACTATCAAAGTGTACGGTGCGAAAGACGGCAAGGCCGATTTGAGCAACCTTGTAGCGACTAAAGATTTGACAGTAAACTTGAACGGCTTGACTACCCCAGCTGAAGTGAAAAAAGGCGTGGCTGACAATACTAAAGACACAGTAGATGTTCCAGCTACATACTTGGACAAAGCCAACTTCCCTGGCCCATTTACAGCTGGTGTCAACCAAGTCATTCCATATGAACTCTTCGCTGGTGACGGTATGTTAACACGCCTTATCTTGAAAGCTTCTGACAAGGCCCCATGGTCAGACAACGGTTCAGCTAAAAACCCAGCTCTTCCACCAGTAGAAAACTTGGGCAAAGGTCTCTACTTCTACGAAGTGGACTTGGCAGGTACTCAAGGTAAATCAGACAAAGAGCTTCTTGATTTGTTGAAACAAAATGGCACTCAAAGTTACAAGGCAACTATCAAGGTGTACGGTGCCAAAGATGGCAAGGCAGACTTGAGCAATCTTGTAGCGACTAAGGATTTGACAGTAAACTTGAATGGCTTGACCACTCCAGCTGAAGTGCAAAAAGGTGTGGCTGACAATACCAAAGATACAGTAGATGTTCCAGCTACATACTTAGACAAAGCCAATTTCCCTGGCCCATTCACAGCTGGTGTTAACCAAGTCATTCCATATGAATTCTTCGCCGGAGACGGTATGTTGACTCGCCTTATCTTGAAGGCTTCAGACAAGGCTCCATGGTCAGACAACGGTTCAGCTAAAAACCCAGCTCTTCCACCAGTAGAAAAATTGGGCAAAAGCCTCTACTTCTACGAAGTGGATTTGGCAGGCACCCAAGGCAAATCAGATAAAGAGCTTCTTGATTTGTTGAAACAAAATGGTACTCAAAGCTATAAGGCTACCATCAAAGTGTACGGCGCGAAAGACGGCAAGGCTGATTTGACAAATCTCGTAGCGACAAAAGATTTGGATGTCAATTTGAATGGCTTAACCACTCCAGCTGAAGTCCAAAAAGGTGTGGCCGACAACACTAAAGACACAGTAGATGTTCCAGTTACTTACTTGGACAAAGCGAACTTCCCAGGCCCATTCACAGCTGGTGTCAACCAAGTCATCCCATACGAATTCTTCGCTGGCGATGGTATGTTGACTCGCCTTATCTTGAAGGCTTCAGACAAGGCTCCATGGTCAGACAATGGTTCAGCCAAAAATCCCGCTCTCCCACCAGTAGAAAAATTAGGCAAAGGTCTCTACTTCTACGAAGTGGACTTGGCCGGCACCCAAGGAAAATCTGATAAAGAGCTTCTAGACCTCTTGAAACAAAACGGTACGCAAAGCTACAAGGCAACTATCAAAGTGTACGGTGCAAAAGATGGCAAGGCAGACTTGAGCAATCTCGTAGCGACTAAGGATTTGACAGTAAACTTGAACGGCTTGACTACCCCAGCTGAAGTGAAAAAAGGCGTGGCTGACAACACTAAAGACACAGTAGATGTTCCAGCTACTTACCTAGACAAAGCTAACTTCCCAGGTCCATTCACAGCCGGTGTCAACCAAGTCATTCCATATGAATTCTTCGCTGGTGACGGTATGTTGACTCGCCTTATCTTGAAAGCATCCGACAAGGCTCCATGGTCAGACAACGGTTCAGCTAAAAACCCCGCTCTTCCACCAGTAGAGAAATTGGGCAAAGGCCTCTACTTCTATGAAGTAGACTTGGCAGGTACTCAAGGTAAATCTGATAAAGAATTACTTGACCTCTTGAAACAAAATGGAACTCACAGCTACAAGGCAACTATCAAAGTGTACGGTGCCAAAGATGGCAAGGCAGACTTGAGCAATCTTGTAGCGACTAAGGATTTGACAGTAAACTTGAATGGACATCAGTCTCTTACTCAGATGCAATCAGGCTTCGTCCCATCTTCTAATGGTTCAGCTATGCCGGCTCCAATGATGAATAGTCATCAAGATGCGTCTAAGATGAACGCTCAAATGCCAAGTGCTAATCAAGATGAGATGAAATCTAAAATGCCAGCTGCTAGCCAGGATAAGATGATGACTAACAAAGAGCAGGACAAAACCATGAATGCTAGCCAGCCTATGGCAACACCAAGCATGAAACAAGATCAAGCTCCAGCAACCTCAAGCAAAATGTCTGATGAAGGCAAGATGGCGTCTACTAACAAGGTATCAAGTCCAATGATGGCTGATCAAATGAAAGACAAAAAAGACATGCTTCCATATACTGGTGAAGCCCAAACATCAATGGCTACTCTTGGATTCTTTGGACTCGCCTTAGCAGGACTGTTAGGTGGTCTCGGTTTGAAAGCTAAAAAAGAGGAAAATGACTAGTCTAGCTACAGACTTTCTATCTAGGATTTGAAAAATCCAGATATCGATTAGAATGTTCGTAAAGAGATTAAAATAGTGTTATACTATTGTGGTATAGCACTGTTTTTTTCAAAGGAGAGACAGATGGGAAAGACAATTTTACTCGTTGACGACGAGGTAGAAATCACAGATATTCATCAACGTTATTTAGTTCAGGCAGGATATCAGGTTTTGGTAGCTCATGATGGGGTAGAGGCCTTAGAAATCTTCAAGCGAAAATCGATTGATTTGATTATTACAGATATCATGATGCCTCGGATGGATGGTTATGATTTGATTAGCGAAGTCCAGTATCAATCTCCAGATCAGCCTTTTCTCTTTATCACGGCTAAGACTAGTGAGCAGGACAAGATTTACGGCCTGAGCTTAGGGGCAGATGACTTTATTGCCAAGCCCTTTAGCCCTCGTGAACTGGTTTTGCGTGTCCACAATATCTTGCGTCGCCTTCATCGTGGAGGTGAGACAGAGGTCGTCAGTCTTGGGGATTTACGGATGAATCACGGTAGCCATGAGGTCCAAGTCGGAGATGTGGCGCTTGATTTGACAGTCAAATCCTTCGAACTTCTATGGCTTCTAGCCAGCAATCCAGAGCGCGTTTTCTCTAAGACAGACCTCTATGAAAAGGTCTGGCAAGAAGACTATGTGGATGATACTAATACCTTGAATGTTCATATTCATGCTCTTCGACAGGAGTTGGCTAAACATGCTAGTGCAGAAACACCGACCATCAAAACCGTTTGGGGCTTGGGATACAAAATTGAGAAAGCACGAGGTAGTCAATGAAATTAAAAAGTTATATTTTAGTGGGATATGTCACTTCAACACTCCTAACGATTATCGTGGTTTTTTGGGCTGTTCAAAAAATGCTTATTGCGAAAAGCGAGATTTACTTTTTGCTTGGGATGACCATCGTTGCCAGTCTTGTCGGTGCTGGGATTAGTCTCTTTCTCCTGTCGCCGGTATTTACGTCGTTGGGCAAACTCAAGGAGCATGCTAAGCGAGTAGCGGACAAGGACTTTCCATCAAATCTGGAGGTTCAAGGTCCTGTAGAATTTCAGCAATTAGGCCAAGCTTTCAATGAAATGTCCCATGATTTGCAGGCGACCTTTGATTCCTTGGAAGAAAGCGAACGAGAAAAGGGCTTGATGATTGCCCAGCTGTCGCATGATATCAAGACCCCCATCACTTCAATTCAAGCGACGGTAGAAGGGATTTTAGATGGGGTTATCAAAGAAGGAGAACAGGACCATTATCTGGCAACCATTGGGCGCCAGACTGAAAGACTCAATAAACTGGTTGAGGAGTTAAATTTTTTGACTCTAAACACAGCTAGAAATCAGGCAGAGACAACTAGTAAAGACAGCATTTTTCTGGATCAGCTCTTGATTGAGTGTATGAGTGAGTTTCAGTTCTTGATTGAGCAGGAGGAGCGAGATGTCCACTTGCAGGTAATCCCTGAGTCTGCCCGTATTGAGGGAGATTATGCCAAACTTTCTCGTATCTTGGTAAATCTGATCAATAATGCTTTTAAATACTCAGCTCCAGGAACCAAGTTGGACGTGGTGGCTAAGCTGGAGAAGAACCAGCTTTCAATCAGTGTGACCGATGAGGGGCAGGGAATTGCCACAGAGGATTTGGAGAATATTTTCAAACGCCTTTATCGTGTAGAAACTTCTCGTAATATGAAAACAGGTGGTCATGGCTTAGGGCTTGCGATTGCGCGTGAACTGGCCCATCAATTGGGTGGAGAAATTACAGTTACCAGCCAGTACGGTCTCGGAAGCACCTTTACCCTCGTTCTCAACCTCTCTGGCAATGAAAATAAAGCTTAAAACCTCTTTACAAATCCAGCTATTCATGGTAGAATGGATTTTGTGCGAAATATCAGCAGGAAAGCATGAAGCTCGTCAACAGGTGTCTTATGATAAGTAACCTTGGCTGTTTAGGCGAAGGGCATCTGCACGAATCAGGGCTTTCTAAGTGACTATTTCCACCGAAATATTATTTATATCAGGAGGACATTCATATGTCACGTTATACAGGACCATCTTGGAAACAAGCTCGTCGCCTTGGCCTTTCACTTACAGGTACAGGTAAAGAATTGGCACGTCGTAACTACGTACCAGGACAACACGGACCAAACAACCGTTCTAAATTGTCAGAATACGGTTTGCAATTGGCTGAAAAACAAAAACTTCGTTTCACTTACGGTGTAGGTGAAAAACAATTCCGTAACTTGTTCGTACAAGCTACAAAAATCAAAGGCGGAATCCTAGGTTTCAACTTCATGCTTCTTTTGGAACGTCGTTTGGATAACGTTGTTTACCGTCTTGGTCTTGCGACTACTCGTCGTCAAGCTCGTCAATTCGTAAACCACGGTCACATCCTTGTTGACGGAAAACGCGTTGATATCCCATCATACCGCGTAACTCCAGGTCAAGTGATCTCAGTTCGTGAGAAATCATTGAAAGTTCCAGCAATCCTTGAAGCAGTAGAAGCTACTCTTGGACGTCCAGCATTCGTATCATTCGACGCTGAAAAATTGGAAGGTTCATTGACTCGCTTGCCAGAACGCGACGAAATCAACCCAGAAATCAACGAAGCACTTGTCGTTGAATTCTACAACAAAATGCTTTAATTTTAAGAAATATCTTACAGAAAGCCTACAACAGTGGGCTTTTTGCTTTGTCTTAAAATGTTGATTTCTGGGTTTGCTTAGAGATTTGTTAGTAAGGTTATTTGTGTATCTAAGTCTATCTATTCCAAGAATGACGCGATGTTGATGATATAAATCTGGTATGATATAATATTTTGG
Organism: Streptococcus mitis SK569; assembly: GCF_000222785.1. GTDB lineage: Bacteria > Bacillota > Bacilli > Lactobacillales > Streptococcaceae > Streptococcus > Streptococcus mitis_N. The sequence goes on along the minus strand of NZ_AFUF01000017.1, from coordinate 27,995 downwards.
CCCCCTCAATTTAATGAAGGGAGGTGTTGCCGATGTTAGAAATTATCATCACAATTTTTCTAGCACCCTTAGTAGTCAATATTTTGACAACCTTGTTTGAGAAATGGCTTAACTCACGCAAGAAATAACCTTTAAGGGGCAATAAGCCAAAAAAACCTCAACGCGGGAACGTTGGGGCTTTTTGTTGCCTTGTTAGACAATTATCATCACTATAAATCCATTCTAACACACCCCCTCCGATTTTTCAAGCTTTTGTTTTGATATTTCCTCAGAGTGTGTTTGTGGTTTGAGTCCGCTCAACTGAAATTAGAACACGCGCTTCTAGCCTCCATTCTACAGCAAAGAAATCAACTCTTTTCTAGGGGATTTCCGCCCTCATTTTTATCTTTTGTGCTAAAATAGACTTATAAATTGAAAATAAGGAATGTTTATGAAATCGGGTAATGGTTTTTGGAAAGGCTGTCTCTATTTTTGGGGCTTCTTGTTCTTACTGGGCCTTTTGGTTCAATATGCTCTTCCACTTGCGGCTTGTGTCCTACTGGGTTATGGTGGTTATCGTCTCTATAAACGTTGGCGCTATCCTCTTTTGCAGGATCGTTCTCTCGATGATCGGATTGAGATGTTAAAAGCTCGGATTCGCCAGGCGGACAAAGATATTCAGAAACTAGAGGGAACTTTAGTAGAAAAAGGCTCAGATTCCTATAAGAGTTTGGCCAATCAAGTATTAATCGAACTGCGGGAAATCCATCAGGAGGCGGATCGTCTCAAGTCCTATATTGATGATGATGTCTATAACCGTATTGATAAAAAGGTTCGTACAGTACGGGCAAACATCGATGTTCAGCTAGAACGTTTGGATAGAGAAAGTCAGGTAGATTTTGAAAATGCGGAGCCAGAGGAACTAGCTCCAGAATTGTCCCAGACCTTGGCCAATATTGCCATTGATCATCAGGCCATTTTAGACAAGATTGCTACCTCTGCTGAGGGTGATAAGGAAGAATTGACGGCCATTCATAGTTTGAAGATGGAGAAATTCCAAACGATTTTAGAAGGCTATTTAAAGATTAAAGCCAATCCTAAAAACTATAATCGAGCAGAAGAACGCTTGCAACAAGCTAAAGCAGCCATCGAACAATTTGATCTTGAGCTGGACCAAGTTTTGAGAGAACTCAATGAAACAGATATGCGTGATTTTGATATCAGTCTGCGTATTCTAGAAAAAGATCGTAAAGAATAGGTTAGAAATAAAGGAGTAACCATGACAGAATTTAATTTTGATATTGATCAGATTGCCAATAATACGGTAGCTAAGGTGGATAAAACAACCCAAATCATCGAGACCAATACTGGCTCAGACAAGACCTTGACCTTCCTTGAAAAGTTGAGCCCTGAGCAGCAAGAAGGAATCAAGGCGCACGTGCCCCAGTTAGTAGACCAGTTTGTCACCAATCAAAATGCTCTTTTAGACTTTGGCCAATCTGCTGTAGAAGGTGTGAATAATACGGTCAATCGTATCTTGTCAGAACAAAAGAAACTGCAGATTCCCCAAGTGGATGATCTACTCAAGAACACCAACCGTGAGTTGCAAGGCTTTGTAGTCAAATACAAGAACGCTGAAATTGCTGAGTTAGAAGAAAAGCCAAATTTTTTGCAACGATTGTTTAACAAGAGTAAAAATACGCTACAGGAATTTTACTTTGATTCAAAAACAGTGGAGCAAAAGCTCGATGGTATGGCTGCCGCAGTGGTCAAGCAAGAAGATGTGCTAGCTCGAAATATCGTCTCAGCTGAGATGTTGATTGAGGATAATACCAAATCCATTGAAAATCTAGTGGGAGTGATTTCCTTTATCGAAGCCAGCCAGACAGAAGCTGGCAAGCGCGCTGCCGAACTAAAGGCCCAAGTTGACCAACTCGATACAAGTACGGTAGAATACCAAACCAAATCACAAGAATTAGCCCGTATGGCAGAAGTGGTCAATACCCTCGAACAACAGCACACTGAGTATGTCAGCCGTCTCTATGTTGCCTGGGCAACAACACCTCAGATGCGCAATCTTGTGAAGGTGTCATCTGATATGCGCCAAAAATTGGGAATGCTTCGTCGTAATACGATTCCAACAATGAAGCTTTCGATTGCCCAACTTGGTATTTTGCAACAATCAATGAAATCAGGTGTCGTGGCAGATGCCATTGTCAATGCCAATAATGCTGCCCTTCAGATGCTAGCTGAAACCAGCAAGGAAGTGATTCCGCAGATGGAAAGAATTGCCCAAAGCCCGACAGTCGCTGTCGAATCGGTTACCAAACTGGCTGAAAGTCTGGTCGCTCAAAACCAAGGCATCGTCGCAGCTATTGAATTGGGACGCCAGAAACGTGCCCAACTAGAAACAACCATCGTCAAGTCCGCAGAAATGATCAACGATTCTGTCAAGCTGCGCGATGAGAAAATTGTCCAAGCCCTTCTAGACCAAGGCAAGGCCGCCCAGAAAGAAGTACAAGAATAATACACAAGTCCCCTGTAATGTAGATTTGCAAGGGATTTTGGATTTTTCTATATATCCGAACCTCTAATTTATTTCAAAAAAATATAGTCACTCGAATGATTTTCCTTGCAATATAGTGAAATTGACAAAAAGAAAAAAACGCTTGGAACAGCGTTTTTCTTCTGTATTGATTCGTATTGAATGCTTACTTAACCTCTGTAAACACAACGTGTTTGCGAAGTTTTGGTGAGTATTTCTTCAATTGAAGACGGTCTGGAGTGTTACGTTTGTTTTTAGAAGTAAGGTACAAGCGTTCACCAGATTCTTTGTGTTCAAGTGTAATATTTACGCGCATGGTATCTCCCTTCTATTATTCAGCTGATGCAGCTTTAGCGATTTTACGTCCTTTGTAGTATCCTTTAAGTGATACACGGTGAGAACGTGAGTAATCTCCAGTAGTTTCGTCAAAGTTTACAGATGGAGCTGTTACTTTGTAGTGTGTACGACGTTTGTTTTTCTTCGCTTTTGAAGTGCGACGTGCAGGTACTGCCATTTTGATTTCTCCTTTTAAGATATAATTCAGTTAGGTTTGATTTTCATCAACTTTAATAGTATATCAAAACTTTTTTGTAAAGTAAAGTTACTTGACAAAAAAAGATGAAAAAATTAAAAGGTCATTAACCAAATTAATCGAAATTTTCTGAAAATTCAAGAATTTTCTTCTGTTCATTGCTTTTAAAATGTGCTATAATAGTAAAAACTGAAATGGGAGGGAACAAATGACTGAATTAGATAAACGTCACCGCAGTAGCATTTATGATAGCATGGTAAAATCACCAAACCGTGCCATGCTTCGTGCGACTGGTATGACAGATAAGGACTTTGAAACACCGATTGTGGGGGTCATTTCGACTTGGGCGGAAAATACACCATGTAACATTCATTTGCATGATTTTGGGAAATTAGCTAAAGAAGGTGTCAAATCGGCAGGTGCTTGGCCTGTGCAGTTTGGGACAATTACTGTAGCGGATGGGATTGCCATGGGAACGCCTGGTATGCGTTTTTCTTTGACATCTCGTGATATCATTGCAGACTCAATCGAGGCGGCTATGGGAGGTCACAACGTCGATGCCTTTGTCGCTATCGGTGGCTGTGACAAGAACATGCCTGGTTCTATGATTGCCATTGCCAATATGGATATTCCAGCTATTTTCGCCTATGGTGGAACTATTGCACCGGGGAATCTTGATGGCAAAGACATCGACTTGGTTTCTGTTTTTGAGGGTATCGGAAAATGGAACCATGGTGATATGACAGCTGAGGATGTGAAGCGTCTCGAATGTAATGCCTGCCCTGGCCCTGGTGGCTGTGGTGGTATGTACACTGCTAATACCATGGCGACTGCTATTGAAGTTCTAGGTATGAGTTTGCCAGGCTCTTCATCTCATCCAGCTGAATCTGCTGACAAGAAAGAAGATATAGAAGCAGCAGGACGTGCTGTTGTTAAGATGTTGGAACTTGGTCTCAAACCATCAGATATCTTGACTCGTGAAGCCTTTGAAGATGCTATCACTGTAACTATGGCTCTCGGTGGTTCTACAAATGCCACCCTTCATTTGCTTGCCATTGCCCATGCTGCCAATGTTGACTTGTCACTTGAGGATTTCAATACGATTCAAGAGCGTGTGCCTCACTTGGCTGACTTGAAACCTTCTGGTCAGTATGTCTTCCAAGACCTATATGAAGTCGGTGGTGTCCCAGCGGTTATGAAGTACTTGTTGGCAAATGGCTTCCTTCACGGGGACCGTATCACATGTACTGGTAAGACTGTCGCTGAGAACTTAGCTGACTTTGCAGACCTCACACCAGGTCAAAAAGTTATCATGCCACTTGAAAATCCAAAACGTGCAGATGGACCGCTTATCATCTTGAACGGGAATCTTGCCCCTGACGGTGCGGTTGCCAAGGTATCAGGTGTTAAAGTGCGCCGTCACGTTGGACCAGCTAAGGTCTTTGACTCAGAAGAAGATGCTATTCAGGCCGTTCTGACAGATGAAATCGTTGATGGCGATGTAGTCGTTGTTCGTTTCGTTGGGCCTAAGGGTGGTCCTGGTATGCCTGAGATGCTGTCACTTTCATCCATGATTGTTGGTAAAGGTCAGGGAGACAAGGTTGCCCTCTTGACGGATGGTCGTTTCTCTGGTGGGACTTATGGTCTAGTTGTTGGACATATCGCTCCTGAAGCTCAGGATGGTGGACCAATTGCTTACCTTCGTACAGGCGATATCGTTACGGTTGACCAGGATACCAAAGAAATTTCCATGGCCGTATCGGAAGAAGAACTTAAAAAACGTAAGGCAGAAACAACCTTGCCACCGCTTTACAGTCGTGGTGTCCTCGGTAAATACGCCCACATCGTATCATCTGCTTCACGCGGAGCCGTGACAGACTTCTGGAATATGGACAAGTCAGGTAAAAAATAAACTTAAAAAGCAAGCCAATCTCGGCTTGCTTCTTTTCATCTTCAAAAGTGATTTGCCTGCTTATACTCAATAAAAATCAAAGAGCAAACTAGAAAGCTAGGCGCAGGTTGCTCAAAACACTGTTTTGAGGTTGTGGATAGAACTGACGAAGTCAGCTCAAAACACCGTTTTGAGGTTGCAGATAGAACTGACGAAGTCAGTAACATCTATACGACAAGCCGACGCTGACGTGGTTTGAAGAGATTTTTGAAGAGTATTAACGAGGTGGCAGTCCAAGGGCAATACGACCGTAGCGACTGATTCGTGTGATCTTCCAAGCAGGCGACCAGGTAACTTCAACCTTGACATCTTCGATACCTTCGATTTGTTTCAGACCTGCGACGATTTCAATAGGCAAGCTTTCGGCACAATCGCAGGCAGTATCGGTGAAGGTCATGACAATCTTACAGAGGCCTGTTTCGTCTAAATTGATTTCATAAATCAGCCCTAGATTGTAAACATCCAATTCCACATCTGTATCAAAAACCTTCTCTAGTTTTTCGATAATTTGGTCTTGTAAGGCCAAAGCACGGTCATTGATTTTGATATCCTCTCTCATTACAGTCCCTCCACGTGATAAATATCCTCTATTTTCTCATAATTCTGACAATTTGGCAAGTTTTTGATGAATTTTCTGAAAAATATGATAAAATGAAGAAAATACTGAATCAAGGGGAAGCCTATGGAGCAGATTGGAAAAGTCTTTAGACAATTAAGAGAGTCAAGAAATATCTCGCTGAGACAAGCAACTGGGGGACAATTTTCGCCGTCTATGTTGTCCCGATTTGAAACCGGTCAGAGTGAGCTTTCGGTGGAAAAGTTTCTATTTGCCCTAGAAAACATATCTGCCAGTGTGGAGGAAATCCTCTTTCTGGCGAGAGGTTTTCAGTATGATACAGATTCTGAGTTGAGAAAAGAAATCATAGATGTCTTGGATCCAAAGAATATAGCACCTCTCGAGGATTTGTATCGCAAGGAGTATCAAAAGCATGCCCATTCTCAAAACAAACAGAAACATATTCTAAATGCCATTATTATCAAGTCTTATATGAAGGGCATGGATGAAAGGGGGGAGTTAACAGCAGAGGAAGGGAAAGTCCTTCATGACTATCTGTTTTCTACTGAGATTTGGGGAATCTATGAACTCAATTTGTTCTCGGTCAGTTCTCTGTTCTTATCTGTTTCTCTTTTTACTAGATATGTGCGAGAAATGGTCCGCAAATCTGATTTTCTAATGGAAATGTCTGGCAATCGAAATCTTTTTCACACTATACTATTGAATGGCTTTTTAGCTAGCATTGAATGTGAAGAATTTACTAATGCCTCTTATTTTAAACGTGTTATCGAAGAGCATTTCTATAATGAAAATGAGACCTATTTCCGAATTGTCTATTTGTGGGCGGAAGGGCTCCTTGATAGCAAGCAAGGTAGAGTCAAGGAAGGCCAGAAAAAGATGGAAGATGCTGTCCGTATTTTTGAGATGCTTGGCTGTAACAAATCTGCCGAATATTATAGAAAAACGACCGATTGTTGAATATCTGCAAACTAAGAAAATAATTTGAAATTTTAAGCGATAGAGCTATTGACCTCTCTCATGTCACTGGAGAGATTCTATCGTTTCTTTTTGCTCATTTTGTTTGTTGCATATATTCAAAAGTTTTTCCTCTAGAATTTCCAAGTGCTATACTATAGTCATACTTCACATAAAACTTATACTCTTCGAAAATCTCTTCAAACCACGTCAGCTTCACCTTGCCGTACTCAAGTACAGCCTTCGGCTAGCTTCCTAGTTTGCTCTTTGATTTTCATTGAGTATTTGAACAAGAAGGGAGATTACCTATGAAACTATTGTTTAGAAATCAAGCTTATCGACTCTTGACTTTGTCACGATTCTTCAATGCTTTTGGTGCTTCAATTTTCAATCTGGTATTTATCGTCTATGCATCGACCTTGCCACAAGCATCCTTTGCGGTTGCTATGGCGAATATTATCATGATTCTTCCGACTCTCTTTACAGTTTTTGTAGGGATTCGGGCAGATTACACGAGGGACAAGGTCAAATGGATGGTCTATAGTGGTTTGTTTCAGGCGGTTCTATTTTTTCTAGCAGCTTTAGTTGTTCAGCAAGCTAGTCTCTTTGCCTTTTCTAGCCTATGTTTAATCAATGTCATTAGTGATGTCATCAGTGATTTCGCTGGTGGTTTGCGCATGCCTCTCATTAAAGAAAAAGTAGCTGAAGAGGATTTGATGGAGGCTTACTCTTTTTCCCAGTTCATCACCTATATTTCAGCTATTGGTGGTCAAGCTTTTGGAGTTTGGCTCTTAGGTCTATCGGTCAACAATTTTTCTCTCGTTGCGGGAATCAATGCCTGCTTTTTCCTCGTATCAGCCTTTATTCTCTTTCTAGGAAAAAGCAAATTGAGCCTGTCAATGTCATCTGCTGATAGTGAATCACTGAAAAATGAGAAGCTTTCTATCAAAGATCAGTTCCTAACAATTTACCGAAATTTACGTCTCGTTTTTCTTAAAGGTGGACAGAAAAACTTTGGATTCATGATCTTTGCTGTCTTGCTTATCAATGCCTTGGGTGGTTCCTTAGGAGGTATCTACAATATCTTCTTTTTGAGCCATTCTCTTTTGAATTTTTCTTATACAGAGGCATTATTTATCAGTCAAGTCTGTGCTTTAGTAGCAGTCATCATCAGTAGCCTTACGGGCAATGATTATTTTGGGAAGCAGTCCCTGCCTAGATTGATGATGTGGGCGACCGTAGGACTCAGTCTAGTTGGTCTAACTAACTTATTCAATCAGGTCGTACTTGGTTTGCTATTTCTCTTTTTAACTCTGTATGTGTCTGGTAAAGTTTCGCCAAAGATTAGTGCCATGCTCCTGAAAAATCTAGCTCCAGAGGTTCTAGCTCGTACCAGTAATTTTTTAGGTTTATTGTTCACCTTATCCATACCTGTGGGAACAGCCTGTTTTTCACTTGTAGCCGTATGGAATATACAGTTGACTTGGATGCTATTTGTTGGTCTTTCCTTGCTAGCTATTCTTTTGACAGTTATTAATCTTAAAAATGATATCTAAATCCTAATTTTTTTCTTACTGTTTTAATCCCTTTATTTATGGTAAAATAAGACTATTAAGTTTAAAGAGGACACCCTATGAAATTACAAAAACCAAAAGGAACGCAGGATATTTTACCTGCTGAATCTGCCAAATGGCAGTACGTTGAGGGCTTTGCCCGTGAGATTTTCAAGCGCTATAACTATGCAGAAGTGCGCACGCCTATTTTTGAACACTACGAGGTTATCAGTCGTTCTGTCGGAGATACAACGGATATCGTAACCAAGGAAATGTACGACTTTTACGATAAGGGAGACCGTCATATTACCCTCCGTCCAGAAGGAACTGCGCCAGTTGTCCGTTCCTATGTGGAAAATAAACTCTTCGCCCCAGAAATGCAAAAGCCAAGCAAGTTCTACTACATGGGACCTATGTTCCGTTACGAGCGTCCACAGGCAGGGCGTTTGCGCCAGTTCCACCAGATTGGTGTTGAGTGTTTTGGCTCTAGCAATCCAGCTACCGATGTGGAAACAATCGCGATGGCAGCTCACTTCCTGAAAGAAATCGGTATCCAAGGTGTCAAATTGCACCTCAACACTCTTGGAAATCCTGAGAGTCGTGCGGCCTACCGTCAAGCCTTAATTGACTATTTGACACCGCTCAAGGAGACCTTGTCTAAGGATAGCCAACGTCGTTTGGAGGAAAATCCTCTCCGTGTCTTGGACTCTAAGGAAAAAGAAGACAAGGTAGCAGTAGAGAATGCGCCGTCTATCTTGGACTTTCTTGATGAAGAAAGTCAAGCTCATTTTGATGCTGTGCGTCAGATGTTGGAAAATCTTGGGGTAGACTATATCATTGATACCAATATGGTGCGTGGTCTGGACTACTACAACCACACTATTTTCGAGTTTATCACAGAGATTGAGGGCAATGACTTGACAGTCTGTGCGGGTGGTCGCTACGATGGTTTGGTTGCTTACTTTGGTGGCCCTGAAACTGCTGGATTTGGTTTTGGACTTGGTGTGGAGCGCCTGCTTCTCATTCTTGAAAAGCAAGGTGTGTCTCTCCCTATCGAAAACGCCCTAGATGTTTATATCGCAGTCTTGGGTGATGGAGCAAATGTCAAAGCTCTAGAACTAGTACAGGCTCTTCGCCAACAAGGTTTCAAAGCAGAGCGTGATTACCTCAACCGTAAACTCAAAGCTCAGTTCAAGTCAGCCGATGTCTTTACGTCTAAGACCCTCATCACCCTAGGTGAGAGTGAAGTCGAAAGTGGACAAGTGACGGTCAAGAACAACCAAACCCGAGAAGAAGTGCAAGTGTCACTTGAGGCAATCAGCCAAAACTTCTCAGAAATCTTTGAAAAACTAGGATTTTAATAACAGAAAGACTGGTCAGAGAACTACTCTGACCTTTTTCTTTTGCAAAATGACAAAAATCATAAACTTTTTGACAAATATGATTGTCAAAAAGAAAAAGATGTGTTACAATGTAAGCAAGTTAAGAGAAAAGGAGCAAGGAACGATTATGTGGGCATTAGGATTTGTACCTCTTGTGATTATGTATTATATCTACCATTCCCAAAAGGTCAAGAAACTAGAGAATAAAATCAAAAGAATTGAGCAAAAACAGAAAGGAAATAAAGAAATGTCAAGAATTTTAAAAGAATTGATTGGGAAAACACCGACAATCGTTGGACAAGTTTTTGGAACAGATAACTGGGAAGTTGTGGATGTTGATGAGGAATGGGTCAAGCTACGTCGTGTTAATAAAAAAGGAGAAGAAAAATTCAAACTACAACGCATTGAGGATATCCAAACTGTTGAATTTGACGGAAAGTAGGTGTGTAACATGCAACTAAAAAATCGTCTAAAAGAGCTGCGGGCTCGCGATGGTCTCAATCAAACCGAACTAGCCAAGCTAGCAGAGGTTTCCAGACAGACTATCAGCCTATTAGAACGGGACGAATACACCCCGTCCGTTGTGATTGCCTTGAAAATATCTCAGATTTTCAACGAAACAGTCGAATCGGTATTTCGCTTGGAGGAGGACAAGTGATGAACAAGTATAAAGTGATTTATTATGTAGTTGCCATAGCTTTATTAGTCAGCGTATTTCTATTGATTGGGATAGACTTAGGCTGGTTTAGTCCCTATCAAAGTAACCAATTTGTTTGGGCCTATTTTGCCCTCATCCCAGTAATTGACTGGATTGAAAAGAAATCCAAAAATCTAGCAAGTGAATAAGGAGAATGAATATGAAAAAGAAAAATAAACGTGGATTGTTATTTTTAATGTCTGTTTTCTTTGGAGGTTTCTTGGGCGGTTTTGTAGGGATGTTTAAGGCAGGTGCCGAATCCTACGAAGTTATTTTAGATGTAAAAGTCTTGATACCCTGGATATCAACTATTTGTTTACTGTTAGGTTTTATTAGCGTTCTTTTGACTTTCAATTTCCTAAAGAAAAGCAGAAAATTTCATTCCTTGTACCAAGAGGAAATGGATGATAATCTGAATGAAACTTATTATGTGCAAATGTATCGGAATCTTGAGTTTGGAAGCATTGCTTTTAATATTACAAGTGTAGCGATTTCATTGTCTATTTTCCTCTCATTAAATGAAGTGGTTATATTGCATACAGGCCACCAAACATTTTCCCTCTCTTTCTTAGCCTTTGTGCTATTCTTATCCGCTCAAAAATCTCTTTCTAAAACAATTGCGATTGTTCGTCAGTTTGATTTGTCTCTTTTCTCTACACCCAAGGATGTCTTAGATTATATAAATTCTTATGATGAAGGAGAGCGACAAGCTAATTTGGAACAGAGTTTTCGAATTTTATTCCAATTACACCAATATGTTTTACCAGCCTTATATGTCTTTATTATTATCATTTCTTTCTTGACAGATGAGATTCAGTTACTAGCTTTCTTGCTTGTCGGAGCCATCCATGTTTATATCAATGTGATGCAGTTACCTATGGTGAAACGTTATTTCAAATAAAGGAGTTTTTATGATTCGTGTTGAAAATGTAAGCAAAAGTTTTGGGAGCAAAAAAGCTCTTCACCAGATTTCTTTTGAGATTAAGGAGGGTGAAATCTTTGGTTTTCTTGGACCTTCTGGCTCAGGTAAAACAACCATGATCAATGTCTTAACAGGTCAGTTGGCTGCAGATCAAGGTAAGACAATTTTGTTAGGCAAGAATTCTCAAGATTTAACTTCAAATGATTTGGAACAAATCGGTATAGTTAGTGATGGCAGTGGTTTTTATGAAAAGATGAGTCTTTACAAAAATCTGCTCATTTACGCTAAGTTATATGGTCTCAAGTCAGATAGAGTAAATCAGGTACTCCAACAGGTTGGATTGGCAGATGCTAAAGATATTATCGCAGAAAAACTATCTACTGGAATGAAACAACGAATGTTCTTGGCTCGTGCCCTTCTGAATGCTCCTAAGATTCTCTTTCTCGATGAGCCAACCAGTGGTTTAGACCCTACAACATCCAAGATGATTCATACCCTACTTCAAGAATTAAAGCAGGCGGGGACAACTATCTTTCTGACCACGCACGATATGAATGAAGCAACTCTGCTTTGTGATCGCTTATCTCTTTTGAATAAGGGAAACTTAATAGAGTATGGAAGTCCGCAAGATATCATCCAGAAGTACCATGTGGATAAGAAAGTACGTGTGGTTTATAATGATGGACGAGAACAGATAGTTCCATTTGAAGAATTGCCACATTTAGACACGACAGATTTGATGGTGGTTCACTCTTGTGAGCCGACTTTAGAAGAAATCTTTATCAGATTGACAGGAGAAAAGTTAGATGTTTAGAAAATTAAATGCCCTACTATGGTTAAGATTACAAGTTCTTATCAGCAATTCAACTTTATTGGCGAGTCTATTGATGCCTTTTGGTACTGCTGTTCTATATAATGAATTTTCAAATAAGGATGGACAATTGAGCCTATTTTTACTATCTGCTAGCTTGACGATGGTATTGAGCATGGGAAGTGGTTATATGGTATCGATTATGATGGCAGAAGATAAGGAAAAGCGCAATCTTAAATCACTCATCCTAAGTGGTGTGACAGCAACAGAATATACTATTAGTATGCTCGTTCTTCCTATGTTGATTATGTTGCTTGGAATGATTTTACTACCAATCTATCTTAAAGTAGATGTATCAGGTTACCTATTTGCCTATGTTATCTATTTGGTCTTAGCAACTATTAGTGTTATTTTTCTCAACCTTCTAATCGGTGCGGTGTCAGATACTCAATCTAAAGCGCAAGTTTATAGTATCTTCCCTATGTTAATTGTCTCTTTTTTACCTATGATTGCTCTTCAAAATGATACGGTTCAAAAAGTGTTGGATTACTCGTTCATCGGTCCTATTGTAAATCTTTTAAATAAAAAAGGTGGGGAAATATCTTTTTCTAATATCGGCATGTTACTTGCCTGGGTACTTGTGTTAGGGATAGCAAATCTCTTTGTATTGAAAAACAGCTATAAAGCAAGATAGGAGAACTTTATGAAACTACTTAAAAACCTCGGCTGGTTTCTTCTAGCCATTCTATCCTTTTTATTCATCTATGGCTTCATTCAGGGGCTCGCGACTACGTCGCTTGCCTTAGGCGCTTCACCCTATGCTGTGACCTTGCTCTATGTGGCCTTGGCTGGAGTTTATGTGTACGGCATTTACAAATGGTATCAGAAAGGTCCTGTTCGTATTGAGAAGAGTGGCTTCAACCGATTTATTTGGCTCCCTGCCTTGGTTTGGTTCTTATCTCTGGTTGTCCAGTTTTTCTTGCCAAATGATCCTTCAGTAAATCAGCAAATAGCGATAGACTTGACCTTGACTCAACCACTTTTCTCATTCTTTGCGGTCGTTATTTTTGCTCCTCTGACGGAAGAGCTTATCTTTAGAGGGATGTTAGCGCGCTATCTCTTTCCTAAGCAGGACAATAGTAAACAAACTCTGCTTTTCCTTCTGGTATCTAGTGTTTTGTTTGCCTTAGGTCATTTCCCAGGTGATGTGCAACAATTTTTTGTCTATTTTAGCCTTGGTTTTAGTTTGGGTTTGGCTTACATTAGCAGAAAAGGTCTAGTCTACAGTATTTCTCTTCACGCTTTGAATAATTTAGTCGGCTTTTTGATGATTCTCATGCTATAATAGAGTCAGGAGGTCACATGAAACGAGTAATTTTATTAGCAGTGATTCAAGCAGTCGTTCTATTTTTCATCATTGGAGCGCTAGCTTATGCCTTTAAGGGCGATTTCTTCTACAACTATCTAGCAGTTGTCTTTGCCCCTATTGCAGGTGTCTTGCGTTTTGGGACGGCTTACATAACGGAAATTGTCTTGCCTCGAAAGGCAGCCGAAATCGCTGAAAAGCGTAAAGCAGGCAACAATTCAAAATAAAAGAGTCCGGTGAACTTCATCGGATTTTTTGTATGGGCGCTAATTTTTAGGGACTTTACCTGATTTTTAAAGACTGACAAACTTTTCTGCTGATTTTCATGAAGAGCCTGCGCTTTTATGGTAAAATAGTAACAGAATAAAAGAGGAGAGAAACAATGAAACGTAGTATGTATGCTGGTCGTGTTCGTGAGGAACACATCGGACAAGAAATTACCTTGAAAGGATGGGTTGGCCGTCGTCGTGACCTTGGTGGTTTGATCTTTATCGATCTTCGTGACCGTGAAGGAATCATGCAGTTGGTTATCAACCCTGAAAAAGTATCTGCAGAGGTCATGGCAACAGCTGAAAGCCTTCGTAGCGAATTTGTTATCGAGGTAACTGGACAGGTCGCTGCGCGTGAGCAAGCTAATGATAAGTTGCCAACTGGTGCAGTTGAGTTAAACGTGACAGCTCTGACAGTACTTAATACAGCTAAGACAACCCCATTTGAGATTAAGGATGGCATTGAGGCCAATGACGATACACGTTTGCGTTACCGTTACCTTGACCTTCGTCGTCCAGAGATGCTGGAAAACCTCAAACTTCGTGCTAAGGTGACTCACTCTATCCGCAACTACTTGGATGAGTTGGAGTTTATCGACGTGGAGACACCATTCCTTTCTAAATCAACGCCTGAAGGGGCGCGTGACTATTTGGTACCATCTCGTGTCAATAAAGGGCATTTTTACGCGCTTCCTCAAAGTCCACAAATCACTAAGCAGCTCTTGATGAATGCTGGTTTTGACCGTTACTACCAAATCGTTAAATGTTTCCGTGACGAGGACTTGCGTGGTGACCGCCAGCCTGAGTTTACCCAGGTCGACTTGGAAACATCTTTCCTTACTGAGCAAGAAATCCAGGATATCACAGAAGGTTTGATTGCGCGCGTGATGAAAGAAACCAAAGGCATTGAAGTGACGCTTCCATTCCCTCGTATGAAATACGATGACGCTATGGCTCTTTACGGTTCTGATAAACCTGATACTCGTTTTGACATGTTGCTTCAGGATTTGACAGCAGTGGTCAAAGGTGTAGACTTTAAAGTCTTTTCAGAAGCACCTGCTGTAAAAGCAATTGTAGTTAAAGGCGCTGCGGACAACTATTCACGTAAAGACATCGACAAGATGACAGAAGTAGCCAAACAATATGGTGCCAAAGGCCTTGCTTGGGTCAAGGTGGTCGATGGAGAATTAAACGGACCAGTTGCTAAGTTCTTGACTAGCATCCAAGCAGAATTGACAGCAGCACTTGCGCTTGAAGATAAGGACTTGGTTCTCTTTGTGGCAGATGCGCTTGAAGTGGCCAATGCAACACTCGGTGCCCTTCGTGGCCGTATTGCCAAAGAGCTTGGTTTGATTGATAACGATAAATTCAACTTCCTTTGGGTGGTTGACTGGCCAATGTTTGAATGGTCTGAAGAAGAAGGCCGTTACATGAGCGCTCACCATCCATTCACTCTTCCACAGGAAGAGACTGCTCACGAATTAGAAGGTGATTTGGCTAAGGTTCGTGCCATTGCTTACGATATCGTCTTGAACGGTTATGAGCTTGGTGGTGGTAGCCTTCGTATCAACCAAAAAGATCTTCAAGAACGCATGTTCAAGGCTCTTGGTTTCTCATCTGAAGAAGCAAATGACCAGTTTGGCTTCCTTCTTGAAGCCATGGACTATGGTTTCCCACCACACGGTGGTTTGGCTATCGGACTTGACCGATTTGTCATGCTCTTAGCAGGAGAAGAAAATATCCGTGAAGTTATTGCCTTCCCTAAGAACAACAAGGCAACTGACCCAATGACACAAGCTCCTTCAACAGTAGCTCTCAAACAACTAGAGGAACTCAGCTTACAAGTAGAAGAAGATGAAACAAGCAAAACGAATTAAGCGGTGGCGCTATTATCTGCGCCGCTTTGCTCATCAGATAAAAATTTTACGTGTCTTACAAAGCATCTCTCGAGAAAAGTATGATGAGAAGATTTCAGCTTCTCTGGTCTATGGTTTTTTATCAGCAGTAGCGGTCAATTTCTTTTTCCAACCAGGACATGTGTATTCGAGTGGTGCGACAGGTCTGGCACAGATTATTTCTGCTTTGAGTAATCACTGGTTTGGTTTTCACATTCCGATTTCACTGACCTTCTACGCCATTAATTTTCCTTTGATGGTCTTGGCTTGGTATCAGATTGGCCATAAGTTCACCGTCTTTACCTTTATCACGGTATCCATGAGTTCCTTCTTTATCCAGTTTGTCCCTGTGGCGACCTTGACGGAGGATCCCATTATCAATGCCCTTTTTGGGGGTGTTGTCATGGGCTTGGGGATTGGCTTTGCTCTTCGCAACAATATCTCCAGTGGTGGAACGGATATTGTCAGTCTGACCATTCGCAAGAAAACGGGTAAGAATGTCGGTAGTATTTCTTTCTTGGTAAATGGAACCATTATGCTGATAGCAGGTTTGACCTTTGGTTGGAAATACGCCCTCTACTCTATGATTACCATCTTTGTCTCTAGCCGTGTGACAGATGCAGTCTTTACCAAGCAAAAACGGATGCAGGCCATGATTGTGACCAATCATCCAGAGAAAGTAATTGAGAAAATCCATAAAAAATTGCACCGCGGAGCAACTATGATCCACGATGCAGAAGGAACCTATAATCACGAGAAAAAGGCAGTTTTAATTACTGTCATTACACGTGCAGAGTTTAATGAATTTAAACAGATTATGAAACAGGTGGATCCAGGCGCCTTTGTCTCTGTATCGGAGAATGTTCATATTTTGGGACGGTTCGTTGAAACAGATAATTAGTAACTAAAAAACCAGATCGAGCTGGTTTTTATTTTTCAATAATTTTGTGGGCAATCAACTGGCGATAACAAATTTGCTTATTGCTTTTAGCATCGTTGATAATCTGGAGGATAGTTTCAAGAGAAACACGACCAAGTTCTAGGCTATTAATATCAACATAGGCCGCCAAGTTGAGCTTGGGATTGACCGAGTCAAAGCTGAGAACAGGGACATCCAGTTGGTACTTAGCAATATAGTCACAGACCCCTTCGGCTAGGAGACTATCGGTTGTGATGATAGCATCGATTTGTGGGTCATGCTGAAAGAGAAGTTGACTAAATTGATATCCTTTTTCCTCTAGAAATTCATTTGCAAAGTAGGTCAGATTGTCATCAAGAGGCAGTTTGTATTGCTTGAGCGCGGATTCGTAACCAGTTAGACGATCTTGTGTAACGAAGAGTTTCTTAGAACCTCCGATAAAGGCAATTCGTTTGCATCCTTTTTTAATGAAATATTCGGTTGCATCAAAACCAGCTTGGGCATTGTCATTATCGACAAGAGGGATAAAGGGTGAAATGGATTTTCCTAGAATGAGGAAGGGGAACTGCTCTTCAGCCACCAATTTGACCAAGGGATCTTCCTCTTCAGCATAAAGGAAAATCAAACCATCCACACGTTTACCGTAAACCATTTGTGAAATAGCTTTAAGGCGTTCTTTTTCATCTTTACCTGTTGCTATCTGAATGGCATAGTGGTTTTCAGATGCGACTTGAGAAATGCCACGTAGGACTGATGGAAAGAAAGGATTCTGGTAGAAGGCATCTGAGTCGTCAGGAAGGACCAAGCCGATAACTTGGGTATAACTGCTTACCAAACTACGAGCGTTGAGGTTGGGGTGGTAATTGAGCTCCTTCATAGCCTTGCGAACGCGTTTTTTTGTTTCGTCGCTAATGGTTGATTTGTTTTGAATAACACGGGTTACGGTTGAAGGCGAAACACCAGCAGCCTTGGCCACGTCTTTAATCGTAACGGGCATAAAAATCTCCTATTTATGGTAATCTGGATCACGGAAATGCGTTTTATAAAAGATAGTGACCAGATACAGAACAAAAAGAATGTTTTGTATAGTGATGAGGTTTGACATATTTTGGCCAAAGAGTCCCAAAATAAGCGTAATCAGAGTCGGCAATCCTAAACAGTTCAAGATAAAATGGTAGCACTCTTTAAAGGTCCTAAATGAAAAGAGGCGTGATTTCTTAGTGATATAAAGGAGAAGACTCGCTCCTAGAGAGACGATAAAGAAATTCAAACCAAAGAGGAAGCTTGCACCGAGAACTAGGAAGAGACTGATATAGACACGATTCTGCTGGTACCAGTCTTTAGAAATTGCTTGGGTCAAGCTATCTTTACTTTTGAAACTCTCAGTTTCGATCGCTAGGTAAGAGACACGGGTCAGTTCTTTACTTTCCTTGCTGATGACGAGCTCATTCGTATCGAAATGCAGTTGCAAGTCCTTAGGTAATTCCTTGCTTTGACTTGGACCGATTAAAAGAGAAGGGGCTTGACTAGCTGTTCCTGTATAAGTAAATTTACCATCAACAATTTTAGCATGTTCAGAGAGATCCTGGACAACCTCATCTGTCAATGGTTCATAGACATTATCGATAAAGGTTTCTAGCGGATAAGTATCCTGTGAGCTGTTTTGGATGGCAATGGGTACCATAGACAAGCTGATAAGGAAGATACTAGTAAAGAGAAGTTGAAACCAGTTGAGTCCGAAACGTTTGGACAGGGGCTTACGAAATCCCCAAATACTTGAAAAATAGGAAAATGGATATGGAAGCATTTGTATCTTTCTAAAAGGTGTTTTCTATATGAGTATTATTATATAGAGAAATGTGCTTTATTTCAAGTCTAGGAGACAAATTGCTTGTTGTAAGGATATTATTTACAGTAACAATCGCTAATACTCAATGAAAATCAAAGAGCAAACTAGGAAGCTAGCCGTAGACTGCTCAAAGAACAGCTTTGAGGTTGCAGATAAAAGCTGATGTGGTTTGAAGAGATTTTCGAAGAGTATAAAATGAAAAAGGGTGGCGGGGGTATATTACCCCTTGTCGCCACCACTTGTAAGTCCTGAAACAAAGTTCTTTTGTAGGAAGAAGAAGAGAATACAGATTGGAAGGGCGATGAGGATAGCACCTGCTGAGAAGTAAGCAATCTTCATGTTTTTCGCATTGTTAACGAAGGTTTGGAGACCAACGGCAACAGTAAAGTATTCTTTTTCACGAAGCAAGAAACTAGAGAGGATGTAGTCCCCAAAAGGTCCCATGAAGGCCCAGAGGGCTTGTACGGCAACCATTGGGCGAACAAGTGGAAGAACAATTTGCCAGAAGCGGCGGAAGTGTCCTGCACCGTCTAGTTTTGCAGATTCGTCTAGAGACATTGGCACTGTATCGAAGTAGCCTTTCATGAGCCAAGCATTCATCGGGATACCACCACCAACGTAGAGGAAGATGAGGAACCAGCTGTGGTTAAGGGCGTTCAACATAAGTGCCATAACGAAGAAGGCTGTCAAGGCGGCCATGGTTGGCACCATTTGGATAATCAAGAAGAAGACCAAACTTTGTTTACGAGCCAAGAAGTTGTAACGGCTATAAGCATAACCAGCAAGTACGATGATACTTGTTTGAACTGCCATTGTAATCAAGGCGATAATCAAAGTATTGAGGTACCAAGTACCGTACAAGGTTTCAGTGAAGAGGCCTTTAAAGTTATCAAAATTGAGGTCGATATTAGTATCTAGTTTAAAGGCTGAGACGTTACCTGCTTTAAAGGCTGACATGATAGTAATCAAAAGTGGATAGATAATCACGATTGATAGGCCAATTAAGTAGAGGTAAGTAAGGGTTTGAGTCAGTCTACGTTTGAGTTTAATTGAGTTATTCATCTTAGACATCCTCCATATCAAATGCGTGTAGTTTCTTGAATGCGATCATAGAGATTGAGATGACAATGATAGAGATAATCAAGGTAACAGCTGCCGCCATTGAGTATTGAGGAGATGTACCTGTCGTCAAACGGTAAATCCATGAGATCAAGATATCGGTTGAACCAGCTCCACCTCCGACACTACCAGGTCCTCCACCATTGAAGAGGTACATGATAGAGAAGTTGTTAAAGTTGAAGGTGTATTGGCTAATCAAAGTAGGTGCTGCAACAGCCAAAATCATTGGGAAAGTGATGTTGCGGAATTTTTGCCAAGCATTGGCACCGTCAATATAAGCTGCTTCGTAAAGGTCGTTAGGAATAGATTGTAAGATACCTAAAGTCAAAACGTAGATGTATGGGAATCCAAGCCAACCTTGCATCATAATCAAGGCAACCTTAGTCCAAGTTGGGTCTGTTTTCCAAGGAATAAGAGCCCCATCAAGGAAAGGAAGGAATTTAGCAAAGATCGGCAAGACTTGAGTGTTGATAGCACCGACACTATCATTAAACATGTTTGAGAATGTCAAGATAGTGATGAAGGCTGGGACAGCCCAAGGAAGAAGGAAAATAACACCAAAGATACGTTTTCCTTTGATAAATGGTTGGTTAGCAATGATAGCTGTGAAGATACCGATGACGATTTGTAAAGTTGAGGCAGATAAAGCCCAAATGATAGTCCAAGAAAGAACAGAACCAAAGGCAGAACGGAAGGTACTCAAGCTCCAAATGTTCGTAAAGTTTGTCAAACCAACCCAGTCCAACAATTTGTTTGGTGGCAAGTGTTGGAAGTCGTAGTTGGTAAAGGCAATCATCAAGGTTACGATAACTGGGAAGATGATCGCAAAAGTCATGGCAATATAAGATGGAATGATCAAGAGGTAAGGGAAGCCATTTTCATAGATTCCTTTGACCATTTCTTTAAAGGTAAGTGCTACTGGAATACCATTGTTAATGTGCTTAGCAGTTGTATGTGCATCTTTAATATTTGCGAAATAAAAGAGTACATAAACAACTACAAAGATTAAATGGAAGGCACCACGAATCAGCATAAAGAGGGAATTATCACGACCTGGTTTGTCACCAAGAGTGATGAGATTGCTCAATTCAGGGGCTGCAAGTGCTAGGAAATAAAGGACGAATACGATGGTTACACCAAGGAAGATAAAACCTTTGGCTTTTTGTTTATTGTAAATCTGTCCTAACCCAGGAATGATAGACAGCAGGGCTGCTTTACTAGGTTGTTGCTTTTCCATAATAACTCCTTTCATAGGATACTGGTTTCTAGATAAAACCTAAACTATTTGTGTTTTTGTTGATAAATTCAAAGGGGGATTTGATTTCCACCCCCCTTGAACAAATTTCTTATTCACCAAATTTTTGTTTGATTGTTTCTTTGATCAATGTTACAGCATCGTTAGCTGCTGTTTTAGCATCTTTCTTACCGCTTACAGCTTCAAACAACATTGTTTTAGCTGGGTCCCAAACTGCTGACATTTGAGAGATGTTTGGCATTGGTTGAGCGTTCTTGAACTGTTTGATAACAGCTGTTGTCAACTCATCGTTTTTACCTTCAGCGTATGAACGAGCTTCAGTGTTAGCTGGGATTTCGTTAGTCTTATCGTAGAAGGCTTTTTGTTGTTCAGTTGAAACAAGGAAGTCTACAAATTTTTGAGCAGCTTCAAGGTTCTTAGTGCTTGATGGGATGATCCAAGCTTTACCACCACCAAATGCTGCGTAGTCTTTTCCGTTTGGAAGAGTTGGGATAGTTGCAACACCGTAGTTTACTTTAGCGTCTTTGAAGGCTTGAGCTTTCCAAGGTCCATCGATGATAGCAGCTGTTTTACCTTCTTGGAATTGAGTTTGGATTAGGTTTCCAGCTCCTTCCGTATCTTGCATACCTTTAGGCCATTTTTCATACCAAGATTTAGCGTATTCTACACCTTTGATAGCGCCGTCGTTGGCAAGACCGATGTCTTTAGCGTCTTTACCGTTTTGACCGAATACGTAAGCGCCGTTACCAGCAAGAAGTCCGTATGCATAGTAGAAGTTTGTCCAGTCAGCTAGGAAAGCAGAAGTTTTTCCATCTTCTCCAGCGAATGCGTATTTGCTATCTTTAGCAAGGTTTTCCAAGTCAGCAAATGTTTTTGGAGCTTCTTTTACCAAGTCTTTGTTGTAGTACATAACAAGTGACTCGATAACGGCAGGAGCACCGTAAACTTTACCGTCAGCAGCTGTTACAAGAGATTTAGTTTTATCATCTGTTTTAGCGCCGTCGCTCAATTTAACTTCTGAAAGTTGTCCGTCAGTACCAAGGCTACCTACACGGTCGTATGGTGCCATCATAACGTCAGCAGCTTTACCAGATTGGTTATCTAGAGAAAGTTTGTCAAGACCACCAAGTTGGTCACCAGATTTGATGTTAACTGTTGTTCCTGATTGTTCTTTATAAGCTTTAGCAACTGTTTCAGCATAAGCTTTGTATTGGTCCTCAACGTAAAGAGTGATTTCTTTCGCTTCAGATGAACCAGTATCAGCAGCTTTTTCAGCAGGTTTGCTTCCACAAGCTACTAAAAGCAAGCTAGCAAGTGTAACAGTTCCAAGCACAGAAGCGCTCTTCATGAATTTAGATGACATAGTGTATTCCTCCTAAAGAATAACAAATTTTATAATGAGGAAACGCAAACGTTTTCCTTTATGGGACTAGTATAACACAAACAGAAAGCGGTTGCAAGTGTTTTTTGTAAAAAATTTAAAAAAATTGTAGAAAAAGGTAAACGCTTAATCATCATATAATAGTAGAAAATCCCAAAAATTGGTTTTGTTTCAAATTTAAAAAAAGTTGAGAAAACGATTGCCTGATTTACAAATGGAAAGCAGAGAGGGTTCTCACTTTATTTTTGCTTAATAAGATAAGTGAAACCCGTATTCCTATTTTGTTTCCTGAAAGGATATATATACGAGTAAGAAGAAAAACTTTTTAAAAATAATCAAAAAGTTTTTTAAAACCGCTTGCATTTATCGAAAAAATACGCTATACTTATCTTAACGCAAACGTTTGCGTTCGTAAAAATGTAATATCTAACTATAAACACATGAGGTGCTTATTATGAAAAAACGTCAAAGTGGTGTGTTGATGCACATTTCTTCTCTTCCAGGAGCATACGGAATCGGATCATTTGGTAAAAGTGCTTACGACTTCGTTGATTTCTTGGTTCGCACAAAACAACGTTACTGGCAAATCCTTCCATTAGGAACAACTAGTTACGGAGACTCTCCTTACCAATCTTTCTCAGCCTTCGCGGGGAACACTCATTTTATCGATTTAGATATCTTGGTAGAACAAGGCTTGTTGCAAGCAAGTGACCTTGAAGGGGTTGACTTTGGTAGCGATGCGTCTGAAGTTGATTATGCGAAAATCTACTATGCACGTCGTCCTCTTTTAGAAAAAGCGGTAAAACGTTTCTTGGAAGTAGGAGATGTTAAAGATTTTGAGAAATTTGCTCAAGACAACCAATCATGGCTTGAACTCTTTGCAGAGTATATGGCTATTAAAGAGAATTTTGACAATCTTGCTTGGACTGAATGGCCAGATGCAGATGTTCGTGCTCGTAAAGCTTCAGCACTTGAAAGCTACCGTGAGCAATTGGCAGACAAGTTGGTTTACCACCGTGTGACTCAATACTTCTTCTTCCAACAATGGTTGAAATTGAAAGCTTACGCTAACGACAACCACATCGAAATCGTTGGGGACATGCCAATCTACGTAGCGGAAGATTCAAGCGATATGTGGGCAAATCCACATCTCTTCAAGACAGATGTCAACGGTAAGGCGACTTGCATTGCAGGATGCCCACCAGATGAATTTTCTGCAACTGGTCAGCTTTGGGGTAACCCAATCTATGACTGGGAAGCGATGGACAAAGACGGCTACAAATGGTGGATTGAACGCTTGCGTGAAAGCTTCAAAATCTACGATATCGTTCGTATTGACCACTTCCGTGGGTTCGAATCTTACTGGGAAATCCCTGCTGGTTCTGATACAGCAGCACCTGGTGAGTGGGTGAAAGGTCCTGGCTACAAACTTTTTGCAGCCGTTAAGGAAGAACTTGGTGAGTTAAATATCATCGCAGAAGACCTTGGTTTCATGACAGACGAAGTTATCGAATTGCGTGAACGTACTGGCTTCCCAGGAATGAAAATTCTTCAATTTGCCTTCAACCCAGAAGACGAAAGCATCGATAGCCCACACTTGGCACCTGCTAACTCAGTTATGTACACAGGAACACACGATAACAATACGGTTCTTGGTTGGTACCGTAACGAGATCGATGATGCGACTCGTGAATACATGGCTCGCTACACTAACCGTAAAGAATATGAAACAGTGCCACATGCTATGCTTCGTACAGTCTTTTCATCAGTTAGCTTCATGGCAATTGCGACTATGCAAGATTTGCTAGAATTGGATGAGGCAGCTCGTATGAACTTCCCATCTACCCTTGGTGGAAACTGGTCTTGGCGTATGACTGAAGATCAATTGACACCAGCTGTCGAGGAAGGCTTGCTTGACTTGACAACAATCTATCGCCGAATCAATGAAAATTTGGTAGATTTAAAGAAATAATACAATATCAGGAGACACCTTAAACATGTTATCACTACAAGAATTTGTACAAAATCGTTACAATAAAACCATTGCAGAATGTAGCAATGAAGAGCTTTACCTGGCTCTTCTTAACTACAGCAAGCTTGCAAGTAGCAAAAAACCAGTTAATACTGGTAAGAAAAAAGTTTACTACATCTCAGCTGAGTTCTTGATTGGTAAACTTTTGTCAAACAACTTGATCAACCTTGGTCTTTACGACGATGTCAAAAAAGAACTTGCAGCTGCAGGTAAAGATTTGATCGAAGTTGAAGAAGTTGAATTGGAGCCATCTCTTGGTAATGGTGGTTTGGGACGTTTGGCTGCCTGCTTTATCGACTCAATTGCGACTCTTGGTTTGAACGGTGACGGTGTTGGTCTTAACTACCACTATGGTCTTTTCCAACAAGTTCTTAAAAACAACCAGCAAGAAACAATTCCAAACGCATGGTTGACAGAGCAAAACTGGTTGGTTCGCTCAAGCCGTAGCTACCAAGTACCATTTGCTCACTTCACATTGACATCAACTCTTTACGATATCGATGTACCTGGTTACAAGACAGAAACTAAGAACCGCTTGCGTTTGTTTGACTTGGATTCAGTTGATTCTTCAATCATTAAAGACGGTATCAACTTTGACAAGACAGATATCGCTCGCAACTTGACTCTTTTCCTTTACCCAGATGATAGTGACCGTCAAGGTGAATTGCTCCGTATCTTCCAACAATACTTCATGGTTTCAAACGGTGCGCAATTGATCATCGACGAAGCAATTGAAAAAGGAAGCAACTTGCATGACCTTGCTGACTACGCAGTTGTACAAATCAATGATACTCACCCATCAATGGTTATCCCTGAATTGATCCGTCTTTTGACTGCTCGTGGTATCGAACTTGACGAAGCAATCTCAATTGTTCGTAGCATGACTGCCTACACTAACCACACAATCCTTGCTGAAGCCCTTGAAAAATGGCCTCTTGAATTCTTGCAAGAAGTGGTTCCTCACTTGGTACCAATCATCGAAGAATTGGATCGTCGCGTGAAAGCAGAATATAAAGATCCAGCTGTTCAAATTATCGATGAGAGCGGACGTGTTCACATGGCCCACATGGATATCCACTACGGATACAGCGTTAACGGGGTTGCAGCACTTCACACTGAAATCTTGAAGAACTCTGAGTTGAAAGCTTTCTACGACCTTTACCCAGAAAAATTCAACAACAAAACAAACGGTATCACTTTCCGTCGTTGGCTCATGCATGCTAACCCAAGATTGTCTCACTACTTGGATGAGATTCTTGGAGATGGTTGGCACCATGAAGCTGATGAGCTTGAAAAACTCTTGTCTTACGAAGACAAAGCAGCTGTCAAAGAAAAATTGGAAAGCATCAAGGCTCACAATAAACGTAAATTGGCTCGTCACTTGAAAGAACACCAAGGTGTAGAAATCAATCCAAACTCTATCTTTGACATCCAAATCAAACGTCTTCACGAGTACAAACGCCAACAAATGAACGCTTTGTACGTAATCCACAAATACCTTGACATCAAAGCTGGTAACATCCCTGCTCGCCCAATCACAATCTTCTTTGGTGGTAAAGCTGCTCCAGCCTACACAATTGCTCAAGATATCATCCACTTGATCCTTTGCATGTCAGAAGTTATTGCTAACGATCCAGCAGTAGCTCCACACTTGCAAGTTGTTATGGTTGAAAACTACAACGTTACTGCAGCAAGCTTCCTTATCCCAGCATGTGATATCTCTGAACAAATCTCACTTGCTTCTAAAGAAGCTTCAGGTACTGGTAACATGAAATTCATGTTGAACGGAGCTTTGACTCTTGGTACTATGGACGGTGCTAACGTGGAAATCGCTGAGTTGGTTGGCGACGAAAACATCTACATCTTTGGTGAAGATTCAGAAACTGTTATTGACCTTTACGCAAAAGCAGCTTATAAATCAAGCGAATTCTACGCTCGTGAAGCTATCAAACCATTGGTAGACTTCATCGTTAGCGATGCAGTTCTTGCAGCTGGAAACAAAGAGCGCTTGGAACGTCTTTACAATGAATTGATCAACAAAGACTGGTTCATGACTCTTCTTGACTTGGAAGACTACATTAAGGTTAAAGAGCAAATGCTTGCTGATTACGAAGACCGTGACGCATGGTTGGATAAAGTCATCGTCAACATTGCTAAAGCAGGATTCTTCTCATCTGACCGTACAATCGCTCAGTATAACGAAGATATCTGGCACTTGAACTAAGATACAAGTTTATACTAATACATTTTGTAAAAAAGCGAATTCCGATTGAAATTCGCTTTTTTAAATGCTGTGGATTTGGGTCAATTTTGTCTAAAAATAGGGAGATCCTAGATACAGTGAAGGCTTTAAATGCTGATTTTTACGGTCTTTCAGACTCATGATTAGAACACCTCATATTTCTTGTATTCGTTTACATAAAGCATTATAATATGATTGTAGGAAAGAAGGTGTTTTTATGTGGAAAAAATATTTTTCAAAATATAGATGGACTGATTTATTTTGGATTTTATTTATCATTTTGACCTGCCTCTATATAGGTAACCATGATTTGTTTCCTCTCAATCATCAAGAATTCTCTTTTCGTGGTAGCTTTTGGGGGTTGGTACTTGCCTTATATCAATTGCTGTTTATTGATAAGTTTGTAATTTCGAATCGAAAATAAATATGAGGTATATGCCTGACTGGCTACTTTTAATATTGATTTTGGAGGAAGATTTTGTCTCTATTATTTATTATTTTAAATTTGTTTATTTTGTACAAGGTTTATTCTTTGAGACGGGAGAAATCGAAATATTTGATTTATACGGCCTATATCATATTTGGAATAAATGTAATATATGGTATTCAATGGTTATTAAGAGAACTGATTTCAAATATTTCCACTTAATATGTATGGAAACTATAACAAAATGCATAAGATTAAGGTTTTTGAGTACCTGTTCTTATGCGTTTTCGTAATATTGAAGATTTTCAGTAAGTTTTCTACTTTTGCGAAGTCTAGTTTACAATGTTTTCCCAACCAAAATCTCTGCTTCAATGGTAATCTCTGTCAGTTGGCTCCAGTCAATCTTGCTCTGGTCGACGTGAAAGAGGAGAGGAGTCATACTGAGTAGAGCTTGGAGCTGACCTGTTGTGATAGTCTTAGTCAGAGAGGCCGTTTGGCTAGATAGGATGGTAAAGTGTTCTTGGAAATGATTTTTGATATCTTGGTTGGAATAATCCTTGTTTGTCAGTTGGTCTTGTACCCTTTGGCGAATTTCTTTGAGGTGATTTTCCGTTGGGATGACCTTTATCAAGACGCCGTCTTTGGATAAAACGCGACGAAATTCTCCGTAATTGGCAGGGGAAAAGATATCAAGTAAGATATCCATGCTGGCGTCTTTTATAGGAAGACGAGCTAAGTCACCAACGAACCAATTGACTGCCCAGTTGGGTTCGCTCTTGGCAGCGATTTGGACAGAATCTTTGGAAATATCAAAGGCATAGAAGGTTTTGTCAGGATGCCTTTCTTGGAGTTTGCGAGAATAGAATCCTTCGCCACAGCCGATATCTAAAATTGTTTTGGCATTTTTTGAGTTTGAAAGTAAATCAGAGACGACCTCTAGAATAGCCTGATAAAATCCAGATTCTAGGATTTGTTGGCGGTTTTGAAAGTTTTCCTTGTCGTAGTTGGCAGATTGCTTGATTTGAGGTGCCAGATTGACATAGCCAAATTTAGCCAAGTCAAAAGAATGGCGATTGTTGCATTTGAGACTGCTCTCTACCAGAGTCAGATTTTCTTGGCAGATAGGACAGGCAAAGGCAGTAGCAGAAGCAAAACGCTGAAGTTTTGGTTTGAGATTTGTATTCATAGTTTAAGTGTATCAAAAGAGGCAAATGAAAGCAACTTTAGGAATAAGTAGATGGGAGATTCAGTAGAAATAAAACTAATTCTCCAATTTATAGAATGAAATTGCTTTTATATCTAAATTGCTATATAATAATGATAAGGAGGAAATAAGTA
>NZ_AFUF01000018.1 GCF_000222785.1 Streptococcus mitis SK569 | reverse complement strand
AAATGTTAGCAGAATACTAGCAAATAAGATATAGACTCTAAGGTAAATAGGAAGAAGAGCTGCTAGATAGAATCCTAAACTTCCTAGACCTGTTATCCATAGAAAACCTTTGATACTTTCCCGATTAGCATCATCGGTTGATTTTCTAAAAAATTCAACCAAATATTGAAAAAATAAGGTAAGGGTTAATGTACCAATAGCCCAACAGAGATAATGAAAATATTGTTGCCAATCAGGTCCAATCATATTGGCTATAAAGAGTAAAATTCCCATTTTGATAAACATGATTACTATGTTAAATAAAGAGTTCTTTCCATAGCGATTGGTATAATCGGTTTGAATCATCCAGGAATCGATGAGAAACAAGTAAGCAATGAAAAAATCAAGGAAAGAATTCCAAGTCAAAATACCGTTATGAAGATGGTCAATTAAAGTAGTTACTTTTGAAATTGCAAAAACAAAACTAGGTCATAAAAAAGTTCTGAAAATTCTACACGTTTATGTTTAATAAGAGTTGTCATCTTAAGACCTTTCTATTTTAGAAGTACAATTTATTATAACAGAAAATGGTAATAAAAAAAATGAGATGCTTAAATAACTTCATGTGACGCGAATGAACTGCGCCACAAAAGTTAGGTTTTTTCTGTCTAACTTTTGGGGTGCAGTTCAGAAGGGGTGTTTTTTCTATCGTTTTTTAGTGCTAAGACTACACAAAAAAGCCTTGAT
>NZ_AFUF01000019.1 GCF_000222785.1 Streptococcus mitis SK569 | reverse complement strand
GTATGTCAATCTTCAATTTTATTTCCCAAAAGTCATTCAACTTCAGACCACTATTTTACCAGCAATTAGTCAGTTTGGTGGGGATGAGTTTGAATGAGCAAAACATATTTATGAGTTTTTGAAATCTCAAGGGCCAAGCGGTGGTAGACACCAGAATAAACCGACTGACTAGGTGGCTTACAGGTTCTGTAAGTCGTCTTTTTTACTTTAATAGTAATGTTTTACATTTTAAGGAGAACGCAGTTTTGGCTCGTTCTCTTTTTTTGTTGTGATACTTCTTTCAAGGAATATTTGATAGGATTGGAGTGAAAAAAGATTAACTAGGAAAGAAGGAAGTATATGGAAGCCATTTATCAACGTGATTCGGATCAAGATGGACTAACTGATGCTCAAGAATTGACGCTAGGAACCAATCCTCTTAGCGCAGATTCTGATGGTGATGGTCGTTCAGATTTAGTAGAAGTAGAAGAAGGAACCAATCCCTTAGAAAAGGATTTACAAGACATGGGCCAAACAAGTATAACTGAACCGTCTTCAGTATTTATGGAAATGAAACAAAAGATTTCAGATATGATGGAGAGTCACTACAAGGAATTTATACAGGCTCTGATTAGTATTGAAACAGGGATTGAAAACCAACAAGACCTAGAAGACTTATATACTTACTACATGAGAACAGATGCCGTTTCTCTTTTGTCTAGTGATTTAGAAACCAGTCCTCAAGAGGTTGAAATGGAGATAGAGTTGTAGGGGAATCATGTGATTCTCCTATTTTCGTATAGATGAAAGGAGCGAGTATGGAAGTAATGCAATTATTGGCTATGTTTCGTGGAACAATTCCAAAAGATAGGGAGAAAATGGGCCTATTTCTTCGTTATCAAGCGCAACATTTTGATGAGAAATGGCAAGACTTGGTAGAGAGTTTTTTGGCTGAAGAGGGCAAGATAAAAGAGATACCTCATGTCTATTCATTTCATCAAGATATTATTTCTTTCCTAGAGGCCAGTTCTGAAAATAATGACCAAGATCTAGAAAGTTACACAAGAAATTTTGGACAAGCAGGTCTAGATAAATTATCTCAATTAAGCAATTGGGAGAAAAACTTGGTGCTAGAAGTCGCAACCTATAACCTTTCCACTCGATTTCACATCCAATCTGGAAAAGAGAAGTTAGAACCATTAAGTGAGCTTGTATTTCATCAAAATCAGGATGTCAATTTAGTCAATGTCTATCGGGTTGCGAATAATCTATCTGACCGTATTAGTAGAGATATAGAGGAATTTCTTCTAATGGTTGACTCAAAAGAGCTTAAAAAAGAAGTTATTGAGATTCATTTTGAAGAAAAAGAGGGAGATGTTCTAGCTTATTTGGGTTCAGAATTGATGGCTACTTTAGATACCGTGACGGATCTTGTCCATCATGAAGAAAACTACACACAACTCCCACTGACACAAAAGCTGAAGATTATTACTCATTTTGATGAAGTAAAGGCTATAAGAAAAAAGTCTAATCAAGTAGAGGAATCTTTGTCTCCTTCAAGTGATGTTGAACAGGAAACGGAAGAAACGAACTCTTTTTCTAATGTCGATAAAATTGTAGAAGAAGCTTTGAGGGAATATCCAATCGGTTCACAAGTAAGTTATAAAGGACAAGTATTTCAGTTGGTTTCGATTGAAAATGCACAGTTAAATAACTTAGTTCGCCTAGAGCTATTCAATGATTCCAACCAGTTATTTGAAGAAAGTCCTATCTTATACTTGAACAGTTTAGAAGAGATTGAACAAGTATTGTCTATCGTAGAACTTGAAAAAGAAGATTCAGAGATTGAGATTGATTCATCAAGTGAAAATCAGGAAATAGATTTGTTTTCCTACCTGGAAGAAGAAAAGGAAAAAGATAAGGAAACAGAATCAACACCACTTATTTCAAGTGTAGAAGAGTTGGATATTCCTGTTCAAGATTTTGTTTTTCCAGATGATTTAGAGGACTTTTATCCTAAGACAAATCGAGAAAAAATTGAAACGAATATCGCCGCAATTGAACTTGTTAAAAGATTAGAA
This sequence comes from Streptococcus mitis SK569, assembly GCF_000222785.1. GTDB lineage: Bacteria > Bacillota > Bacilli > Lactobacillales > Streptococcaceae > Streptococcus > Streptococcus mitis_N. Next base: position 1,597 of record NZ_AFUF01000019.1, on the reverse strand, counting down.
AAAGAGAGACGACAAGCAAATCCAGAAGAACAAGAACTACTAGCCAAGTATGTCGGATGGGGTGGCCTTGCCAATGAATTTTTTGATGAACTCAATCCAAAGTATGAAACAGAACGTTTAACTCTTAAGAGTTTAGTAAGTAAATCAGAATACTCCACTATGAAACAAAGTTCTCTCACAGCCTATTATACAGACCCAATGATTATTCGCCAGATTTGGCAAAAGTTACTGGATGATGGTTTTGAGGGAGGAAGGATATTAGATCCTTCTATGGGAACTGGGAACTTCTTTGCGGCTATGCCTAGAAGTATACGAGATAAATCAGAACTCTATGGGGTTGAATTAGACAGTGTGACAGGCGCAATCGCAAAACAACTCCACCCCAATACCCATATTGAAGTGCGAGGATTTGAAGAAGTTCCCTATCAAAATAATAGTTTTGATTTAGTCTTAACGAATGTTCCTTTTGGAAATTTTCGCATTGCCGATAAAAACTATGATAAACCTTATATGATTCACGACTACTTTGTCAAACACTCACTTGATTTAGTAAGAGACGGAGGACAAGTGTCGATTATCTCATCTATTGGCACAATGGATAAGCGGACAGATAATGTCTTACAAGAGATTAAATCCAACACTCATTTTTTAGGGGGAGTTCGGTTGCCAGATACGGCTTTTAAAAAGATTGCAGGTACCCGAGTGACTACAGATCTCCTCTTCTTTCAAAAGGACCAAGCAAAGAATCTTAATGAAGAGGAACTTGTTTTTAATGGTTCTATTCCCTTTGAGGAGGATAAGCGTGTCTGGATCAATCCATATTTTGATGGGAAATACAATACACAAGTTTTGGGTGAATATGAGGTACGTAATTTTAATGGAGGAACTCTCAATGTTAAGGGGGTATCAGAAACATTAGCTACTGACATAATGAAAGCATTAGAGAATGTGGAAGCACTTAAACAAATTGACAATTCTTTGAAAGCACCTGTTTTTATCCAAGAAGAAGTGGATAATTCTATCCCAAGTCGTATACGTGAGGACTTAGCGCTCTATTCTTTTGGATACGAGGGAAATCAAATTTATTACCGAGATACGCATGGCATTCGGAACAGTTCAAAAGTAGACGAAATTAGTTATTATGTAGATGAGAATGGAGATTTTAAAGCTTGGGACAGTTCTTTGTCTGAACATAAAATAGATCGATTTGTGCAACTTCATTTGACAGATGAGGAAGCACTAGATGTTTACAAGTCAGAAGAAGCGAGTAAAAGAGGGAAATATAAGGGACTGTTCAAAAAAACTGTCTTTTATGAAAGTCCCTTATCGGATAAGGATATTGGTCGCATTAAGGGCATGGTTGATTTGAGAGAGACCTATCAATCCTTAATTGAAATTCAACGTCATCAAGATTATAGTCGGACAGATTTTCAGGTATTACTTAGTAAACTCAATCGTGACTATGACCGCTTTGTAAGTCAATTTGGATACTTGAATGCCTCCGTTAATCGGAACTTATTTGATAGTGACGATAAGTATTCTTTACTAGCAAGTTTAGAAGATGAATACATTGATTCTAAAGATCAGAAAGTAAAAT
>NZ_AFUF01000020.1 GCF_000222785.1 Streptococcus mitis SK569 | reverse complement strand
CTGGGGGGAAGATTATAGTTTCCGTACGATTAACATTCTCCTCACAAAAGAAAAACAACGATGGAAGTTATTTTTGTATAAAACTTTGGGAGCCTTTTGTTTGTCTTTCCTATATATAACTATTTTTTATAGTTTAACAGCCCTTGTCTATTTGGAGGGAGACTTGGTGTTGATTATTTCGACATTTTTACACCAGCTACCATACTATTGGGTTATTATCAGTATCTCGTTATTGATTTTTCAAATATTTGATAAGGTTTATGAATCATGTATGATTTATATACTCTATATTTTACTGTTTGATAACCTATTGGTTTATGTCCTTCCAAACTCTGGTGAGAGTGTGAGAGACTATTTACTAATGACTTTAAATTTGAAAACTTCCCCTGGGGTAAGTCAATTTACCCTTACGAATGCAGGCTATCCTATATTGGTAAGTATAGCAGTGATTGTACTTGCGTTTGTTGTATTCAGTAAAAAAGAATTTAAGTAGGAGTACTAATGATGAAAAAAATAGGAATTGTAATTGGGCTGTTGTTACTATTTGTAGTGGCCGGAATTTTATTAACCTTAAAACGAGGAGAGACGACAATCAGTGTGAAACAATCATGGGCTCTTTCTTCTAAAAGTATTAAAACGTTAGAGTTTTATGGTTCAAAGCAAGCAATTGATGTTAAAGTTGTCAAGAGTGAATCAGATGAAACAAGTGTTCAAATAGAAGGAAAAGTTTCCGAAGAATCAGTGAATAACATAACTAAAAACGTTAAAATGAGTTCAGATAGTCTATATATTCCATTTTCACAACATGGCTTTAATTTGGCTTTGAGTTCACAAGGGAAAGATAAGTTATATGTAACCATTTCCTTAGGAAAAAATGCAACTTTCGAAAAAATTTTTGTAGATACACTTGTTGGAGATGTATCTATTACAGTTCCTAAAGATTTTGATGGAATCTATACTTTGCATACAAATAATACAGGAGAAGTTTTAAAGGTTCCTACGACAAGTCAAACTTCGAATAGCGTCATTGAAGTTGATGGTTATAGTAAGATAAGTGTTGAAAAAGGAGAAAATAATGGTTAGTCACTATAAACAAGCAACTTTGATGGATTGTGGAATGGCTTGTGTAAAGACAATCATTTCTTACTATTTCCCAAAATTAGAACATTTAGATAGTCTACAATTTGATAACAATAACCACCAAGGACTGTCTTTGTTTGATATAGAAGATATATTAAAAAGCTATGGTATTGATGCGGATTCTTATCAAATTGAGACTCCTAGTTTGTTAAACAACGTATCATTTCCTTATTTACTGGTAGTAGAAAGAGCTAGCTTGCCTCATTATATCGTCGTGTTGGATGGAGACAGTAGTTCATTGATTGTTTCTGATCCTGCAAATGAGGAAATTGAGAAAATTTCAAGATTAGAACTTTTTAGTCAGAGTGTAGGAATTGTTTTAATTCCTCAAAAGAATGAGAATGTTAATTCAGAAGATAGAAAAGATATTGTTACGATAAGTTATGCAGATAAGTTATATCATAGATTTCTAGCTTCACTTGGTTGGAAGAGAAAATTGGCAATCTTTTTCTTGGGATTAGCTAAAATTAGTTTACCTATTGCTATTGCTTTTTTACTACAAATAACAATGTCTGGTCTACTTAACATTCAGTTTAGTATTCAACTATTTACCCTAGCTTCAATAATATTAGCTTCATATTTGTATTGGCAGTTCTCTATATTAGAAACGAGATTAAAAGGAAAGATTGAGAATAATTTTTTAAATGATATTCTGTCCTCTTTTTATAAGAACCAATTAAATGATTTTTCTTTAACTAAGAATTATGAGTATGTGAGTAGTTATTTTTGGAATTTGTTGTTATCAGCAACAGGTATTATGCAAAAATTTTACTTAAAGGTACAGCTTTTAGTGTTCTGTTTGCTACTATTATTGCTATTAAAATTGAATATTATTATTTTCGCAGTTACATGCGTATCTATAGCTATTCTTGGTTTATATGTCAATTTTGAGATACGAAAAGTTGTAAAAAATCAGCGAGAATTTATTGCTAATAGTTCTAACTTTAGTTCTCTTGTAGAAAATACAATTTATGGTTTGCAAGATATTATAAGTTTCCAAAAATCTAGCGATTTTATCAAAGAATTTGATGAAAGACTCAATGAACTGTTGGGAACGAAACTAGATAGTACACATATTACCAATAGATTATTAGCTTCTACGCAGATATTTATTGGTTTAACTGGTTCATTTTTGCTTGCTACTGTGAATATTATTAGAGATTACGCACATATATCAGAGTATGCAAGTAGTATTTTGATTCTATTACTGTTATCCAGCATTTTAAATTCTTTAATTACATCTTGGGTAGCATTGAAAAAAAGTCAATATTCCTTTGAGTTTATTGGACTAGAGGAAGTAGGGATGGAAAGTAATCTTGCTACCATTCCAGTATCTAAAATTGAACAATTGTCATGCCGGAATTTATGTAAAAAATGGGATGAAAGATTGGTGTTTAATAAATTAAATTTCGAGTTTAATAGTGGTGAATTAACCGTTATTACAGGCGGCAATGGAACTGGGAAATCATCCCTTTTGAATATTATTCAGGGATTATCTTCTCCAACAGAGGGTGATATTGTACTGAATGGAATGGAAAGTTTTTCTACTTTAGAGGAAACTAATATTTTGGATTATTTAAGCGTGTATTCATCTGAATTTCATGTATTTCCTGGGAGCGTTTCAAAGAATATTAATTTCACCCTATTTAATAAGGAAAACTATGAATCAAATAATCTTGATAGTTTGAATCTTAATATAGCTCTGAGTCATCAGATTGATGGGAAAGCTACCAATATTTCGCAAGGTCAGAAACAAAAAATTCTACTCATGAGGAGTTTATCGCAAGAAAAGGATATATATTTATTCGATGAGCCTACAGGAAATTTGGACAGAAATTCAACGGAATTATTTCTAAATGAGGTTGAGAAATTAGTGAACGAGGAAAAGATTGTTATTGTCGTGACTCATGATAAGGATGTTATTGCTAGAGCAAGCAAAGTTATTAATATGGATGAATTTCATTAAAAGTTAAAAAATGGAGATTGGTGGTTTCTAATCTTAATTTTACATATAACTAGTTTGCATAATATTTGGAATAACGAACTTTATAGCAACGTTATCATACTACTGAACTATAGAAATAAAATCTATCCTAGGACAAGATTTTAAAGCATTAGCACAAGAAGAGTAAAGCAGAAGCAGGTCAATCGACTTGCTTTTTTGACATAGAAAAAATCCTGCCATGGATGACAGGATTGAAGTTTAAAGAAAGGCCAAGATACGGAGATAATCTCCAATCAGTGCCACTTCAGCTACAAAGAAGAGGAGGATAATGACTCCGTTCACAAGGACAGACAAGAATAACTGATAGAAGGAGTCGGTTTCACTTGCTTGACTTGGTCTTGTAATGATATGGAGACTGGCAAGCAGAATGATTCCAATGCTAATCACACACAAGAGGGCTGTAAATCGCAGGCTATCAAAGAAGGCAAAGAAACTAGCAATGGCAGTGAGGAAGATTGGAATTGCCAAGAGTTGACTATATTGTTGGAGAACCTTTTCTAGCGTCCAGTCCTTTTCCTGGTGGATAAATCGTCTCACAACGAAACTACCCAAGATGAATGAAAAGAAGAAGAGTGTTGTTGCTACTAGGATAGAGATAATCGAAAAGAGATTTAATGAAGCAAATTGTTCAGGGAAGTGATTATGCATAGTTGCTATATGTCCATAGTAAGCATGTTTGATGTGGTAGATACTAAAGAAAAAGGAAGATGCAGAAAACAGAATGAGCAAGAGAAAGGCTGTGTAACTGTGTGTGCTACTTGTTTCAAGATTGCTCGTAGGAGATTTGAGAGCTTCCACTAGCCAAGACCAAAAATCAAGCGCTTGCTCTTTCCATCTATCCGTAGATTTTGGAACTTGGTCGGGGATATAAGGACTTTCTAAGGATTGACTGATAAGAAGGGGCTCTTTCGTGGTTGGTTTTTGCTGAGGAAGTGCTTCTTGACTCTCTTCAGCTATAGTGACTTTTTCTGTTTCTTTAGAAAGGTCTTGCTCTTCCTCAGTAGAATCTAATGCTTTCTTTTCTTCTATTTCTGTTCTCGCTTCACCGTTTTCAGGCGTTTCAATTTTCTCTTCTTGCTGGCTTTCAAGTTCGACTTCAGCTTGAGAGACGTCCTCCTCTACTTGAGTATTTTTTTCAATTGGTGTATCGAGATCGGCTATCGTTTCTTCAGCCTTGTCTGCAACATCTTGGGCCTGTTCATCAGGCTTGTTCTTGCTTGTTGTTTTTACAAAATCATTACTTTCAAACCATTCTTGTTTCATGAGGAACCTCCTTTTTAGTTGTATATACATCATTTTGGTAGATATAAGTAGATTTGTTAAGGTCTGTTAGCTGTAGTTTCAAGACTAATATAATCATCAGCCTTAGCGATGAGTTGACCTTTTGCATCAGTTTTTTCAGTTTTGTAAGGGTTGCTTAATTCGTTGGGGCGGCGTTGACTCTCATCTCTCGATAACTGATAAATAGGACCATGGTGACTCGAGAGGTTTAAGTTAATTTCTTGGCTTTCTTTTTGAGTTAGCATGATACTGAGCGCATTTTTAGAAGATAGTTCTACTTTACCATATACTTTAATATTTTCAGCGTGGAAGTGCTTATCTGTTGACTCTAGTTGACTATCTGTAAGGTCTGTATCAAAGATATTAACGATATTAGGGGTTATGAGTTTACTGTTTTTGATACGACTTCCTTCAATTCGGAGGATATAGCTGTTTGTATTGAGGGTCGCATTTTCAAGGCTAGCATTTATGATGGTGGTTTGTCTGCGATTGGCTGAGATGTTGATTCCTTTTAGGCTTCTTCCTTTTGGTAATTGGAGAATAACTTCATCAAAACGACTAGAGTAGCTGCTTGCGATATGGAGAATCCCGCCAATTCCAGAAGAGAGAAATGGAGTTTCAGACAGTTTCTTATCAATGATACTCAGCGTTTTATCGTTCTGATTTGTGACAAGATCATGGTTAGCAGAAATAGATGGATGGTAAGCAATGTGGATTTGATCATCGAAAGAGTCTGTGATGGTCAGCGCGTGTTGGTGGAGAGTTATCTCTAGATTTTCGACTTCCTTGCCAAAGGTCAGCTCTTCCGTACGGCTATCATAGACAGGTTCCTTGGACATGGCAAGTAGGCTCTTGATTCCGTCAGATTGGATACCTACAAAAAGCAGGATAAAGCCGATAACGGTAGTCACCACACCAAAAATGAGAAATCCTTTTGTCAATTTACGCATGCTGGTCACCTCTCTTTCCTTTTTTGAGAACAAATTGCACTAGGCGAACAATGAGTAGGCCGAAGAAGCGAGCTACATAGGAGATACCTAGTAAGACCAGCGAAGAAGCACCGATAGCCAGTAAACCAGAACCAAAAATCAAGATAAAGGCTGATTTAGCTTGGGCTAGGACAGTGAAACTTTCAACTAAAAATAGGAATCCGCCGATGATACCAAGTATGGAAACCGCAAAGAAAGCTAGAATGACAGTCAAGGCTGCCACAAGGATTGCGAACAGGGACACGAGGATGGCGATTCCCAGAGGAATACCGATGGGTGCTGCAAGGAGAGCTAACAAGGCGATATGTAAAATTTGTCGGTTATTTTTTTGAGCGGGTGCCTCATTGATTTTTTTATCGAGAAGATTAGAGAGGACTTCGTGGGCTGCTTCCTTAGGAGTTCCCAAGCTAGCGATGAGTTCTTCTTCTCCCTCGACTCCAGCATCGTCAAAGAGTTCTCTGAAATAGTCCATGGCTTCGATGCGATCAGCTTCAGGTAGTTTCTTGAGATAGAGTTCTAGCTGAGTCAGGTATTCAGTTCTTGTCATGGCGGATACTCCCTTCTATGATGCCATTGATGGTGTCTGTATAGAGTGCCCATTCATCTTTTAGGGTCACGAGCTGTTCTATACCACCATTTGTCAAGGAGTAGTATTTGCGCATGCGACCTTGGAACTCTCTAGAATAGGTTGTCAGAAAGTTATTGCCTTCCAATTTTTTGAGAATGGGATAGAGTGTGGATTCTTTGATATTAGCGATCAGCTTAATGGTTTGGCTAATCTCATAACCATAAGAATCATCCTGCTCCAGTACGGCCAAGATGAGAAATTCAATCAAGGCAGAGGATGTTGGAAAGTACATGGGGAACCTCCTTTTCTAATGTGTAAGATTTTTATATATAATTTTTCTACACATACATTGTACATCTAAAAGAAAGCCCTGTCAAGAGAAATGTGTAAAATTTTTATATATAAAAAACTTCTAGGCAAAACTAGAAGTTTAGAGGATTTTATCGGCTCTGTCCACTTTAAAGAGGGCCACAGTCATCAGGATATCGACGAGCAAGAGGGCAGCTACAGCTGGCACCCAAGAGTGGAAAAGGTCAAAACTGTAACCAAAGAGGGTTGGCCCAAAGGCTGCTAGAATATAGCCTCCTGTTTGAGATAGGCCGGACAATTGGGCTGTCTTTTCAGGAGCGCTTGTCTTGAGTGAAAAGTTGACCATGAGATAAGGGAAGAGGGCGCTGGTTGCGGTTCCGATGAGGAGATGGATGGCAAGCCAGTAAAAGAAATTACCGACTGGGAAAAAGAGCATGGAAATGCCGACCACGCCAGCTAGTGAAACCAGAGTGAGCATGAGCTGACGATTGCGAGTAGATAAGCTGGTTGTTAGGCTTGGGATGGTCATTGAAAAAGGAATACTAATCAGAGAGAAGATAGAGGTCAGCAAGCCAGCTTCGTGACTGGATAGGCCTGCGTGGATGGCCATTGTAGGTAGCCAGGTCATAGCTGTGTAAAAGAGCAAGGATTGAAAACCTGCAAAGACAATCACTGCCCAGACCTGTTTATTACGCATGACCTTTGTTTTGCTTTTTTGTTTGGTTTGTGGAGCTAATCTGTGATTATAGCGGTGATTAGGGAGCCAGACCAAAAAAGTTGCTAGACAGAGCAGGGTAAGGAGGATGATAAGTCCTTTCCAAGAACTGGCCTGTGTAATAGGCACAGCTAGATAGGAAGCCAGAGCTGTTGCAATCCCCATAGAAGTTACATATAAGGTGGTCAGAAAACCAATCTTCTTTGGCTGATTAGCTTGGATAAGACTAGGAAGTAGAACATTGATGACTGCGATACTTGCCCCAACCATCAAGGTTCCTAGATAGAGCAGGGGCAGATTGATTAGTCTAATCAGAGAACCGATAGTCAAGAAGAAGAGGCTGTAGGTAAAGAGATGTTCTAAGCCAATTTTCTGAGCCAGTCGGGTAGAAAATAGCGAGAAGAGGGTAAACATAAGGAGAGGAAGGCTGGTCAAGATACCAAGCGAACTAACTTCTACTCCTAGACCTTGCGAAATATCTCCCAAAATAATGGGTAAAACAGTAAAAGGAGTCCGCAAGGAAACACCAATCAGGATAATTCCTGGAACAAAAAAGAGTGATTGCTTTTTCATATAATACCTCTTCTAGCTGATTTTAATAACAGCTTATTTTAAGGCTTTTTCCCTATAATGTCAAGTAAGGTTTTGGGCTTTCAAGATAAAAATAGGAAAGTCTTGAAAATTATGATAAAATAGTGGAAGGAAATCTATATATTGGAGAAAAACTGTGCTTGAAAAGCAAAAAATCAGCGTCTTGATGTCGGTCTATGTAAAGGAAAATCCGATATTTTTGAGAGATGCCATAAAAAGTATTCAAAATCAGACCCTGAAACCGAGCGAATTGGTTCTGGTTGAGGATGGGCCTTTGACTCCTGAGCTCTATCAGGTATTAGACCAGGTGGAAGCTGAGTCTGATATTCCAGTGAAACGCTATCCTCTTGAGCAGAATCAAGGTTTGGGTCTAGCTCTTCGATACGGTGTTTTGCAGTGTCAGTATGATATTATTGCCCGTATGGATACGGATGATATAGCTGTTCCAGATCGTTTTGAGAAACAGGTTCAGTTAATGGAGAAGGACAATCTTGACTTATTAGGTGGACATATTGCAGAATTTATTGACAATCCTGATGAGATTGTTTCTTACCGTCGTGTTCCGACTCAACATGCAGATATTGTAGTTTATCAAAGGATGAGAAGTGCCTTTAACCACATGACTGTCATGTTCAAGAAGGACATGGTTCTCAAGGCAGGCAACTATGAGGATGGCCTTTATATGGAGGATGACCTCCTATGGCTCAATATGATTGCTGCAGGAGCCAAGACTGGCAACCTCGATCAAATCTTGTGTCAGGTTCGTGTCGGAGCAGGGATGTTTGAGCGTCGTGGGGGACTGCGTTACCTCAAACTCTATCGTCAAGCTCGTCAGCGCATGCTGAAGAGAGGACAAATTTCTTATCTGGAATATGCCAAGAGTGTTGCGATTCAGATGGTTGTTGCCCTTTGTCCAGGATTTGTCAGACAGTTTATTTTTATGAAACTGTTACGAAAAAGCAAGTAAAAGATTGTAGCAAATCGTAAACGGGATAAAAAGTGTTATAATAACAATATAACTATTCAGCTCTTTTAAGGAGGAGTAAATTTCTATGAATAAAAAACTCACAGATTATGTGATTGATCTGGTGGAAATTTTAAATAAACAACAAAAACAGGTTTTCTGGGGAGTATTTGATATTTTGAGTATGGTGGTTTCCATCATTGTATCTTATATCTTATTTTACGGCTTGATTAATCCAGCACCTGTTGACTACATTATCTATACGAGTTTGGCCTTCTTGTTTTATCAATTGATGATTGCATTTTGGGGCTTGAACGCTAGTATTAGTCGTTACAGCAAGATTACGGATTTCATGAAAATCTTTTTTGGTGTGACTGCGAGCAGCGTCTTGTCATATAGTATCTGCTATGCCTTCTTGCCACTCTTCTCCATCCGTTTCATCATTCTCTTTATCTTGTTGAGTACCTTCTTGATTTTATTGCCACGGATTACTTGGCAGTTAATCTATTCCAGACGCAAAAAAGGTAGTGGTGATGGAGAACATCGTCGAACCTTCTTGATTGGTGCTGGTGATGGTGGGGCCCTCTTTATGGATAGCTACCAACATCCAACCAGTGATTTGGAACTTGTCGGTATTTTGGATAAGGATGCTAAGAAAAAGGGCCAAAAACTTGGTGGAATCCCTGTTTTGGGCTCTTATGACAATCTGCCTGAATTGGCTAAACGCCATCAAATCGAGCGTGTTATCGTTGCGATTCCGTCACTTGATCCGTCAGAATATGAACGTATCTTGCAGATGTGTAATAAGCTGGATGTCAAATGTTACAAGATGCCTAATGTTGAAACTGTTGTTCAAGGACTTCACCAAGCAGGTACTGGGTTCCAAAAAATTGATATCATAGACCTTTTGGGCCGTCAGGAAATTCGTCTTGACGAATCGCGTCTGGGCGCAGAACTGACAGGTAAGACCATATTAGTCACAGGGGCTGGTGGCTCAATCGGTTCTGAAATCTGTCGCCAAGTTAGTCGCTTCAATCCTGAACGCATCGTCTTGCTCGGTCATGGGGAAAACTCAATCTACCTTGTTTATCATGAACTGATTCGTAAGTTCCAAGGGATTGATTATGTGCCAGTTATCGCAGACATTCAAGACTATGACCGTTTGTTGCAAGTCTTTGAGCAGTACAAGCCAGCTATTGTTTATCATGCGGCTGCTCACAAGCATGTTCCTATGATGGAGCGCAATCCAAAAGAAGCCTTCAAAAACAATATCCGTGGAACTTACAATGTTGCTAAGGCTGTTGATGAAGCCAAAGTACCTAAGATGGTTATGATTTCGACAGATAAGGCGGTTAATCCACCAAATGTTATGGGAGCAACCAAGCGCGTGGCGGAATTGATTGTCACTGGCTTTAACCAACGTAGCCAATCGACCTACTGTGCAGTTCGTTTTGGAAATGTTCTTGGTAGCCGTGGTAGTGTCATACCAGTCTTTGAACGTCAGATTGCTGAAGGTGGGCCTGTAACGGTGACAGACTTCCGCATGACTCGTTACTTTATGACCATTCCAGAAGCTAGCCGTTTGGTTATCCATGCTGGTGCTTATGCCAAGGATGGGGAAGTCTTTATCCTTGATATGGGCAAACCAGTCAAGATTTATGACTTAGCTAAGAAAATGGTGCTTCTAAGTGGACACACCGAAAGTGAAATTCCAATTGTTGAAGTTGGAATCCGTCCAGGTGAAAAACTCTACGAGGAACTCTTGGTATCAACCGAACTTGTTGATAACCAAGTTATGGATAAGATTTTCGTTGGTAAGGTTAATGTCATGCCTCTAGAAGCCATCGATCAAAAGATTGAAGAGTTCCGAACTCTCAGAGGAGATGAGTTGAAACAAGCCATTATCGCCTTTGCCAATCAAACAACCCACGTTGAATAAAAAAGAAAAACGCATATTATCAGGACTTGAAACCTTGGTAATATGCGTTTTGTTATGTAGAAACTTGCTTCATTTTCTTCTGAAATGGGGTTGTCTCCCAGTCTATATTATTGAAAATACTCCAAAATTTCTAAGGGTTTGTGGGTGATATAATCAGGATGATAGTTTAGTAGATCTGCTTGTTCTCCAAATCCCCAAGTGACGGCCAACTTCTGAATGCCTGTTTCTTGAGCTCCAAGCATATCAAACTTGGTATCTCCGATGATGATGGCTTGTTCAGGGCTTAGTTGATGTGTCTGCAAGGCTTGGCGAATGACATCGGCCTTATGGGGTGCTTCAGGGCTGGAACCATAAATGCCATCAAAGAAATGATAGATTCCCAAGTTTTTAGTCATGTCTTGAGCGGTTGGAGTATTCTTTGTAGTGGTGATATAAAGAGGGTAATTGCTCGATAACTTCTCAAGCAAGTCTACAATCTGAGGAAAGAGTTGAGCTTCATAGATGCCTTTTGCCTTGTAGTAAGAACGGTATATCTGTACAGCCTCAGCGATTTGTTCTTTGGGCAGGCAGATCGCAAAACTACTTTCAAGGGGCGGTCCCATAAAACCACGAATCGTTTTGGCATCAGGGCTAGGCACTCCCAGCTCCTTAAAGGTATGGGAAAAGGCATTGTGAATCCCGATAGAACTGTCAACGAGGGTTCCATCCAGATCGAAAAAGATAGCTGAGATAGAGGTCATAGTTTCTCCTATTTGATAAGCTTATTCTCCGAAAATTTCTTTTTGGAGGCGACGACCAGTTGGGGTAGCAGCAAGTCCACCTTCAGCTGTTTCACGAAAGGCAGTTGGCATGCTTGAACCCACTTGGTACATGGCATCGATAACTTCATCCACAGGGATTTTAGATTCGATACCTGCCAAGGCCATATCTGCTGCGATGAAGGCAAAGCTAGCTCCCATGGCATTACGCTTGACGCAGGGAACTTCAACCAAACCAGCAACAGGGTCACAGATGAGGCCTAGCATATTTTTAATGACAAAGGCAATGGCCTGGCTGGCTTGGTAGGGTGTTCCACCTGCAGCTAGAGTCAAGGCGGCGGCACTCATAGCAGAGGCAGAGCCGACTTCGGCCTGACAGCCACCTTCAGCACCTGAGATAGAGGCATTATTTGCGATGACTAGTCCAAAGGCACCCGCAGCAAAGAGGAAATCCAGCTGTTGCTCGTGGCTGAGGTCTAATTTTTCAATAGCAGCAGTGAGAACGGAAGGCAGACAGCCAGCACTTCCTGCGGTCGGAGTGGCACAAACCAAGCCCATTTTGGCATTGTGTTCATTGACTGCGATGGCATTTCGGGCAGCTGAGAGTATCGTGTAATCTGATAGAGTTTTTCCGTTTTTGATGTAGTGATCCAATTTGGCAGCATCTCCACCTGTCAGGCCACTACGAGATTTATTTTCATTGAGACCAAGTTGGACAGAGGCTTTCATAACTTCCAGATTGCGCTCCATGAGAAGGAGGACTTCTTCACGTTCGCGACCGGTCAATTCAAACTCTGTTGTAATCATGAGTTCTGCGATATTTCCTTGAAAGTCCAGATCTGCTTGCTCGACCAATTCTTTGATAGAATAAAACATGCTTCCTCCTATTTAAAGAAATTGACATTGTGGAGATGAGGGATTTTTCGAATTTCTTCGATGGCCTCATCACAGTTACGACTGTCGACTTCGATAATCATAATGGCTTTTTCACCAGCTTTTTCACGAGTAACATTCATCTGGGCGATATTGATACCATAGCGGGAAAGTGCCTCTGTTACGAGGGCAATCATACCTGGAATATCTTGATGAACGATGATGATAGTCGGTGTATTCATATTGAGAGAGACGGCAAAACCATTGAGTTCGGTGACCTGAATATTCCCACCACCGATAGAAATACCAGTTACGCTGATGGTCTTGTGGGCATTTTTGACGGTAATTTTAGTAGTGTTAGGATGCGGAGCATTACTGTCTTTCTGAATGGTCCAGACAATCTTGATACCACGTTTGTGGGCAATCTCCAGACTGTTTGGAATTTCAGGATCATCTGTATCCATGCCTAAAATACCTGCAACAAGGGCTAAGTCTGTTCCGTGACCACGATAGGTCTTGGCAAATGAGTTAAATAGTTGGAATTCGACTTCTGTCGGAGTATCATCAAAAATGGAAGAGACAATCTTCCCAATACGAACAGCACCAGCGGTATGACTACTAGATGGGCCAATCATAACTGGTCCGATGATATCAAAGACAGATTGAAAACGAAGTGATTTCATCAGTTTCCCCTTATAAAAATTCTTATCTCTATTATATCAAAGAATGAGGATCTTGGCTTTAATTGTGGATGAAAACCTTTTTACACTACAAATAGCATAAAAAAGCATCTTTTGTAACAAAAAATAGCTTATTTAGGGAAATAAAAAATAATTTTGTAATATTTCTACATAAAAGTGTCAAGAAACGGTAATATTTAAAGGGTATGATAGAACTATAGAAAGAAGGAGAATTTTCAAATATGAAATCAACAACTAAAAAGATTAAAACAACTCTTGCAGGAGTAGCTGCCTTGTTTGCAGTATTTGCTCCATCATTTGTATCTGCTCAAGAATCATCAACTTACACTGTTAAAGAAGGTGATACACTTTCAGAAATCGCTGAAACTCACAACACAACAGTTGAGAAATTGGCAGAAAACAATCACATTGACAACATTCATTTGATTTATGTTGGTCAAGAGTTGGTTATCGATGGCCCTGTAGCGCCTGCTACAACACCAGCGCCAACTACTTATGCAGCACCAGCTGCTCAAGATGAAACTGTTTCAGCTCCAGTAGTAGAAACTACAGAAGTAGAGGAAGAAACTCCAGTAGTAAGCGAAACAGTAGCAGAAGAAACAGTTGCTTCAACTGTAAGCGGATCTGAAGCAGAAGCCAAAGAATGGATTGCTCAAAAAGAATCAGGCGGTAGCTACACAGCTACAAACGGACGTTATATCGGACGTTACCAATTGACAGATTCATACTTGAACGGTGACTACTCAGCTGAAAACCAAGAACGTGTAGCAGATGCCTACGTTGCAGGACGTTACGGTTCATGGACAGCCGCTAAAAACTTCTGGCTTAACAACGGCTGGTATTAAGAAATAACAAACAGAATAAATCATGACCACCCGTCAAACGGGTGGTTTGTCCCAGGGCTATAAGCCCAAATTACCAGCCAGCGCCTAAAGACGCTGGCTTTCACTTTGTTCAAGCCTTATTGCTCTTGACTCGTCACTTGCCTCTCAAAGAGGCTTTAGTATTACTTACCACTATCCCTAAAGGGATTCTCATATTCTTTTACACTTAATTTATCTAGTGCTATATCATGCTTTTCCTGTTCTTGAATATATTTCTTAATTGTGGCTTCATTGAGTCCCACCGTACTTACATAATAACCTTCCGCCCAGAAATGCCGATTCCCAAACTTGTACTTGAGATTGGCGTGTTTGTCAAACATCATGAGTGCACTTTTTCCTTTTAAATAACCCATGAAACTCGAAACACTTATCCTTGGTGGAATACTTACTAACATATGTACATGATCTGGCATTAAGTGACCCTCGATAATTTCAACTCCTTTATAACTACACAAGCGATGAAATATTTTGCCTAAACTACTTCGATATTGATTATAGATTACTTTTCGTCTATACTTAGGGGTGAACACAATGTGATATTTACACATCCACTTTGTGTGTGATAAACTATGTGCCTTTTGTGCCATATTTTTCTCCTTTCGCTTTACAATTGGCTTGAACACCTTTATTGTATCGCGTTCGGAGTTTTTTTGGTATAACCTTCGACGCGCACCCGCATAGCGGGTGGTTTTTTTGTCTCGCACCTAACGGAGCGAGACGGACTAATAGTCACATAATATGAAAAGGTCGAGGAAATCCCTCGACCTTTTTATCTTTCCTTCGGTTGATAATGGGTCTCCACTTCTTTTTTGAGATGAGACAGCATAGAAGTTTCCTCGGTCAACTCTAGAAGTGAGAAACCTTTTTGGATAAGTTTCGCATCATCCCTACAAATCCCGATACGGACATAGGCGACAGCCAAGCTATCATATTTTTTCTTTTTCTTGGCATCCTCTAGTAAAGTATCGCAGATTTGTTGGCATATGTTTTTATCTTGATTGTATAGATAGAGTGTGGAAAGGTTGAGTAGGATTGTCATTCGCAAGTCATATAAATGTTGATAGTTTTTATAGACTTCTAAGCGTTGCAAGATTTTTCCAGTGATGAGATGGAGATGTTCAATAGGAAAGCTGAAAAGGATGGTATTGAGGATTTTTAGATCATTTTCATACCATGTATCTTGTTTTTCAATTTTTTCCCAAAGTTTTTTGATAGTCTGTTTTACTTGGTCTGACAGTTGCTCTGTACCATGTCGACGGATATGAATGACAATTTCCAGCATGTCCCTGATTTCTTCTATAGGCAGGTCGTAGTGGGTTTTGAGATAGTCTTGGCATGTTTCAAAAAAATGAACTAGACTACTACTACCAATTATAGAAGTCATATTGAGATAAGTTTGCATGATTTCTGTTCGTTGGCTCGGTTGATAGAGATGGCAGATGTAGTCAAACTCTTCAAAACTCATATTGATTTGACGGAGAAGAAATTCCATATTTTCATACTTTGGAGTTGCCTTGCCACTTTCAATCTTTGATAGGCTAGTTCTTGAGAGGACATTTCCACAGACCTCTTCTTGAGTCAAGCCTTTTGACTCACGTATTTCTTTATAGACCTTTCCAAAATCATAACGCATAATTTTCTCCTTTTCGTGAAAAAAGTTAACAAATAATAAAATCCAATTAAAAATATTGTATCATAGTAACAGGAATAGTAAAAAGAAAACTAAAATAATGTGTGAAAAAAGTTAACTAATTTTAAAATAGAGTAAAGAAGAGGTATACTGTAGATACAAACTGAAGATTCCAGATATTTAAATTTAGCAAATAGTTTTTGGAGAAAAGCCTTTGCTTTTGCTAGAGATAACGGTTATTACACTGGAGAATGGTCTAGAGATTACTTATTGGGATATTTCTTAGGATGGTCGGGTATCATTGATACTGCTATTTTGTTAAGTCAGTATAACCAAGGAGAGAAATCTTATATTCCTTTAAACCTTAGCTCTAAATCATATCAGGACAAGTTATTTAATTCTAAAAGATATTAATGGAGGAATTGAAAAATGGAAGTTATAAATGTAAGTAAGCATTATGGTCATTCAATCATTCTCAAAGATATAAATTTTGCACTTAATAAGGGTGAAATTGTTGGTCTAGTAGGGAGAAACGGAGTTGGCAAGAGTACATTGATGAAAATTCTTGTTCAGAATAACCAACCGACTTCAGGGAATATTATAAGTAGTGATAATGTTGGGTATTTAATCGAAGAACCAAAATTATTTTTATCTAAAACAGGTTTAGAGAATTTAAAATATTTGTCAAATTTATATGGTGTTGACTACAATCAAGAAAGATTTGGAAGTTTGATCCAAGAGTTAGATTTGACTCAGTCTATTAATAAAAAAGTAAAGACCTATTCTTTGGGTACAAAACAAAAATTAGCTTTGCTTCTGACTCTTGTTACGGAACCTGATATATTAATTTTAGATGAACCGACTAATGGTTTAGATATTGAATCATCACAAATAGTTTTAGCGGTTCTAAAAAATTTAGCTTTACATGAAAATGTGGGAATTTTAATATCGAGTCATAAATTAGAAGATATTGAAGAAATTTGTGAAAGGGTTCTTTTCTTGGAGAACGGGCTTTTGACATTTCAAAAAGTAGGAAAAGATAGTCATAATTGCTTGTTTGAGATAGCTTTTTCATCAGCTACAGATAGAGACATTTTCATTACCAAACAAGAATTTGGGGATATTGTTCAGGAAGAGGGACTGAGAATTACTATGTCTGGGAATATTCAAAGTAGTGAGCTTTTTAAATTTTTTAACGAAAACTCTATTAAAGTAGTTGATTTTGAAACTAAAAAAGAGACGCTTAAAGATATTTATCTAAATCGTTCAAAATAAAGGAAGGTTATAATCATGAAATTAAATAAATTGAATTTTCTTAAGGAAAATATAAGAGATTTATATTCATCAGGCGTAATATATTTCGGATTGATTATCTCGTTTATACCGCCGCTACTGGTTACATTCTTTATTCTAAAGACTCAAGGGACATCACTTGGTATTAAGCATATTTCAAATTTTTATGCTATGCTCGGTATGTTAATGGCTGTTATACATGCTAACCGAATTATTAGCAGGGATTTTTCCCACAATACGATCAGTTTATTTTATAATCAACAGAAAAATCGGATGATTTACGTCTTGTCCAATTTTCTATATGCCATCTCAGTTTCCATTATTTATGCTTTGAATGGTATTTTGTTACTAGTCATCGTAAGTAAATTGGGTGTTCCAGGTGCTTTAGGGTTAGATTTTATAGCAGTCATTGTAGTCAATACAATTTTGTTAGTCCTATTTTATTTTCTATTATCTTACATTTTCTATTTATACAAATTGAAAAGTGGCTTGGTATTTGGTATTTTAGTAGCTTTACTACTCTTTGTCCCTAATATATTAAATACGATTATGATGAATACTAGTAATGATTTGTTTATCAAAGCAATTGAACTTCTTCCTTTTTATTCCTTACCTGTATTTGTGGCTTCAAATACGATGTCTATTAGTCAGTATCTTGTGGCAACCACTACAATCATTTTATTGTACTTTTTCACTCTCAAGAAAAGCAAGGAGTATTCATTTTAGTTTCGTTTAGTATTATTTACCGTCTTAAAATCTAGCAAAAAATAAAAAGATGTTGCGCTGACTAGAGAAAATTAGAATGTATAACAGAGGTAAACAGATAATTGTAGGGGAATTAAGTCTTCTATTGATGAGCATGAATTTTCTTATAACATTATCCAACAAACTGACCTATGAAACTTCAAAAATTCAAAAACCACACGGTATTCCTTTCAACTTGATTGTATTCAAGACTGAAACTACAGTGTGGTTTTATTTGGAAGCTAGTTTTTGCCCAGCTTCTTTTTGCTTACATGCAGAGAATCCTGTTCACACTATGTAGCCAATTTGATATAATCTTATCAAAAAGTAGTATAATGTTTTTATAGAATATAAATAGTGGTGGATAGCATGCATGCATTATTAGCAACAAGATTAAAAAATAAGCGAAAAGAGCTGGGTTGGTCGCAAAAAGAATTGGCAGAAGGAATTTGCCAACAAACTCAGATAAGTCGCATGGAACAAGGTAAATATATGCCAGGAGCAGATTTGTTATATAAATTATCTGAAAAAATGGGCTTAAATATGGACTATTTCTTTTCAGGAGAAATTTCGAAAGAGTTTCTAGGCTTGTCTGCTTTCAAGAGGTTATCTGAAACATTGTTGGAAAATCAAGATTATGCCTCTTTGAAATATGCTTTCGAGGGAGAGAGAAAGCAACAGACTTCTTTATCTTTTGATGAAAAGATTTATCTGGACTGGATAGATGCCATTCTAACCTATCAATGTGAACATCAATTAAAACTAGCTATTTCAAAAATAGAGGACATCATCAGTAGGATTAGTATTGATAAAGTGGACTACTTATATATTTTTAATACCCTGCTGATTTTCTTAGGCTATGATGAGGATAAGGAGAAATTTGAACAACTATATGATCAGGTTTCCGTAGCCCTTTCAAAAATCGATACCAGTGTGCGTGAACAAATTGAGTTGTATATCAAAATAAAATACAATTATTGTTATCACCTTTGGAAACAGGAGGAGATGGATAAGTCCAGAGCCCTATTATTGGAGATAATTGAATTTTGTAACAAATATCATAGTAGCTTTAGGTTAGCAGATTTATATTGCTTGTTGGGAAATGTAACAGAGGATCTTGATCTCTCTGTTGCTAAGGACTATTATATGAAAGCTAAGGTGCTCTATCTAATTGAAAATAATGAAGTTATGGCACTCAAGGTAGAACAATATCTGATGGATAAGCAGTCAGAGAACGTATGAGGATAGCAGAAGCTATCTTTTTTATGTGTAAAATAGAATTATAATTCTTCTTTTGAAAAATATCTCATTTTATACTTTAATTACTTGACAGGTTATATATGTTGATTTATAATATAGGTGAAACGGGAGTTGTGCAAGCGTTGACAAATTTACTGACCTTAACTTTGTATTCAGCAAAGAATTATGATGTCGCTAGAAAAGGAAAAATTCTAGTTTGATACAATGCTACCCGTCTTATTTAAAGTTGTTATGGAACTATTTTTAAAATACAAAGGACTCTGCTTTAGGCGGAGTCGTGAATCAGGAGGTTAAGTGATGAACTACAATTTGAAATATATTTTATCAGGATTATTTAGCATAGTCTTTATAGGTTTCCTAGTCTGGATGCGTTATGTTAATCAGAGGAAGGAAGAAGAGCATTCGGATGTGTCTTTTGAAGCAAGGTTAGATAGTGAGGTCAAGATATTATATAAACAACTAGGATTGGGTGAGGAGCCTCATTATTTCTTAGCCTATCGCTACCTACATCCTTGGTTTAATTTGGCGATTTTACCACCAACAGTTGAAATTTTCTTAACTAAAATAGCGCTGGTGATGGTAACTCCAGATGAACTACTGATAAGAAATCTTGGGAATGGGATGACTTTCACAAATGAGCATCATCGTGATTTGCGGCAAGGACTTATCCGCATTCCAAAATCAGAGATGAAAGAATTTGAGATTCGCAACTGGAAAAGAGCTTTTGTATTTGGCGATTTTTTGACAATTAAAACAAGCCAACATAGCTATTATTTACAGGTTAGAGATGATGGACTTCAAAAGGGAAGTCTTTCAACCAAACATTTCTCAGACTTGAAACAACAAGGTTTTCTAGGATTATTGACAGATAAAAGAACATTCTGATTGACAATTGCTCAAAAAATTAACCTCTAAACATTCAAAAACCACACAGTGTTTTTTCAACTTGATTGTGTTCAAGACTGGAATCACTGTGTGGTTTTATTTGGAAGTCAGTTTACGAACAAGTTTATTTTATAAATAAGATAATAAGCAGTAGAGGTATTGAGGTATAAATCACCCTCATTTCAAACAATTATATATGTATTTACAGAGAGCTTGGTAGATTATCATCCTCTTCCTTGTCTTCTCTAACCAAGCGTGTTATAATGAATACTGCTCAAGCGACCTTCAATCGTGAAGCACACACGACCTTCAATCGTGAATAAACGAATAGATGGGAGACTTACCATGAGTGATAACTCTAAAACACGTGTTGTTGTGGGGATGAGTGGTGGTGTTGATTCGTCGGTGACGGCTCTTCTTCTCAAGGAGCAGGGCTACGATGTGATCGGTATCTTCATGAAAAACTGGGACGACACAGATGAAAACGGCGTCTGTACGGCGACCGAAGATTACAAGGATGTGGCTGCGGTAGCAGACCAGATTGGCATTCCTTACTACTCTGTCAATTTTGAAAAAGAGTATTGGGACCGCGTTTTTGAGTATTTTCTAGCGGAATACCGTGCAGGACGCACGCCAAATCCAGATGTCATGTGCAACAAGGAAATCAAGTTCAAGGCCTTTTTGGACTATGCCATGACCTTGGGTGCAGACTATGTAGCGACGGGGCATTATGCTCGAGTAGCGTGTGATGAGGATGGCACTGTTCACATGCTTCGTGGCGTGGACAATGGCAAGGATCAGACTTATTTCCTCAGCCAGCTTTCGCAAGAACAACTTCAAAAAACCATGTTCCCATTGGGACATTTGGAAAAGCCTGAAGTTCGCAGACTCGCAGAAGAAGCAGGTCTGGCGACTGCTAAGAAGAAAGACTCGACAGGGATTTGCTTTATCGGGGAAAAGAACTTTAAAAACTTCCTCAGCAACTATCTGCCAGCTCAGCCTGGCCGCATGATGACTGTGGATGGTCGCGATATGGGCGAGCATGCAGGTCTTATGTACTATACAATCGGTCAGCGTGGTGGTCTCGGTATCGGTGGGCAACACGGTGGTGACAATGCACCTTGGTTCGTTGTCGGAAAAGACTTGAGCAAGAATATTCTCTATGTAGGACAAGGATTCTACCATGATTCGCTCATGTCAACCAGCCTAGAGGCTAGTCAAGTCCACTTTACTCGTGACATGCCAGAGGAGTTTACGCTCGAATGTACGGCTAAATTCCGCTATCGTCAGCCTGATTCTAAGGTGACCGTCCATGTCAAAGGAGACAAGGCAGAGGTCATCTTTGCAGAACCGCAACGAGCCATTACACCAGGACAGGCAGTTGTCTTTTACGATGGCGATGAGTGTCTAGGTGGCGGTTTGATTGACAATGCTTACCGCGATGGACAAGTTTGTCAGTACATTTAGATTGACAAATTTTCTCAATTTGCTACAATAATAAAAGCAATAGAAATGATGGTCAAAGCTCATGGATGTTGCAGGCTTTTTTGTCCTGCACTTCTTTGGAGTTTTGACTGTTTTTGTGTCGTTTAAGGGAAAGGACAAGAATGACTCAACAAGACTTTCGTACAAAAGCAGGAAATACGGTTTTTGGTGTTCGGGCGACAGCTTTGATTCTTCAAAATCGTAAGCTCCTAGTTACCAAAGACAAGGGCAAGTATTACACAATTGGCGGTGCGATTCAAGTTAACGAAAAAACGGAAGACGCGGTAGTCCGCGAAGTGAAGGAAGAACTGGGTGTCGAAGCTCAAGCTGGGCAACTAGCTTTTGTGGTTGAAAATTGTTTTGAACAGGACGGTGTTTCCTATCACAATATCGAGTTTCATTATCTAGTGAATTTGCTTGAAGATGCCCCATTGACCATGCAGGAAGATGAGAAAAGGCAGCCCTGTGAGTGGATTGACATAGACAAGCTTGAGGGTATCAATCTAGTCCCAGCCTTTTTAAAAACAGCCTTACCAGATTGGGACGGCCAACTAAGACACATTCATCTTGAGGAATAGGAGAGAAAATAATGGTTAAGCTTATTGCCCATGTACTTGTTCATAGTGGTGATGATTATTTGCTCATTCAGCGTTCGGAAATTAAAAGAGGACAACCCAACGTTTATCCAACTTACTGGGATATTCCTGGTGGTGGGGTTGAAAAGGGTGAGCTTCCGCGAGATGGGGCTCTTAGAGAATGTGTTGAAGAAGCGGGAGTTAGGCTAGATAGCAGTTCTCTCAAACTTCTTCACGAAGATAGTCAACTGGATACCTCTAAGGATACTGTCTTTACTCGCTTAGTTTATAAAGCAGAGTGGGTTGGGGAGAAGTCAATCATCAGATTAGATCCTGAAGAGCATACGCACTTTAAATGGGTTACTATGGATCAAGCTCTAGAGGAGGAGAAGTTAGTTCCTTATTTGCGAGAAATTTTTGAAAGGTTAAGAAATGACTTATAATTTTACTGAAGAATACGATATTATTGTAATCGGTGCGGGACACGCTGGTGTCGAAGCTTCCCTAGCTGCTAGCCGTATGGGCTGCAAGGTCTTGCTTGCGACCATCAACATTGAAATGCTGGCTTTCATGCCATGTAATCCCTCTATCGGTGGCTCTGCCAAGGGAATTGTCGTACGTGAAGTCGATGCCCTCGGTGGCGAGATGGCCAAAACCATTGATAAGACTTACATCCAGATGAAGATGCTTAACACAGGGAAGGGGCCAGCTGTCCGTGCCCTTCGTGCGCAGGCTGACAAGGAGCTTTACTCTAAGGAAATGCGCAAGACAGTTGAAAATCAAGAGAATCTGACCCTTCGTCAGACTATGATTGATGAGATTTTGGTGGAAGACGGCAAAGTTGTCGGTGTTCGTACAGCGACCCATCAAGAGTATGCTGCCAAGGCCGTTATCGTGACGACAGGAACTGCACTTCGTGGGGAAATCATCATCGGAGACCTTAAGTATTCATCAGGTCCCAACCACAGCTTGGCTTCTATTAACCTTGCTGACAACCTCAAGGAACTGGGCCTCGAAATTGGTCGTTTCAAGACAGGAACACCTCCACGTGTCAAGGCTTCTTCAATCAACTACGACGTGACAGAGATTCAGCCAGGGGACGAAGCGCCAAATCACTTCTCCTACACTTCACGTGATGAGGACTATGTCAAGGATCAAGTGCCATGCTGGTTGACCTATACCAATGGTACCAGTCATGAGATTATCCAAAACAACCTCCACCGTGCGCCTATGTTTACAGGTGTGGTCAAGGGAGTGGGACCTCGTTACTGTCCGTCGATTGAGGACAAGATTGTGCGCTTTGCGGACAAGGAACGTCACCAACTCTTCCTTGAGCCAGAAGGGCGCAATACAGAGGAAGTCTATGTTCAAGGACTTTCAACCAGTCTGCCTGAAGATGTGCAACGTGAACTTGTTCATTCTATAAAAGGTCTGGAAAATGCTGAGATGATGCGAACTGGTTATGCCATTGAATACGACATGGTCTTGCCTCACCAGTTGCGTGCGACTCTGGAAACCAAGAAAATCTCAGGTCTTTTCACTGCTGGTCAGACAAACGGAACGTCAGGATACGAAGAAGCTGCTGGCCAAGGGATTATCGCTGGTATCAACGCGGCTCTGAAAATTCAAGATAAGCCTGAATTGATTTTGAAGCGTAGTGACGGTTATATTGGGGTCATGATTGATGACTTGGTGACCAAGGGAACCATTGAACCCTATCGTCTCTTGACCAGTCGTGCTGAGTACCGTCTCATTCTCCGTCATGACAATGCGGATATGCGTTTGACAGAGATGGGACGCGAGATTGGTCTTGTGGATGATGAACGCTGGGCTCGCTTTGAAATCAAGAAAAATCAATTTGAAAATGAGATGAAACGCCTAGACAGCATCAAACTTAAGCCAGTCAAGGAAACCAATGCCAAGGTTGAGGAGATGGGCTTTAAACCGTTGACCGATGCAGTGACAGCCAAGGAATTCCTTCGCCGTCCAGAAGTTTCTTACCAAGATGTGGTGGCCTTCATCGGACCAGCTGCTGAGGACTTGGATGACAAGATTATCGAATTGATTGAAACAGAAATCAAGTACGAAGGCTATATTTCAAAAGCCATGGATCAGGTTGCCAAGATGAAACGCATGGAGGAAAAACGCATTCCAGCCAATATCGACTGGGATGACATCGATTCTATCGCAACCGAAGCCCGTCAGAAGTTCAAACTCATCAATCCAGAAACCATCGGACAAGCCAGCCGTATTTCGGGAGTAAACCCAGCAGATATTTCTATTTTGATGGTGTATCTTGAAGGTAAAAATCGTAGTATTTCTAAAAATCAAGAAAAGAAAGCATAGAGAAAAAACAGCTCCGAAGACGGGGCTGTTTTGTTGACTTGTACTCAATGAAAATCAAAGAGCAAACTAGGAAGTTAGCCGTAGGTTGCTCAAAGCACTGCTTTGAGGTTGTAGATAGAACTGACGAAGTCAGTAACATATATATGGCAAGGCGAAGCTGACGTGGTTTGAATTTGATTTTCGAAGAGTATTATTCTTCATCTGGTGTGAGGATCATAGGGATGATAATCGGTTCACGTTCTGTATTTTCATAGAGGAAGGGGCGAATAGCGTTGACAATGGCACCATTGACAGATTGAACGCTAGCATCCTTGTTTTTCAGTGCGATACGAATTGCATTGAAGAGGATGCGTTGGCTTTGGCGAATCAAGTCGCCAGACTCTCTCATGTAGACAAAGCCTCGGCTGAGGATGTCTGGACCAGACAGAATCATCTGCGATTTGAAGTCAACAGTTGCGACTGCCAGAACGACACCGTCTTCAGATAGATCACGACGATCTTTGAGGACAGCAGCACCGATTTCACCGATACGATTTCCATCGACATAGATATCTTGGGCGTTGAAATGACCTGCGATACGAGCTGAGTCAGCAGTAAGGGCAAGCACATCACCATTGCTCATAATAAAGATATTGTCCTTCTCAACCCCAGTATCCACTGCTAGTCCAGCGTGGAGTTTTTGCATGCGGTATTCACCGTGGACAGGCATGAAGTATTTTGGCTTAATCAAGCGGAGCATGAGTTTTTGCTCTTGCTGACCACCGTGTCCAGATGTATGGATATTATTAACCTTACCGTGGATAACTTCGACACCAGCTTCTGAAATGATGTTAATCAGCTTGTTGACGCTAGTAGTGTTTCCAGGGATTGGACTTGAAGAGAAGATAACCGTATCACCTGGTTGGAGTTGCACTTGACGGTGGGTTCCGTTGGCGATACGAGAGAGAGCGGCCATAGGCTCACCCTGACTACCTGTACAGAGGATGAGAATCTCGCCTGCAGGATAATCTTTGATTTCATTTGGTTCGATAAAGGTTCCCTTAGGAGCTTTGATGTATCCAAGATCGATTCCGTTGACAATGGCCTTTTCCATCGAACGACCAAAGACCGCAATCTTACGTCCAGTCTTAACAGCAGCTTCTGTTGCTTGCTGGAGACGGAAGATATTTGAGGCAAAGGATGCAAAGATGATACGTCCTTCAATGCCTTGGATAATCTTCATGATGGACTGGCCAACGACTTTTTCAGAGTTGGTAAAGGTTGGCACTTCCGCATTTGTTGAGTCAGACAGAAGGCAAAGCACACCTTCTTCACCAAGGGCTGCCATACGGTGTAAGTCTGCTGGTTCTCCAACTGGAGTAAAGTCAAACTTGAAGTCACCCGTACAAACGATTTTTCCTTGTGGAGTATGAATGACAATCCCCAAAGGTTCTGGAATAGAGTGAGTCGTTCTAAAGAAAGTTGCCTTGAGATTTTTAAAGGTCAACTCAGTGTTGTGGTTGATTTCGTAAAGTTTGGCATTGCGCAAGAGGCCGTGTTCTTCGAGTTTCCCACGGATCAAAGCCAAGGCAAGCGGTCCAGCATAGATAGGGACATTTGCTTGCTTAAGCAGGAAAGGAATCCCACCAATGTGGTCCTCGTGTCCGTGTGTAATCAAAACAGCCTTGACGCGGTCGATATTGTCCACGATGTAAGAGTAATCAGGAATGACATAGTCGATACCAAGCAAGTCATCTTCTGGGAATTTAATCCCAGCATCGACGATAATAATCTCATCTTGGTATTCAATCCCGTATGTATTTTTCCCGATTTCTCCCAGACCACCGATGGCAAAAACGCCGACTTCTTCAGGTTTAAGAGTATAGGCCATATTATAACTCCGTGATTTCGAAGGCGCCAGTTTCTTTTTCGTAATCTAGCAATTTGTCAGACAAGAGTTCGATATACTCGATATTGTACTCTGGGCGATTTTCTTCGACAAGTTGACGAGCAGCGATGCGACCCTCAAGTTCTGAGCTGGCATCGATGTCTAGGTAAAGTGCGCGTGTTGTTTCGCGACGTGGGCTACGTTCTTTTGTTTCTTGATAAAAAACTTTGTAAATCATATAGTTCCTTTCTATTTACAGGTCAGCTTATTCCAAACTTTTAGCAGATATTTGCTTGATTTCATTCCATTTTTTGTCTAGATTGACCTTGATTCGTTACAATTATTTCAATTATACCACAAAATGAAAAATTAGTAAAAGACGGGAACGAGAAAGTCATAGAGCCACTCATTGGGAAGCGTTTGCAAAAATAAAGAAAATATGTTATCTTGATAACGGAAGTGGAATTTATCGTTTGTCATAATTCCCTATAGTTTTTAAGTCAAGGAGGTTGCTCTATGTATAACTTATTTTCTTTTGCTATCGGAGTTCGCTTGGTGGCTTTTATTGTTTTTGTTGTTTGTGTTTATGCGGGGAATCTTCTATTTGCCAAAATGGAACGACGACAAAGCAAGCTCTTGTGGAAGATTAGTTTTGTGACTCTCTACTCGCTTTTTCTCCTCCTCCTAACCTATGTCGTTTGGTTTGTATTTTACTTTGGATTAAATGCTTAGATGCCCTGCTTATGCTGGGGCTTTTTGTTTGGGGATAAAGAAAATTCCACCCCATCTATCAAGATGAGGAGGTCTTTGCATTTTTCTAAAATGACATGACAATGGAATTTTCAGAGCTTATTAGTTTTATGTTAATGATTCTTCTGTTCAAAAATAGAGTTGAAGCATAAAAATAAAACAATACAAACAGATAAATCAATTGGTAAAGGGATAGTAGTAATGTTTAAATCATTGAGAATGCTGAGAAAGCTGTAAGAGATGAAGAAGATAAAATTTATCCTTCTAAAAATGTGTTTTTTATCTAGCATGACTTACCAAACTTTTTACGGAGATCTTTCCCAATAGTATAACCTGCCATAAATAAAGCGATACCTACACCAAAACCACCCTTGATTTCCTGCAATTCCTTATTAGAAATTTCACGATAGTTGTTCAAATCTTTCATTATATTAATCTCCTCCTAAAAAATAACCAGCTGCCAAACCAGAACCTACAAGTGCTGTTCCACCTGCAATAGCTTTCCAAGATACTGCTACTCCAAAGATAACCAAGGGAGCGAGACCACCATCAATATCTGATAATTCATTTTCAGATAGGGATAAAAATTGATTGTCAAGAACGTCAAAATTTGTCATTGAACTTTCCTCCTTTTTTCTTGTTCACTTTTATATTCGGAAAAGAAAAGGAAAAGTGAGCATTTTTTTGAATTTTATTTGCGAATTATTTTTTGTTTAAGTATAGGCATTTTTGTTTGGGAATAAAGAAAATTCCCATGTGCCAGCTTTTGTAGTATAATAGTAAGCAGACAAAAAGATAGGAATGTGTTATGAAAGTATTAGCTTTTGATACGTCTAGCAAGGCTCTTTCTCTCGCTATTTTAGAGGACAAGCAGATTCTTGCCGAGACGACGATTAATATCAAGAAAAATCACAGTATTACCCTTATGCCTGCCATCGATTTTTTGATGGCAAGTTTGGATTGGACGCCCAAGGATTTGGACCGAATCGTGGTGGCGGAAGGACCAGGTAGCTACACAGGCTTGCGAATCGCGGTAGCCACTGCCAAGACCTTAGCTCACACTCTGAACATCGAGTTAGTTGGTATGTCTAGCCTCTTGGCTCTGGTGCCTTACCAACAAGAAGGCTTGTTCGTCCCCTTGATGGATGCGCGTCGCAACAATGTTTACGCAGGATTTTATGAAAATGCTAAATCTGTCATGCCAGAAGCACACCTGCCCTTTGAACGAGTGATTGAGCTAATCAAGGGGGCTAGTCAGGTAACCTTTGTCGGAGAAGTTGGTCCTTTTATTGAGCAGATTCAAGAACACTTGCCAAGAACTAATTATAAAGAAACATTGCCTAATGCAGCTAATCTAGCACTTTGGGCTTGGGACAAGGAAGCAGACTCCTTGCATGATTTTGTGCCGAACTACCTCAAACGTGTTGAGGCTGAGGAAAACTGGCTCAAGAATCACACCGAGTCTGGTGAATCTTACATTAAACGCCTATGATAGAGATCAAACGAATCCAACAGCAGCCTGACTTGGCTCAAGACATCTACGCTGTCATGGCAGCTGTTTACCCAGTCAGTCCTTGGACGCTGGAACAAATCCAAGCAGACCTTTCCCAAGACCAGACTTGGTATGCTCTAGCTTATGATGGGACAGAAGTGATTGGCTTTCTAGCTGTTCAGGAGAATCTTTTTGAAGCAGAAGTCCTGCAAATCGCTGTCAAAGGAGCCTATCAGGGTCAGGGGATTGCTTCGGCCTTGTTTGCGACATTGCCGGCAGATAAGGAGATTTTCCTCGAAGTCAGAAAGTCAAATCAACGAGCGCAAGCATTTTACAAGAAAGAAAAGATGGCAGTCATCGCTGAGCGAAAGGCCTACTACCATGACCCAGTCGAGGACGCCATCATCATGAAGAGAGAAATAGATGAAGGATAGATATATTTTAGCATTTGAGACATCCTGTGATGAGACCAGTGTCGCCGTCTTGAAAAACGACGATGAGCTCTTGTCCAATGTCATTGCTAGTCAAATTGAGAGTCACAAACGTTTTGGGGGCGTAGTGCCAGAAGTAGCCAGTCGCCACCATGTCGAGGTCATTACAGCCTGTATCGAGGAGGCGCTAGCAGAAGCAGAGATTACCGAAGATGATGTAACAGCTGTGGCGGTCACCTATGGACCGGGCTTGGTCGGAGCTTTGCTAGTTGGCTTGTCAGCTGCCAAGGCCTTTGCTTGGGCACATGGGCTTCCACTGATTCCCGTTAACCACATGGCTGGCCACCTCATGGCCGCTCAGAGTGTGGAGCCTTTGGAGTTTCCCTTGCTAGCCCTTTTAGTCAGTGGTGGACACACAGAGTTGGTTTATGTTTCGGAGGCTGGTGACCACAAGATTGTTGGGGAAACGCGAGATGACGCGGTTGGTGAGGCTTATGATAAGGTTGGCCGTGTCATGGGCTTGACCTATCCTGCCGGTCGTGAGATTGACGAGCTAGCTCATCAGGGACAGGATATTTATGATTTCCCCCGTGCCATGATTAAGGAAGATAATCTAGAATTTTCATTCTCAGGTTTGAAATCTGCCTTTATCAATCTTCATCACAATGCCGAGCAAAAGGGAGAAAGTCTGTCTACAGAAGATTTGTGTGCTTCCTTCCAAGCGGCAGTTATGGACATTCTCATGGCTAAAACCAAAAAAGCTTTGGAGAAATATCCTGTTAAAACTCTAGTCGTGGCAGGTGGTGTGGCAGCCAATAAAGGTCTTAGAGAACGTCTAGCAACTGAAATCACAGATGTCAAGATTATCATCCCACCTCTGCGCCTCTGCGGAGACAATGCAGGTATGATTGCCTATGCCAGCGTCAGCGAGTGGAACAAAGAAAACTTTGCAAGCTTAGACCTCAATGCCAAACCAAGCCTCGCTTTTGATACCATAGAATAAAGAGTCAGCTTAAAGCTGGCTTTTTCACTCGATAAAGTGTCAGAATATTTTGACAAATAATTGTAAATAATGATATACTATATAAAAAATAGGAGGTGGCCAGATGATTGAGAGAATGGAATTGGGAGAATTTTACAAGGAATTGCGCTTGGCTAGAAAGCTAAAACAGTCAGATGTGGCTTGTGCTGGACTAACAGCCTCTCAGTTGTCCAAGTTTGAACTAGGGCAGTCTATGCTGTCTGCAGATAAGTTGATTCTAGCTATCCAAGGTATAAATGTGACCTTTGATGAGTTTGGGCACAAGCTCAACAACTATCAAGAATCCCCACATATGCGAATTGGTAGAAGGGTTGTGGATCGCTTTGCCCATCAAGATATTGCTGGTTTAGAGCAACTGTTGGAGGAAGTCGAGCAAGAACAGATGGCGCAGACCTATCGTCGTTTGAATGCTATTGTGATTAAAGATGCTATCCATTCCTTAGATAAAAACTATCCGCTAGCAGAGGAGGATAGCGAGTTTTTAACTACCTACCTCTACGCTATTGAGTCTTGGACCTGGTTTGAACTCTATCTTTTTTGCAATACTATGCCCTTCCTGAGCAATCAAGATCTGATTTTTTTATCAACCTCTTTGCTTGAAAAGTCCAAAGAATTTAAAGAGTTGGTACATAATCGATTGTATATGAAGCAAGGACTCTTAAATATCTTATCAGAACTCATGGAGCGCAAACTTTTCTCCTATATTCCAATCTTTGAAGCCGAGTTGGAGAGCATGCTGCGTCCGTATGATGTTTTTGAGAAATTATTATGGCAATTTTTAAAGAAGATGAGTGTCTTTCTTCAAACCAAAGGAAGCAATCAAAAAGAGATTGAAAACTTTATCCAATCTCTGCAAGTATTAGAAAATCCACAATTGATAACCCTCTTCGAATTGCGTTTGCAACAATACAAAGAACTTATCGATTAGTTAGAAATGGGAAGACGATAACCCACTCCGAAATAAGCAGGAGTATCAGTTGGATTTTTCTTTTTTTCATCATTATATTCCTCCTTGTTAGTAATAACTTTATTATATCAGTGAAATAATCAAATCTACTAAAATCGCAAATGTGAAATTTCTATAAGAAAAAATATCAAATATGCGATTTTCTAAAATACGCCAATTTTCGTGTTATAGTGTTCTTGTAAAGTACTTGAAGCAAATCCTAGGTCGCAGAAGTAGTTTACAAATGAAGATAATTGAAGGAGTGTAAAAGATGTTAAATTTACAATTTGCAGAAACAATGGAATTGACAGAAGCTGAGTTGCAAGATGTTAGAGGAGGAAATATCACTTCGGTTTGCGCGGGTGAAAATATTGGTTGTGGTGGTAGTGCTTTGCCTGCTCGGGGAGATTTCGGGACACCTTGGTCAATCACTAATTTCTGGCAGAAATATTTTAACCATGATTCTTCCACTGTTAATCGTCGCCATTATTGATATTTAAAGCCCTTACTTTTTCTTGGGTAGGGGCTGTCCTTATTTTATAGTATAGGAGAAAATAGAATGAAAAAGTTAATCTCACGTCACTACTTTATTGTAGTTTTTCTACTAGTTATTGCTGACCAGAAGTTCAGTGGTCTAGTTTTACGCAGCAACCTTGTTACGGGTCTATCTGACTTTACCTATTATCTGTCGGATATGATGTTGAATTTTCTTGTGGTTTTATTTGCTCTTATTGCTATGATTTGGTCGGAGAAATGGCAACAAATCAACAATAGAAAGTTTAAAAGATCCTATCTTTTCTATTCCTTCCTAGCTCTGCTTTCTTTTGTTGCTTGGAATTTTGTCACCTTTTTTCTTTTCCCACCTACTCGAAATGAAATTTCTTATCAACATGCTGCTCCTACTTTTACAGGAGCTACGGCATTTTTGATGTATTTCTTTTATCCTGTGATTGCAGGTCCCATTTTTGAAGACATGATTTATCGTGGATTAGTGATGACTGCTCTGGAAAAAGGAAAGAAATGGGGGCTAGATGTACTTGGTTCCGCTGTTTTATTTGGGGTCTCGCACATTAGTAATCACGGTTGGGTCTTGACAGACTTTGTCTTCTATATGGGTGGAGGTCTTATATTTGCAGTCTTATTTAGAGTAACCAAGTCCATTTATTGGCCTATTGGACTGCATATAGTCTACAATGGTATTGGTCAGATTCTTATGTTATTGCACTAGAATTTAAAGAGATGAAAATTTCGGAGTATTTGATTTTGGTAAAAAGTTTTGAATTACTATGAGGAAACTTTCATTTGAAGCTGAGCTGGAGAGCATGTTACGACCATATGATGTTTTTGAAAAAGTATCGTGGCAGTTTTTAAAGAAAATGAGTATTTTCCTTCAAACTAAGGGAAGTAATCAAAAAGAGATTGAAAACTTTATCCAATCTCTGCAAGTATTAGAAAATCCACAATTGATAGCCCTCTTCGAATTACGTTTGCAGCAATTCAAAGAACTTATTGATTAGTCAACAATCGCAAATGTGATATTTTTGTGAGAAAAAATGTCAAATATGCGATTTTCTAAAATAAGCCAATTTTCGTGTTATACTGTCCTTGTAAAGTACTTAAAGCAAATCCTAAGTCGCAGAAGTGGTTTATAGATGAGAATTCGTACAGTATATGTTTAATGCTGAGCATACTGTAAATGGCTGGACTAAAAGTGAAACTTGGCGTCCTAGATAAAATGAGGTAAACGATGGAAAAGCAGAGTCAGTTACAAATTTTAGTTCATTCCCTGTACAATAATAAAGAAATCAGCTTGACAGAAGACTTTAGGAAGCAATTGCTGGAAACAGCAAAACAGTTTTCTAGTACTAGCGAAGATTTGCTAGCTGCACGTCTTTCTTTTGCCGTCTCTAAAGAATTGTTGGGCTTTAAAGGTGAACCACTGACAGAGTTATTGGATTTAGCAAAATTTGTCCAAAAGAAAGAAGCTAAATATAAGCAGGGAATAGTGTGGTCTGGTATTTTTAAAATATGATTTATTATAAAATACGGTATTAACATCGCATAATGGATGAATCTAAAATGAAAAAGAATATAAGCAAGGCTTAGACCTCAATACCAAACCAAGTCTCGCTTTTGATACTATGGAATAAAATGGAGTCTGTCTGATTACAATCAGCAGACTTTTTTCTCTTTCCTGAATGTGTTATAATAGTCCATGCTGTGGCTGGAACTGATTCAGCCCATTTATTAAGACAATAAGAGGAGAAAGATGAAAGAAAAAGGATTTTGGGAGGGGGCGCAGGCAGCTATGCCAACGGCCCTTGGATATGTTAGTATCGGACTGGCCTGTGGGATTATCGGTGCGCCCTATGTGACACCTGTAGAGATGGGCTTGATGAGCCTCTTTGTTTATGCTGGGAGCGCCCAGTTTGCCATGTTGGCTCTGATTGCGGTTCAGGCTCCTGTGGCAGCTATTGCTATGACGGTCTTTTTGATTAATTTGCGTCTCTTTTTGTTGAGTTTGCATGCGTCAACCTATTTCCGTCATACCAGTCTTTGGCACAATATCGGTATGTCTAGTATCTTGACGGATGAGACTTATGGCGTTTTGATGGGCGAATTGGCCCATACAGACAAGGTCAATCCTATGTGGATGCACGGGAACAATCTCAACAGCTATGTGGCTTGGTTTGTGGGAACAGTTGTCGGAACGGCTCTGGGTGGTCTGCTACCAAATCCAGAAATCTTTGGCTTGGATTTTGCCCTGGTTGGGATGTTCATTGGAATTTTTGCTTCGCAATTCCAGATTATGCAAAGACGGATTCCTGTCCGCAATCTGCTCATTATCCTAGCAGTTGTTGCGGTGTCCTTCTTTTTGCTCTTGATAGTGGTGTCTCAGTCACTAGCTGTTCTGTTTGCGACGCTACTTGGTTGTACAATGGGGGTGGTTTTAGATGGTCAGTAAGTATCTTTTATTAGCAGTTCTTTTCTCTGGCTTGGTGACCTGGATTCCCCGTATGATTCCCTTCATCTTGGTCAAGTATAAGGGTTTGCCTGCAATCGTTGAGCGTTTTTTGAAGTTCTTGCCCGTTTCTATTATCTTTGCCTTGATTCTTTCAAGCGTAGTGACAGGCAAGGTTGGTAGCCTTCCTCAAATCAAATGGCTGGACTTCTTAGCAGTCTTTCCAACGGCTTGGGTAGCCTTTCGCTACCGTAATCTAGTCGGAACGGTTCTCTTCGGAGTAGTCTTGATTGCCGTCTTGCGCTTGGTCTTTTAAATTAGCCATAAAAAAAATTTATCACAGAGATAGATATCATATAATGGCGTAAATGCTCTTTTTCTGTTAGAATTATAAGGTATTTTATTTTGGAGGAAATGACATGAAAAAAATCGTTAAATACTCATCTCTTGCTGCCCTTGCTCTTGTTGCTGCAGGTGTGTTAGCAGCTTGCTCAGGTGGTGCTAAGAAAGAAGGAGAAGCAGCTAGCAAGAAAGAAATTATCGTTGCAACTAATGCTACACCAAAACCATTCAACTATGAAGAAAATGGCGAATTGACTGGTTACGAAATTGAAGTGGTTCGCGCTATCTTTAAAGACTCTGACAAGTATGATGTCAAGTTTGAGAAGACAGAGTGGTCAGGAGTCTTTGCAGGACTTGATGCCGACCGTTACAATATGGCTGTTGCCAACATCAGCTACACTAAAGAACGTGCTGAAAAATACCTTTATGCAGCTCCAACTGCTAAAAACCCTAACGTTCTTGTAGTGAAAAAAGATGACCCTAGCATCAAATCGCTTGATGATATCGGTGGAAAATCAACAGAAGTTGTTCAAGGGACAACTTCTGCTAAACAGCTAGAAGACTACAACAAACAACATTCAGATAATCCAACTGTCCTAAAGTATACTAAAGCAGACTTCCAACAAATCATGGGACGCTTGAGCGATGGCCAGTTTGACTACAAGATTTTTGATAAAATCGGTGTTGAAACAGTCATCAAGGACCAAGGTTTGGACAACTTGAAAGTGATCGAACTTCCAAGCGACCAGCAACCTTACGTTTACCCACTTCTTGCTAAAGGTCAAGATGAGTTGAAAACGTTTGTGGACAAACGCATCCAAGAACTCTACAAAGATGGAACTCTTGAAAAATTGTCTAAACAATTCTTCGGAGGCACTTATCTACCAGCAGAAGCTGATATTAAATAATTTCTTGAAATCATCCATTCTGAGTAGATGGGTGATTTCTCAGTTTTTAGGGATATAGTTTTAAACTATATATCTGACTATCTAATAACAATTTGTGAAATCAAATAAATTGTGAGATACTAGTACGGTATTATTTTTAAGGAGAAAGAATCATGAAAATCAAAAAATGGCTTGGTGTAGCTGCCCTTGCTACAGTCGCAGGTTTGGCTCTTGCAGCTTGCGGAAACTCAGAAAAGAAAGCAGACAATGCAACAACTATCAAAATCGCAACGGTTAACCGTAGCGGTTCTGAAGAGAAACGTTGGGACAAAATTCAAGAATTGGTTAAAAAAGACGGCATTACTTTGGAATTTACAGAGTTCACAGACTACTCACAACCAAACAAGGCAACTGCTGATGGCGAAGTAGATTTGAACGCTTTCCAACACTATAACTTCTTGAACAACTGGAACAAGGAAAACGGGAAAGACCTTGTAGCGATTGCAGATACATACATCTCTCCAATCCGCCTTTACTCAGGTTTGAATGGAAGTGACAACAAGTACACTAAAGTAGAAGATATCCCAGCGAACGGAGAAATCGCTGTACCGAACGACGCTACAAACGAAAGCCGTGCGCTTTACTTGCTTCAATCAGCTGGCTTGATTAAATTGGATGTTTCAGGAACTGCTCTTGCAACAGTTGCTAACATCAAAGAAAATCCAAAGAACTTGAAAATCACTGAATTGGACGCTAGCCAAACAGCTCGTTCATTGTCATCAGTTGACGCTGCCGTTGTAAACAATACCTTCGTTACAGAAGCGAAATTGGACTATAAGAAAGCACTTTTCAAAGAACAAGCTGATGAAAACTCAAAACAATGGTACAACATCATCGTTGCGAAAAAAGATTGGGAATCATCACCAAAAGCTGATGCTATCAAGAAAGTTGTTGCAGCTTACCACACAGATGACGTGAAAAAAGTTATCGAAGAAACATCAGACGGTTTGGATCAACCAGTTTGGTAATAAGAAACAGGGAGGTGGGAGAGAGAATTCCACCTCTTGCTTTTGTATAGAGCATGGATTGTCAGGAAGAGTAGTTCATAGAAAGGTAGAGAGAATATGGTTTTTCCTAGCGAACAAGAACAGATTGAAAAATTTGAAAAGGATCATGTAGCCCAGCATTATTTTGAGGTTTTGCGTACTTTGATTTCTAAGAAATCAGTCTTTGCCCAGCAGGTTGGACTTAAGGAAGTCGCAAACTATCTGGGTGAGATTTTCAAGCGTGTTGGGGCCGAAGTGGAGATTGATGAGACTTATACGGCGCCCTTTGTCATGGCGCATTTCAAGAGTTCGCGTCCAGATGCTAAGACCTTGATTTTCTATAACCACTATGACACTGTGCCAGCGGACGGAGATCAGGTGTGGACGGAGGATCCCTTTACGCTTTCGGTCCGCAATGGCTTTATGTATGGGCGTGGGGTTGACGACGACAAGGGTCATATCACAGCTCGTTTGAGTGCTTTGAGAAAATACATGCAGCATCATGATGATCTGCCTGTCAATATCAGTTTTATCATGGAGGGAGCGGAGGAATCTGCTTCGACAGACCTAGATAAGTATCTGGAAAAACATGCGGACAAACTCCGTGGTGCAGATTTGTTGGTCTGGGAACAAGGGACCAAAAATGCCTTGGAGCAGTTAGAAATTTCTGGTGGAAATAAGGGGATTGTGACCTTTGATGCCAAGGTAAAAAGTGCGGATGTGGATATCCACTCTAGTTATGGTGGGGTTGTGGAATCAGCTCCATGGTACCTCCTTCAAGCTCTACAGTCTCTTCGTGCTGCAGATGGCCGTATCTTGGTTGAAGGCTTGTACGAAGAAGTACAAGAGCCAAATGAACGAGAATTGGCCTTGGTGGACACTTACGCTCAACGAAATCCAGGGGAAATCAGCCAGATTTATGGTTTGGAATTGCCTCTCTTACAAGAGGATCGTGCATCCTTCCTAAAACGTTTCTTTTTTGAACCAGCCCTTAATATCGAAGGGATCCAGTCAGGTTATCAAGGGCAAGGGGTTAAAACGATTTTGCCAGCAGCAGCCAGTGCCAAGTTAGAGGTTCGTTTGGTTCCTGGCTTAGAACCGCATGATGTTCTGGAAAAAATTCGGAAACAGCTAGACAAAAATGGCTTTGATAAGGTAGAATTATACTATACCTTGGGAGAGATGAGCTATCGAAGCGATATGAGCGCGCCAGCCATTCTCAATGTGATCGAGTTGGCCAAGAAATTCTATCCACAGGGCGTCTCTGTCTTACCGACTACAGCTGGGACAGGGCCTATGCATACGGTTTTTGATGCCCTAGAGGTGCCAATGGTGGCCTTCGGTCTAGGAAATGCCAACAGTCGAGACCACGGTGGAGATGAAAATGTGCGAATCGCCGATTACTACACCCATATTGAATTAGTAGAGGAGCTGATTAGAAGCTATGAGTAGAGATATTATCAAGTTAGATCAGATCGATGTGACTTTTCACCAAAAGAAGAGAACCATCACAGCGGTCAAGGATGTGACCATTCACATCCAAGAAGGGGATATCTACGGAATCGTTGGATATTCTGGAGCAGGGAAGTCAACCCTTGTACGGGTGATTAATCTCTTGCAAAAACCATCTGCAGGAAAAATTACCATTGATGATGATGTGATTTTTGAGGGCAAGGTGACCTTGACGGCCGAGCAGTTGCGTCGTAAACGTCAAGATATAGGAATGATTTTCCAGCATTTTAACCTGATGAGTCAAAAGACAGCAGAGGAGAATGTAGCCTTTGCCCTTAAACACTCTGGACTCAGCAAGGAAGAAAAGAAGGCTAAAGTAGCCAAGTTGTTGGACTTGGTTGGCTTGGCAGACCGTGCTGAAAACTACCCTTCACAACTATCTGGAGGGCAAAAACAGCGTGTGGCCATTGCGCGTGCCTTGGCAAATGATCCAAAAATCTTGATTTCGGATGAGTCAACTTCTGCCCTTGACCCTAAGACAACCAAGCAGATTTTAGCCTTGTTGCAAGATTTGAACCAAAAATTAGGCTTGACGGTTGTCTTGATTACGCATGAAATGCAGATTGTCAAAGACATTGCCAATCGTGTGGCGGTTATGCAGGATGGGCATTTGATTGAAGAGGGCAGTGTCCTTGAAATCTTCTCAGATCCTAAACAACCTTTGACTCAAGACTTTATCTCAACAGCCACAGGTATTGATGAAGCCATGGTTAAGATTGAGAAGCAAGAAATCGTGGAACACTTGTCTGCAAACAGTCTATTGGTGCAACTCAAGTACGCTGGAGCTTCAACAGACGAGCCACTTTTGAATGAATTGTACAAGCATTACCAAGTAACAGCTAATATCCTCTATGGAAATATCGAAATTCTCGATGGCACTCCTGTCGGAGAATTGGTGGTGGTCTTGTCAGGTGAACAAGCAGCGTTGGCAGGTGCCCAAGAAGCCATTCGTCAAGCAGGCGTACAACTAAAAGTATTGAAGGGAGGACAGTAAGATGGAATCATTGATTCAAACCTATTTGCCAAATGTCTATAAAATGGGCTGGGCTGGTCAAGCAGGCTGGGGAACAGCCATCTACCTAACCCTCTATATGACAGTTCTTTCTTTCATCATCGGAGGGCTCTTGGGACTGGTAGCAGGGCTCTTCCTTGTCTTGACAGCGCCAGGTGGTGTCTTGGAAAATAAAGTTGTTTTTTGGATTTTGGATAAAATCACCTCTATTTTCCGTGCGGTTCCTTTTATCATTCTCTTGGCAGTCTTGTCACCCTTCTCTCATCTAATCGTAGGAACAAGCATTGGTCCAAATGCGGCTATCGTACCCCTATCTTTTGCAGTCTTTGCCTTCTTTGCCCGTCAGGTGCAGGTTGTCTTGGCTGAGCTAGATGGTGGTGTTATTGAGGCGGCTCAAGCTAGCGGAGCGACATTCTGGGATATCGTGGGTGTTTACCTATCCGAAGGCCTTCCAGACTTGATCCGCGTGACAACTGTAACCTTGATTTCACTAGTCGGTGAAACAGCTATGGCCGGTGCGGTTGGAGCTGGTGGTATCGGTAACGTGGCCATCGCTTATGGATTTAACCGCTATAATCACGATGTGACTATCTTGGCAACCATCATTATCATTTTGATTATCTTTACGATTCAGTTCTTGGGAGACTTCTTGACCAAGAAATTAAGTCATAAATAAAAAAGAGCCGTGTGGCTCTTTTTTAGTAATCAGATTTTTTGTGCCAATTTTTTACTCAAGGCTTGTCCAATCAAAGCACCCACTAGGGCTCCGATGACAATACTTGCGATAAATAGAAGGACGGTTCCAGGGTTTGGTGCGACCAGGATACGGTCGATATATTCTTGCGATTTTCCTCTTGCCAGAAGGGTAGCCATATAGGCTTTGGGAGTAATCCACATAAGCAAGATTGGTCCTGATGTGCTAAAGGCAAAAATAAGGAAAGAAAGGAGGTTCTTTGTTTGGTCCTTGTATTTTCCGAGGTTAGCTACTCCATCTGCTAGGAGGCCACAGATAATTCCAGGAAGGAAGGCACCAGCACCGTGTTTAGTTCCCAAGAAAAAGAGGGCCATGACAAGGCCGATAGTGGTAATGGCTCCAAATCGCGGAACTTTTGCGACTAGGATCATATAGACGCTGCCGCCTACAAGGCCAGTAAAGGCAGGCGCATAAAACATGTTTCCAGTTTGGTCAAGGAGATTGCCCAAAAGGACACCAATCCCCATGCAGAGGAAGTAAAGAACTGCAAAAAGCAGTGTAGTTAAGATAGATTTTTTCATGAATTGTCTCCTGATAATTTTCTCACAATTCTCATTGTACCACGGTTTGGTGGGATTGTAAATGGATAGTC
Source organism: Streptococcus mitis SK569 (assembly GCF_000222785.1). Taxonomy (GTDB): domain Bacteria; phylum Bacillota; class Bacilli; order Lactobacillales; family Streptococcaceae; genus Streptococcus; species Streptococcus mitis_N. The sequence continues at coordinate 105,674 of NZ_AFUF01000020.1, read as the reverse complement.
TATGTGTTTGAAAACGCTTGAAATATGCTATAATAGTTTCAGAGTTATTTTTAGGAGGATATCATGGGGAGATTTTTAGATTTTGTCTTTAATCGTTTCTTTTTAGGGATGATTGCGACAGCCTTCTTTTGGCTATTAACTTTAGCAGGAGGGCTTATCCTTGGTCTAGCGCCAGCTAGTGCCACCTTGATGAGTTTATATGCAGAACATGGTTATAGCTTTCGGGAATACAGTTTGAAGGAGGCTTGGTCTCTTTATAAGCAAAATTTTGTCTCCAGCAACCTGATTTTCTATAGCTTTTTAGGAGTGGATTTAGTTTTGGTCTATGGTTTGTATCTTTTGGTACAATTGCCTCATCAGACTATTGTTCATTTGATTGCGACCTTTTTGAATGCCCTAGTAGTTGCCCTGATCTTTTTGGCCTATACAGTGTCTTTGAAATTACAAGTTTATTTTGACTTGTCTTATCGAAACAGTCTCAAACTATCCTTGATTGGTATCTTTATGAGCTTAGTGGCTGTGGCTAAGGTTCTCCTTGGGACAGTGCTACTTGTGGTAATTGGTTACTATATGCCTGCCCTACTTTTCTTTGTAGGAATTGGGATGTGGCATTTCTTTATCAGTGATATGTTGGAACCGATCTATGAAAGTATCCATGAAAAATTGGCGACAAAATAGAATGAAGCAGTTTTGGCTACATACGCTTCTGCGAACCTACAGTTCAGTTATGATCATTATTATTGCGAGTTTTGCAATCTTACTTTCTTACGCTGACTGGGATTCACGGGAAAAGGAAGCTCAAAGAGTAGCCCAGCGTGTAACCACTCGAACAGTCGAAGAGGTGGAGTACTATTATCGCGAGTCAGCCCAGCTAGCTCAAGATTTAGTAGCCAATCAAGACCGGATACAAGGGGTTTATAAGTACTTTAGCCTGTCAACTTCTGAGTATTTTTATTGGCTGTTGGAGCATCAAGTAGCTTCGTCAACTTCTATTTCTCTGTATGAAAATATCGATGATCTTTATGTCCAAAATGACTATATAACGGGTGTTGCAATCGTCTTGCAGGACTTTAAAGAAGTTTATGTTTCGAGCAGAAATGAGAGAGGTGGTCATACGGTACTTGCGGAAGGCTTTAAACCAGAGGCCAATAGTTTTGGAGTGCCTATTTTAGACCCAGCGACGGATCAATCGATAGGGGTTGTTTATATCTCCTTGGATCCAGAAATCTTATACCATGCTGTGGACAATACCCGAGGTCATATCCCGATGGCTGTGACTGTGACATCGCCTTTTGATACGGAGATTTTTCATATTGGTGAGAGAGTCAATAGGGAGCATGAAAACTGGTTTGTTGGTGTGACCTCTCATGGCTATCAGGTTCAGGTGGCAGTTCCCAAAAACTTTGTTTTGCAAGGAACAGTGACTAGCTCTGCTTTGATTGTGGGCTTGAGCCTTCTTTTTATTGTTATTCTTTATCTGACTTTGAGGCAGACCTTTGCTAATTATCAAAAGCAGGTAGTGGATTTGGTCGATTCTATCCAAGCTATTGCTCAAGGGGAAGAAGGTCTTCGCATTGATACGCTTGAAAAGGATCAGGAATTGCTCCTAATCGCGGAGACGACCAATGATATGTTGGATAGATTGGAAAAGAACATCCATGATATTTACCAGTTAGAACTTAGCCAAAAAGATGCCAATATGCGAGCCTTGCAGGCTCAGATTAATCCTCATTTTATGTATAATACGCTGGAGTTCTTGCGCATGTATGCAGTCATGCAGAGTCAAGATGAGTTAGCAGATATCATTTATGAGTTCAGTAGTCTCTTGCGTAACAATATTTCCGACGAAAGAGAAACTCTTCTCAAACAGGAATTAGAATTTTGCCGTAAATATAGTTATCTTTGCATGGTTCGCTATCCTAAATCTATTGCCTATGGTTTCAAGATAGACCCAGAGTTAGAGAATATGAAGATTCCTAAGTTTACTTTGCAACCGCTGGTAGAAAATTATTTCGCTCATGGTGTTGACCATAGACGGACAGATAATGTGATTAGCATTAAAGCTCTTAAACGAGATGGTTTTGTGGAAATTTTGGTGGTCGATAATGGTCGTGGGATGTCTGCTGAAAAGCTGGCAAATCTCCGAGAAAAATTAAGTCAGAGACATTTTGAACACCAAGCCAGCTATAGTGCCCAAAGGCAGTCTATCGGGATTGTCAATGTCCATGAGCGTTTTGTGCTCTATTTTGGGGACCGCTATGCTATTACTATAGAGTCTGCAGAGCAAGCAGGTGTTCAGTATCGTATTACAATTCAAGATGAGTAGAAAGGGAGAAAATGTATAAAGTATTATTAGTAGATGATGAGTACATGGTGACAGAAGGTCTGAAGCGTTTGATTCCCTTTGATAAGTGGGGTATGGAGGTCGTCGCAACAGCCAGTCATGCCGATGAAGCCCTAGAATATGTTCAGGAAAATTCTGTCGATGTGGTCATTTCCGATGTCAATATGCCAGAAAAAACAGGGCTTGACATGATTAGGGAAATGAAAGAGATCTTACCAGATGCTGCCTATATCTTGCTGTCAGGTTATCAGGAGTTTGACTATGTCAAAAAGGCCATGAACCTTAGTGTGGTGGACTATCTGGTCAAGCCTGTTGATAAGGTAGAATTGGGTAATCTACTGGAGAAGATTGCAGGTCAGCTCAGCGAGAGAGGAAAGAAAAGTCAGACCCTTAGTCAAGATTTAGATGAGGCTGGATTTGTTAGTTATTTAGGAGGTAAGGAGAACTGGTGGATAGGTCTATCCAAGGAAAAACAAGGTTCTTTCACTATTCCATATTATGTGTTAGGACAAGATTGGCAGATTTTTATTTCTGATCAACCCCTAGATGGTTTAGTCGTTACACCCTTTGAAGTTCCCTATCAAGAACACTTTGAACGCTGGAAGCTGAATGCTGAGAAAGCCCTCTTTTACGGTTCTGTAAATTTAAAACAGTCTGAGAGTCTTTTTACCTATTACGAACCGATTTATAGGGTTATCATTCAGGGGGATCTCAACCAAATCGTAGAAGAGTTGAACCTCTTGGAGAAGGTAGTTCTTGAAAATACACCTCGTGTTCCGATTACCAAACAGCTTTTTATCCAGTTTGTCATGGATGTTTTTCACTTGTTTGAACATCTAAAAGCTGATGATTTAACGGATATTGTCAAAACGATTCATGCTATTCAATCCTTTGATGAATTGGTTCCTTATATTAAGGAAACTCTGACCCGCTTTTTTGGGCAATATCGCATGAATGAAAATGTGGTCAGTGTACTGGAAGTTATTGGGCGTGATTATCAGAAAGAACTTTCGCTCAAGGATATCAGTAAGGATCTCTTTATCAATCCTGTCTATCTGGGTCAGTTGATTAAGCGAGAAACCAATTCGACCTTCGCAGAGTTACTAAACAAACAACGCATTAAGGCTGCTCAGCAACTCTTACTTTCAACCAGTGACAGTATTGAAGATATTTGCTATGCTGTTGGTTACAGTAACGTTGGATATTTCTATAAAGTGTTCCGAAAATTGTGCGGAAAATCGCCAAAAGCCTACCGAAAACAGGTAGAAACTATACTATAAGATTTGTATTCCTTTACAAAAGGTGCTATAATATCAATAATAATATCAGGAGGTTCTATCATGAAAAAGAAACCGATTTATCTATGGGTCTTGCTAATCTTGTCTGCTCTTATTTCAGCTATGTCTCTGTTTGGAATGTTGAGTCCCTTGCCTAGTAAAGAAGCCCTTCGTGCCGCTCAGAAACAAGTTGCAGGGGTCAGTGCTCAGCAATTAGAAGACAACATCAATTACACCTATAGAGTAGCAGAATCAACTCATTCTATTTTTAATATGGCCTTGATTGTGCTATCTGCTATTTTAGTGGTAGTAGCTATTGTCTTCCTTATTCGTAAGAATTTGCAATATGCAAACTATACTTACGTTGGCTATGTTTTGTTAGCTATTATTGGTTCGATTTATGGCTATGTGACTTTACAAGACGCTGTGCAGTTAGTTCACGATGAGACCATGCGTTTAGGGATAAGTGTTATTTCACAAGCTGTTAGCATTTTCTATATCGTCATCAATGTTCTTTTCCTAGCCCTTGTATTCTATAAGATGTGGCGTCAACAAAAAGCCTTGGCTGAAGAAGAGGAAACAGAAGAACTTGCCTAAGTATTGACAAAAAATAACTATCAAGTTACAATCTTGGTAGTTATTTTTCGATTAAAAATAAAATCATGGAGGAAAATATGAAGACAATTTCTTTAGTTTATATTAGTTTGAGTGGCAATACTGAGAGTTTTGTGACGCGCTTGAAAGACTATCTCTTGTCCCAGCACGAGGGGATAGAGGTTCAAAAGATTCATATTAAGGATTTGGTCAAGGAAGGTCACGATTTCTATGAAATGGACCACCCTTACATCGCCTTTCTACCGACCTACCTAGAAGGTGGGAATGGCGTTGATAACGGAGATGTCGAGATCTTGACGACACCAGTGGGGGATTTTATCGCCTATGGTGACAATGCTAGTAAGTGTTTTGGTGTGGTTGGTTCAGGAAATCGTAACTTTAATAACCAATACTGCCTGACAGCCAAGCAATACAGTCAACGTTTTGGTTTCCCTGTCTTGGCTGACTTTGAAATGCGAGGTATGCTGGGAGATATCAAACGTGTCGCAGCGATTATCGCAGATTTGTATGAGTTGGAAAAGGAAAATTAAAGTCAATATAAGAGGCGGTTGGGATTTGCTAACTGCTTTTAAAATGTAAAAAAAGCACACTCTTAAGTGCGCTTTGTCGATTATCCTGCTTTTCCGATTGCGAGTGCATAGATAAAGAAGATGGCGAAACCAAAGAGGAAAATCAATCCTGCAATAGCAAGGTGTTTGAGCCAAGAAGGAAGATGTTTGTTTTCACGCGTTACCAAGGCGTAGTTTAAAAGAGCGAAGAATGGTGTTGTCAGGAAAGAACCAATCATGGCAAAGCGGAGCATGGTTGAAACCTGACCAGCGAAGAATTTGATAATGATGATACCGATGATAGCAGTGATGGTCATCCAGATGTTCAAAGATTTACGATTGTCTTCTTTTTGACTGATTAGCAGTCGGAGAGATTCCTGATTGACGCGAGAATAGCCATCGATAACAGTGATAACTGTTCCAAAGATACACAGGAAGGCAATAAAGGTAATCAAGTAACGGGACCATTCGCCAAGAACAGAGGCATACATGCCCACGAATTGAGAGATGTATTTGGCTGAAGCAGCTTCAACTGCTTGCCCTGTAGGATATTGAATCAGTGCTCCCAGTGCTACAAAGAACACAGCTAGGATGGCTGTTCCAATGTAACCAACGTTAAAGTCAAATAGAGCGTCCTCTGTGTTAAAGTTGACGGTCTTTTTCTTTTCAGCAGACCAAAGTGAATTGATAGCTGAAATTTCAATAGGAGCTGGCATCCATCCTAAGAGGGAAACGATGAAGGGTAGAGCTGCCATTTGCCAAGGTGTTTTCTCGACAAAATTAGAACTGTATTCTGGATGTTTGACCGTCGCGATGATAACTGCAAGAACAGTTGCAATGGTCAAAGCTGACATAATCCATTTTGCCATGCCGTCTAAGAGTTTGTAGCCTCCAAAGAGTAGCATAGCCCAAATGATGGCAACGAGAATGAGAGACCACTGAGTAATGCTAAGACCGATCATTGGGAAGGCGCTGGCGATGATAGCTGAGCACAGAATGGCGACACCAGCTGTGTTGACCATAGCCGAAAAGACATTTAGGATAAAGAAAATCCAGAGATAGAGTTTTCCTTTTTCGGCATAACCTTCAACCAAAGTCTTTCCGGTATCAGCTGTGTATTCAGCACCAAAACGGAAAAATGGATATTTAAAGACATTGGCTAAGATGACCAAGAGGAGTAGCGACCACCCATAAGAACCACCAGCTTGAGTAGAAGATACAATGTGAGAACCTCCAACAGCGGCAGAAGCCATTAGGATTCCAGGCCCCATTGCTTTTAGTTTACTTGTCCAGGTTGATTGATTTAACGAAATAGCTTGCGACATGATAAATACCTCTTTTTGAATTTTCAGAATAATCTGGATATGTAATCTATATTCTACAAAAAACTTTGGGAAAATGCAAGAATATTTTGAAAAAAGATAGAAAATTACAGAAAATTTATAAAGAAGATCTGAAAATAACTGCTATGATAGTAAGGTGCAGAAGGATAAAGAAAAACCGAGAAGTTTCTTTCTCGGATTTGCTTATTATGAGATTCCTATTTTCTATGCTCCAAGAGTTGATTGATATGGTCTACTTTTTTTGATGCTCTTTTATAGGAAATAGTCCAAATGATGAGGTAGACAATCGCAAACTCGATAATGAGCTGGAGATAGAAGATCCAGTGGAAGGGGAACCAACCTGCCAGAGTTGCTAGTGGGACAAAGCCTACTAGCATGAGGAAAAAATGAGTCAGAGTCGCACGAAGCATGCTCCAGTCACGGCTGAATAACCGCTTGCCAAAGTTGAAGAGAATACCAATGGCTGCCCAGATCAGTGTGCAGTAGAGCAAGACCAAGGCACCGTGAACCTGATGTTGAGCCATCATTTGTCCGATGAGAGAGTCGGGACTTAACGGGGCGTAGGTACTTGGTGCATAAATGAGTGAAAAGATGATAGAGAGGATGAGACCGATGAGGACACCAGTAGCTGCGTCGTGGAAGGTTTGTTTTTTCATAGTTCTAATTTCTCCTTGATGGTTTTTAGATAACGGCGTGAAGAGTAGGTGAAGCTTTCGTTTTTTAGAAAGATTTCTACCAGACCGTTGGGCGTGAGCTTGAGATGAGAGATGGAATCGATATTGATGATTTCTGATTGAGAAATTTGGATAAAATTGGTTGGCAGAATTTCAAGGACCTGATAGAGTCGCAAATCAATGCTGTAGGTCTGACTCGCGGTTTCTGCTAGAACCTTTCGATTCTCGATATAGAAGCGTTGAATCTTGCCAATCTCAACGAGATAGACCTGATTATCGATTCTCCCTTTGATTTTTTCTGTTAGATCCAGATTTTCTGCGAACTCGATGACTTTCTGGACTTTATCTGTCGGCTGAGGTGCTTGAACAATCAGCTTTTCCTCTTCGTAAACTTCACTAATCTGTAGTTCTACTTTCATAAATTTCTCTCCTTGTTTTTCATACAAAATTGTGATCACTTCTTGTACACCTTTATTAAACACTATTTTTCAGCCCCTTGCAAGGGACTTTGTCTATGTGGAGGGATTTGTATCCTATGTGGTGCTTACTTTTCTGTCCTATCTGAAATATGGTATAATAGCACTAATCAATTTCTAGGAAAATAGATACAGAAAGGGGCTGAAAAATGTCTCATATTATTGAATTGCCAGAGGTGTTAGCAAACCAGATCGCGGCAGGAGAGGTTATCGAACGTCCTGCCAGTGTGGTTAAAGAGTTGGTAGAAAATGCCATTGATGCTGGCTCTAGCCAGATTATCATTGAGATTGAAGAGTCTGGTCTCAAGAAGATTCAAATCACAGATAATGGTCATGGAATTACCCACGATGAGGTAGAGCTGGCACTGCGTCGTCATGCGACCAGCAAGATAAAAAATCAAGCAGATCTCTTTCGAATTCGGACGCTTGGTTTTCGTGGTGAAGCTCTGCCTTCTATCGCATCCGTCAGCGTTTTAACTCTTTTGACAGCAGTTGAGGGCGCAAGTCACGGGACCAAGCTAGTCGCGCGTGGGGGAGAAGTTGAAGAAGTCATCCCAGCGACTAGTCCTGTGGGAACCAAGGTTTGTGTGGAGGATCTCTTTTTCAATACGCCTGCCCGCCTCAAGTATATGAAGAGCCAGCAAGCAGAGTTGTCTCATATCATTGATATTGTCAACCGTCTGGGCTTGGCCCATCCTGAGATTTCTTTTAGCTTGATTAGTGATGGCAAGGAAATGACACGGACAGCAGGGACTGGTCAACTGCGCCAAGCAATCGCAGGGATTTACGGTTTGGCGAGTGCCAAGAAGATGATTGAAATTGAGAATTCGGATCTTGATTTCGAAATTTCTGGCTTTGTGTCCTTGCCTGAATTGACTCGAGCTAATCGCAACTATATCAGCCTCTTCATCAATGGCCGTTATATCAAGAACTTTTTACTCAATCGTGCTATTCTTGACGGCTATGGTAGTAAGCTTATGGTAGGTCGTTTTCCACTGGCTGTCATTCACATTCATATCGACCCTTATCTAGCGGATGTCAATGTGCATCCAACCAAGCAAGAGGTGCGAATTTCCAAGGAAAAAGAATTGATGACGCTTGTCTCAGAAGCTATTGCAAATAGTCTCAAGGAACAAACCTTGATTCCAGATGCCTTGGAAAATCTTGCCAAATCGACCGTGCGCAATCGTGAGAAGGTGGAGCAAACTATTTTCCCACTCAAAGAAAATACGCTCTACTATGAGAAAACTGAGCCGACAAGACCTAGTCAAGCTGAAGTAGCTGATTATCAGGTAGAATTGACTGATGAAGGACAGGATTTGACCCTGTTTGCCAAGGAAACCTTGGACCAACTGACCAAGCAAGCAAAATTGCATTTTGCAGAGAGAAAGCCTGCTAACTATGACCAGCTAGACCATCCAGAGTTAGATTTAGTCAGTCTTGATAAGGCTTATGACAAGCTGGAGCGAGAAGAATCTTCAATCTTTCCAGAGTTAGAATTTTTCGGGCAAATGCACGGGACTTATCTCTTTGCCCAGGGACGAGATGGGCTCTACATCATAGATCAGCATGCGGCTCAGGAACGAGTTAAGTATGAGGAATACCGTGAGAGCATTGGCGATGTTGACCAGAGCCAGCAGCAACTTCTAGTGCCCTACATCTTTGAATTTCCAGCGGATGATGCCCTCCGTCTCAAGGAAAGAATGGCACTTTTAGAGGAAGTGGGCGTCTTTTTAGCAGAGTACGGAGAAAATCAATTTATTCTACGTGAACATCCTATTTGGATGGCAGAAGAAGAGATTGAATCAGGCATCTATGAGATGTGCGACATGCTCCTTTTGACCAAGGAAGTTTCTATCAAGAAGTACCGAGCAGAGTTGGCTATTATGATGTCCTGCAAGCGGTCCATCAAGGCCAATCATCGTATCGATGATCATTCAGCCAGACAGCTCCTTTATCAGCTCTCTCAATGTGACAATCCCTATAACTGTCCCCATGGACGCCCTGTTTTGGTGCATTTTACCAAGTCGGATATGGAAAAGATGTTCCGACGTATTCAGGAAAATCACACCAGTCTCCGTGAATTGGGGAAATATTAAACTAAAAGGAAAACTATGTACGAATATCTTAAAGGAATCATTACCAAAATTACTGCCAAATACATTGTCCTTGAAGTCAACGGTATCGGTTATATCTTGCATGTGGCCAATCCCTATGCTTATTCAGGTCAGGTGAATCAAGAAGCTCAGATCTATGTGCATCAAGTCATCCGTGAGGATGCTCATCTGCTTTATGGATTTCGCTCAGAAGATGAGAAAAAGCTCTTTCTCAGTCTGATTTCGGTATCTGGGATTGGTCCTGTATCAGCTCTTGCTATTATCGCTGTCGATGACAATGCTGGTTTGGTTCAAGCCATCGAAACCAAGAACATCACCTACTTGACCAAGTTCCCTAAAATTGGCAAGAAAACAGCCCAACAGATGGTGCTGGACTTGGAAGGTAAGGTAGTAGTTGCAGGAGATGACCTTCCTGCCAAGGTGGCAGTGCAAGCAAGCACTGAAAACCAAGAGCTGGAAGAAGCTATGGAAGCCATGTTGGCACTGGGCTACAAGGCAACCGAACTCAAGAAAATCAAGAAATTCTTTGAAGGAACGACAGATACAGCTGAGAACTATATCAAGTCGGCCCTTAAAATGTTGGTCAAATAGGAGCAGAGCATGACAAAACGTTGTTCGTGGGTCAAGATGACCAATCCTCTCTATATCGCCTATCATGATGAGGAGTGGGGCCAGCCCCTCCATGATGACCAAGCATTGTTTGAGTTGTTGTGTATGGAAACCTATCAGGCAGGCCTGTCTTGGGAAACGGTGCTCAACAAACGCCAGGCTTTCCGTCAAGCCTTTCATAGCTATCAAATTCAAGCGGTGGCAGACATGACCGACACCGAGTTGGAAGCTTTGCTGGAGAATCCAGCCATCATTCGGAATAGAGCCAAGATTTTTGCTACACGCGCTAACGCCCAAGCCTTTCTACGACTACAGGAAGAATATGGCTCTTTTGATGCCTATCTTTGGTCTTTTGTTGAGGGGAAAACTATCGTTAACGATGTTTCCGATTACCGCCAATCCCCATCTAAAACCGTTTTGTCTGAGAAATTAGCCAAAGATCTCAAAAAACGAGGCTTCAAGTTCACAGGCCCAGTCGCCGTCTTGTCTTTTCTACAGGCAGCAGGCCTGGTTGATGACCACGAGAATGATTGTGAATGGAAAAGCGGGAATTAGTGAGTGTAGGTAACTAGAATATCTGAGAATATAGAAAAAAGCTGAGAAATTTATCTCAGCTTTTTATACATACTAGTATATTTGTTAGAGTGAAGTCAAAAAAGTGATTCCACCTAAAATAACACCAGCTGAATTTGGAATGATTAGTATCCAATCCTTCTTAGGTTCCTTTGTCCATCCATAAATAACCCAGATTAAGCAAGATATAGCAGCTGATAAAGGTTGAAATGGTTGAGCTTTATTTCCCTGTAAATTAGCGATAATTTGAGGTATGTAGGCAATAAATACTATAATTCCAATAAAGGCACCAATAGAACCTACGATTCGATTAATTTTTTGTTTTGTCATATACACCTCCTTTAAAAGGATATCATAGAAATTAGCGAAATGCAATAAATTCAGATATAAATTGTAACGAAAACCAATACAAAAGCACAAAAATAGAGAAACTATTTATTTTTTGTTATAGTCAAAGCGAATGACTTGTTCCTGTGCATCTACATGAGCGTGGACTCCAAAGGGAACAATGGCTCTTGGAGTTGCGTGGCCGACATTCAGATTATAGACAATCGGGATATTGCTATCAATGATATCCAATAGTGCCTCTTTATAGTCGTCATAGAAAGTTTCATCCATAGGTTTTCCGACCAAGAGTCCACTGATGACCTCGAATATGCCAGTGTCTTTTAAATTTCGCAACATCTTTTTGAAGTCTTCGGACTCAGGCTTTTCTTCGCTTGTTTCTAGCAAGAGGATTTTTCCTGCCCAGTCTGATAAGTCAGGGAAGAGTTTGTACTTTTGGCAGAGGTCAGTGCTATCTGCGTATCGAGAATTGTCAAAGATATCGTAGAGGGATTCGAGACACCCACCGAGGATTTCTCCCTCGAACTGGGCATTTCCTTGCAACAAGTCAAAACCAGTGTTTGCATGACTGACACGAGCTGTCCCCAGAGCCTTGGGACTAAAATCAGTTCGTTCCTCATACCAAACGTCACTAGGGTGGATTTCTGAGATTCTTCCAGTCTCAATCAATTCTTTAAAGTAGTGAAGGCTATAGGCTAGCATTTCTTTGTCTAATTCACAAATGTCTGCTAAGAAGGATTGACCATAAAAAGTCTTGATTCCTAGTTTATGAAACATGAGATGGTTCATGGTTGTATCCGAGAAGCCAAGAAAAATTTTTTGTTTGATAACCTTTTGGAGTTGGTCATTTTTAAAAAGATAAGGTAGCAAGCGATAGGTATCGTCTCCACCGATGGCGCATAGGATCATGTCGATGTTATCATCAGAAAAGGCTTGCATCAAATCCTCTGCACGCGCTTCAGGATGGTTCTTGATAAAGTCTAATCCTTTTAGCGAATGGGGCAAAAAGATAGGATTGAGTCCCATATCCTTGAGACGTTGGACACCCAAGTCCACTTCGTGTTTGACAAAGTCTTCTCCGATAATGCCACTAGATAAACTAACAATACCAATAGTAGAAGCCATATCTCATCCTCCTAGAAATAGATTGAGCCTATTTTATCACAAAAGATAAGAGAAAGCTATGTGGGATGTCAGAAGAATGCTTTTAAATCAAGAAAGTAGTAAAAAAGCAACTGCATCTGCAGTTGCTTTTATTATTCTTCTTAATAACGTGTTGGTCCTGCACTTGCGCTTCGGATGTTCAAGCGTTTCTTGAGATAGAAGCGAAGGGCTAGGAGGGCCGCTCCGATAATAGCTAGTGGTAATGGAGCAAGTACTGGGTTAAGGCTAGCTGGTAGGAAGCTTGCTGCAAAGAAGACAAGCAACCAAAGGAACATAGAAGCTAGGATAACTAGTACAGATTTCCAGAAAGGTGGACGTTGACTGCGGTCCATATCTGGTCCATAGTATTGGTAAACAAAGTAGTACATCAAGTAGAAGGCAAATCCACCAACAAATCCAACTAATAGGAGGGTAATCAAACCGTAACCGATAGCTTGATCTGCTGAGAAGAAGGTTGTGAGGGCGCTGACTAGGGCAAAGAGGCTAGTGATGAAAAGGGCTGAATCCATAATCATGAGTTTTGGGTCATCATTTTCTTTTGGATGCTCTTTTTCGTACTGCTCTTTGACAGTGAAGCTATGAGCCCAGTGGGTTGGTGCGCCATAGAGGGAACGAGCAGTCGTACCCTTGGCTTGCTCTTCAAGGATTTGGGGAATAACTTCCTCAAAAATAGTTTTGATTTCAGCGTCTGTTTTCCCATCTTTGATGAATTGTTGGGTAGCGATATGGATAAATTCTTGGTTTTTCTTGGTTAATTTTTGTAGATCAATCTGAGACATAGGAACTCCTCTTAGAACCATTTTTTATGGATGAGATAGAGAGTGAGCGAGACACTCATAGCAAAGGCGATAAAGACGATTAACCAGAAGGCATTTGGCTCGCCGTTTAGGGGGATTTCATTATCCTTAAAGTTCATCCCGTAGGCAGAAAAGACCATGGTTGGGATGGACATGACGATGGTCACAAGGGCCAAGGTTTTCATGATGTTGTTCTGGTTGTTAGAAATGATAGAGGCGAAGGTCTCTGTCATAGAATGCAAGACGTTTCCATAAATGTCTGCCATCTCGATGGCCTGTTGGGTTTCAATCAGGGTATCTTCAAGCAGGTCTTCGTCCTCAAGGTATTTCTTGATATTGCTGGTTGAGCTGGTCAATTTCTTAATCACACGCTCATTTGTTTTGAGGGAGGCCTTGAAATAGACGATGGTTTTTTCCAATTCCATGAGCTCAATCAATTCTTCATTACGAGTTGATTGATGCAGTTGACTTTCGATTTGTTCGCTCTTACGATCGATTGAACGAAGGGCTGTTAGGTAAAGCTCTGCATTACGATAGAGAATCTGAAAGATAAAACGTGAACGCATGAAGGTATAGAAATTACGCAATCGACGGTTGATAAAGACATCGAGGACTGGTAATGGTTCCAAACACGTAGTGATAATGGTTTCCTCTGTGATGATAATACCAAGCGGGATGGTTACGTAGTAGGTGCGATTATTTCTTTCTTCTGTGACCGGCACGTCTACAATGATCAGTGTATACTCGTCTTCAATTGTAATACGAGACATTTCTTCCGCATCGAGCGGTGCTCGAAGATCGGCAATATCGATATCGAAGGCGTTAGCGATTTCGAGTGATTCATTTTGAGTCGGATTGACGAGATTGATCCAAGTACCCGGTTCAAGCGTATCGATCTCTTTAAATTCAGTTGTTGTAGAGAGAAAAACTTGTTTCATATCCCTTATCCTTTCTCATTTTTCGGATTTTTTCACACCGTACTATTATACTACAAAATCGGCCTTTTTCAAAATAAATCTAACAAAAATCCTGTTGCTATTGGATTTTTACTTTGTCTTGAAATGTTGATTTTTAAATTTGCTCCCCTTTTTGCTCCCCCTATAGTGCTTTTAGTGCAGTTTCGTAGAATGATACTGCTTTTTTTGCGTTCTCTTTTGAGAGGTGGCTATATATATCCATGGTCATTGATAAAGTGGAATGACCTAGGCGGTACTGGAGTTCCTTGTATGGTATTCCAGAGTTAAGCAAGAGACTAGCGTGAGTGTGACGGAATCCGTGAAAGCCAATGTTAGGAACATCAGCACGCTTAAAATGTGTTTGCAATCTTCTTTTAAGCCTTGAACTGCTAGGATACTCATGAATGAAATCCGAAAATACCACGCTTTCACGTTGCCCTATCTTCCAAGCCTCTTTAGTTTGGCGTAGTTTGTACTGCTTCAGCATGTTAACAGTCGCTTGATCTATATCTATATCCCGATAACTAGTCTTAGATTTTGGGCTATTGATTTCTAAATCCCGATTTAGTGTTTTGGTAATATGCACAACGGCATTATCTAAGTCAATATCAGACCAGCTAAGCGCTAGAGCCTCATTGATACGGCAACCAGTAGCCAATAGGAACTTATAGAGCGTCGTCTCATAGTAATAACGGTATCTATCGCTATCTAAATTATCGAGATAACCAAGAAATTTTTTTAGTTCTTGATTTTCAAAGTGCTTTACTTTTTTCCGCTTTGCTTTCTGAGTGTTACGAGGTAAAACAACATCACGCGCAGGATTGGACGGTATAGCTTGCATGGTTACGCCATACTGTAAGATACGTTTGTTTAAAGCATGTATCTTGTCATAATGTAGAAAAGCCCCTTTTTCCCCTCTATTAGTCTTGTCAGCAAGTTCGTTGATAATTGACTGGATAAGTGGAGTAGTGAGCTTATCGAGCTTGTAAGCCCCAAAAATAGGCAATATATGATTATCGATTAGCTTTCTAACATTGCCTTGAGTGTTTGGCTTGACCGTATTCTTATAACTTTCTAACCAGAGATTGGCTAATTCTTGATAGTTTTTTATGGTGCTAGCCTTTTGTCTAGTAGATCCTGCTTTCTGAAAAGCTATTTTTTCTTGATTGGCTTTCTGCTTAACTTCCTTTTGTGTCCGCCCCGTTACCTTAGTTTTAACTTTCTTTCCTGTTACCTGGTCAACTCCTAGATATACATTAGCACGGTAAACTTTGCTACCGTCTTTTTTTACAACTTCAGTTATTTTCATGATGATAAACCTTTCTAAAATACATCAGCAGGCAAGCCATTATCAAAAAGGTTTTATATCATGCTAGGGCTTCATAGTTTGCCCTGTATTCAAGTTTAACAAGTTAGATAGGTAAATTATATGCTTAATTGTTAAGTGGTAAAAACACTTATTTTACAGTGTTTTTTGATAGTTTTTTCTAAAGTTAGTTTACCAGTTAGCTAACAAAACACTTTACATTTCCCACGCGCGTGGTATAATAGAATTAACAAGATAACTTGCGAAGGATTAACGTTGTGTTCCCAAAGGGGAGTAAGTCAATGGACGAGAATTCACATATGCCTGGGGTTATCTTATTTTTTTTGTCTTTTTTTCAAGTTTTCTACGAACGTTTCAGGATTTCGTTCGATTTCCTCAATTATAAAATCGCAGAGGATTTGAGAGTAGCCGTATCGATTACCAATTTTATAATGGTAGCAATAACGTTGATTTGTCTTGATATCATAAAATGTATTAAAAAGTTGTAAGTCGTTTGTTGTAAACGTCTTTTTTTGTTTTTCTCCACCGACTATTTTTGTTAATAGAATCCCTTTCGATTTGAGATGTCTATTAACAATTTTAATAACTTCCCTAGTAGTTAATGGATAGATAGCGTTTGGATCTTTAATCTCTCTAACTATACCTATACTCGTTTCCGCAGTCTTATCAAGTTTAACAAATAAATCAGCATCTTGTTCTAGCTTAGTGATATAAAATCGAGTTTCAACAGGTACAGCATAGGCAGAATTATTAGTATATATTTCACTTTCAATTTTATCTTGCTCGGCAAGTATACGTTCAGCCATTTTAGGAGAGTACTTGGCTCGAATTTCTTCTTGATTAAGTTGGTCGATGCGGACTGATAAAGTCAAGAAATTTTGTGCAATTTGTTTTGTGATATCCTCATTGTGAAACTCTTGCATTTTTAAAATATAATTAGAAACACATGCTTGAAATAATGGGGCATAGATATGTTCATAATCTTCTGTTATGAAGTGGGTACTAGTATTCCTAAGTTCTATAATTCGAATTAGATTTTTTCGTAATGATCCATGTTTATCTGGGAATACTGTCTCAACTGCATTTTCTAATGATATCGTTCTATCCTTACTATCCTTAAAATATATTGATTCTTCACCATCATTATTAATGATATAAGCCTTTAGCATTAATTCCCAGGCGTTACAGATAAAAAAACTAAAACCCTCAATTCTATACTTAATTGTAGGTTTGTTATATATTTCAATCCCCATAATAAAAGCCTCAATACTTTTATTAACTAATCTTTTACTTAAATCTTCCATACGTTTCCTCTCTTAAAATATTTTCTATATTGTGGCGCGTGGTATGCTATAGATCGCATAATCGACTTTTTCGGCCATCCTGTTTTGCTATGGTTGCTTTTTTTATTAAGTAATTCTTCAACTTTAATAATATCTTCTTCTGAATGACTATTTCTAAAATCCTTAATAGCTTCAGTATCTTTAGGGTCTATTAAGGTGTATTCATTAGAAATTTTTAAAATTCTAATTTCTTCCTCAAGCATTTTATTTTCTTTTTCAAGCATTTCTCGCTCTTTCTTCGCTCTCAGTAGTTCATCTAACTGCGAACCTAAATGAGTAACGAGGTCAGAGGGTTCTTTTAAAAAATCATGAGGTAAATTATCATGCTCTAAATCTTTTATAACACCTTTAAATAATTTCTTTTGTTTTCTTTCTGATAAAGACTCAAACATTGTAACAAAATCAATAACAGGCTGCTCACTCTTTAAAATAACCTCTGAATCATGAACAAAAAAACGGGGGTCAATATCTGAGACCTCTACTTTAAAATAGTCAGCAATTTTTTGGAGGTTTTCAGTATTTGGCATTGACCTACCTTTGACATAACCTGTTAGCGTACTTTTTGGAATACCTAAATCATTATGTAAGTCAATTTGTCTTTTACCTTGTTCTTTCATAAGTCTATTTAATCTAGCAGAGAAATAGAGTCTATTTTTAATATCTTGAGGGCTATTTTTTGCCATGTATATTTACCTCCTCCTAAATTTCCTAACTTCATTGTAACACAATAAAATAGAAAAAAGTACGAAAATAATAATATTTTTTAATTTAATTATTGACAAAGTACGAAAATAATAGTACAATTCAATTAGAATTTTAGAAAGGATTTTTTTAATGAAACAGATTACTTTAAAAGGAGCGCGAGTTTCTGCTGGTTATACGTTACGTGAAGTTGGTTCAAAAATCAATAGAAGTTTTCAAACTATCGCAAAGTACGAAAAAGATAGTACTAAAATTCCTGTTGATTTACTAAGAGAATTAACTTCACTTTATAATATTTCCCCTGATCTTATTTTTTTAGGAAAAAGTACGAAAAAAAACGAACTTGCTTAGAAAGGAGCAAACCGATGGAACTAGTCTATATGGACGGTAAAAAAGAGCCGTATACTACGAGTGCAATCATAGCTGAATGCGCTGGAATAAAACACCACGCAATACAGGAACACATTAGAAAACAAATTGGACGACTGGAGCAATTTGGAAAGGTGTCATTTAAAATGCGACCTTTACAAAGTGGACAACAGGCAAAAGATTATATTTTGAATGAGCAACAAGCAACATTGCTGATCACATTCTTGAAGAACACCGAGCAAGTGGCCAACTTCAAAACCAACCTAGTCAAAGCATTCTTTGAAATGCGTGATGAACTTTCTAAATTCCGTATGCAGAGGGCGCTAGAAAAGCCAAAAAGAAAAACCTTGCATGACAGCATTGAGAACTGGGAACAAGCACCAAAGCACGCGCATAGCACCATGAACAACCTGCTACTAAAAGCAGTAACCGACAGGAACGCTAAGCAGTTAAGGGAAGAACGTGGGGGCTACAATGGCATTGATAGCTTGACAAGTGACGAGCTGGAGCAATACCAAGCATTTGAGGATATGGTAATAGCCATGATTGGCTTGAATATGAGTTATCAGGAAATCAAAGCCATGGCATTTAGAAATAAAAAAACACGCCAAAGAAGCGCGTGATTGCAACAAAAAAGGCTTAGCAATAACCACACCGCAAAGCCTTTCACACTAACACTAAAACGAATTTAACAAAGCAGGCAAGCTATTATCAAAGAGGTTTTAGTAAGATTTATACCTAGATTATAGCATATTTAGGGCAATTTG
This sequence comes from Streptococcus mitis SK569, assembly GCF_000222785.1. Classification (GTDB taxonomy): domain Bacteria; phylum Bacillota; class Bacilli; order Lactobacillales; family Streptococcaceae; genus Streptococcus; species Streptococcus mitis_N. The sequence goes on along the minus strand of NZ_AFUF01000020.1, from coordinate 87,328 downwards.
ACCATACGGAGAGCGCCAACTCTTTAAACTGGTACTTTTTCACGCTCTCAAACTTTGGCGAGTCTGAGCGTGAGGCTAGGAATTACAAGAAAAACTGTATAAGAAACAACCATTCAAAATCTCTACGCTCTCGGTCGGCAAACTTCTGATCGTGGGGCTGTAGGCAAGAAAAAAAGCATTAAAAAGCCATCGTGGCAAGTATAAAAAGATAGAAAAAGAGGTAAAAAGCATGACAACAAAAAAAGCAACATCGAGCCAACAAGTTCTATTATCGGCTAAGAAACTAGCAGAATTAGGGAACGAATTAACCGACATCATGAATGTTTTAGAAATGAATAACATAGCTCTTGAAGGGCTTGAGTTTGCACTACAGAAAGATACAACCATGTTCTTATGGCTTGCTAAAAAATACACTGATACAGCATACGCCCAGAATGAAAAGCTATACGATCGTCTAAATGAAATAGCCTTTTTGCTTTTGAACAATGACGACGCTAAAGAGCTGGAGGCATACCATGACTAAAGATATTAAAGAAATGGCACAAGCCGAAGACGACTTGCTGAATATGGAACAACCTAAACAAGCGGAATTTATCAAGAACTATAAGGCGATGGTATAACATGAACGAACTAGATTTAACCAACACACAGGCGCTTATCTTTTCCGTGGTACTGATTGGCTTACTGCTTTATTTAAACCACCGAGACCGCAAAAAAAGCGCCCAATTTGAGCGAGAAAACCAACAGACGATAGAAACACCTAGCGAGGATTTAAACCCTGATTATGGGCGATATATCCAGCTTGCAGGGGTAAGAGTTTACGGAGGGATGAAATGAGTTACATAGTGAAGATATACCTTGATAGTGAAAAAATACCAGATGAACCTTATTTTACAAAAGAGATTTTCCTAGCTACGTGTATGGACAATGCAACAAAGTTAGCTGTAACTATGGGCTTGTTGACAAAACAAACGTTGGATTTAGAGACTAAGACAGCTATTTTGAAAACCCTTGATACAATCATAGAAACTCAAAAAGATATTTTGCAAGGGGTAACGAGCGGACAAATAACCTTTTTGAATAAAAGCAAAGGAGAGGAGGAACTGAATGAGCCTATCAGAGAATGACAAACGAGTATTAAGACTAATCAAGGTAGGGGCTGAGAACTCCATAACAGGGGCAGAAATCAGCCTGATCACTAAGCTAGCAGAAAGAACCGTGCAAGATATTATCAGCCGTCTGATCACGCGCCATAGCGTTCCTATTGTTGGGGTTCGCCATGGGACATTTAGAGGATATTTTATCCCAGCTAACAAAGAGGAGCTACTGGACGGAGCAAAAACATTTTACAATCAGATACGAGAAGAAGAAAAGCGCCTAGCGGTGTTGATGAACAGTGACCTAGAAAGCTACAAAGAAACCTTGAAGGAGGTGGGCGGATATGTTTAGCCTAAGCCGAGAAAGCGAGCAAGACCTAGCGCATGGCATTCTGGAAGTAGTGGAAAGATACCTGGAAGCGCGTGATACAGTCAAACCACGACTGACAGGTTTAATATCAGCCCAGGAAGTCATGGACGAGTTAGATATAAAATATATGACACTCCAAAAGTGGGAAAAAGCAGGGTTAAGGAGATACCAGCCACCGCTTGAAGATACTAGGAAAATCTATTATAGAATTTCTGACTTGATGAAGTTTCTGGGGGTGGAGCATGGCAATTTACGAGGCTAAAGGATTTCAAAATAATCTAGTCTATCCATTTGATAAGATTGAGCCGTTCCAGTACATTGAACGCTTTAAGCCTTTGGTAGTCCCTGAAGGGGCAAACATTGAAGAATTTAAACGTACACAAGCGCCTTACTGTATCAGTGGGAAAGTGACGCCAGAAAAGCATGGCAGTTACAAGCGAAACAACTCCAGTCTAATCTATCGGGATTTGATTTTCCTTGATTATGATGATATACAGGGGACGACTGAGGACTTTATAAAGTCCGTTTCTAGCGCTTTATTTGGCTACTCCTATATCTTATACCCGACTATTAAACATAGCTTAGAAAAGCCCCGTTTTCGCCTTGTAGTGAAGCCTGACAACATGATGAATGAGGCAACCTATAAGCAGGTAGTGAAAGAGATTGCTGACAAGATTGGGCTACCCTTTGACATGGCTAGTTTAACATGGTCACAACTCCAAGGGCTACCAGTAACAACAGGCAACCCAGCAGACTATCAAAAGATTGTAGAGCATGGCCTAGATTATCCAGTCCCCAAGGTTGAACCAAGAGCGAAGCAAGAAACTACTGAGCGTTACAAACCTAGAGCAAGTGGCCAGAGGTCAATGACTATGAGGATTATTGACACGCTTTTTAATGGCTTTGGAGACGAGGGAGGGCGTAATGTAGCACTGACACGCTTTGTAGGTTTACTCTTTAATAAGTGGGTTGATTGTGACCTAGAGACCGCATATGAGCTGACAAAGATAGCTAATAGCGTGACAGTTGAACCATTGCCTATTGAAGAGTTAGACCGCACTTTTAGCAGTATAGCACGGGCTGAATATAGAAAGAGAGGATAGAACCATAGAACTAGAAGAATTAGGAAACCTAGAAAGTGAAATCATGGAGGTCAGAGAGCAAGAACAACCTCCTAGAACGATGAAGGAGCTTGAAAATCGTATCTTTAAAGCTGGAGAAGAATGGCGGGCAGAACATACCGAAACTAAGCTAAATGAGACCACAGGGGACGTTACCGAAAAGGTTGCCATGCCTCAGACATTCACAGTAGCTAAAATACTTAGCGAGATTGTCACATTTACTTTTATCAGCAAGAGCAATATACCTGATTATAGCCTACTCTATATCTACGATTTAGACGAGGGTATCTATACTGCTAGTAATGATCTATTCAATCTTTTGTGTAAGACCTTTGACGTTAGAATTAAACCCAGAGAGTGGCCACAGATTAAGTTAATGGTTAGAACATTGGCAAAGATACGAAAACCTTTAGAAAGTGCCAACCTTATTCCCGTACAGAACGGCATTATCAACTTAGAAACTAAGGAACTACTCCCCTTTAGTCCTAAGTATGTAATTACAAGTAAGATAAGCACGGCCTACCACGCGCCTAAACGAGTCCCAATAGATAGAGAGGGCAAAACTTTTGATGATTGGCTAAACTCAATCGCTTGTAATGATAGTGAACTGGTAACACTGTTTTGGCAGATTATCCTTGAAGCTATTAACCCTAACCATACCCGAAATAAGTTTGCCATTTTCTACGGGGACGGCAACAATGGTAAAGGGACATTTCAGCGCTTCCTTATCAACCTGATAGGGGAAAGTAATATATCAGCCTTAAAGCCTGCACAGTTCGGAGAAAAGCATAACTTGGAGACCTTGGTAGGCAAAGTTTGCAATATTGGAGATGAAGCTCCTAACGAATACTTAAAAAATCCGTCTGATTTAATGAGTATCACTAGTGGGGACACCGTGCTAGTTAATCCAAAAGGACGCCCAGCCTTTGAAGCTACTTTCAAGTTATTCAATATCTTTTCAGGGAATTATATCCCCAATGGTGGCAACAAGACAAAAGGCTGGTATCGTAGAATTATGATCGTCCCTTTTAATGCTGACTTTAACGGGGAGAAGGAAAAACCTTGGATAAAAAATGAGTTTTTAGCAAACAAGGAAGTCCTAGAATATGCCCTCTACAAAGCTATCAATCAAGAGCCATTTACTCACTTTATCGAACCTAAAGCAGTTAAAGGACTCCTAGAAGAATACCAGGAGGATAATGACTACTTACTTTCATGGGTTAAGCATGAATACATGGAAAAAGGTTGGCATGAGCTGGACGTAGTACCTGTTTTTATACTAACTAGGTCGCTGAAACATTATGCTGAAGATATGGGAATACCCAAGCCCAATGTTTACGGGGCAGGAAAAGAAACGATAAGACACTTACAACAGTTAACACCCAATCATTACAAACTTAAAAGAGCGAGGGTCAAAGTTGAAGATTATGACAAACTAGATCCGTTAGAGTTTGAAAGAACCAAACTATCCAAAACTAATCACGCTGTCGTTAAAGACTAAAATGTTACCTTCTTTTTATGCCCTAAACCCTTGGTATATCTAGGTTTTTACCCAAAAATGTTACCTTCTTGTTACCTTGTTTAGAAAGAAGGTAACGTTGTTAAATACTTGATACTACTGACTTTTTTGGAAAAATGTTACCTTGTTACCTTGTTTTTAACTCTCTATATAGGGAAAAAATAGTATTTTTATATATAAGGGCTATGACTTCAAAAGAAGGTAACATGGTAACAAAATGGTCTAAACCCTTGGGGAAGTAAGGCTGAACTATGTTACCTAGAAGGTAACAAAATCACTAAAGAAGGTAACAAAATGGGGTAGATAGTACCGACCCCCTTGCAATGGTGTAACTACTAGTGACACCCTTAAAACAGAAAGAGGAAAAACAACATGACATTAAAAGCATTTTCGGATAAAGCCAAAACATTTACTTTCACTTACGAATTTAAAGACCTAGATACTGCTCTGGTAGCAGGTCACGCGCTACTGGGATATATGACTGGGACTTATGAAGTACCATCCATTTCAATAACTCACAAGGATAAAGGGACGCTTGTAGCTGAGTATGTGGAGGATAAGAAACTAAACAAGACCTTCAAGCGTATTTGTGACAGTTTCAAAGACTATTACAACCAACCAGTGGACGATGAAGCATTTGAAGAACGTTATAAACGGGAGCGCGTGCTTCAACTCAAAGAGTCAGAGGATTTTGAGGATTTGCTGAATAAGGTCACAGACTACGAGCTGGAACTATTAGACTATGCTGATCGCTTGCTTTCTGATAAGCCTATCCCTATGGACTCTATGACTGCTTTTGGTACGTTGGAAATGCTGGGCGATGAAAGTATTAGCCTACTCCAAAAGTTGGACGTAGAGGGCGAATATAAAGGCCTTGCTGGTTATACAGAGCATTTGAAGTAGAACACAGGGGAGCAATCCCCTTTTTGTTATCAAGTCAATAGTTTTGGGTTTTTCCATATAGGGGGAAATAATGAAGCGGTTAGCAATAGAAACAATCACTAAACCAATGAAGCTGAGAGGAATATCTAAGGGTATAGCTGAGTTGGACGGTCAACGTTTAGAGATTGATTTGGATAATTTAATGATTGATTTTGGTGGAGAGTCATTTGAATTAGACAGAATAGCAGGAACTAAGGGAGGTAATCGATATTTCTTTCTTTGCCCTGATTGTGGGAGACGGTGCAGGTTGCTTTATAAACGGTATTTATATTTTAGTTGCGGTACTTGTCTAGATATCCACAAGAGCACTCTGAACCGCAGTAAAACGGATTGCCAATACTACTGGGAGCTTGCACTAAAAGAAGCCAGAAAGGTAGAACCAGGGTGGAGTCCTAGACGTGGTGGATATATGTTTGATGGTTTCCCTGAAAGACCAAAGTATATGAAGCGTGACAGGTATCATAAGCACTATAAGAAGTTTTTGAAGTATACTAAAAAAGGGGATAGATTTTGGCTGAATGGTTCGAGATTGTAGGACAATATGAAGTAGTGTGCAATTTACAAAACAAATACTACATATTTGACGGTTTGACCTTTGAAATAAGTCAGCTATATCAAGGATTTTGATTGGTTCGAGCGTTCCAAAAAAGGGTGAGGTAAGGGTTAGGTTGCGTATTAAAAAAAGTACAAGGTAGCATACTTCAAAATACTAAGGTTTTACAAAGGTACAGGGCTTTTTTCTAGTGATAGAACCCCAAGGTTACCACAAGGTAGAGAGGTTTACCGAGGGTTAGAAAAGGTGAGGTTTTTGTGAAGTAGTGGCAAAAAAAAATACCAAACGAACACCGTAGAAAGGATGCAATATGGAACGTGATAGCCGAGGGAGATTTTTACCAGGCAACCAAGTAGCAAAAGGCAACAGGGGCAACAGAAAGCCAAAATATGGCAATAGCAACGCTTTGAAGCATGGACTACGCAGAGGATATACTGGACTGTTACCAAGCCGAGAAGGTGGGGTATCTATATATAAAAATGGTGCATACCTTGGAACACTACCAGACAAGTATTTTAACCATTCTGAAGATGGAGCGCTTTGGGTAGATTATAGCGCGTGTCAGTATCTTGTATTAGTTTGTGGCTTGCCTGAAAGTATGTTTAGCGAACCAGAAGAATGGTAAGGGTCTATATACTTGAACTCCGAGCGAACGCCGAGAAAGTGGCTATATTCCCCTATCATTTATCAAGCAGATAAGAGCAATAAAAACCCTCCTTAACTCCCTGAGAAATGACAAGCAGATAAGCGAAGTTTTTAGCCCTCTTATTTCGGATCTACTCCTTGCAGAACGACAAGCAGATAAGGACGACAATAAGCCTTCTTAATTGCTTACAAAACGATAGGGAGTTAAGATAAATTTAAAAGCTCCTTATTTTCGTTTTTCTCCTTGTCAAACGGTAAGGGAATAGGACAGGAAATAACATCGCTTATTTTGATTTTGCTCCCTGAAAAACTGTAAGGAGATAAGGAGACTTATTAGCTTCCTTAATTTGGATTTTCTCCTTACAAAATGACAAGGAAATAAGAGAAATAAAAACATCCCTTAATTGCTTATCAAACCATAAGGAGATACGGGGGTTATCTCCCTCCCCACGCGCCTCTATGAGCTTCACCCGTCATTGTACATTTTTTCTCACGGGAAAGCATTTGAAGCTAGAGCCGAACATAGAGAAATAGCAAAAAAAAGCCAGCACAGGGCTGACTCCTTTGTGATATTCCGATAAAAATATTATATCATAGAGGAGGCCGAGGCATGACACCAGAGCAGGTAAAAGAAAAACTAGAGGGCGTTAAGTGGATAAGCAAAGAGATAGAAGGCCTATATTTAGAGCTTGAAGCTTTAGAAAGTGGTATTATCAAAAAGCAAGAACTGAGCAATACCAGAGTACAAACAAGCAAGGTAAATACAGCAGAGAATAACCTTATAAGTGTTCTAAAACTAAAAGAGGACACTTTACAGAGAATTGAGCGACTTACTGAAGAGAGAATGGGAATATCTAGGCTGATCGATAATCTGGCCAATCCGCTTGAACGTTCTGTTCTCAGGCTGTTCTACTTGAATGTTCTTGACGCTTGGCAAGTTGCTGAGGAAATAGATAAATCAAAGACTACAGTATATCGAGTAAAGCAGGAAGCTATAGAACACTTGAGTAAGGTGGAAGGAGCGAACTAATGGAGCTGGATAAGTTTAAAACGATGATGAACGTCAGAGAGCGGATGACTTACTTTCTACGTTTCCAGAGGATGGCAGGAAGTGAAAACCAAGTTACGATAGATGAAGAGGCTTGGGAACTTGTCTTACCTGAACAGTGGAATTTGAGTGGTGAGCATGAAAAAGCAATCCGTGAGGGGCTGGAGATATTCGCCCACGACATCAATAAGATAGAGAACAAGCGAGCCAGAAAATACTTTATTATCCATTATTGCTACATGAGGAAGAAAACAGTAAGCGAATGTTTAGAAATTGCTGGGACAAAATCCACTAGCTACCACCGATATAAACAGATAGCCGTCTTAAACTTTGCGAGAATCCACCAGAACGGAGAGCTAGAAGCATATAAGTAGGCGTCGGTGGTGTTTTGTTGAAAAATGTTGAGATTTAAGTGAGGGGGGATGACATGATTGAAGATTTTTTGATTGATTTGGAGAATATCCAATTAGAGGATATGGAGATAGATTTAAACATGGATATAGACATAGATTTTGAAATAGATGTTGACCTTGATGATTTATATTTAACCTTACTACAAGAATTAGAAGCATAAATGTTGGCAAATGTAGGCTGAGGCTTCATATTCGCCCCTTATTTTGCTTTGTTTCGTACTGGACAACTAAAACACCATGGATAAACTACAAGCCCTCAGAAACGAATCTGGTGGCTTTTGTGAGGTCATAATCTTATAAACCACGCGCTTCATGGTATAATATACCTATCAGCAACCAGCAATAAAAAAGCACGTTTGACCGTGCTAGTTTCTTGCCTGCTGAACTCGTTAAATCTTAGCCCTTGTGTGGGGCTTTTTTGCTCCCCTTTTTGCGTACTTTGGGGGAGCAAGTAGTAAAAAGTAATGTTAGTATTTTTTGTTAAAAAGCGCGTGATATAAGGGTTAGGAAGCCCTAAGGAAACATAAAATAAGAAGTTTTTTATTATACTACAAATTCAGCCTTTTGGGTAATAGAATCTCACTTTTTTTGGTATAATGGTAAGCAATAATGGACTAGAAAGAACAAAGATGCAAGATAAAATTGTCATTCATGGGGCGCGTGCCCATAATTTAAAAAATATTGATGTGGAGATTCCACGAGACAAGTTGGTTGTCGTGACAGGCTTGTCAGGTTCAGGGAAATCCAGTCTGGCCTTTGATACCCTCTATGCCGAGGGACAACGGCGCTATGTAGAGAGTTTGTCAGCCTATGCTCGTCAATTCTTGGGAAATATGGAGAAGCCTGATGTAGATGCCATTGATGGTCTGAGCCCAGCTATTTCCATCGACCAGAAAACGACTAGCAAAAACCCTCGCTCGACGGTGGGAACAACGACTGAAATCAACGACTATCTGCGTCTCCTCTACGCGCGTGTGGGGACGCCTTACTGTATCAACGGGCATGGAGCTATCAAGGCCTCTTCTGTGGAGCAAATTGTGGATAAGGTTTTGGAGTTACCTGAACGCCAGCGCCTGCAAATTTTAGCTCCTATCATCCGCAAGAAAAAAGGTCAACATAAGAGTGTTATTGAGAAGGTTCAGAAAGACGGTTATGTCCGTGTCCGTGTGGATGGGGAAGTCTATGATGTGACCGAAGTGCCAGAGTTGTCTAAGAGCAAGCAACACAATATTGATGTCGTAGTTGACCGTATTGTCATCAAGGAGGGCATTCGTAGCCGTCTCTTTGATTCCATTGAGGCTGCCCTTCGTATCGCAGAAGGTTATGTCATTATCGACACTATGGACGACTCTGAGTTATTGTTCTCTGAGCACTATGCCTGCCCAGTTTGTGGATTTACTGTTCCAGAGTTAGAGCCTCGTCTCTTCTCTTTCAATGCACCTTTTGGTTCTTGTAGTGAATGTGACGGCTTGGGCATCAAGCTGGAGGTGGATATCGACCTAGTAGTGCCAGATGCCAGCAAAACGCTACGTGAGGGGGCGCTAGCACCTTGGAATCCTATCTCATCTAACTACTATCCAAATATGCTAGAGCAGGCCATGACAGCCTTTGGAGTGGATATGGACACGCCTTTTGAAGACTTGTCAGAAGAAGATAAGAACTTGATTCTTTACGGTTCAGATGGCAAGGAATTCCATTTCCACTATGAGAATGAATTTGGTGGTGTGCGCGATATCGATATTCCTTTTGAGGGAGTTGTCAATAATATCAAACGTCGTTACCATGAAACCAATAGCGACTACACTCGCACCCAGATGCGCCTCTACATGAATGAGCTGACCTGCGGAACTTGTCATGGTTATCGCCTCAATGACCAGGCCCTGTCTGTCCGTGTGGGTGGCCAGCAAGGACTGCATATCGGAGAAATTTCAGACCTGTCTATTGCAGACCACTTGGAATTAGTCAGTCAGTTGACTCTTTCTGAAAATGAAGCCATCATCGCTCGTCCCATTCTCAAGGAAATCAAGGACCGTTTGACCTTCCTTAATAACGTAGGTCTTAACTATCTGACCCTGTCTCGTTCGGCAGGAACCCTTTCAGGTGGGGAAAGTCAGCGTATTCGCTTGGCAACCCAGATTGGTTCTAACCTATCAGGTGTCCTCTATATATTGGATGAGCCGTCAATCGGTCTTCACCAGAGGGATAATGACCGTCTGATTGCCAGTCTGAAAAAGATGCGTGATTTGGGCAATACTCTCATCGTGGTGGAACACGATGAAGATACCATGCGTGAGGCGGATTATCTGATTGACGTTGGTCCCGGTGCGGGAGTATTTGGTGGGGAAATTGTTGCGGCAGGTACGCCCAAGCAGGTTGCTCGCAATAGCAAGTCTATCACAGGCCAGTACTTGTCAGGCAAACGAGCCATTCCAGTACCAGAAGAGCGACGTGTCGGAAATGGTCGTTTTATCGAGGTGACAGGAGCGCGTGAGAACAACCTGCAAAATGTCACAGCTCGCTTCCCGCTAGGAAAATTCATTGCGGTGACAGGGGTATCGGGTTCAGGGAAATCGACCCTAATCAATAGCATTCTCAAAAAAGCTATTGCCCAGAAGCTCAACCGTAATTCAGACAAGCCTGGTAAATTCAAGACCATCACAGGGATTGAGCATGTAGACCGCTTGATTGACATTGACCAGAGTCCCATCGGACGAACACCGAGATCCAACCCAGCTACCTATACAGGAGTTTTTGACGATATACGTGACCTTTTTGCCCAGACAAATGAGGCCAAGATTCGTGGTTACAAAAAGGGACGTTTCAGTTTCAACGTTAAGGGAGGTCGTTGTGAAGCCTGCTCAGGTGACGGGATCATTAAGATTGAGATGCACTTCTTGCCAGATGTTTATGTGGCTTGTGAAGTCTGCCACGGGACTCGCTACAACAGTGAAACCCTAGAAGTCCACTACAAGGAAAAAAATATCTCGCAGGTCTTGGATATGACTGTCAACGATGCAGTGGAATTCTTCCAACATATTCCCAAGATTCAACGTAAACTTCAGACCATCAAGGATGTGGGACTGGGATATGTAACACTAGGGCAACCAGCTACCACCCTTTCTGGGGGAGAAGCCCAGCGTATGAAGCTGGCTAGTGAACTCCACAAACGATCGACAGGAAAATCTTTCTACATTCTGGATGAGCCAACGACAGGACTCCATACAGAGGATATCGCTCGCTTGCTCAAGGTTTTAGCTCGCTTTGTAGACGATGGCAATACAGTTCTTGTTATCGAGCACAATCTAGATGTTATTAAGACTGCAGACCATATTATTGACTTGGGTCCTGAGGGCGGTGTCGGCGGTGGAACCATCATCGCAACAGGAACTCCAGAAGAAGTAGCGGCCAACGAAGCCAGCTACACAGGACAGTATTTGAAAGGAAAGTTACATCATGAATAAACGTGTACAAGCATTTCTAGCTAAAATGCAAGAAAAAGAACTAGATGGCATCATCATCAATAACCTTAAAAACGTCTATTATTTGACTGGTTTTTGGGGCTCAAACGGAACAGTTTTTCTCAGCCGTGACCGCCAGGTCTTGGTGACGGACTCTCGCTATATAATTGCAGCCAAGCAAGAAACCAGTGGGTTTGAGATTGTGGCTGACCGCGATGAATTGGCTGTCATTGCAGGAATTGTTAAGGACATGGGCTTGTCTCGAATCGGTTTTGAGGATGAGATTTCGGTTTCTTATTATCACCGTATGCAGGCTGCCTTTGAAGGAGTGGATTTGCTTCCACAGACTCAATTTGTGGAAGGCCTTCGAATGATTAAAGATGAGGCGGAGATTGCAGCTATTCGCAAGGCTTGTTCTATCTCAGATCAAGCTTTTCGCGATGCGCTTGACTTTATCAAACCAGGAAAAACTGAAATTGAGATTGCCAACTTCCTTGACTTCCGCATGCGTGAGTTGGGAGCATCTGGCTTATCTTTTGATACGATTCTAGCTAGTGGTATCAACTCTTCCAAACCCCATGCCCATCCTATGCACAAACCAGTGGAATTGGGAGAAGCCATTACCATGGACTTCGGTTGCCTTTATGATCACTATGTCAGCGATATGACACGGACTATCTATCTGGGGCATGTCAGCGACGAGCAAGCAGAGATCTACAATACGGTTCTAAAAGCTAACCAAGCCTTGATTGATCAGGCTAAGGCAGGATTAGGTTTCCGTGACTTTGACAAAATCCCTCGTGATATTATCATCGAGGCAGGCTATGGCGACTACTTTACCCACGGTATTGGACACGGTATCGGACTGGATATCCATGAGGAACCATACTTTAGCCAGACTTCTACAGAAACTATTAAGGCAGGTATGGCCTTGACCGATGAGCCAGGTATCTATATCGAAGGTAAATATGGCGTTCGTATCGAGGATGATATTTTGATTACAGAGACAGGTTGTGAATTATTGACCCTAGCTCCAAAAGAGTTGATAGTCATTTAGTTATTTGTCAAGAAAAAAGTACGAAAATGACGAAAAAAGTCAAAAAAATTTAAAAATAGGTCGCAAGTCGGATGTTTTTTATGGTATAATAGACTAAACTGATAGTAACATGTAGCGAAAGGGGTAGGTACATGATTAAAATTTATACAGTCTCAAGTTGTACTAGCTGTAAAAAAGCAAAAACCTGGCTCAATGCCCACCAGTTAAGTTATAAAGAACAAAACCTTGGTAAAGAAGGAATTACGAGAGAAGAATTACTGGATATTCTAACCAAAACAGATAACGGAATAGCCAGCATTGTTTCATCTAAAAATCGCTATGCCAAAGCCCTTGGAGTGGATATTGAAGATTTGAGTGTCAACGAAGTCCTCAATCTGATCATGGAAACACCGAGAATTTTAAAGAGCCCAATCCTTGTAGATGAAAAACGCCTGCAAGTTGGCTATAAGGAAGACGATATTCGTGCCTTCCTACCACGCTCTGTCCGTAATGTAGAAAATGCAGAAGCACGTTTGCGTGCAGCTCTATAAACATCAAGGCTGGGAGCAATTCTCAGTCTTGTTCTGTTTTAATCTGAAAAAGAAAGAAGAGAGAAATGAAAAAAATTGTTCTTGTTAGTCTAGCTTTCCTTTTTGTCCTGGCTGGTTGTGGGCAGAAAAAAGAAACTGCAACAGCTACAAAAACAGAAAAGGATACGCTTCAGTCAGCATTGCCAGTTATTGAAAATGCCGAGAAGAATACAGTTGTAACCAAGACCTTGGTCTTGCCCAAGTCAGATGATGGTAGCCAGCAAACCCAAACCATTACTTATAAAGACAAAACTTTTTTGAGCCTAACCATTCAACAAAAGCGTCCAGTCTCAGATGAGCTGAAGACTTATATTGACCAACATGGAGTGGAAGAAACTCAAAAAGCTCTTCTCGAGGCGGAAGAGAAAGATGAATCCATCATAGAAGCTCGTAAATTGGCAGGCTTTAAGCTTGAAACCAAATTATTAAGTGCAACAGAACTTCAAACAACGACTAGTTATGATTTTCAAGTTTTGGATGTCAAGAAGGCTTCTCAGACTGAGTATCTGAAGAACATTGGTTTAGAAAATCTCTTGAAGAATGAACCAAGCAAATATATTTCAGACAGATTGGCAAATGGCGCGACAGAACAATAGAAAATCCAAATAAATAGACTGCCTGAATTGTAGAAGGTAAGGAATTATGCTATAATGGTACTATTCTAAGGAAAGAGGGTGTTAGAATGGGATTTACTGAAGAAACAGTACGTTTTAAATTGGACGATTCCAATAAAAAAGAAATTAGCGAAACTTTGACTGATGTCTATGCTTCGTTGAACGATAAGGGCTACAACCCAATTAACCAAATCGTAGGTTACGTATTGAGTGGAGACCCTGCCTACGTTCCTCGTTATAATAATGCACGAAATCAAATCCGTAAGTATGAGCGTGATGAAATCGTTGAGGAATTGGTCCGCTACTACCTTAAAGGACAAGGAGTCGATCTGTAACCTATGAGAATTATGGGATTGGACGTCGGTTCAAAAACGGTAGGGGTGGCTATTAGCGACCCGCTCGGTTTTACAGCTCAAGGTCTTGAAATCATCCAAATCAATGAGGAGCAAGGCCAATTTGGTTTTGACCGCGTTAAGGAGTTGGTTGATACTTACAAGGTGGAACGATTTGTAGTGGGTTTGCCTAAAAACATGAACAATACAAGCGGACCGCGCGTGGAAGCTAGTCAAGCCTACGGAGCAAAGCTAGAAGAGCTTTTTGGTTTACCAGTAGATTATCAAGATGAACGCTTGACAACAGTTGCCGCTGAACGCATGTTGATTGAACAAGCAGATATCAGTCGCAATAAGCGCAAGAAAGTCATTGATAAGTTAGCAGCTCAGCTGATTTTACAAAATTATTTAGATAGAAAATTTTAATATAAGGAGAGGCTATGTCACACGATCATAACCACGAACACGAAGAACGTGAATTAATCACACTAGTAGATGAACAAGGAAACGAAACCTTGTTTGAAATCCTTTTGACCATTGACGGAAAAGAAGAATTTGGTAAAAACTATGTTCTTCTAGTACCAGTTAATGCAGAAGAAGACGAAGACGGACAAGTTGAAATCCAAGCTTACTCATTCATCGAAAACGAAGATGGAACAGAAGGCGAATTGCAACCAATCCCAGAAGACTCAGAAGACGAATGGAACATGATTGAAGAAGTCTTCAATAGCTTTATGGAGGAGTAAAAACGTCCGGGGGACGTTTTTAGCCCTGTTTTTAGAAAAAAGAAAGAGCAGGCAGTCTGGGAGACTGTATCAGCCCAACTCCCAGAAATTGGGAAGAGTTGGAACGTCTGGGGGACGTTTTTAGCCTGACGATAAAAATAAAAACCGTCAGTAAGTCTGGGTGGCGTTTTTACCCCACGCTAACATTCATAGTAGCTAGTTATTAGCTAACCAGGTAAGAGGTCGGGACGAAAATCCTGACCTTGTTTTTATTAGTCATCATGCTTTGTCGCGGTAATTGATTGGATTTTTGTCAAGGAGATATATATGTTTGAAGTAGAAGAATGGCTTCATAGTCGGATTGGTTTGAATTTTCGGTCAGGCTTGAGCCGAATGCAACAAGCGGTGGATTTGTTAGGAAATCCCGAGAAGTCTTACCCTATTATCCATGTGACAGGAACTAATGGGAAAGGCTCTACCATTGCTTTTATGAGAGAGTTATTCATGGGACATGGCAAAAAAGTTGCGACTTTTACCTCCCCTCATATTGTCTCCATCAATGACCGAATCTGCATTAATGGGGAACCAATAGCTGATGCAGACTTTATCCGTTTAGCTGAGCAGGTCAAGGAGATGGAAAAGACGCTTGTGCAAACCCATGACCAGTTGTCTTTTTTTGAATTGCTGACCTTGATTGCTTTTCTCTATTTTAGGGAGCAAGAGGTGGATTTGGTTCTACTAGAAGTAGGAATTGGTGGCTTACTTGACACGACCAATGTGGTAACTGGAGAGATTGCTGTCATCACTTCCATCGGACTTGACCATCAGGAGACTCTGGGCGATAGTCTAGAAGCAATCGCAGAGCAGAAAGCTGGTATTTTCAAGTCTGGTAAAAAGGCAGTGATTGCTAAGCTGGCTCCAGAAGCTAGGCTTGTTTGTCAGAAAAAAGCTGAATCTTTAGCTGTTGACCTTTATCATGCAGGTCAAGATTTTTCAATGCTGAATAGGGATTTTTCAAGCTCTTTACTAAATATTTCGCAGTTGAAAATAGGCTTGGAAGGAGCTTATCAGCAGGAAAATGCGACCTTGGCGCTACAAGCATTTCTTCTCTTTATGAGAGAAGGAAGGGAATCTGTTGATGAGCAAGCTGTAAGAGAGGCCTTGAAACAGACTCATTGGGCTGGGCGTTTGGAGCGTATTCGTCCTCAAATTTACTTGGATGGTGCTCATAACCTCCCTGCCTTGGCTCGCTTGGTTGAGTTTATTAAAGAAAAAGAGCAGGAAGGTTATCGACCTCAAATCCTTTTTGGAGCCTTGAAACGCAAAGATTATCAAGGGATGTTGGGTTATCTGACTGAGAATTTGCCTCAGGTGGAACTCAAGGTGGCTGGCTTTGACTATCAGGGGGCTTTGGACGAAAAGGATGTGTTAGGTTATGATGTAATTCCTTCTTACCGAGAATTTATTAGCAGTTTTGAAGAAAGAAGCGACGCGCAGGACTTATTGTTCGTCACAGGGTCTCTCTATTTTATATCAGAAGTACGGAGTCACCTACAGGAGCATGAGCAGATAAATTGACCTCCTTTTTTGAACTTGTTATACTAGGGGAACTGCCAGTTAGAAGAAAATTGCTCTAAATTGGTAGAAGAAAGGAAATTCATCATGAAATTAAAAACATTCACACTTTCTCTTGCTTCTCTAGCAAGTCTTAGTTTCTTAGTAGCTTGTTCACAAAGAACTCAACAGGTTCAACAACCAGCAGCTCAACCGCAAACACAACAAACTCAGCAATCACAACCTGCTACTTCATCTTCTACAGAAAATACAAACCAGGCAGCAACAAGTTCTTCACAAAATGCGCCTGAGGCTCAACCAACTAATATTGATGGAACTTATACTGGTCAGGATGAAGGAGACCGCATCACTTTGGTAGTGACTGGAACAACTGGTACATGGACACAGGTTGAGACTGACGGAGATCAAGAGATCAAGCAGGTTAGCTTTGATGCAGCCAATCAACGCATGATTATTGGTGATGATGCCAAGATTTATACAATCAATGGTAACCAGATGATTATCGACGATATGGATAGAGAAGCGTCTGATCGCATCGTTTTATCAAAATAGACTAGAAGGAGACTGGATTTTTTGGTCTCTTTTATGATTACTCAGAAAAATGATCATAAATACTTGCCTTCTGTCGAATACCTGAGTTATACTAGTATCAATCACCTGTTTTTAGCATTCAAAATATCAAGGAGGGGATATGAAATATAGAAAATTTCAATTATTGATGTCCAAGTATGGCTTTAGTCTTTCGATTATGCTGCTTGAACTGTGTCTTGTTTTTGGTCTCTTTCTTTATTTAGGGCGTATGGCCCCTATTCTTTGGGTGATTCTCTTAATCATTATGAGTATGGCGACTATTGTCGCGATT
The DNA here is from genome assembly GCF_000222785.1 of Streptococcus mitis SK569. Classification (GTDB taxonomy): domain Bacteria; phylum Bacillota; class Bacilli; order Lactobacillales; family Streptococcaceae; genus Streptococcus; species Streptococcus mitis_N. The sequence goes on along the minus strand of NZ_AFUF01000020.1, from coordinate 70,428 downwards.
GTCAATCGTTCTATGACACCTGAAAGCAAAGTAATGTGGTTAGTGGTAACTTTTGTTCCTATCATTGGCCCCCTGCTCTATCTGATGTTCGGGGAAAGGCGATTGTCCAAAAAAGAAATCAAGCAGTTGGACAGACTTGGTTCCATGCATTTTCGGGAGGATAACAGTAAAGCACTCCGCCAGAAATTGAAGGAAGATGATAAGGCAGCTTACGGAGTTATCAAATCTTTGTTGAGTATGGATAGCAATGCTGATGTGTATGATCGAACCGACTCACAATTCTTTTCTTCAGGTGAAAGCATGTGGCAACATATGCTGGAAGATCTCAAGAAAGCTGAAAAGTTTATCTTTTTAGAGTATTATATTGTTGAAGAAGGTCTGATGTGGAATAGTATACTAGATATACTAGAGCAAAAGGCAGCTCAGGGTGTCGAGGTCAAGATGCTCTATGATGATATCGGTTGTATGGCGACTTTACCTGGGGATTATACTATTCAGCTTCGTAGTCGAGGAATTGAGGTCCATAAGTTTAATAAGGTGATTCCTCGTTTGACAGTAGCTTACAATAATCGAGACCATCGTAAAATCCTTGTCATAGATGGTCAGATAGCGTATACAGGAGGGATTAACTTAGCCGATGAGTACATCAATCATGTAGAACGCTTTGGTTATTGGAAGGATAGTGGGATTCGCTTAGATGGTCCTGGTGTCAAGGCTCTAACCCGTCTCTTTTTGATGACCTGGTATATCAATCGTGGGCAAATCAGCGATTTTGACCAGTATCACTTGGAAAATCAGCCTTGTTCTAGCCAAGGGCTCTGCATTCCTTACGGTAGTGGACCCAAGCCCATCTTCCGTACCCAGGTAGGGAAAAAAGTCTATCAAAGTTTGATTAATCAGGCCACTGATTCAGTCTATATTACAACGCCCTATTTGATTATTGACTATGACTTAACAGAGAGTATTAAAAATGCAGCTATGAGGGGTGTTGATATCCGCATTGTAACACCTTTCATTCCAGATAAAAAATTAATCCAACTCATTACAAGAGGAGCTTATTCGGATTTATTATCGGCAGGAGTAAGAATTTTTGAGTATAGTCCAGGCTTCATCCACAGTAAACAAATCTTAGTGGATAAGGACTTTGCTGCAGTTGGAACCATTAACTTAGATTACAGAAGTTTACTTCACCACTATGAAAATGCAGTTTTGCTATATAAAACGAAATCAATCACAGAGATTCAAAAAGATTTTGAGGAGATTTTTTCAGTATCGCAAGAAATTTTTGCTCATACGATAAAAAATAGCTGGTATCAAAAATTGATTAAGGAAATTGCCCAGTTATTTGCCCCAATCTTATAAGAAATCTAGGACTTAGGACACAAACCAGTCCTATTTTTCTTGCCTTTTACGAATAAGAAGATGTAGGAGGAAAGATGCTAACTCAGAAAGAATTGGATTATATCATGATATTTAAACAGACACATTTACATCGATTTCGAGAAATTGAAACCTTTGTGAAACTATGTAAAAAATCACTCAAATAGCCATCGCAAGCTGACAATTCTAGGTCTTTTTGATATACTAAGACAGACAAATTGAATAGGAGAAACGATATGGCTGTATATGGCAGAATAGAAGAAGTATCCGAAACGATACAGAGTAATGAAATTGAAAATAGACTGGATAGGAATCTTGAATCTCATGTGGAAAAAGAAGAACAGGTAGCTTTCCCGTTTTTCAGACTTATCATTGGAAGTACGATTGCGACGATTTTTTCTGTGGTGCTTCCTTTACTTTTAGATATGGAAAGTCCTTCTCAGGCTCAGGATTTGTATATAGGGTGGGTTTTGCATCAGGGAGGACAGCTATACAGTAGTTATTATGCTGGCCAAGGTCTTCTTTATTACTTGCTACTCTATATTACCCAAGGAGGCATCCTTTTTGCCTTGGTAGAATGGCTAGCCCTCTTAGGAGGAGGCTATTTCCTCTTTTCTGCAACTGACTATCTGACAGGACAAAGGGATCAAGCTAAGCAACTCCTAACGATATTTTATATTTTGGTATCTGGTATAGGTTTTGGAGGAGGCTATGCTACGATTGTAGCTCTTCCATTCTTATTTGCAGGCTTTTCTTTAGTAGCGCGTTATCTATCAAATCCTAACCATGACAAGGGATTTCTACGTTTGGGGATTTTCTTAGCCCTATCATTTTTCATAGATCCTCTTACAAGTCTTCTCTTTACTGTAGTAGTAATGACAGGTTTATTTGTCTTTAATGTTGGACATGGACGCTTTATACATGGGATTTATCAATTTTTTGCGGCAGCACTTGGTTTCTCTCTCGTATTTTATCCTTTAGGCTACTATGTCATCATTTCAGGAGGTTTTGGAGAGGCTTTAAGTAGATTTTTGTATCCATTTACTTCCATGCGTATTTTTGCTAATCCCCAGTTAGTAGAGAATGCTTTATTTTATGGTCTATTAACCTTTGGATTAGGAGCTTTCATTCTTATTTTTCTCGGTTTGTTCCAATCTAAAGCATCTAGATTATATGTCATTTCAGTACCAGCTAGCTTTGTTTTCTTATTTGTACTAGCCTTGTTGCTTTTTTCTCAAGAACCTCTTCACGGTTCGCGTTGGATTCTAATCCTTCCATTTTTACTCCTTCTTTTGATAACCAGTATTCGTGGGGAACACTCGGGAAGAATAGCACGTCGTCGGAGAAGAGAGGAAGTTCCAACTTTATGGAAAAAATTTATGAAGGGAAATCTCTACCTACCGATTCTAGTAGTGGTTTATCTAATTGCAGTTCCTTTTGTAGCTCGTTTTGTCTTGCATCCAGCTTCGCATGAAGAACAACATCAAGTAGTAGATAGAGTCAAACAAGAGACGAGTGAGGGGGACCAAATCTATATCTGGGATTCTCATGTTCAGATCTATAAGGAAAGCCAGCGTTTGGCTGGATCCATGTTCCCATCGCCTCTTCTTTACACGAATACAGAAGAAAACAAAACTACCTTGATCAATGACTTGAAAGAAAAACAACCCAAGTTGATTGTGGTGAATGACAAGGTGGCACTCTGGTCTGAAGTAGAGACACTCTTGAAAGAAAATTACCAACAAGTAAAGACTGATTACTCAGAGTTTAAAGTCTATAAAATTAAATAACAAAATCAATATCTTGTGTATTTTTAAAAATTTTAGGATTTTTAACACAAGATATTGATTTTTCTTTTTAGAGTGGTATAATACTTTTTAGAAAGAACATTTTAGAAAAGAGCATGCATATGATTGCACTAGAAGAAAAAATTACAATTTTGCCAACTCTCTTCGTCGAGAAACGAGATGGGAGACGTGTTGTATTTGATGTGGACAAGATTGACAAGGCTCTCTACAAGGCTGCAGACAAGGTTATGGATGTGACCCCTTTGGTTGAAAAACGCCTAAATGCTCTGACTGAGCGTATTGTCACAGAAATTCATAGTCGCTTTCCAAAGGGAGTTAAGATTTACGAAATTCAAAATATCGTAGAACATGAACTTCTTGAATCCAAAGAATATGCCTTGGCTGAGGAGTATATCACTTATCGGACACAAAGGGATTTTGAACGCTCGAAAGCGACAGATATAAACTTTAGTATCCATAAACTTCTCAACAAAGACCAGACCGTTGTTAACGAAAATGCCAATAAAGACAGCGATGTCTTTAATACCCAGCGTGATTTGACGGCAGGGATTGTTGGAAAGTCAATCGGACTGCAAATGCTTCCTAAGCATGTAGCCAATGCCCACCAAAAAGGGGATATCCACTATCACGATTTGGACTACAGTCCCTATACACCTATGACCAACTGCTGTTTGATTGACTTCAAGAGTATGTTGGAAAATGGTTTTAAGATTGGAAATGCAGAGGTAGAGAGTCCCAAGTCTATCCAGACTGCGACAGCTCAAATTTCCCAAATCATCGCCAACGTTGCTTCTAGCCAGTACGGAGGTTGTTCAGCTGACCGTATCGATGAGATTTTGGAGCCTTATGCAGAGAAGAATTACAAAAAACACCTTAAGGATGCGGAAGAATGGGTCTTACCTGACAAACGGGAAGATTATGCCTGGAAGAAAACGCAAAAGGACATCTATGATGCCATGCAATCTCTTGAGTATGAAATCAACACTCTCTTCACTTCAAATGGGCAAACACCTTTTACTTCGCTAGGTTTTGGTCTGGGAACCAATCGTTTCGAGCGTGAAATTCAAAAGGCAATTTTAAACATTCGTATCAATGGGCTTGGTTCAGAACACCGTACAGCTATCTTCCCAAAACTCATCTTTACGCTAAAAAGAGGACTCAATTTAGAGGAAGGGACTCCCAACTACGACATCAAACAGTTGGCTCTTGAGTGTGCAACCAAGCGGATGTACCCAGATGTCTTGTCCTATGATAAGATTGTTGACTTGACAGGCTCCTTCAAGGTGCCTATGGGTTGCCGTTCTTTCCTCCAAGGATGGAAGGATGAAAATGGTGTAGAAGTCAATTCAGGTCGTATGAACCTAGGAGTTGTGACGGTTAATTTACCTCGTATTGCTCTAGAGTCTGAAGGTGATATAAATAAGTTCTGGGAAATATTCAACGAGCGAATGAACATTGCGGAAGATGCTCTGGTTTATCGTGTCGAACGAACCAAGGAAGCGACACCGGCAAATGCTCCTATCCTGTATCAATACGGTGCTTTTGGCCATCGTCTAGGTAAAGAAGAGAGTGTTGACCAGCTCTTTAAGAATCGTCGGGCAACCGTTTCGCTTGGTTACATCGGTTTGTACGAGGTAGCGACAGTCTTCTTTGGAAATAGCTGGGAACACAATCCAGAAGCCAAGGAATTCACGCTGGCTATCATTCGTGATATGAAACGCCGTGTAGAAGAGTGGTCTGACCAATATGGCTATCATTTCTCTATCTACTCAACACCATCTGAAAGTTTGACAGACCGTTTCTGTCGACTAGATACAGACAAGTTTGGTTCTATTCCTGATATTACAGACAAGGAATACTATACCAACTCTTTCCACTACGATGTTCGTAAAAATCCAACACCGTTTGAAAAACTGGATTTTGAAAAAATCTATCCAGAAGCAGGTGCGTCGGGTGGTTTCATCCATTATTGTGAGTATCCAGTTCTCCAGCAAAATCCAAAGGCCTTGGAAGCAGTCTGGGACTATGCCTATGACCGTGTGGGCTATCTTGGAACCAATACACCAATAGACCGTTGCTACAAGTGTGACTTTGAAGGGGATTTTGAACCAACTGAAAGAGGATTTGCTTGTCCAAACTGTGGCAATAGTGACCCTAAAACAGTAGATGTTGTTAAACGGACTTGTGGCTATCTCGGAAACCCACAAGCGAGACCTATGGTCAATGGGCGTCATAAGGAAATCGCAGCGCGTGTCAAACATATGAATGGCTCAACGATTAAAATAGCTGGGCATCAAGTAACAAATTAGAAAGAAATGAAATGGGAAAATATCAATTAGACGATAAGGGGCGCGCACAAGTGACCTGTTATCACGAGAAACACTCTAAAGGTGGAGCTGGTAAGAAAGAACGTTTGCTTAGCCTCAGAGAACAATTTTTAAACAAGAATAAGAAAAAATAAAAGTGAGAGTCAGCTCTCGCTTTTCTCATAGTGGGAGGTAAGGATGGAATTACGCAGACCAAGATTAGCAGATAAAGAAACAGTTTTAGAGATGATGGCAGAGTTTGAAAAATTTCAGTCGCCTCACGACGGCGGTTTCTGGGATACAGAGAACTTTGTGTATGAAGAGTGGTTGGAAAGCAATCAGAATCAAGAAATGGGGATTAACTTGCCTGAAGGATGGGTTCCCACAATTCAGTTAGTAGTTTTTTCTGAGAAAGGTCAAGCAGTTGGATTTCTTAATCTCCGGTTGCGTCTCAGTAACTTTCTACTAGAAGAAGGTGGTCATATCGGCTACTCCATTCGTCCATCAGAAAGAGGCAAGGATTATGCGAAAGAAACTCTCCGTCAGGGCTTGAAAGTTGCTAAGCAAAAGAACATCAAGAAAGCTCTTGTAACCTGTAGTGTGAATAATCCTGCTAGTAGAGCAGTCATTCTAGCAAATGGAGGTCGCATTGAGGATGTTCGTGATGGTGTGGAGCGTTATTGGATAGAGGTAGCGAATGAATAGTCCAAAACCACAAGAATGGAAAAGCGAGGAACTCAGTCAAGGTCGGATTATTGATTACAAGGCCTTTAACTTTGTGGATGGAGAAGGTGTGCGAAACTCTCTCTATGTATCAGGTTGCATGTTTCACTGCGAGGGCTGTTATAATGTAGCAACCTGGTCTTTCAATGCTGGCATTCCCTATACGGCAGAATTAGAAGAACAGATCATTGAAGATCTCGCTCAACCTTATGTTCAAGGCTTGACTTTATTAGGAGGAGAACCCTTCCTTAATACAGGAATCCTTTTGCCACTCGTGAAACGTATCCGGAAGGAATTGCCAGACAAAGATATCTGGTCATGGACCGGCTACACTTGGGAAGAAATGATGTTGGAAACTCTAGATAAACTGGAACTCTTGTCGCTGATTGACATTCTTGTCGATGGACGGTATGATCGAACTAAGCGCAATCTCATGCTTCAGTTTCGAGGTTCGTCCAACCAACGAATTATCGATGTGCAAAAATCTCTCAAAAGTGGGCAAGTAGTGATTTGGGATAAGCTCAATGACGGAAAAGAAAGCTATGAACAGGTGAAGAGAGAATGAAGAGAAACGACTTAATAGACCAGTTTGTCTCAGCAATAGAAACGGGAAAAGTCAGGACACTGGGCATATACGGTCATGGGGATTCGGGTAAATCAACCTTTGCTCAAGACTTGTATCAAGCGTTAGATTCTACTACAGTGAATTTACTAGAAACAGATCCCTATATCACTTCAGAACGTCATCTGGTAGTACCAAAGCAAGCGACAGAGCAAAAGGTGACAGCTTGCCTGCCAGTGGCACATGAATTGGAGAGTTTACAGAGAGATATCCTGGCCTTACAGACGGGTATGGATGTCTTAACGATTGAAGAACCTTGGAAGGCTAGTGAGGTCTTGTCAGGAGCCAAATCAATTCTGATTGTCGAAGGGATGTCTGTGGGCTTTTTACCCAAGGAACTCTTTGACAAAACCATCTGTTTTTACACGGATGAGGAGACCGAATTAAAGCGACGCCTAGCTCGAGATACGATGGTGAGAAATCGCGATGCATCCTTTATATTTGCTAGCCATCAGATGAGACGGGAGCAATATCTACAATATTATAAAGAAACCGAGTCAAGGGCGGACATTCTAGTCAAACAATCAGAAGATAAATTTGAGGTAAAGATAATTTAACTTATCTTATGAAGAAAATCCCTAAATTTAGAAAGAAAAAAATAGGAAAACAGTTTCATTGTAAAAAAACGAAAAAACAGCAACAAATCCCTTGCAATCGCAGGGGCTTTGTGTTATTCTATTATGGTGCTGTAAATTACAGCTTTAGCTTTGATGCAAGAGGTTGCGACACGCTCGGTTGCATTGCCACGCAACACCGCGTCGGTTTTCTTGTGGAGCTAGCCTATTATCTTAAATAGACGAAAAGGAGAAAAAGATGGCAAACAAAAAAATCCGTATCCGTTTGAAAGCTTACGAACACCGTACGCTTGACACAGCGGCTGCAAAAATCGTAGAATCAGCTACTCGTACAGGTGCACAAGTTGCGGGTCCAATCCCACTTCCAACTGAACGTAGCCTCTACACAATCATTCGTGCGACTCACAAATATAAAGACTCTCGCGAACAATTTGAAATGCGTACACACAAACGTTTGATCGATATCGTTAACCCAACTCAAAAAACAGTTGATGCCTTGATGAAATTGGATCTTCCAAGTGGTGTAAACGTAGAAATCAAACTTTAATCTAAAATATAAAAGAGCAGAGGCTGGTGTTTCAATCTAATTGAACACGGGCTAAACTCGGTGTGAAAAAGATAAACTTCCTAGTGTCCGCTAGACACTGCGTTAGTTTCCTATTTTCACTTTGAGTTTGACGCCCTTTGTATCTTAGACTTGAGCATAAAAAACGCTCGTTAAAAACTTTTTGAATAAAAAATATAGAAAAGGAACTATTTTCTCATGACAAAAGGAATCTTAGGGAAAAAAGTGGGAATGACTCAAATCTTCACTGAAGCTGGCGAATTGATCCCTGTAACAGTTATTGAAGCAACTCCAAACGTTGTTCTTCAAGTTAAAACTGTTGAAACAGACGGATACAACGCTATCCAAGTTGGTTTCGATGATAAACGCGAAGTATTGAGCAACAAACCTGCTAAAGGACATGTAGCGAAAGCTAACACGGCTCCTAAGCGCTTCATTCGTGAATTCAAAAACGTTGAAGGCTTGGAAGTTGGTGCTGAAATTACAGTTGAAACATTCGCAGCTGGAGACGTTGTTGACGTAACTGGTACTTCTAAAGGTAAAGGTTTCCAAGGTGTTATCAAGCGCCACGGACAATCACGTGGACCAATGGCTCACGGTTCTCGTTACCACCGTCGTCCAGGTTCTATGGGACCTGTTGCACCTAACCGTGTATTCAAAGGTAAAAACCTTGCAGGACGTATGGGTGGTGACCGCGTAACAATTCAAAACCTTGAAGTTGTACAAGTTGTTCCAGAAAAGAACGTTATCCTTATTAAAGGTAACGTACCAGGTGCTAAGAAATCTCTTATCACTATCAAGTCAGCAGTTAAAGCTGGTAAATAATAAGGAAAGGGGAATACAGTCAAAATGGCAAATGTAACATTATTCGACCAAACTGGTAAACAAGCGGGCGAAGTTGTTCTTAACGATGCAATCTTTGGTATCGAACCAAACCAATCTGTTGTGTTTGATGTGATCATCAGCCAACGTGCTAGCCTTCGTCAAGGAACTCACGCAGTTAAAAACCGCTCAGCTGTTTCAGGTGGCGGACGCAAACCATGGCGTCAAAAAGGAACTGGACGTGCTCGTCAAGGTTCTATCCGCTCTCCACAATGGCGTGGTGGTGGAATCGTCTTCGGACCAACTCCACGTAGCTATGCGTACAAACTTCCTCAAAAAGTTCGTCGCCTTGCGCTTAAATCTGTTTACTCAGAAAAAGTTGCTGAAAATAAATTTGTAGCCGTTGATTCTCTTGAATTTACAGCTCCAAAAACTGCTGAATTTGCAAAAGTTCTTGCAGCTTTGAGCATCGATTCTAAAGTCCTTGTTATTCTTGAAGAAGGAAACGAATTCGCAGCTCTCTCAGCTCGTAACCTTCCAAATGTGAAAGTTGCGACTGCTACAACTGCAAGTGTTCTTGACATCGCAAATAGTGACAAACTTCTTGTTACTCAAGCAGCTATCTCTAAAATCGAGGAGGTTCTTGCATAATGAATTTGTATGATGTTATCAAAAAACCTGTCATCACTGAAAGCTCAATGGCTAAACTTGAAGCAGGAAAATATGTATTTGAAGTTGACACTCGTGCACACAAACTTTTGATCAAGCAAGCTGTTGAAGCTGCTTTCGAAGGTGTTAAAGTTGCTAATGTTAACACAATCAACGTAAAACCAAAAGCTAAACGTGTTGGACGTTACACTGGTTTTACTAACAAAACTAAAAAAGCTATCATCACACTTACAGCTGATTCTAAAGCAATCGAGTTGTTTGCTGCTGAAGCTGAATAATCTAAGGAGGAAATATCGTGGGAATTCGTGTTTATAAACCAACAACAAACGGTCGCCGTAATATGACTTCTTTGGATTTCGCTGAAATCACAACAAGCACTCCTGAAAAATCATTGCTTGTTGCATTGAAGAGCAAGGCTGGTCGTAACAACAACGGTCGTATCACAGTTCGTCACCAAGGTGGTGGACACAAACGTTTCTACCGTTTGGTTGACTTCAAACGTAACAAAGACAACGTTGAAGCAGTTGTTAAAACAATCGAGTACGATCCAAACCGTTCTGCAAACATCGCTCTTGTACACTACACTGACGGTGTGAAAGCATACATCATCGCTCCAAAAGGTCTTGAAGTAGGTCAACGTATCGTTTCAGGTCCAGAAGCAGATATCAAAGTCGGAAACGCTCTTCCACTTGCTAACATTCCAGTTGGTACTTTGATCCACAACATCGAATTGAAACCAGGTCGTGGTGGTGAATTGGTACGTGCTGCTGGAGCATCTGCTCAAGTATTGGGTTCTGAAGGTAAATACGTTCTTGTTCGTCTTCAATCAGGTGAAGTTCGTATGATTCTTGGAACTTGTCGTGCTACAGTTGGTGTTGTCGGAAACGAACAACATGGACTTGTAAACCTTGGTAAAGCAGGACGTAGCCGTTGGAAAGGTATCCGCCCAACAGTTCGTGGTTCTGTAATGAACCCTAACGATCACCCACACGGTGGTGGTGAAGGTAAAGCACCAGTTGGTCGTAAAGCACCATCTACTCCATGGGGCAAACCTGCTCTTGGTCTTAAAACTCGTAACAAGAAAGCGAAATCTGACAAACTTATCGTTCGTCGTCGCAACGAGAAATAATATTAAACTAGTTGCTTAAGTAACTAGTAAATCCGCCAGCTCGGTAGCGCTCCATAGGAGCGCAAGCCGCTGTGGTACAACATTTAAAGGAGAAAATATAAAAATGGGACGCAGTCTTAAAAAAGGACCTTTCGTCGATGAGCATTTGATGAAAAAAGTTGAAGCTCAAGCTAACGACGAAAAGAAAAAAGTTATTAAAACTTGGTCACGTCGTTCAACGATCTTCCCAAGTTTCATTGGTTACACTATCGCAGTTTATGACGGACGTAAACACGTACCTGTTTACATCCAAGAAGACATGGTAGGTCACAAACTTGGTGAATTTGCACCAACTCGTACTTACAAAGGTCACGCTGCAGACGACAAGAAAACACGTAGAAAATAAGGAGAACATAAATGGCAGAAATTACTTCAGCTAAAGCAATGGCTCGTACAGTACGTGTTTCACCTCGTAAATCACGTCTTGTTCTTGATAACATCCGTGGTAAAAGCGTAGCCGATGCAATCGCAATTTTGACATTCACTCCAAACAAAGCTGCTGAAATCATCTTGAAAGTTTTGAACTCAGCTGTAGCTAACGCTGAAAACAACTTTGGTTTGGATAAAGCTAACTTGGTAGTATCTGAAGCATTCGCAAACGAAGGACCAACTATGAAACGTTTCCGTCCACGTGCGAAAGGTTCAGCTTCACCAATCAACAAACGTACAGCTCACATCACTGTAGCTGTTGCAGAAAAATAAGGAGGTAAAATCGTGGGTCAAAAAGTACATCCAATTGGTATGCGTGTCGGCATCATCCGTGATTGGGATGCCAAATGGTATGCTGAAAAAGAATACGCGGATTACCTTCATGAAGATCTTGCAATCCGTAAATTCGTTCAAAAAGAACTTGCTGACGCAGCAGTTTCAACTATCGAAATTGAACGCGCAGTAAACAAAGTTAACGTTTCACTTCACACTGCTAAACCAGGTATGGTTATTGGTAAAGGTGGTGCTAACGTTGATGCACTCCGTGCGAAACTTAACAAATTGACTGGAAAACAAGTACACATCAACATCATCGAAATCAAACAACCTGATTTGGATGCTCACCTTGTAGGTGAAGGTATTGCTCGTCAATTGGAGCAACGTGTTGCTTTCCGTCGTGCACAAAAACAAGCAATCCAACGTGCAATGCGTGCTGGAGCTAAAGGAATCAAAACTCAAGTATCAGGTCGTTTGAACGGTGCAGATATCGCCCGTGCTGAAGGATACTCTGAAGGAACTGTTCCACTTCACACACTTCGTGCAGATATCGATTACGCTTGGGAAGAAGCAGATACTACATACGGTAAACTTGGTGTTAAAGTATGGATCTACCGTGGTGAAGTTCTTCCAGCTCGCAAAAACACTAAAGGAGGTAAATAACCAATGTTAGTACCTAAACGTGTTAAACACCGTCGTGAATTCCGTGGAAAAATGCGCGGTGAAGCAAAAGGTGGAAAAGAAGTAGCATTCGGTGAATACGGTCTTCAAGCTACAACTAGCCACTGGATCACTAACCGCCAAATCGAAGCTGCTCGTATCGCCATGACTCGTTACATGAAACGTGGTGGTAAAGTTTGGATTAAAATCTTCCCACACAAATCATACACTGCTAAAGCTATCGGTGTGCGTATGGGATCTGGTAAAGGGGCACCTGAAGGTTGGGTAGCACCAGTTAAACGTGGTAAAGTGATGTTCGAAATCGCTGGTGTATCTGAAGAGATCGCTCGCGAAGCGCTTCGTCTTGCTAGCCACAAATTGCCAGTTAAATGTAAATTCGTAAAACGTGAAGCAGAATAAGGAGAAGGCATGAAACTTAATGAAGTAAAAGAATTTGTTAAAGAACTTCGTGGTCTTTCTCAAGAAGAACTCGCGAAGCGCGAAAACGAATTGAAAAAAGAATTGTTTGAACTTCGTTTCCAAGCTGCTACTGGTCAATTGGAACAAACAGCTCGCTTGAAAGAAGTTAAAAAACAAATCGCTCGTATCAAAACAGTTCAATCTGAAGCGAAATAATAGACTAGGGAAGGAGAAATTTCAATGGAACGCAATAATCGTAAAGTTCTTGTTGGACGTGTTGTATCTGACAAAATGGACAAGACAATCACAGTTGTAGTTGAAACAAAACGTAACCACCCAGTCTATGGTAAACGTATTAACTACTCTAAAAAATACAAAGCTCATGATGAAAACAATGTTGCCAAAGAAGGCGATATCGTACGTATCATGGAAACTCGCCCGCTTTCAGCTACAAAACGTTTCCGTCTTGTAGAAGTTGTTGAAGAAGCGGTCATCATCTAATCAAACCTGAAAGGAGAAAACTGAAATGATTCAAACAGAAACTCGTTTGAAAGTCGCAGACAACAGCGGTGCTCGCGAAATCTTGACTATCAAAGTTCTTGGTGGTTCAGGACGTAAATTTGCAAACATCGGTGATGTTATCGTGGCATCTGTAAAACAAGCTACTCCTGGTGGTGCGGTTAAAAAAGGTGACGTTGTTAAAGCAGTTATCGTTCGTACTAAATCAGGTGCTCGTCGTGCTGATGGTTCATACATCAAATTTGACGAAAACGCAGCAGTTATCATCCGTGAAGACAAAACTCCTCGCGGAACACGTATCTTTGGCCCAGTTGCACGTGAATTGCGTGAAGGTGGCTTCATGAAGATCGTGTCACTTGCTCCAGAAGTACTTTAATTTTTAGAAACAAACTAGTCCCCTAGCTTCAAGCTAGGGTGCCCTTATGGGCGTAAGAAAAATCAAGGAGAAACCTAATGTTTGTAAAAAAAGGCGACAAAGTTCGCGTAATCGCTGGTAAAGATAAGGGAACAGAAGCTGTTGTCCTTACTGCCCTTCCAAAAGTAAACAAAGTTATCGTTGAAGGTGTTAACATCGTTAAGAAACACCAACGTCCAACTAACGAGCTTCCTCAAGGTGGTATCATCGAGAAAGAAGCAGCTATCCACGTATCAAACGTTCAAGTTTTGGACAAAAATGGTGTAGCTGGTCGTGTTGGTTACAAATTTGTAGACGGTAAAAAAGTTCGCTACAACAAAAAATCAGGCGAAGTGCTTGATTAATCACGAAGGAAAGGAGAAGTATAATGGCAAATCGTTTAAAAGAAAAATATCTTAATGAAGTAGTTCCTGCTTTGACAGAACAATTCAACTACTCATCAGTGATGGCTGTGCCTAAAGTAGATAAGATCGTTTTGAACATGGGTGTTGGTGAAGCTGTATCAAACGCCAAAAGCCTTGAAAAAGCTGCTGAAGAATTAGCACTTATCTCAGGTCAAAAACCACTTATCACTAAAGCTAAAAAATCAATCGCCGGCTTCCGTCTTCGTGAAGGTGTTGCGATCGGTGCAAAAGTTACCCTTCGTGGTGAACGTATGTACGAATTCTTGGATAAATTGGTTTCAGTTTCACTTCCACGTGTACGTGACTTCCACGGTGTTCCAACAAAATCATTTGATGGACGCGGAAACTACACACTTGGTGTGAAAGAACAATTGATCTTCCCAGAAATCAACTTCGATGACGTTGACAAAACTCGTGGTCTTGACATCGTTATCGTAACAACTGCTAACACTGACGAAGAGTCACGTGCATTGCTTACAGGCCTTGGAATGCCTTTTGCAAAATAATATAGGAGGTAAATCTAATGGCTAAAAAATCAATGATTGCTAAGAACAAACGTCCAGCGAAGTTCTCTACTCAAGCTTATACTCGTTGTGAAAAATGTGGTCGTCCACATTCAGTTTACCGCAAATTTAAACTTTGCCGTGTTTGCTTCCGTGAATTAGCTTACAAAGGACAAATTCCTGGTGTAACAAAAGCATCTTGGTAACTTAAGATATCAAGGGCGTCAAAAATCTAAGTGAAAATAGGAAACTTGACGAAGAAACTGAAGTTTCTAGGAAAGTTTATCTTTTTCACACAGAGTTTAGCCCGGGTTCAGTTGGTGTTTCCAATTTGAACACGAGCTACAGCTTTGGCAAAAAAGACCCATTTGCTTTGGAGCATCGCTCCTGCATCAAATTGCCTATTTTTGCTCGTGCTGTTCCGCTCTTTGTATCATGTATTAACTAGCAAGTGCAACTTGCAAACTACTAGTAAGAGGAGAAAAACAAAATGGTTATGACTGACCCAATCGCAGACTTCCTAACTCGTATTCGTAACGCTAACCAAGCTAAACACGAAGTACTTGAAGTACCTGCATCAAACATCAAAAAAGGGATTGCTGAAATCCTTAAACGCGAAGGTTTTGTAAAAAACGTTGAAATCATCGAAGATGACAAACAAGGCATCATCCGTGTATTCCTTAAATACGGACCAAACGGTGAAAAAGTTATCACTAACTTGAAACGTGTTTCTAAACCAGGACTTCGTGTCTACAAAAAACGTGAAGATCTTCCAAAAGTTCTTAACGGACTTGGAATTGCTATCCTTTCAACTTCTGAAGGTTTGCTTACTGATAAAGAAGCACGCCAAAAGAATGTTGGTGGTGAGGTTATCGCTTACGTTTGGTAATATTTAGCTCCCAATTTCTTTGTAACTCTTCGTTATCGTCTCTTGCCTAACCTAAAGTTATGCCTGTGAGACGATGCCTAGATTCACTTTGAAATTGAAACCTAAATGTTCCTTTAAATCGAGAAATCGATTTAGCCCCCGTGAAAACTGGCCGTTATGGCCTGACAATTTAACAGGAGAAAATAAACATGTCACGTATTGGTAATAAAGTTATCGTGTTGCCTGCTGGTGTTGAACTCACTAACAATGACAACGTTGTAACTGTAAAAGGACCTAAAGGAGAACTTACTCGTGAGTTCTCAAAAGATATTGAAATCCGTGTGGAAGGTACTGAAGTAACTCTTCACCGTCCAAACGATTCAAAAGAAATGAAAACTATCCACGGAACTACTCGTGCCCTTTTGAACAACATGGTTGTTGGTGTATCAGAAGGATTCAAGAAAGAACTTGAAATGCGCGGGGTTGGTTACCGTGCACAACTTCAAGGATCTAAACTTGTTTTGGCTGTTGGTAAATCTCATCCAGACGAAGTTGAAGCTCCAGAAGGAATTACTTTTGAACTTCCAAACCCAACAACAATCATTGTTAGCGGAATTTCAAAAGAAGTAGTTGGTCAAACAGCTGCTTACGTACGTAGCCTTCGTTCACCAGAACCATATAAAGGTAAAGGTATCCGTTACGTTGGTGAATTCGTTCGCCGTAAAGAAGGTAAAACAGGTAAATAATGTTGAGTGGTTGATTCTCAACCACCAACCTATTTTCCAACTTTGTGCATAGCACACGATTTAAAACTAAAGAGGTGAAAACTGTGATTTCAAAACCAGATAAAAACAAACTCCGCCAAAAACGCCACCGTCGCGTTCGCGGAAAACTCTCTGGAACTGCTGATCGCCCACGTTTGAACGTATTCCGTTCTAATACAGGCATCTACGCTCAAGTGATTGATGACGTAGCGGGTGTAACGCTCGCAAGTGCTTCAACTCTTGATAAAGAAGTTTCAAAAGGAACTAAGACTGAACAAGCCGTTGCTGTCGGTAAACTCGTTGCAGAACGTGCAAACGCTAAAGGTATTTCAGAAGTGGTGTTCGACCGCGGTGGATATCTATATCACGGACGTGTGAAAGCTTTGGCTGATGCAGCTCGTGAAAACGGATTGAAATTCTAATAGGAGGACACTAGAAAATGGCATTTAAAGACAATGCAGTTGAATTAGAAGAACGCGTAGTTGCTGTCAACCGTGTTACAAAAGTTGTTAAAGGTGGACGTCGTCTTCGTTTCGCAGCTCTTGTTGTTGTTGGTGACCACAACGGTCGCGTAGGATTTGGTACTGGTAAAGCTCAAGAAGTTCCAGAAGCAATCCGTAAAGCAGTAGATGATGCTAAGAAAAACTTGATCGAAGTTCCTATGGTTGGAACAACAATCCCACACGAAGTTCTTTCAGAATTCGGTGGAGCTAAAGTATTGTTGAAACCTGCTGTAGAAGGTTCTGGAGTTGCCGCTGGTGGTGCAGTTCGTGCCGTTGTGGAATTGGCAGGTGTGGCAGATATTACATCTAAATCACTTGGTTCTAACACTCCAATCAACATTGTTCGTGCAACTGTTGAAGGTTTGAAACAATTGAAACGCGCTGAAGAAGTTGCTGCCCTTCGTGGTATTTCAGTTTCTGATTTGGCATAAGAAAGGGGATAAAATGGCTCAAATTAAAATTACTTTGACTAAGTCTCCAATCGGACGCATTCCATCACAACGTAAAACTGTTGTAGCACTTGGACTTGGCAAATTGAACAGCTCTGTTATTAAAGAAGATAACGCTGCTATCCGTGGTATGATCACAGCAGTATCTCACTTGGTAACAGTTGAAGAAGTAAACTAATGAATTTTTAGGGGATGCGGACTATACCATCCCCTAAAACTAGATATAGTCATGTATGATGACGTCGTATAGGCGAGTTGATGGGGGAGACAACCTTTTCTCCCTTATCGGCGCTAGCATTTTACAAAAGAGGAGAAAATAAAAATGAAACTTCATGAATTGAAACCTGCAGAAGGTTCTCGTAAAGTACGTAACCGCGTTGGTCGTGGTACTTCATCAGGTAACGGTAAAACATCTGGTCGTGGTCAAAAAGGTCAAAAAGCTCGTAGCGGTGGCGGAGTTCGCCTTGGTTTTGAAGGTGGACAAACTCCATTGTTCCGTCGTCTTCCAAAACGTGGATTCACTAACATCAACGCTAAAGAATACGCAATTGTGAACCTTGACCAATTGAACGTCTTTGAAGATGGTGCTGAAGTTACTCCAGTTGTTCTTATCGAATCAGGAATTGTTAAAGCTGAAAAATCAGGTATTAAAATTCTTGGTAATGGTGAGTTGACTAAGAAATTGACTGTGAAAGCAGCTAAATTCTCTAAATCAGCTGAAGAAGCTATCACTGCTAAAGGTGGTTCAGTAGAAGTCATCTAAGAGAGGTGACCTATGTTTTTTAAATTATTAAGAGAAGCTCTTAAAGTCAAGCAGGTTCGATCAAAAATTTTATTTACAATTTTTATCGTTTTGGTCTTTCGTATCGGAACTAGCATTACAGTTCCCGGTGTGAATGCCAATAGCTTGAATGCTTTAAGTGGATTATCCTTCTTAAACATGTTGAGCTTGGTATCAGGGAATGCCATGAAAAACTTCTCAGTTTTTGCTCTTGGTGTTAGCCCATATATTACAGCCTCTATCGTTGTCCAACTCTTGCAAATGGATATTTTACCTAAATTTGTAGAGTGGGGAAAACAAGGGGAAGTAGGTCGAAGAAAATTGAATCAAGCTACTCGTTATATTGCTCTTGGTCTAGCCTTTGTGCAATCTATCGGGATTACAGCTGGTTTTAATACTTTGGCTGGAGCTCAATTGTTGAAAACAGCTCTTACTCCACAAGTCTTTGTCATGATTGGTATCATCTTAACAGCTGGTAGCATGATTGTTACTTGGTTGGGAGAGCAAATTACAGATAAGGGATACGGAAATGGTGTTTCTATGATTATCTTTGCCGGGATTGTTGCCTCAATTCCAGAGATGATTCAGGGCATCTATGTGGACTACTTTGTGAACGTCCCAAGTGACCGTATCAACTCATCTATTATTTTTGTAATCATTTTGATTATTACTGTATTGTTGATCATTTACTTTACAACTTATGTTCAACAAGCAGAATACAAAATTCCAATCCAATATACTAAGGTTGCACAAGGTGCTCCATCTAGCTCTTACCTTCCATTGAAAGTAAACCCTGCTGGAGTTATCCCTGTTATCTTTGCAAGTTCGATTACTGCAGCGCCAGCGGCTATTCTTCAGTTTTTGAGCGCTACAGGTCATGATTGGGCTTGGGTAAGAACAGCACAAGAAATGTTGGCAACAACTTCACCAACTGGTATTGCCATGTATGCTTTGTTGATTATTCTCTTTACATTCTTCTATACGTTTGTACAGATTAATCCTGAAAAAGCAGCAGAAAACCTACAAAAGAGCGGGGCTTATATCCACGGAGTTCGTCCTGGTAAAGGTACAGAAGAATATATGTCTAAACTTCTTCGTCGTCTTGCAACGGTTGGTTCTCTCTTCCTTGGTGTGATTTCTATTTTACCGATCGTAGCAAAAGATGTTTTCGGACTTTCAGAAGCAGTTGCTTTTGGAGGAACCAGTCTTTTGATCATTATCTCTACAGGTATTGAAGGAATCAAACAATTGGAAGGTTACCTATTGAAACGTAAGTATGTTGGTTTCATGGACAGAACAGAATAAAAGTATTTACTGAATCAGTAAATACTGAGGGAGTGGAGGTTTAAACTCTGACATTTGTGAGAGTTTGGTCTCCCCTCTTCTATTTTGTTTTTAAATAGGGGTGAAAAGACTTTTTGCTTCTATTTAAAAATAAAATAAGGAGATCAAATCATGAATCTTTTGATTATGGGCTTACCTGGTGCAGGTAAGGGAACTCAAGCAGCAAAAATCGTAGAACAATTCCATGTTGCACATATCTCAACAGGTGATATGTTCCGAGCTGCTATGGCAAATCAAACTGAAATGGGCGTTCTTGCTAAGTCATACATTGACAAGGGTGAATTGGTTCCTGACGAAGTTACAAATGGAATCGTAAAAGAACGTCTTTCACAAGATGATATTAAAGAAACAGGATTCTTATTGGATGGTTACCCACGTACAATTGAACAAGCTCATGCTTTGGACAAAACATTGGCTGAACTTGGCATTGAACTAGAAGGTGTCATCAACATTGAAGTGAATCCAGATAGCCTCTTGGAACGTTTGAGTGGCCGTATCATCCACCGCGTGACTGGAGAAACTTTCCACAAGGTCTTTAATCCACCAGTTGACTATAAAGAAGAAGATTACTACCAACGTGAAGATGATAAACCTGAGACAGTAAAACGTCGTTTGGATGTTAATATTGCTCAAGGGGAACCAATCATTGCTCACTACCGTGCCAAAGGTTTGGTTCATGACATCGAAGGTAATCAAGATATCAATGATGTTTTCTCAGATATCGAAAAAGTATTGACAAATTTGAAATAAAGCGCTTTTCACACTTGCAAAAATCAGCTACAAATGTTATACTGAGATAGTCTGACTTATAATTGTTGTCTCTGTGTCTAGAGGCATCGAATCGAAATTTATGGAGGTGCTTTTGCGTGGCAAAAGACGATGTGATTGAAGTTGAAGGCAAAGTAGTTGATACAATGCCGAATGCAATGTTTACGGTTGAACTTGAAAATGGACATCAGATTTTAGCAACAGTTTCTGGTAAAATTCGTAAAAACTATATTCGTATTTTAGCGGGAGATCGTGTTACTGTCGAAATGAGTCCATATGACTTGACACGTGGACGTATCACTTACCGCTTTAAATAATCGAAAAACTTGGAGGGATAAGAAATGAAAGTAAGACCATCGGTCAAACCAATTTGCGAATACTGTAAAGTTATTCGTCGTAATGGTCGTGTTATGGTAATTTGCCCAGCAAATCCAAAACACAAACAACGTCAAGGATAAGATAGAAAGGAGAAAACATGGCTCGTATTGCTGGAGTTGACATTCCAAATGACAAACGCGTAGTAATCTCATTGACTTATGTTTATGGTATCGGACTTGCAACATCTAAGAAAATTTTGGCTGCTGCTGGAATCTCAGAAGATGTTCGTGTACGTGATCTTACATCAGATCAAGAAGATGCTATCCGTCGTGAAGTGGATGCAATCAAAGTTGAAGGTGACCTTCGTCGTGAAGTAAACTTGAACATCAAACGTTTGATGGAAATCGGTTCATACCGTGGTATCCGTCACCGTCGTGGACTTCCTGTCCGTGGACAAAACACTAAAAACAACGCTCGCACTCGTAAAGGTAAAGCTGTTGCGATCGCTGGTAAGAAAAAATAATATAGGAGGTAAAAGTCTTGGCTAAACCAACACGTAAACGTCGTGTGAAAAAGAATATCGAATCTGGTATTGCTCATATTCACGCTACATTTAATAACACTATTGTTATGATTACTGATGTGCATGGTAATGCAATTGCTTGGTCATCAGCTGGTGCTCTTGGTTTCAAAGGTTCTCGTAAATCTACACCATTCGCTGCTCAAATGGCTTCAGAAGCTGCTGCTAAATCTGCACAAGAACACGGTCTTAAATCAGTTGAAGTTACTGTAAAAGGTCCAGGTTCTGGTCGTGAGTCAGCTATTCGTGCGCTTGCTGCCGCTGGTCTTGAAGTAACAGCAATTCGTGATGTGACTCCAGTGCCACACAATGGTGCTCGTCCTCCAAAACGTCGCCGTGTATAATCATCGCATTACACTGCTTTTCGTTTAAGAGGGAGTAACTAAATGATCGAGTTTGAAAAACCAAATATAACAAAAATTGATGAAAATAAAGATTATGGCAAGTTTGTAATCGAACCACTTGAACGTGGCTACGGTACAACTCTTGGTAACTCTCTTCGTCGTGTACTTCTAGCTTCTCTACCAGGAGCAGCTGTGACATCTATCAATATTGATGGTGTGTTACATGAGTTTGACACAGTTCCAGGTGTTCGTGAAGACGTGATGCAAATCATTCTGAACATTAAAGGAATTGCAGTGAAATCGTACGTTGAAGACGAAAAAATCATCGAACTGGATGTTGAAGGTCCTGCTGAAGTAACAGCTGGTGACATTTTGACAGATAGCGATATTGAAATTGTAAATCCAGATCATTATCTCTTTACAATCGGTGAAGGTTCTTCTCTAAAAGCGACTATGACTGTTAACAGTGGTCGTGGATATGTACCTGCAGATGAAAATAAAAAGGATAATGCACCAGTTGGGACACTTGCTGTAGATTCTATTTATACACCAGTTACCAAAGTCAACTATCAAGTTGAACCTGCTCGTGTAGGTAGCAATGATGGATTTGACAAACTAACCCTTGAAATCTTGACAAATGGAACAATTATTCCAGAAGATGCTTTAGGGCTTTCAGCACGTATTTTGACAGAACATCTTGATTTGTTTACAAATCTGACTGAGATTGCTAAGTCAACTGAAGTGATGAAAGAAGCTGATACTGAATCTGACGACCGTATTTTGGATCGTACGATTGAGGAACTGGACTTGTCTGTGCGTTCATACAACTGTTTGAAACGTGCCGGTATCAATACTGTGCATGATTTGACAGAAAAATCTGAAGCAGAGATGATGAAAGTACGAAATCTTGGACGCAAGAGTTTGGAAGAAGTGAAACTCAAACTCATTGATTTGGGTCTTGGATTAAAAGATAAATAAAGGAGGAATACATGGCTTACCGTAAACTAGGACGCACTAGCTCACAACGTAAAGCAATGCTTCGCGATTTGACAACTGACCTTTTGATCAACGAATCAATCGTGACAACTGAAGCTCGTGCTAAAGAAATCCGTAAAACTGTTGAAAAAATGATTACTCTAGGTAAACGTGGTGATTTGCATGCACGTCGTCAAGCAGCTGCTTTCGTACGTAATGAAATCGCATCTGAAAACTATGATGAAGCAACTGATAAGTACACTTCTACTACAGCACTTCAAAAATTGTTCTCAGAAATCGCACCTCGTTATGCTGAACGTAACGGTGGATACACTCGTATCCTTAAAACTGAACCACGTCGTGGTGATGCAGCGCCAATGGCGATCATCGAATTAGTATAAAATCATCAATTTTGTTGAGTGTTATGATGATGGAGTCATGTGCTCTTAGTCTAGCTCTGGTCTACCGCTAGGATTTCGGTCCTAGCGGGAACACTCATCATAAGTTGGGATAGTAGACGCTTGTTTACGAAATTGTTTTTTGCTTAAGAACAACTTCGTAAGCAGGCGTTTTTGAGTATTTTAGTTAGAATTATGCTATACTATTTGAAAAGAATCCTGATTAATGTTCAGGTTTCCTATTTTAAGAAGAATTGGAGTTTGCTTATGAAAGCGATTATAACTGTTGTTGGTAAAGATAAATCTGGAATTGTTGCAGGTGTTTCTGGTAAAATTGCAGAATTAGGATTGAATATTGACGATATCTCTCAAACTGTTTTGGATGAATATTTCACGATGATGGCTGTCGTCTCTAGTGATAAAAAGCAAGATTTCACTTATCTTCGTAATGAATTTGAAGCTTTTGGGCAAATTTTGAATGTGAAAATTAATATTCAGAGTGCAGCGATTTTCGAAGCTATGTATAATATCTAGGAGGTTATCATGGATATTAGACAAGTTACTGAAACCATCGCCATGATTGAGGAGCAAAATTTCGATATCAGAACCATTACCATGGGGATTTCCCTTTTGGACTGTATCGATCCAGATATCAATCGTGCTGCGGAGAAAATTTATCAAAAGATTACAACCAAGGCAGCTAATTTAGTGGCTGTTGGTGACGAAATTGCAGCTGAGTTGGGAATTCCTATCGTTAATAAGCGTGTATCGGTGACACCTATTTCTCTGATAGGGGCAGCGACAGAGGCGACGGACTATGTGGTTCTGGCAAAAGCGCTCGATAAGGCTGCGAAAGAGATTGGTGTGGACTTTATTGGTGGTTTCTCTGCCTTGGTACAAAAAGGGTATCAAAAGGGGGATAAGATTCTCATCAATTCCATTCCTCGTGCTTTGGCTGAAACGGATAAGGTTTGCTCGTCAGTTAATATCGGCTCAACCAAGTCTGGTATTAATATGACGGCTGTGGCAGATATGGGACGTATTATCAAGGAAACGGCTAATCTATCAGATATGGGAGCGGCCAAGTTGGTTGTATTTGCTAATGCGGTTGAGGATAATCCATTTATGGCAGGTGCCTTTCATGGTGTTGGGGAAGCAGATGTTATCATCAATGTCGGAGTTTCTGGTCCTGGTGTTGTGAAACGTGCCTTGGAAAAAGTTCGTGGAGAGAGCTTTGATGTAGTAGCCGAAACCGTTAAGAAGACTGCCTTTAAAATCACTCGTATCGGTCAATTGGTTGGTCAAATGGCTAGTGATAGACTGGGTGTGGAGTTTGGTATTGTGGACTTGAGTTTGGCGCCAACTCCTGCGGTTGGAGACTCTGTGGCACGTGTCCTTGAGGAAATGGGGCTAGAGACAGTTGGCACGCATGGAACGACGGCGGCCTTGGCTCTCTTGAACGACCAAGTTAAGAAGGGTGGAGTGATGGCCTGCAACCAAGTTGGTGGTTTGTCTGGAGCCTTCATCCCTGTTTCTGAGGATGAGGGGATGATTGCTGCAGTGCAAAATGGCTCTCTTAATTTAGAAAAACTAGAGGCCATGACGGCTATCTGTTCTGTTGGTTTGGATATGATTGCCATACCAGAAGATACGCCTGCTGAAACTATTGCGGCCATGATTGCGGATGAAGCTGCAATTGGTGTCATTAACATGAAAACAACGGCTGTTCGTATCATTCCAAAAGGAAAAGAAGGCGATATGATTGAGTTTGGTGGCCTATTAGGAACTGCACCAGTTATGAAGGTTAATGGGGCTTCGTCTGTTGATTTCATCTCTCGTGGAGGACAAATTCCAGCACCAATTCATAGTTTTAAAAATTAAGAAAATAGGAGAAAATGATGAAAAAAGAAATGAAACATGCTTTAGTAGCTTTAGGACTGTCGACTTTACTAGTCCCAACTTTTGCCAGTCAAGTAGTTTATGCGCAGGAAGAAAGCCATGAAACTGCTACTAGTACGAGTCCAGAAGAGATTAAGAAAGTAATTGCAGAATATAAAAAAGCACAGATAGATTTTATGAGGAAGAATGAGGAACACTTTCTTAATTTAGTGAAGCAAATAGACTGGAGTGTACTTTCTTTCTCACAAAATGATATCAAATTTCTTAATAATAAGATTTCTGAACACTTTAATAAAGATCTTCAATATTTTATAAATTCTATTAATAAAGAAGAAAAGGAAATATTATCACATATAGGAGAATGGGAATATAGAAAAGAAAGATTTCAATTTCGTGAACCTCAAAATGAGAATCGAAATTATGATGGAGAAATAAAAACGTATATTTTTAGTGCAATGGTACAGAAGAAGAAAGAACTTGTGACTGCTCATATTAAGAAAAATCCGCATTACACAAATCTTGAAAGAGAAAAAATGTTACAAAATCTTGTCCAATATGATAGTTGGGGAGGTCCAGGGTCCTCTGATTGGAGCCACAAATATGCAATATTTAATAGTGAAGAAAAATTGGATATATTTTTAAAAAGGTTACCAACATTTCTATCAGATGATTTTCAAGCATTTTCATTAGCACCTACTGAAAAGAATATCAGAGAAGTTAATGCTGCTGCCTTTATGGAGAAGACAGCCATTAGTAATGACGATTCACTTTCGAAAGCAGATAAAGTTTCTATGTTTGGTAAGATTGATGACATAGTAGAAGAAGCTGTTAGAAAGATAAAAACAGAAGCGGATATATATGAAGATGGTAATTACAAAAATAGTCGAATGCTATCCCCTGAAGAGTTATCTGTCTTTACTAAGCGTATTGAGGATGTTTACCAAGGCAAAGCTAAGCCTAAGGTGACAAAAGAAGAGGCTATTCAAGCAGTTTCTACTGGGACTTCATCCTCAGTTTCAACTTCATCTCAAGCTACTGTTACCTCTAATGGAGAGACTAAGAAAAATCATCAAGCAAGTAAGTGGTTTAAAGAGTCTGGCAAATGGTACTATAATGACCTTTCTGGTAATCTTGTAAGAAACCGTTGGGTAGGTCGTTATTATCTAAAAGCAGATGCTTCAATGGCTGCTAGTGAATGGATTTATGATGAAGATTATAAGAGCTGGTTTTATGTAGATTCAACTGGTAGTTATGTGGAGAAAGCTTGGCAGGGCGAATACTACCTAAAACGTGGCGGTTATATGGCTAAGAGTGAGTGGGTATTTGATTCTCAGTATGATAGTTGGTATTATCTGAACCAAGATGGTAAGTACGCTCGTAACCAATGGATTAAGGATGGAGATAAGTGGTATTACTTGTTAGCTGATGGGAAATTGGCAAAAAATATGACCATTAATGGCTATAAAGTAAACGAAAAAGGTGAATGGGTATAATTTTTTAAGTTCTATTTAAGGTTAGGTGTGTATACTGTAATCATTAAATAAAGACCTCCTAATATTATTTGAAACAGATAACACTGATTTAGTTTGAATTTGATTTTCATCTAATATCTTTATTTAATAGAACTCCTAAACTTTTTCATAATAATCTCCTGCAAAAGTCGCCTGTATGGGTGGCTTTTGTTTTATCATCCATGATATAATAGAAGCAAACGGAGGACGGAAAATGGTAAAAGTACGATTGTATTTGGTACGTCATGGCAAGACTATGTTTAACACGATTGGTCGCGCGCAAGGTTGGAGCGATACTCCCCTAACAGCTGAAGGTGAGCGAGGGATTCAAGAATTAGGAATCGGTTTGAGAGAATCTGGTCTGCAGTTTGAGCGCGCTTATTCGAGTGATTCAGGGCGCACCATTCAGACCATGGGAATTATCCTTGACGAGCTTGGCTTGCAGGGGAAAATCCCTTATCGCATGGACAAGCGTATCAGAGAGTGGTGTTTTGGTAGCTTTGATGGAGCCTACGATGGCGATCTTTTCATGGGCATTATCCCTCGTATCTTTAATGTGGACCATGTTCATCAATTGTCTTATGCTGAACTGGCTGAGGGCTTGGTAGAGGTTGATACAGCTGGTTGGGCTGAAGGTTGGGAAAAACTCAGTGGTCGAATCAAGGAAGGTTTTGAAGCGATTGCCAAAGAAATGGAAGAACAAGGTGGGGGCAACGCTCTCGTTGTCAGCCATGGAATGACCATTGGAACCATTGTTTATCTGATTAATGGCATGCATCCGCATGGTCTCGATAATGGTAGCGTGACAATCCTTGAATATGAGGACGGCCAGTTTAGCGTAGAAGTTGTCGGCGACCGTAGTTACCGAGAACTAGGACGGGAGAAGATGGAGGAAGTCTCTATTTAATCAGTCTAGACTTGCTTGTCATGAACTAGGGATTTGATAAGAATATAAAGATAAGAAAAAACAGCCGAGGGTAATCCTTTCGGCTGTTTTTGATGGGGAAAACTAAAGTGTAATGCTATTGCTTTTAGAGATTTTCATAAACAAGAGCAAGGAACCTACTGTTAGAACAGTCAGGATAGTTGACAAGGCTGCGGCTACACCGTAATTTCCTCTGAGAACCTCTGTATAAATAGCTACAGTCATTGTTCTTGTTTTGACATTGTAGAGGAGGATAGAAGTAGAGAGTTCTGAAATCATTGTGACCCAAGATAGGATGGCTCCAGAAATAATACCAGATAGCATCATTGGAGTTGTAATCTTGGCAAAGGTATTGAGACGACTACTTCCTAAGCTTTCCGCGGCTTCTTCAATACTTGGTGCTATTTGTTGCAAACTAGCAACAGATGAGCGAATAGTATAGGGTAATCTTCTGACAGATAGAGACATAATTAAGATGAAAGCTGTCCCTGTAATCATAAGAAATCCACTTCCAAATAGACCAGTATTGAAGGAAGAAATGAAGGCAATCCCTAGAACGGTTCCTGGGACAATATAAGGAACCATACTGAGGCTATCAATTAAGTTTGTAAACAAATTCCGTTTTCTAACGGCTAGGTAGGAGATAAATGTTGCGAATAGGACAACTAGGACTAAGGCAATCAAAGGGATACGAATGGTATTGAAAATAGCAGATCCCATACGATTGAAAGCTACCTTGTAACTGTTTAGAGAATAACCTTTGACAAATACCATACCTGATGTTTTTAGGAAAGAAGTATAAATCAAGTAGACTTGAGGTAGAACAGAGAACAAGATAATTCCGTAGACTGTTGCATAAATGGCAGCCATTTTTCCTTTTGTTGTTTTTTTAGGCTCAATTGGATGGAGCGAATTCATACTGAAACTGTAGCGGTTTGAGATGTATTTTTGGATAAGGAAAATTGCCAAGGCTATGATAATCGCCATAATTGCTAAAGCAGATGCAAAAGCAGAATTTCCTCCAACCTCGCTAATGAATTGGGTATAAATCAAGACCGGGAAAGTCCGATATCCTTCACCAATCAACATAGGCGTTCCAAAGTCTGAGAATGCTCTCATAAATACAAGCAGGGCAGCAGCTAGTAAGGTTGGAACTAGGAGAGGCAAAACAACCGTTACGATACGCTTAAATCCGAAGGACCCCATGCTTTCAGCGGCTTCAAGTAGAGAATTGTCAATACTTTTCATTGTCCCAGCAACGTATAGAAATACCAGTGGGAATAGTTGCAATGTAAAGACAAGTACAATTCCTTTGAATCCATAAATATCAATAGCTGGAAGATGAAGAGCATTTGTCAGGAATTTAGTAATGACCCCATTTCGTCCCAGCAAGAGAATCCAGGAGTAGGCTCCCACGAAAGGAGCTGACATGGAAGCAATGATAATTAATATTTGTAGAAATTTCTTTCCCTTGAAGTCATACATAGAGAAGAGATAAGCTAATAAGGTTCCTACGACTAAGGAAGTGACAGTAGCGGTAATGGAAACCTTGAAACTGTTGACGAGTGTCTCAGAGTAGTATGCTTTACTAAAGAAAGTGACAAAATTAGCTAGTGAAAATTGTCCCTCATGTATGAGTGCTTGCTTGAGCACGGTAACGATAGGATAAACGAGAAAGACAAGATAGGTAAGAAAGATGAAGAAAGAGGAGACTGTCCAAATATTTAGTTTTTTACGTTCCATGGTTGACTCCTTTTATCAGGTTTTGGGAACCATCTGCAGAAAAGACGTTTAATTTTTGAGTATTGATTCGTAGACGAATACGATCGCCTTTTTGTAGATCTTCTTCAAAAGTTGATTCTTCGCTAACTTGAATTTTTGAGGCAAATCCTGTTTCGATGAAGTATTCAGTATTCAGTCCAAGATAGACGCTATCGCTAATAATTCCTTCAATATCTCCAGATTCATCTTTAATGAATTCTTCAGGACGAATACTTACATGAATAGCTTGTGCTTCAGCCTGATCAAGAGATGGCATTCGAAGGGCATAGCCATCTGAAAAGACGATATAAGCGCCGTCGCTTCGTTTTTCAAGAGTGGCAGGGATAATATTTGTGCGTCCGATAAAGGTTGCCACAAACTCATTAGCTGGTTTATGATAGAGTTCTTTTGGTCGGCCGATTTGTTGGATCACCCCATCTTTCATAACAGCAATTTGGTCTGAAATAGCCATGGCTTCTTCTTGGTCATGGGTTACATAGACGGTTGTAATTCCCACTTCGTGTTGGATTTCTCGAATGGCTTGACGCATATCCAAGCGAAGTTTGGCATCTAGGCTACTAAGCGGCTCGTCCATGAGGAGAACACTTGGATTAACAGCTAAGGCGCGTGCCAAGGCGACACGTTGTTGTTGTCCACCACTGAGTTTATCGGGCTTCCGATCCGCATATTGAGCAATTTGCATGAGTTCAAGATACTTGTTGGTCTGTTGAATCAATTCTTCTTTTGGAACCTTCTTTTGCTTGAGACCAAAAGCAACATTATCTCGAACAGTCAAATGTGGGAAAATAGCGTAGTTTTGAAAAACCATGCCGATATTGCGTTTGCTGGGTTCCATATTATTGATTTTTGTATCATCGAAGTAAAATTCTCCGCCTTCGATACTGTTGAAACCTGCAATCATACGAAGAAGGGTCGTTTTCCCACATCCTGAAGGTCCAAGAAGGGTAAAGAGACTTCCTTTTGGAATTGTAATGTTCAAATTCTCAATAACAGGGACATCGTGGTAGATTTTTTTGGCGTTAATAATTTTGATCTCACTCATAGTGAACCTCTTTTACTGTTTAGATTGGATATCTGTAAAGACTTCGTTGTATTTCTTAACAATATCTAATTTATTTTTGATGACATAATCATAATCTTCAGTGAGTGTTTTGATTTTGTCAATTGGTTTCATATTTTCGCTTGTTTTAGCATTTTTACGAACAGGACGGTTAGTAGTGGTTGTACCAAGTGTATCTTGTACTTCTTGAGAGATAATAAAATCGATAAATTTCTTGGCATTTTCCATATTTTTAGCTTTTTTAACGATAGCAGCACTAGCAGGTAGGAAGACTGTTCCTTCTTTTGGATAGACTACCTTGATATTAGCTCCGTCATTTAAGAGTTTAACTGCTGGATCTTCATAAGAGAGACCAACAGCCATTTCTCCGTCAGCGACTGCTTTATAGACACCAGATGAACTTGAACCGATTTTACCATCAATAAGTGTGAAGAGATCTTTTACATAAGACCAAGCTTTATCGTCTTTGTAACCACCTTGAGCTTGTAGCATATTTGTTAATTGAGCAAAGGCGCTAGAAGAGTTTGCCGGGTCAGCAGTTGCAATTTTTCCTTTTAGTTCAGGTTTGAGAAGGTCGCTATATCCTTCGATGTTCATGCCTTTCGTTAAATCAGGATTAACGATTAAAACACTACCATCTAGTGTATAAGGTGTAGAGTAGCCAGTTGTGTTTTGATATTCTTTGATAACATTATCATTTTCTTTTGAAGTATAGTTTTCAAAGAGTTCTCCGTGGGTAGCATATTGTGTATAAGAACCACCAAAGATGACATCGGCTACAGGAGCTTCTTTTTCTGACTCTAGTTTTTTGAAAAGTTCTCCAGTACCAGCTTGAATCAGTTCTACTTTGATACCATATTTTTCTTCAAAGGCAGGAATAGTTGCTCCGATTAAGCCCTCTGAGTTTGGTGAATAAACGACTAGCGAACCGCCGTCTCCTTTATCAGATGAATCGCCATCGGCAGATTCATTAGAAGAACAAGCAGCAAGACCAAAAAGAGCTAGTCCGCAAGCAGCATAATACATCCATTTCTTTTTCATGATGGATACCTCCGTTGTGTTATTTAAGTTTATTTTAAAACAATGTAAGCGTTTTTAAAACTAATAATTCTATTCTATTAGAGTAAAATTCTCTACAAAACGGAAGTAATCTTTTTGATTTTATAGCAGGGTTTGACAGTTAATCATTGGAAAGTCAAATTTTATTTTTTAGATTGGATATCTGTAAAAATGTCATTGTACTTTTTAAGAATAGCAGATTTATTTTTAATGACATAATCGGAATCTTCAGTGGCAATATTGATTTCTGTCATAGCCTTCATATTTTTATTGGTTTTAGCATTTTTACGAATGGGTCTGATTGTAGTTTCAGTTCCTAGCTTATCTTGGATTTCTTGAGAAAGGAGGAAATCGATAAATTTCTTGGCATTTTCCATGTGTTTGGCATTTTTGACGATAGCCGCGTTACCAGGTAAAAAGACGGTTCCTTCTTTTGGATAAATGACTTTTACATCAACTCCATCATTTAAGAGTTTTAAGGCAGGGTCTTCATAGGTGAGTCCAACAGCCATTTCCCCATCGGCGACAGCTTTGTAAACATTTGAAGAGCTAGATGCAATTTTTCCATCTACTAGAGTAAATAGATTTTTCACATAGTTCCAAGCTTGTTCATTTTCGTATCCACCTTGATCTACAAGCATGTTTGTTAATTGTGCAAAAGCGCTAGAAGCATTACTAGGATCAGCAGTAGCAATTTTTCCTTTTAATTTAGGATTGAGTAGATCATTGTAATCTTCAATTTTTATATCTTTTGTAAGGGCTGAGTTGGCAATGATGACACTGACATCCAGTGTGTAAGGGGTGTAGAATCCTGTTTTATTTTGATATTCAGGGATTATCTGGTCATTTTCTTGGGAAATATAAGGTTCAAAAAGTTTTTCGTTAGAAGAGAAGAGAGCGTAGGAGCCTCCGAAAATGACATCGGCTACTGGGGATTCTTTTTCGGCATCAGCCTTTTTGAACAATTCACCCGTGCTGGCTTGTACTAAATCAACCTTAATACCATATTTTTCTTCGAAGGCTGGGATTGTTTCTTCAATAAGGTCTTCAGGGTTAGGCGAGTAGACAACCAAAGTGCTATCTGAATCTTTTTCAGTGCTAGTTTCCGCTTCTATAGGTGAAGAACATCCTGATAAAGAAAGGAATATCCAGCTAAAAGAGAGAAAGAATAGTATTTTTTTCATAAGTATCTCCTTTTTTACGAACATTTTTCTCTACCTAGATTATTAATGTTTTTAAATTGTAGAGTTCTACAGAATATAATAAAAACCTTAAAGAAATCTAAAACGAAAAATAGGAAATGAGTTCCTAGAGCAAGGATGGGTACACTGTAACTGGGATTTCGATAGTAATCCTCTTCAAAACACGTCGCTTTATCTGCAATCTCAAAGCTATGATTTGAGTAGTTAGCACTTTGATTTTCATTGAGTAAAAGTACAAAATAAAAAGATTGCCTGATTTGAGCAATCCTTTTACATCAATGGTTTTTATCCATGAGTTTTAATTCTTTTGGAGAAATATGGAGATATTTTTTAAAAACTTTGGCAAAATATTTATAGTCTGAAAATCCAACTTGTTCAGAGATATCGCTTAGGGGGGAATTGGGGGATTCAGCCATTTTATCTATAGCTTGCTTGAGGCGGTAGCGTAAGATATATTCATTTAGCGTCATTGGGAAGTCTTCTTTAATAACCTTATATAGATAACTTTCACTATATCCTAGATTCTCTGCAATGGTGGAAATGGTAAAGTGCATGCAGTAGTGTTGGTGCACAAATTCAAGAATTTGCTGAATGATTTGTTTTTGTGTATCAATTTGTTGGATAGAGGTGAGTAAAGTTTGATATTCTTCTAAAAAAGGAGTTTCTTGATAAGTGCTAACTCGTAATCGCAAAACAATTTTGTGAAGACATTCTGTCAATTCCTTGGTATCAATTGGTTTGGATAGAAAATCAACTGCCCCATATTGCATGGCTTTTTTGGCATTTTGAAAATCGTTATAACCTGATAAGATAACTTTTTCATAGGAGAGAGTACGAGTGGCTTCGAACATCATAAAAGCATCCATAATTGGCATTGTGATGTCTGTTAAGACAATATGAGGTTCTTTTTCTTGGATGAGTTTCATTCCCTCTTGACCGTGACTGGCAGTTCCTACGACTTGGATACCTAAGGCAGAGTAGTCTACGGCAATTTCTAGCCATTTTCGGATGAGGTGTTCATCCTCTACGATAATGAGCTTAAACATGAGTTAGTCCTTTCGTTATAAATTTGACCCAAGTTTCTCCTTGGCGATTGACTCCTAAATCTAGCTGGACATCAGAAAAGAAATTGCTCAATCGTTTATAGCTGTTAACGATGCCATGTTGGGTATGAGGGCTTTCTAAAGAGTCTAAAATAGCGAGTCGCTCTTGTTTTGTGAGTCCTCCAGCATTATCTTTGACTAAAAAAGTTAGAGAATCTGCTTCCAAGGTAATTTGGATATCAATATGAAGATCAATACGGTATTGCATCCCATATTTTATAGCATTTTCTACTAGAGGAAGCAAGAAAAGTTTAGGAATAGGCTGATTATCAACAGTTTCTGGGCAGACAATATCATAGGAAAAGTGCTCGAAACGAATCTTATGAATCATAAGGTAATCCTCTATAATCTTTAAATCTTGGCAAACGGTTGTTTCTTTTTCTAAATCGGTGATACTGTAGCGAAGAATGCGAGTGAGGTTTTGAATCAGATCTTGTGTGAGATCTGCATCCATTAAAGAAGTGATTTTAATCGTCTCAAGTGTATTATAAAGAAAATGAGGATTGAACTGAGCTTCCAGCATTTTTCTTTCAAAAATCCACTTTTCTTTTTCTATGGTCAACATTTTTTGATGAAGTTGATCTAATTCGTACAACATATTGTTGATTTTTTCTGCCATAAACTCAAACTCATCACCTGTTTGTAGAGAAAGTCTTTTTTCTGCTTGTTTAGGAATTTCTTGAAGTTGGTAAACCAAACTTTCAATAGGAACAGCGTTGTGTGTAGCAATCTTATGAGCAATTCGTCTTGCTTGCCAGAAGTAGAGGAAGAATATACATAAGGTGAGGACGGAGGCTAGACCGAGTAAGCTAGGAATGGGAAAAAAGGATTGAAAAGTATAGATTGAAAAAATAGCACCGACTTTTTCTTTTTGAACAATAAGCGGTTCATTCGCATACCAGTGGGTGCGAGAGTGTAGGAGTTTTTCATCAAATTTTTCAAGAGTGGAGCGAGTAAACTGATTTGTATTATTAGAAAACATATTTCCAAAGCTATCGGTAATGATGTATTTGGAATTGATCATTGGGAAACTTGAGATGAAATCATTCTCATTTACGAAAGCAATAGTATAGGCCTTAACTCGTTGGTTTTGAAGTAGTGGTTTGATAAAGAGTGTGTAATGTTGCTTATCTGAAGAGAGTGCAATTTTTTCTGTCACTTTATCTTGAGAAGGATTTTGAATGAGCAGTTTTAGATAGTAGGGAGATAAAATACTTTCTTGATGATTTCGATTGGTACTAAATAGTAATTCACCTGTATCACTTAGGATAATGAGGTCAGAACTAAGTTTTAATTTAGCTTTTGTCTCGTAAAATAAGCTAAAGACTTCTCGCTCTGTGTGTTTGCCATCCAAAAATCCTGGAATCATTTTATGGTTCATAGTAGTCAGGAGCTCATTATTGGCTTCTTTCATCTCTTGAACCTGTTTGACAATCTGTCTCGTATCTTTGGAGAGTTGCTGCTTTTGTAAAAAATAGGAAAAACCAAAAAGTAAAATAAGTAGTAAAAGAGAGGTCACAAAGGCTGCGATAGAGCTTCTATGGAGAATTTCTTTTTGGAGAGATTTTTTAAAGGAATGAGACATCTGCTACCTCCTTGGAAGGGTTTTCTGTTATAAGTATAGCAGTTTAAAAAATCTAGAGCAAGGTAAAATAGAAAAGTATAGAATAGAACGAGACCAAATTCCCTTAAAAATGGTATAATAGTAACATCACAAAATTGGAGAGAGACCATGAGTTTTTACAATCATAAAGAAATTGAGCCTAAGTGGCAGGGCTACTGGGCAGAACATCATACATTTAAGACAGGAACAGATGCATCAAAACCTAAGTTTTATGCGCTTGACATGTTCCCTTATCCATCTGGAGCGGGTCTGCACGTAGGACATCCAGAAGGTTATACTGCAACGGATATCCTCAGCCGTTACAAACGTGCGCAAGGCTACAATGTCCTTCACCCAATGGGTTGGGATGCCTTTGGTTTGCCTGCAGAGCAATACGCCATGGATACGGGTAATGACCCAGCAGAATTTACAGCGGAGAACATTGCCAACTTCAAACGCCAAATCAATGCGCTTGGATTTTCTTATGACTGGGATCGTGAAGTCAATACAACAGATCCAAACTACTACAAGTGGACTCAGTGGATTTTCACTAAGCTTTACGAAAAAGGCTTGGCCTATGAAGCGGAAGTACCAGTAAACTGGGTTGAGGAATTGGGAACAGCCATCGCCAACGAAGAAGTTCTTCTTGACGGAACATCTGAGCGTGGAGGCTATCCAGTTGTCCGCAAACCAATGCGCCAATGGATGCTCAAAATCACGGCCTACGCAGAGCGCTTGCTCAATGACTTGGATGACCTGGACTGGCCAGAGTCTATCAAGGACATGCAACGCAACTGGATTGGTAAATCAACTGGTGCTAATGTAACTTTTAAAGTTAAGGGAACAGATAAGGAATTCACAGTATTTACTACTCGTCCGGACACCCTTTTCGGTGCGACTTTCACTGTTTTGGCTCCTGAACATGAATTGGTAGACGCTATCATAAGTTCAGAGCAAGCAGAGGCTGTAGCAAACTATAAACACCAAGCTAGCCTCAAATCAGACTTGGCTCGTACAGACCTTTCTAAAGAAAAAACAGGGGTTTGGACTGGTGCTTATGCCATCAACCCTGTTAATGGCAAGGAAATTCCAATCTGGATTGCGGACTATGTTCTTGCTAGCTATGGTACAGGTGCGGTAATGGCTGTTCCTGCCCATGACCAACGTGACTGGGAATTTGCCAAACAATTTGACCTTCCAATCGTCGAAGTACTTGAAGGTGGAAACGTTGAAGAAGCTGCCTACACAGAAGATGGCCTTCACGTTAATTCAGACTTCCTAGATGGACTCAACAAAGAAGACGCTATTGCCAAGATTGTGGCTTGGTTGGAAGAAAAAGACTGTGGACAAGAGAAGGTTACTTACCGTCTCCGCGACTGGCTCTTTAGCCGTCAACGTTACTGGGGTGAGCCAATTCCTATCATTCATTGGGAAGATGGGACATCAACAGCTGTCCCTGAAAGTGAATTGCCACTTGTCTTGCCTGTAACCAAGGATATCCGTCCTTCAGGTACTGGTGAAAGTCCACTAGCTAATTTGACAGATTGGCTTGAAGTGACTCGTGAAGATGGTGTTAAAGGTCGTCGTGAAACCAACACCATGCCACAATGGGCTGGTTCAAGTTGGTATTACCTCCGCTATATTGATCCACACAATACTGAGAAATTGGCTGATGAGGACCTTCTCAAAAAATGGTTGCCAGTAGATATCTATGTGGGTGGTGCAGAGCATGCCGTTCTTCACTTGCTTTACGCTCGTTTCTGGCATAAATTCCTCTATGACCTCGGTGTTGTTCCGACTAAAGAGCCATTCCAAAAACTCTTTAACCAAGGAATGATTTTGGGAACCAGCTACCGTGACCACCGTGGAGCTCTTGTGGCGACTGACAAGGTTGAAAAACGTGATGGTTCTTTCTTCCATGTGGAAACAGGAGAAGAGTTGGAGCAAGCGCCAGCCAAGATGTCTAAATCGCTCAAGAACGTTGTCAACCCAGACGACGTGGTGGAACAATACGGTGCCGATACCCTTCGTGTCTATGAAATGTTCATGGGACCACTTGATGCTTCAATCGCTTGGTCAGAAGAAGGTCTGGAAGGAAGTCGTAAATTCTTGGATCGTGTTTACCGTTTAATTACAAGTAAGGAAATCCTTGCGGAAAACAATGGCGCTCTTGACAAGGTTTACAATGAAACAGTCAAAGCTGTTACTGAGCAAATCGAGTCTATGAAATTCAACACAGCCATTGCCCAACTTATGGTCTTTGTCAACGCTGCTAACAAGGAAGACAAGCTCTATGTTGACTATGCCAAAGGATTTATCCAATTGATTGCCCCATTTGCACCTCACTTGGCAGAAGAACTTTGGCAAACTGTTGCAGCAACAGGTGAGTCAATCTCTTACGTGGCTTGGCCAACATGGGACGAAAGCAAATTAGTTGAAGATGAAATCGAAATCGTCGTTCAAATCAAAGGAAAAGTTCGTGCCAAACTCATGGTTGCTAAAGATCTATCACGCGAAGAATTGCAAGAGATTGCTCTAGCTGATGAAAAAGTCAGAGCAGAAATTGATGGTAAGGACATTGTGAAAGTGATTAGTGTACCGAATAAACTCGTTAATATCGTTGTGAAATAAGATAGGAATCCTTCAGAGTAGAATCTGGGGGATTTTTTGATTGAAAAATATAATCCTGTTTCCGTCATCTCACCACTTAAGCTCTCATTTTAACCACTTATCTCAAAAGTTGATTTTTCTTTCATACTTTTTGTTAAACTGATGAGGTAAAGAGGAGGAAATAAATATGATTTTACAAGCTAAACATTTGACTAAACGTTACGGCGATCATATGGCTGTTGACGATATTCAGTTAGAGTTTGAAAAAGGGAGTTTTAATGCTATTTTGGGTCCAAATGGTGCAGGAAAATCAACCACCATTTCCATGTTAATCGGTTTGAAAAAGCCGACAAAAGGTCAGATTCGATATGCGCCAAATACGAAAATAGGAGTTGTTTTTCAAGCTAGTGTACTGGATGAGATGTTGACGGTTAGAGAAAATCTTACGATTCGTGCTCAACAGTATAAGGGAATGGGAGCAAGTCGTGTGGATGATTTGATCCATCAACTGGGTTTGACTGTTTTCCAGAAGCAACTATATGGGACTTTGTCAGGTGGGCAAAAACGTAGGGTTGATATTGCGCGTGCTCTTCTTTCACAGCCAGATATTCTTTTCTTAGATGAACCAACGACAGGTCTAGATATTCAGACTCGCAAAGCCATTTGGGATTTACTGTCTCGACTACAAAAGGATGAGGGGATGACTATTATCTTAACGACTCATTATCTGGATGAAGCGGATGAAGCTGATCAGATTTATATCGTTGATCATGGGAAAGTGATTGCGCAAGGTTCTGCGACGGCTATTAAAAGTCAGTATGCATCTAATATTCTAAAAATTCGTTTTAAAGAAATGAAGGATTTAGAAAAGTTGCTACAGACTGGAATGACAGTAAAGGAAGAAAATGAGTTGGAATATCTTTTTTATCCAAGGACATCACTGGAAGCTATTGAATATTTGGCAAAAGTACGAGAAGAAATTGATTCTTTTGAGTTTCGTCCAGGTACCATGGATGATGCCTTTATTGCACTTACAGGAAGAGAGGTTCGCTAATGTTAGCTTTATTGAAACGGAATTTTATCTTATATTTTCGTAATCGTTCAGGAGTATTTTTCTCATTATTGGGGGCATTGATTTCCTTCCTCCTTTATATCATTTTTTTGCAGAAGAACTTGACAGATGCTTGGTCCCAACTCCCTGATAATACGAACCTTTTAAATAACTGGCTGATGGGTGGGACCTTGGCTGTGACTGGGATTACAACCAGTTTTACGGCTCTTACACAAATGGTACAGGATCGTGAAAATCAAGTGGATCAAGATCTCTTCTTGACAGATTTAGGTAGCTGGGGTTTACAGGTGTCCTATCTAATCAGTAGTATTGCCATCTCTTTTGTCATGCAGGTGTTTATGTTTGCTGTTATGGGGCTTTATTTTAAAGAAAGTC
Source organism: Streptococcus mitis SK569 (assembly GCF_000222785.1). Lineage (GTDB taxonomy): Bacteria > Bacillota > Bacilli > Lactobacillales > Streptococcaceae > Streptococcus > Streptococcus mitis_N. Next base: position 31,871 of record NZ_AFUF01000020.1, on the reverse strand, counting down.
CAGTTATCAGTCATTTACCGGAAATTGCTTTGATTATGTTGTTAAGTAGTCTGCTTTCAAGTTTGATAAATATTCTCTTGATTTATCGTTTTCAATCTGTAGATAGTCTTGGCAAACTGGCAACTATAGTGGGAACTGCTTCTGGATTTTTAGTAGGAACTTATGTCCCTATTGGAGTTTTACCTGATTTTGCACAGATTATCATGAAGTGTACCCCTGCAACTTATATTGCTTCTCTTTATCGACAAATTTTAATGAAAGAGTACTTAGAGACCGCATTTACAGGAAATAGCAGATTGTTAAAGGAATTTCAAGAAAAAATGGGAATCCAAATCAACTGGCAAGAATTATTGACAAAGGAAGAGACATACTTTATAGTGGTTATTATCAGTCTCGTCGCTATTCTTCTTTGGCTTTTATTTGTTAAAGTGTTTAGCAAGAGAAAATAAAGGTATATTGGAGAGAAAATGAAGATTCGTTTTGAAATGAAGGCAGAGTTTTCAGAAAAGGACCCACAGATTGTAATTCAGGCAGCTCAGTTAACCGACCAAGCAAGGGAAGTCATGGAGTATTTAGAACAATTTTCAACAATTAATCAGGTGGCCATTCCTATTCGAACGGATGATCATCTGATCATGGTGAAGATTGAGGATCTTATTCTAGCTGATATTGACAAGAATTTATTAACCATTTATACGGTAGATGGGATTTATAAAACTAAGGAAACATTGATAAACTTTCAGAATCGGATTAATCGGCGTAACTTTATACAGATATCACGCCATTCAATTATAAACATTGACCATTTAGAGTCATTATCGGATAGTTTTTCAGGGAACATGATGGCTAAAATGACTCGGGGCATCAAATCTAGTGTGAGTCGGAAATACGTTAAGTCCTTAATGAATTATCTAGGTTTATAGGAGAAAATCATGAAACGATTAATTGATTATTTTGTATCGGGAATGCGTACGGCTTCCTTCTTTTATTTGAGTATGATGTTATTAGCTCAGTGCTATCCAAGCATTACCTATCCTGTCCCAATGGTAAAAAATATTCTAGCTCTGTTTTTAATGGGTGGAATTATGGGGGTATTGACTTTAATACTTGAAAAGCTAGAGTTTCTTGCTTTTAGTATACGTGTAGGAGTTCATTTATTAGTGACAGCTACTATTTTAGTATTGACCTCTCTATTTTTTGGCTGGGGTTCAGCCTTGTGGAGTCCCTTGCTTTGGTTCTGTTTCTTGTTAATTTATGGATTGATATGGTTGTATCAAATCTGGCAAACTCACAAACTCATCCAACGAATTAATCAAGCCTTAGAGGATAAAAGACAGAAAACGGGTCACTAATATAGTGTTGAGGATGAAGTTTGAAGACAGTGCCAGTTTCCAAAGAGAACAATTTGTGATATAGTATTTTCAGCGTAAAACAAGGAGAAGAAAAATGCCAGTAAATGAATATGGTCAGATGATTGGTGAGTCAATGGAAGGTTATACACCAGGTGAATTGCCTGCTATTGATTTCTTAGAAGGGCGTTATGCTAGGATAGAGGCTCTATCGGTAGAAAAGCATGCGGAGGATTTATTAGCTGTTTATGGCCCTGATACGCCTCGGGAAATGTGGACCTACCTCTTTCAGGAACCAGTGGCAGATATGGAGGAGTTGGTTAGCCTTTTAAATCAGATGATGACTCGTAAGGACCGTTTTTACTATGCAATCATAGACAAGGCAACTGGTAAGGCTTTGGGAACTTTTTCTCTCATGCGTATTGACCAGAATAACCGAGTAATAGAAGTGGGAGCTGTCACTTTTTCTCCAGGGCTCAGGGGGACACGGATAGGGACAGAAGCCCAGTATCTACTGGCTCGCTATGTCTTTGAAGAGCTTAACTATCGTCGCTATGAGTGGAAATGTGATGCCCTTAACTTGCCATCAAGACGAGCTGCGGAGCGTTTGGGATTTGTCTACGAAGGAACCTTCCGTCAGGCAGTGGTTTATAAGGAGCGTACTAGGGATACGGATTGGTTTTCTATGATTGATAAGGACTGGCCTAAAGTCAAAGCTCGTTTGGAAGCATGGCTGACTCCTGAAAATTTTGATAAAAATGGGCGGCAGTACAAGAGATTGAGAGAGCTTTAAGAGGTGTTGAGATGATAACCATTAGAAAGCAAGAAATTGTCAAGCTCGAGGATGTTTTGCATCTCTATCAGGCTGTCGGTTGGACAAATTATACCCATCAACCAGAGATGCTGGAGCAGGCCTTATCTCATTCATTAGCGATTTATGTGGCACTTGATGGCGATGCTGTGGTGGGCTTGATTCGTTTGGTTGGAGATGGTTTTTCATCAATTTTTGTCCAGGATTTGATTGTTTTGCCTAGCTATCAGCGTCAAGGGATTGGTAGATCCTTGATGAAGGAGGCTTTAGAAGATTACAAAGATGCCTATCAAGTCCAGCTGGTGACAGAACAGACAGAAAAAAACGTGGGATTTTATCGTTCTTTGGGTTTTGAAGCCTTATCTACCTATGATTGTATAGGAATGACTTGGATCAACAGAGAAAAATAATAAAACTTGTTTGTTCTTAAGCAAAGTTTAAGGCTAGTCTAGTATTATATAGTCATTAAATAAAGACCTCCTAACTTTATTTAATGAAATCCTAAAACTTTTTTCATCATAATCTCCTAATGAAGTCACCCAATCAGGTGGCTTTTTTCGTGGGTAGGTGATGGTGATAGAGTTTTTTTGCAAAAAAACAGTAAAATTTGAGAAAAGTTAAGCTAGTTTTAAGCTTCGTTTTGTATCATATAGTTATTAAATAAAGACCTCCTAACTTTATTTAATAAAATCCTAAACTTTTCTTTTTCATAATAATCTCCCTTAACTCCACCTAATCAGGTGGAGTTTTTTGGCTCTATTTCAGGCTTTTGGGGACTATTCTAAAAATCATTTTTCGATATTTTTCGGTATTTTTCGGATTTTGGTCGGGGAATTGGCGGGGACTTTTTAGGAAATATGACTAAGAAATAGGTTTACTGTTACTTCAGCTACTTCAACCTCACTTTGAATGTAAGTGACTGTTAAATGAAGGAATGGAACTATTGTAATGACGATTTTACTTGTCCAGTAGTGGCGTATTAAATGAGGAGTGACATGTAAGATTGTCTCTTTGTTTACTAAATCAAAATTTCCATGAATTGATAGAATCCCTAACTTTCTTTTAAACTTGAAAGTCTTGTCGTACAGCGGTTAAAGAGGATGTAAAGTTTTGACAAATTTTGTGAACTGTGGGATAATAAAAAGGAATTGAGTACTAGTTCTATATCATGGACTAGAAAAGACCTCAAGCTAACTTCCACATTAAGCTTGAGGTCTTTTTTGACACTATTTGTCCTCGTTTAGCCATTTATCGACTAATAGAAGAACGACACCGACCACAATTGGTCCGATGATAGTTTTGAGTACTAATTCCATCATGGGCTATCTCACCTCCTTTCGTAGGCGGTGTAGCAGTGCCGAACAATATTATACCACATACGTGCTAAAGTCGGAAGTCGCCTAATCAGGTGGCTTTTTTGTTTGTGGCTTGGTTTTTTGATATAATAGAGCCATGAGTAGAATTTTAGATAATGAGATAATGGGGGATGAGGAGTTAGTAGAACGCACGCTCCGTCCTCAGTACTTACGTGAATATATTGGGCAGGACAAGGTCAAGGACCAGCTCCAAATCTTTATCGAGGCTGCCAAAATGCGGGATGAAGCGCTGGATCATGTGCTCTTATTTGGCCCTCCAGGCTTGGGAAAAACGACCATGGCTTTTGTTATTGCCAATGAACTGGGTGTAAATCTAAAGCAGACGTCTGGGCCTGTCATTGAAAAAGCCGGTGATCTAGTAGCGATTTTGAATGATTTAGAACCTGGGGATGTCCTCTTTATTGACGAGATTCATCGCTTGCCCATGTCAGTGGAAGAAGTGCTTTATAGTGCCATGGAGGACTTCTACATCGATATCATGATTGGGGCTGGTGAAGGCAGTCGCAGTGTTCATTTGGAGTTACCACCTTTTACCTTGATTGGTGCGACGACTCGGGCTGGTATGCTTTCCAATCCTCTACGGGCACGTTTTGGGATTACAGGTCATATGGAATACTATGCCCATGCTGATTTGACAGAAATTGTCGAGAGGACAGCAGATATTTTTGAGATGGAAATCACTCATGAGGCAGCATCCGAGCTGGCCCTACGTAGTCGTGGAACCCCTCGTATTGCCAATCGTCTCCTCAAGCGCGTGCGCGATTTTGCCCAGATTATGGGGAATGGGGTGATCGATGATATTATTACCGATAAGGCTTTGACCATGCTGGATGTTGACCATGAAGGTCTGGACTATGTGGACCAGAAAATCCTTCGGACCATGATTGAGATGTACGGTGGTGGTCCTGTTGGTCTAGGAACTCTTTCTGTTAACATAGCAGAAGAGCGTGAGACAGTTGAAGACATGTATGAGCCCTACTTGATTCAAAAAGGTTTTATCATGCGGACACGGTCTGGGCGGGTGGCGACTGCTAAGGCATATGAGCACTTAGGTTATGAATACAGTGAAAAATGAACAAGAAATTCTAGAGGCTTTTAGAAAAAATCCAGATATGATGGCTATTCTGACGATCATCCGAAACCTGGAGTTGACAGATTCCTGGTTGGCAGCAGGTTCTGTCAGAAATTTCATTTGGAATCTTTTGTCAGATAAATCACCTTTTGACTGTGAAACAGATGTAGATGTGATTTTCTTTGATTCGGATATTTCTTATGAGGAAACCTTATTACTGGAGAAAAAGCTGAGAGAGGACTTTCCTCAGTACCAGTGGGAATTGAAAAATCAGGTCTATATGCACCAGCATAGCCCGCATACTGCTCCCTATAGCAGCTCTTGTGATGCTATGAGTAAGTATCCAGAACGGTGTACGGCTGTTGGACTACGCTTGAATGAAGAATCCGATTTTGAACTCTATGCACCTTATGGTTTGGAGGATATTTTGAATTTTCAAGTTCGTCCAACTCCTCATTTTTTAGAGAATGAAGACCGAATGGAACTTTATCGAACACGTCTATCCAAGAAAAATTGGCAGGAAAAATGGAAAAATTTGATTTTTAAAAATACTTAAGGAAACTTTAAGCTAGGAAGTGTATACTAAGTCCATAAGTTAAGAAGACCTTAACTTAAACTCCTAAAACTTTTTCATAATAATCTCCCTATAAAAAATTGAGTCGCCCAATCAGGCGACTTATTTTTTTGAAAAATGGTCTTGGTACCTGAGAATAAATAGCTTAGTGATAGAAGAAAATAGGGAAATATGGTATAATGAAACGATAGATTTTTGAATAGGAATAAGATCATGTTTGGATTTTTTAAGAAAGATAAGGCTGTGGAAGTAGAGGTTCCGACACAGGTTCCTGCTCATATCGGCATCATCATGGATGGGAATGGCCGTTGGGCTAAAAAACGTATGCAACCGCGAGTCTTCGGACACAAGGCGGGCATGGAAGCGTTGCAAACTGTGACCAAGGCAGCCAACAAACTGGGAGTTAAGGTTATTACAGTTTATGCTTTTTCTACAGAAAACTGGACCCGTCCCGATCAGGAAGTCAAGTTTATCATGAACTTGCCAGTAGAATTTTATGATAATTATGTCCCGGAACTGCATGCGAATAATGTTAAGATTCAAATGATTGGGGAAACGGACCGCCTGCCTAAGCAAACTTTTGAAGCTTTAACCAAGGCTGAGGAATTGACTAAGAACAACACAGGTTTGATTCTTAATTTTGCCCTCAACTATGGTGGACGTGCTGAGATTACACAGGCTCTTAAGTTGATTTCTCAGGATGTTTTAGATGCCAAAATCAACCCAGGTGACATCACAGAGGAATTGATTGGCAACTATCTCTTTACCCATCATTTGCCTAAGGACCTACGAGACCCAGACTTGATTATCCGTACTAGTGGAGAATTGCGTTTGAGCAATTTCCTTCCATGGCAGGGGGCCTATAGTGAGCTCTATTTTACGGACACCTTGTGGCCTGATTTTGACGAGGCAGCCTTGCAGGAAGCTATTCTTGCCTACAATCGTCGTCATCGCCGATTTGGGGGAGTTTAGGAGGAGATATGACAAAGGATTTACAAAAAAGAACCTTGTTCGCAGGGATTGCCCTGGCTATTTTCCTACCAATTTTAATGATTGGGGGACTCTTGCTTCAGATAGCAATTGGAATCATAGCCATGCTGGCAATGCATGAACTTTTGAAGATGAGAGGTTTAGAGACCATGACTATGGAAGGCCTCTTGACCCTCTTTGCAACCTTTGCCTTGACCATTCCTTTGGAGAATTACCTGACTTTTTTGCCAGTTGATGGGAATGTGGTTGCTTATAGTGTGTTGATTTCAATTATGTTAGGAACGACTGTTTTTAGCAAGTCCTATACGATTGAGGATGCTGTTTTCCCTCTTGCTATGAGCTTCTATGTGGGCTTTGGTTTTAATGCTTTGCTAGATGCTCGTGTCGCAGGTTTAGATAAGGCGCTCTTGGCCTTGTGTATCGTCTGGGCGACAGACAGTGGTGCCTATCTTGTAGGAATGAACTATGGTAAACGAAAATTAGCTCCGACAGTTTCTCCAAATAAAACCTTTGAGGGGGCCTTGGGTGGCATCTTAGGAGCGATTTTAGTAACCATCATCTTTATGATAGTTGACAGGACAGTTGCCCTTCCGTATGGAATTTACAAGATGTCAGTCTTTGCTATTTTCTTCAGCATTGCTGGACAATTTGGTGACTTACTAGAAAGTTCGATCAAGCGTCACTTTGGTGTTAAGGATTCTGGGAAATTTATTCCTGGGCATGGTGGTGTTTTGGATCGTTTCGATAGTATGTTGCTTGTATTTCCAATCATGCACTTATTTGGACTCTTTTAGAGAAAGGAAGATAGAATGCTCGGAATTTTAACCTTTATACTGGTTTTTGGGATTATTGTTGTGGTGCACGAGTTCGGACACTTCTACTTTGCCAAGAAGTCAGGAATTCTAGTGCGTGAATTTGCCATCGGTATGGGCCCAAAAATCTTTGCTCACATTGGTAAGGACGGGACGGCCTATACCATTCGAATCTTGCCTCTGGGCGGCTATGTCCGTATGGCTGGTTGGGGTGATGATACGACTGAAATCAAGACAGGAACTCCTGTCAGTTTGACCCTTACTGATGATGGTAAAGTTAAACGCATCAATCTCTCAGGTAAAAAATTGGATCAAACAGCTCTTCCTATGCAGGTGACCCAGTTTGACTTTGAAGACAAGCTCTTTATCAAAGGACTGGTTCTGGAAGAAGAAAAAACATTTGCAGTGGATCACGATGCAACGGTTGTGGAAGCAGATGGAACTGAGGTTCGGATTGCACCTTTAGATGTTCAATATCAAAATGCGACTATCTGGGGGAAACTCATTACTAATTTTGCAGGCCCTATGAATAACTTTATCTTAGGGGTTGTTGTTTTCTGGATTTTAATCTTTATGCAGGGTGGCGTCAGAGATGTTGATACCAACCAGTTTCATGTCATGCCTCAAGGGGCCTTGGCTAAGGTGGGAGTATCAGAAACGGCACAAATTACCAAGATTGGCTCACATGAGGTTAGCAACTGGGAAAGTTTGATTCAGGCTGTGGAATCAGAAACCAAAGATAAGACGGCCCCGACCTTGGATGTGACTATTTCTGAAAAGGGTAGTGACAAACAAGTCACTGTTACTCCGGAAGAAAGTCAAGGTCGTTACCTTCTAGGTGTTCAACCGGGGATTAAGTCAGATTTTGTATCTATGTTTGTAGGTGGTTTTACAACTGCTGCTGACTCGGCCCTACGAATTCTATCAGCTCTGAAAAATCTGATTTTCCAACCGGATTTGAACAAGCTAGGTGGACCTGTTGCTATCTTTAAGGCAAGTAGTGATGCCGCTAAAAATGGAATTGAGAATGTCTTGTACTTCTTGGCAATAATTTCCATCAATATTGGGATTTTTAATCTTATTCCGATTCCAGCTCTGGATGGTGGTAAGATTGTGCTCAATATCCTAGAAGCTATCCGCCGTAAACCATTGAAACAAGAAATTGAAACCTATGTCACCTTGGCCGGAGTGGTCATCATGGTTGTCTTGATGATTGCTGTGACCTGGAATGACATCATGCGACTCTTTTTTAGATAATCGAGGAATATTATGAAACAAAGTAAAATGCCTATCCCAACGCTTCGCGAAATGCCAAGCGATGCTCAAGTTATCAGCCACGCTCTCATGTTGCGAGCTGGTTATGTTCGTCAAGTTTCTGCAGGTGTTTATTCTTACCTACCACTTGCCAACCGTGTGATTGAAAAAGCCAAAAACATCATGCGCCAAGAATTTGATAAGATTGGTGCCGTTGAGATGTTGGCTCCTGCCCTCCTCAGTGCAGAATTGTGGCGCGAATCAGGTCGTTACGAAACCTATGGTGAAGACCTTTACAAACTAAAAAACCGTGAAAAATCAGACTTTATCCTAGGTCCAACTCACGAAGAAACCTTTACAGCTATTGTCCGTGATTCTGTTAAGTCTTACAAGCAATTGCCACTTAACCTTTACCAAATCCAGCCTAAGTATCGTGATGAAAAACGCCCACGTAATGGACTTCTTCGTACACGTGAGTTTATCATGAAGGATGCTTATAGTTTCCACGCTAACTATGATAGCTTGGACAGTGTTTATGATGAGTATAAGGCTGCTTATGAGCGTATTTTCACTCGTAGTGGTTTAGACTTCAAGGCTATCATTGGTGACGGCGGAGCCATGGGTGGTAAGGACAGCCAAGAATTTATGGCCATTACACCTGCTCGTACAGACCTTGACCGCTGGGTTGTCTTGGACAAGTCAGTTGCTTCATTTGACGAAATTCCTGCAGAAGTGCAAGAAGAAATCAAGGCAGAATTGCTCAAATGGATGGTTTCTGGTGAAGATACCATCGCCTACTCAAGTGAATCTAGCTATGCGGCCAACTTGGAAATGGCAACAAACGAGTACAAACCAAGCAACCGTGTTGTCGCTGAAGAAGAAGTGACTCGTGTTGCAACGCCGGATGTTAAGTCAATCGATGAAGTCGCAGCCTTCCTCAATGTTCTAGAAGAACAAACAATTAAAACTCTCTTCTACATGGCAGATGGTGAGCTTGTTGCAGCCCTTCTAGTTGGAAATGATCAACTCAACGAAGTTAAGTTGAAAAACCATTTGGGAGCAGATTTCTTTGACGTTGCTAGCGAAGAAGAAGTGGCGAATCTTGTTCAAGCAGGTTTTGGTTCACTTGGCCCAGTTGGTTTGCCAGAGGATGTTAAAATCATTGCAGACCGTAAGGTGCAAGATGTTCGCAATGCAGTTGTGGGTGCTAACGAAGATGGCTACCACTTGACTGGTGTGAACCCAGGTCGTGACTTTACTGCGGAATATGTGGATATCCGTGAAGTTTGTGAGGGTGAAATTTCTCCAGACGGACAAGGTGTCCTTAACTTTGCGCGTGGTATCGAAATTGGTCACATCTTCAAACTTGGCACTCGCTATTCAGCAAGCATGGGAGCAGATGTTTTAGATGAAAATGGCCGTGCTGTGCCAATTATCATGGGATGTTACGGTATCGGTGTCAGCCGTCTCCTTTCAGCAGTGATGGAGCAACACGCTCGCCTCTTTGTTAACAAAACGCCAAAAGGTGAATACCGTTACGCTTGGGGAATCAACTTCCCTAAAGAATTGGCACCATTTGATGTGCACTTGATCACTGTCAATGTCAAGGATGAAGAAGCACAAGCCTTGACAGAAAAGCTTGAAGCAAGCTTGATGGGAGCTGGTTACGAAGTCTTGACAGATGACCGTAACGAACGTGTTGGTGTTAAATTCAGTGACAGTGACTTGATTGGATTGCCAATCCGCATCACTGTTGGGAAGAAAGCGGCCGATGGTATCGTAGAAGTGAAGATTAAAGCGACTGGTGATACTATCGAAGTTCATGCAGATAACTTACTTGAAACGCTTGAAATCCTCAGCAAGAAATAAAAACTATAATCAGAAGAAAAACAAGGAAAAAATGTAACTAGTTTTTACCTTGTTTTTTCTGTATAATAGGAAAAATGAGTAGATAAAGAGGTAAATGTATGCTAAGATTTCCAAAGGATTTTGTCTGGGGGTCCTCTACTTCTGGACCGCAGACAGAAGGACGTGTAGCTGGTGATGGTAAGGGAGATAATCTCTGGGATTATTGGTACCAGGTGGAGCCAAATCGTTACTATAATGGGATTGGTCCAGATAAGACATCGACCTTTTATGAAAACTGGGAGCAGGATATTGAGCTTTTGTTAGAGACTGGTCACACAGCCTTTCGGACTTCTATCCAGTGGTCACGGATTTTTCCACAAGGCTGTGGAAAAGTCAATCCTCAAGGTGTGGATTTCTATCGTAAGGTTTTTGAGGCTATTAAGGCCAAAGGGATTCGTCTTTTAGTCAATCTCTACCACTTTGACTTGCCTTTTGCTCTTCAAGAAGCTGGTGATGGTTGGGAAAATAAGGCGACAGTTTCAGCCTATGAAGACTATGCTCGTTTCTGTTTTGAGACTTATGGAGATTTAGTGGATCAATGGATTACCTTTAACGAGCCAATCGTTCCAGTAGAATTTGGCTATTTTTACGATGCCCATTATCCACATAAGGTGGATGCAGAGGCAGCCGTTAAAGTAGCTTATCATACACAATTGGCCAGCAGTCGGGCGGTTAAGGCCTGTCATGAACTCTTGCCTGACTCTAAGATTGGGATTGTCCTCAACTTGACACCGGCTTATCCACGTAGCCAGCATCCTGCTGATGTCAAGGCTGCTCGTATTGCGGATCTTTTTCAGGCCCAATCTTTCTTAGATCCGTCTGTTTTGGGGACTTATCCACAGGAGTTGGTGGAAATCTTGCATGAACAAGGTCTCTTGCCTGATGCTACAGAGGAGGAGTTGGAGCTCATTCGTGACAATACGGTAGACTTCCTTGGTGTCAACTACTATCAACCTTTGCGTGTTATGGCACCTCGATTTGCCAAGCATCCAGAGAGTCCACTCTTACCAGAACATTTTTACGAGCCTTATGTGATGCCTGGACGTAAAATCAATCCTCATCGTGGCTGGGAGATTTATGAGCAAGGGATTTATGACATTGCCCAAAATATCAAGGAAAATTATGGTAATATCGAGTGGATGTTGACTGAGAATGGTATGGGTGTTGAAGGAGAGGAAAAATTCCGTCAAGATGGAATGATTCAAGATGATTATCGTATTGACTTTGTAAAAGGTCATCTTCGTGAACTGCACCGAGCCATTGAAGATGGAGCCAATTGTAAGGGCTACTTGATTTGGACCTTTATTGATTGTTGGTCATGGCTCAATAGTTATAAAAATCGCTATGGTTTGGTCGAATTAGACTTGGAAACGCAAGAACGTCGTCTGAAAAAATCAGGGCACTGGTTCAAGGAATTAAGCGATAATAATGGATTTTAAAAAAGGACTCTGGCTGATTATTATAATTGGTCAGAGTTTTTTGCAGGTGCTTAATTTGAACTATACCAATTTTTACTCTTGACAAGTGAAAGAAACAAGTATATACTGTTTTTGCTGATTCTATAAAAGAGGAATTAGACTATACCAATTTTAAGGAGAAAGCACAGCTTGCCTGTGTCGTATATACTATGTGTGGAATTGTTGGTGTTGTTGGAAACACAAATGCAACTGATATTTTGATTCAAGGGCTTGAAAAGCTCGAATACCGTGGTTATGATTCTGCGGGGATTTTTGTCCTAGGTGGTGCTGAAAATCACCTAGTCAAGGCTGTAGGACGTATTGCAGAATTGTCTGCCAAGACAGCTGGTGTGGAGGGAACAACTGGTATCGGACATACTCGTTGGGCAACTCACGGGAAACCAACTGAAGACAATGCTCACCCACACCGCTCTGAGACTGAACGTTTTGTCTTGGTTCACAATGGGGTGATTGAGAACTACCTTGAAATCAAGGAAGAATACCTTGCAGGTCACCACTTCAAGGGGCAAACAGATACGGAAATTGCTGTTCACTTGATTGGAAAATTTGCGGAAGAAGATGGCTTGTCAGTTCTTGAGGCCTTCAAAAAAGCTCTTCACATCATCCGTGGATCTTATGCCTTTGCCTTGGTTGACTCACAAGATCCTGAAGTCATCTACGTAGCTAAAAATAAATCGCCACTTTTGATTGGTCTTGGGGAAGGTTATAACATGGTCTGCTCAGATGCTATGGCTATGATTCGTGAGACCAATCAATATATGGAAATTCATGACCAAGAATTGGTAATCGTTAAGGCTGATAGTGTGGAAGTTCAAGACTATGATGGAAATCGTCGTGAGCGTGCTAGTTACACTGCTGAACTTGATTTGTCAGATATCGGTAAGGGAACTTACCCTTACTACATGCTCAAGGAAATTGACGAGCAACCAACAGTGATGCGTAAGTTGATCCAAGCCTACACAGATGAGGTTGGTCAAGTTGTCGTAGACCCAGCTATCATCAAGGCTGTTCAAGACGCAGACCGCATCTACATCCTTGCAGCTGGGACATCTTACCACGCAGGATTTGCTTCTAAGAAGATGTTGGAAGAATTGACAGATACACCAGTTGAACTTGGAATCTCATCTGAGTGGGGCTACGGCATGCCACTTCTCAGCAAGAAACCACTCTTCATCTTTATCAGCCAGTCTGGTGAAACAGCGGATAGCCGTCAGGTTTTGGTTAAGGCCAATGAAATGGGAATCCCAAGCTTGACAGTGACAAACGTACCAGGCTCAACTCTTTCACGTGAAGCCAACCATACCATGCTTCTTCACGCAGGACCTGAAATTGCCGTGGCATCAACCAAGGCTTATACAGCACAAATTGCAGCCCTTGCCTTCCTGGCAAAAGCAGTAGGAGAAGCAAATGGTAATGCCAAAGCGCAAGCCTTTGACCTGGTTCATGAGTTGTCAATTGTAGCTCAGTCTATCGAATCAACTCTTTCAGAGAAAGAAACCATCGAAGCCAAGGTTCGTGAGCTTCTTGAAACAACTCGCAACGCCTTTTACATCGGACGTGGTCAAGATTACTACGTAGCTATGGAAGCAAGCCTTAAACTCAAAGAGATTTCTTACATCCAGTGTGAAGGTTTTGCGGCAGGAGAACTTAAGCATGGAACTATTGCCTTGATTGAAGAAGGAACGCCTGTCTTGGCTCTCTTGTCAGATCCAGTTCTTGCCAACCATACTCGTGGAAATATCCAAGAAGTGGCAGCCCGTGGTGCTAAAGTCCTCACTATCGCAGAAGAGAATGTTGCTAAAGAGACAGACGACATCGTTCTTACGACCGTCCACCCTTACCTCTCACCAATCTCAATGGTCGTACCAACACAATTGGTCGCTTACTTTGCAACCCTACACCGTGGCCTTGATGTGGATAAACCACGTAACCTTGCTAAATCAGTAACGGTAGAATAATCTAAAAAAGTCTAGTTATCTAGGCTTTTTCTTGTGAGCAAATCGGTTGCTTGTACTCAAGATTCGTGTTAGAATAATTTTTCAAAATGAAGGACAGAGGTAGACAAGGAGAATCGCAATGGTAGAATTGGGAATTTCAACATTTGGGGAAACAACGGAGCTTGAGGGGACTGGGCAGGCTTACAGTCATGCTGAACGCATTCGCCAGTTGGTGGCAGAAATTGAACTGGCTGACAAGGTGGGTTTGGATGTGTATGGGATTGGTGAGCACCATCGAGCGGATTTTGCGGTATCTGCGCCAGAGATTGTCCTAGCAGCTGGGGCAGTCAATACTAAGAAAATCCGTTTGACCAGTGCGGTCAGCATTCTCTCAAGTATGGACCCTATTCGTTTGTTCCAACAATATGCTACTATCGATGCTTTGTCAAATGGACGTGCGGAGATTATGGCTGGAAGGGGTTCTTTCACGGAATCATTTCCTCTGTTTGGCTATGATTTGAAAGACTACGAAGCTCTCTTTGATGAGAAATTAGACTTGCTTCAGTTAGTCAATGAAAAGACCAAACTAGACTGGCAAGGGCGCTTGACCCAAACAATCTCTGGCAAAGAAGTTTATCCTCGTCCAGTTCAGGACAAATTGCCCTTGTGGATAGCGACAGGTGGTCATGTCGAATCAACTGTGAAGATTGCTCAGGCAGGTCTACCGATTGTCTATGCCATTATTGGTGGCAATCCGCGTTATTTTAAAAAGTTGATTCAGGCTTATCGTGAGATTGGGAGCGAAGCGGGTCATGCCAGTCATGAACTAAAGGTTGGAGCCCATTCTTGGGGCTGGATTGCTGAAGATGGCGAGCAGGCGGTGAAAGATTATTTTCATCCGACCAAGCAAGTGGTGGATGCTATTTCCAAAGACCGTCCGCATTGGCAGGAGTTGCGTTATGAGCAATATTTGGAGCAAGTTGGGCCAAATGGCGCTATGTTTGTGGGCAATCCAGATCAGGTGGCAGAAAAATTGATTCGCATGATAGAGGATTTAGGATTGGACCGCTTCATGCTCCATCTACCGCTTGGTTCCATGCCTCATGACCAGGTTCTGAGAGCTATTGAACTCTTCGGCACGCAAGTGGCTCCAAAAGTACGGGCTTATTTTGCCATGAAAGAGGCTTAATAAAAAATACTAATCAAATGTATTATAACCACAAATATTGTACAAAAAATAATCCCCCTAGACTTAATGCTTGGGGGATTTTTCTATAGGAGGGCTAGTTTAGTTCTCTTTTTTGTTTTTTAGCAAGAACCCGAGACCTAGAAGGGCAAGGAGGCTGATTCCTGCCAACAGGAGTTTGTGATCGTTTTTGGTTCCTGTATTTGGAAGTTCAGCTTGTTTAGCTGGGGTTGCAGGTATATTTTCCTTGCTAGAGTTTTCTACAGCTCCGTTTTGAATAGCTTCACTTACAGATGATGGTTGTGCTTCTTGTGCTGGTTGTGAAACTTGTGTAGTTTGTGAATCAGTTGGAGCTTGGCTAGGTCTATCTTCTGTATCAGCTACTTTCGCATCTGGTTTTGCAGAATCAGATTTAGCTTGTGGAGCTGGAGTTTGCTGCTCAGGTTTGACTACTCGGCTTGGAATAGTGTCTTGGCCGTTATTTTGACCTTGCGCTTGTGTTAAGCTAGAAAGATCAAATTCTGTTTTTTCTTCCACAGCTGGGGCAACGATGGCACCGCCTTGAGAGACTCGAAGAACAGTAGCTGTAAGGGCGTTTAATTTCAAGCCTTTTTCAGTCCATTCAAGTCCTTTCGGATTGGCAATTCCTACTGGTCCTGCTTGGTTTTCATCTGCCAAAACTTCAGCATTTCTTAGATGTGCAAAGGCAGTTCCCAAATTAAATTCACGAGCTTTTTCGTCCGCATTGACAAAGACTGCGTAGATATCACCGTTTGGAGCAGTGATTTGGTAGCCAATCACTACGTCCTCTTTTGCCACACCATTTTGACCTGGGACAGTGATGAGGTGGACACGGTCCTTGATATCTTTAAGACTCTTGAGTCGGAAGGCATCTGTAGATTGACGAAGGGCAATCAACCCTTTCATATAGTCACGACTCTTGACATTTTCAGGATATGCTTTTCTATCTGTAGCCTTAGTCCAGTCAAACTTGTTGACTGCATCGCTAGAATCGTAAGAGTCATGGATGAAGTAAGGATAGTCAAATGGATTACCATCCTTATCACGCAACAAGTGAGATTTGTTTGGTTGTTTGTCCTCTGCTACTGGAGTCTTGTAGGCTGGGTCACGGAATTGTTTGGTGCGACCATATTCCTGACCAGAGTGGATAAATGGAGTTCCTTGAGCTGTTAAGACCATGAGGTTTCCAAGTCGTAAACGACGATGGATTTCAGCATAGTTCTCGGCCTTGCTTGGGTCTTTTTTAATAGACTGAGCGATAATGTCGAAGAGGGTCAAGTTATCATGGGCTGCAATGTATTGGATGACATCTCCAGGGCTGTCTGCTTCAAAGTTGGTTGGTTGAGCAATGAGGTTTTTGAAGATAGTGTTGATGTCACGTTTGCCACCTGTGATAAAGGCAGGTTGACCTTCATTTGGATAACCAGATTTGAGGTTGTTACGGATGTCATCTGAGAAGACAGCGACAGTATCGGTATGTTTCATCCAATCTTGGTCAGCAGCTTTAGTAGGCATATTTTCATCACCAGCATAGGTTCTCCAACCTTCACCAAGCATGATAAGATTTGGATTGAGGGCGCGTGCAGCCTTGTAAGCTTCTTCGATAGAAGCGGCATCATGGTCTCCCATCATATCGAAGCGGAATCCATCTACTTTGTAGGTATCAACTAGATACTTGATAGAATCAACTAGTAGGCGTTTGGTCATATAGTGAGTTGTCCCCAAACGTCCACCACCAAAGCTAGTTCGAGGTGTGCCATCTGCATCCATAAAATGATAGTAGTTTGGTTCCAAATCTTCAAAGATATCGACTTTGGCTGTATGGTTATAAACTACGTCCAGGATGGCTCCCATGCCACGTTTGTGGATTTCGTTGATGAGGTTTTTGAATTCTGCGATTCGTTTTTCTGGATTCTTAGGATCGCTTGAGTACATACCAGTCAATGAGAAGTAGTTTTGAGGGTCATATCCCCAGTTGTAGTTGCTGTTGCTTGAAGCATAGTCAGATAAGCGTTCGTGGTTCTTCAACTCATTGACAAAGTAGTAAGACAAGACTGGAAGGAGCTGGATGTGGGTTACACCCAAGTTTTTGAGATAGTCTAGTTTTTCGATAAAGGCTTCAAAAGTACCAAATGGCTTAGTCAAATCTTTTGCGATGGCAGGATCTGAAGTGAAGTCACGCACATGAGCTTCGTAGATGACAGCATCTTCACGCGATTTGAAGTTGCGAATCTTACCATAAGTCAAGTCTTGAGGTCCTAGTTTAGCTGGATCTACAAAGGCAGCTTTAGCCACTTTATGGGCATCGTCAATCTTAGCATCGTCACTATTCCAAGCAGCGAGGGATTTAGCGTAAGGATCGAGTGCAAGAACAGTTTTACCTTGACGCTCGATTTGGTATTGATAATAGTATCCAGTGAAATTTGTGATTCCTAGTTTGTTTGTGCTATCTAGGGTTTGTTTCCAAGTTCCTCTTTCCCCTTTTTCAAGAGCGACAGTTCCAACCACTTTTTCAGGGTCATTCTTGTCGTAGACAACGACAGAAACCTTATCAGCACTTGGTGACCAGAGAGTTAAATCAACTTGTTTTCCTTCTTCTTTGAGGTCAGCTCCAAGTTTACCATCATAGCTGTAAGTCTCATCTTTAAGACGCCAGCTTGTTTTGGTAGTGAATTTGTCAGAGTTGTAGCTAACGGTATAAGGATGTTTTGTGTCAGAGAAATCTCCGCTGTAGGTCACTTTCTTACCAGCCTCATCGATTGCAACATCAGTGATAGTTACTTTGTTTCCTAGGTGATTAGTGATGTTGGAGTGTTTGAGGATATCTTCTTTTTTAGCACCGACAAGTGTTGAAAAACTACTTTCAATGCTAGAAGTTCCTACGTGTTGAGCTCCTGTCATGCGGATATCGTGCACATAGTAGGGGTTGGTGTAGATGGTTTCGTCATCATCTTTTAGGAAAATTTGGCTATGATTTTTCAAATCTGTGAACTTATAATCTTCTTTACGGATTTTCACATCGTCTCCTTGTTTCTTTCTGTCTAGTAATAAAAATCCAAGATCTTTAGCTGCATCTTTGAGTGGAATATCGATATAGCGACCATATTTGCCTGTAGCCGTAAAGTCTGTTCCGTTAGGCCATTCACCACTACTTGGATTTTTCACATCTCCCCAGTACCAGAGAGATTTCTTGTCATAGTTGCCATCTGTACGGTAGTAGTTGACGCGAATAGTTCCTGCAGGTTGTGGCTCGTAAGAGAAAACCTTGTGATCTTGGTCTAACCAAGCCTCATTCATCTTTGGTGCCAGTTTTTCTACCGATTTATCGCCGGTTAGATTTTTTCCAGCTGTATTATTGATGAGGAAGCTAATTTTTTTGGCTTGTTCTCCCTTTAATTTGACATCTAGGTAGTAGCCGTAGTCATCTTTTTTGGCATCCTTAAAGGACAAGGCTCCGTTAGGCCAGTTTTCAGAAGGTTTTTCAACATCGTCCCAAGTCCATAGTCCTTGACTATCCTTGTTTTCTTCAGGAAGTTTTTTGACGTGGATACGGAAGTAATTGTCTTCGATTGGCTCTTCTGCCTTAGTTTCAGTCGTTACTGGACTAGTAGAAGTAGTTGGCTCGCTTGAACGATCTTGTCCGGTTTGTGGTGCTGAATCGGCGGGAGTTGCAGCAGGAGTGGTTGCCTCTGTTGCAGGTTTTTCTTCTTTTTTCTCTAGGGAAGCGTTTGCATTGTTAGGTGAAGAAAAATCGCTTTCGTTCTTTCCAGCGATGGCTGCTGTATCAGTAAGAGGTTGAGTAATAGTGTTAGTCGCTTCAGCACTGGCTGTTGTGGTTTCGTTGGCTGAGATAGTTGGTGTAGCCATGGCAAGTAGGACAAGGCTTGCGCCGATAAGGACAGAACCAGTTCCATTTTTGAGGGAACGGATGCTGTAGACCATTTTTTTCTCAGTATGAGATGGTGTTTTTCTCATGATGATTCTCCAATCAATAAATTTCTATATCAGTATAGCATGTAGTAAAACAATATGCAAGCGTTTTCTTAAAATTAAAACAAAAGAAAAATCGCAACAGGTTTTCTGTTACGACTCAGCTAGTCTTTCTTTATGAATTTGTGAACCCAAAAGGTGGAGGTGGTGAAATAGTTCTGCAGTAGAAAGATTTCGACTACAAATAATAGGTTTCGGACAATTGGAAACAGGAAAGGTAGTGATAACAATATCGTGCGGAATTTGATTGAGAATCGAGAAAGAAATCGTAGATTCTTCCCAAGAATCAAATAGATAGAGATTGTTGCCGTAGTGAGTTAGGGTGTCGATTAGGCTTTGTGCGTGATGGTTATCCAGATGACTAATGACCAAAACACGTATTTTGGGAAGTTTTTGAAGCAGTTGGACTAAAATTCGATGCCCTTGGATAGTGAAGGTGTAGACCATCTCTTGTTGCTTACTTGGCTTACTGTTTAGTCCCATCTCAGTCAGATAAGATTGAAATTTGTGTTGACTTACTTCAAATAGTTTTGGAAGTTCTGCTTGATAATTGCTTAAAATCTGGGATTTCTGTTTGTCGAGAGACTGATTGTTGAGTAAATGGAAGAAATCAGCTTGGGCAGTGTAGTGGAGGAGCCAAATCAATTCCTCGCGATTTTCAATCTGTAGGTGAAATTCTTTAGATAATTCTTCTAAGATTTGACTCAATAAACGATAGGATTTTTGAATCTGATGAATGTCATCCAGTGCTCCATTGTTAGGATTGTTTGTGCTTTGAAAAGATTTGATTGGGTTTGAAAATAGCTGTTCCAGTGTTTTCTTTGTAGGTTCAAGATGGAGTTTTTTAGCCAGCTTTTTGATATCTTGTTCAAATTGCGGAATTTGCATGAGAGAGCTGTAGTGACTGGTTAAAAGGGGAGTAGGATTTTCAATCAAATGACTCATATTAAACCGCTCTAGATTGATAGCTAGGGTATATTTGATTTGCCGTAGACTGCTGAGGGTGAGTGAAACTTGTTGGGCGTTCAAAAATAGCTGAATCAAGTGAGTGAGTGATTCTTCAGAAATAGACGGAAAGGGCCAATCAAGAAAACTGTAACTTTGGCTAAAATAGTCTAGATAAAAGGCGCGAATGTTCTCTTCTGTTCCCTCCATGAGTAAAGGGGAAAGTTGTATGCTGATGCCATAATGTTGCGGGAGTTTAGTATTTAGATGCTGGATGATTTCCTGAACTTGTTCGCAGCCAATTATAAGTTCCTGACCTATTTGGTCAAGTGATTGTCCCTCTTTGAAAAAGAGACGGTTCAAAAAAGAGTAGGTTTTAGATTGTTCAAAGATAGCAATCCTAGGGTCTAAGGAGTTTCGGGCTTCAAACTGCAACTGAATACCTTCTTTTGTTGATTGAATAAGGAGGTTTGGAAATAATTGCTCAAGCTTAAAAAGGTGTTCTTGCAATTCTTCTGTTGAAAAATTTAGCTTTTCAGCCAAGACTGGGAGCTCTATCCAATCATGGTGTTTGGTTAATTCTTCCAGTAACACTAGCAGATTTTGTTCTGTTTCAGAAAGCAAAATATTCATAATGAATCTCCCTATATATTTATACATATATATTAAAAGAAAAGCTTGGTAAAGTCAAGAAAAACAGCCTACGCTAAAATAGCAAAACAGAGATTTATTATATTTTTTATAAAATAGGTATAGGAAAAGATTTCGTCAAAAAATCGTCAATCCCCTTGAAAAATCTAGCTAAATAGGGTATAATATGAGTAATCATTTGTCGTAGGTTTTGTCTGAAATATTGTCCAGATAAGACTCACAGCAGTTAAATCTTCTGAAAAAGTCAGATTTAGCTGCTCTTTTTGTGCTTTTTTTCAGGATTTTGAATGTTTGTAACAAAGACTTAAAGATTCTGAAAATTCGTCAAGAGGACACGGTGATAGGGGTTTTACAACCATATGACGATTAGAAAGCCTGATTGATAAGGCTTGGAATTTATTTACAAAGGAGAATCATCTTGGCAGGACATGACGTTCAATACGGGAAACATCGTACCCGTCGTAGTTTTTCAAGAATCAAAGAAGTTCTTGACTTACCAAATTTGATTGAAATTCAAACTGACTCATTCAAAGCTTTCCTAGACTACGGTCTTAAGGAAGTATTTGAAGATGTATTGCCAATTTCAAACTTCACAGACACCATGGAGTTGGAATTCGTTGGATATGAAATCAAGGAACCAAAATACACGCTAGAAGAAGCTCGTATCCATGATGCTAGCTACTCAGCACCAATTTTTGTAACCTTCCGCTTGATCAATAAAGAAACAGGCGAAATCAAGACCCAAGAAGTTTTCTTTGGTGATTTCCCAATCATGACAGAAATGGGTACTTTCATCATCAATGGTGGTGAACGTATCATCGTATCTCAGTTGGTCCGCTCACCAGGTGTTTACTTTAACGACAAAGTTGACAAAAACGGTAAAGTGGGCTACGGTTCAACTGTTATCCCTAACCGTGGAGCTTGGATGGAACTTGAAAGCGACTCAAAAGATATTGCCTACACTCGTATCGACCGTACTCGTAAGATTCCATTTACGACCTTGGTTCGTGCGCTTGGTTTCTCAGGTGATGATGAAATCTTTGATATCTTTGGTGATAGTGAATTGGTTCGCAACACTGTTGAAAAAGATATCCACAAGAACCCAATGGACTCTCGTACAGACGAAGCCTTGAAAGAAATTTACGAACGCCTTCGTCCAGGTGAACCTAAGACAGCTGAAAGCTCACGTAGCTTGCTTGTAGCTCGTTTCTTTGACCCACGTCGTTATGACCTAGCAGCAGTTGGTCGTTACAAGATCAATAAAAAACTCAATGTTAAAACACGTTTGCTCAACCAAACCATTGCAGAGCCATTGGTAGACCCTGAAACTGGAGAAATCTTGGTAGAAGCTGGTACAATCATGACTCGTAGTGTGATTGAAAGCATTGAAAGCCATTTGGATGGTGACTTGAACAAGATTGTCTACATTCCAAATGATGCAGCGGTTGTGACTGAGCCAGTTGTTCTTCAAAAATTCAAGGTTGTTGCACCAACTGATCCAGATCGTGTCGTAACGATCATCGGTAATGCTAATCCAGATGACAAGGTTCGTATCGTCACTCCTGCAGATATTCTTGCTGAGATGAGCTACTTCCTCAACTTGGCTGAAGGACTTGGCCGTGTAGATGATATCGACCACCTTGGAAACCGTCGTATCCGTGCGGTTGGTGAATTGCTTGCCAACCAAGTACGTCTTGGACTTTCTCGTATGGAACGTAATGTCCGTGAACGTATGTCTGTTCAGGACAACGAAGTCTTGACACCACAACAAATCATCAATATCCGTCCTGTAACAGCTGCGGTGAAAGAATTCTTTGGTTCATCACAGTTGTCACAGTTCATGGACCAACACAACCCACTTTCTGAGTTGTCTCACAAACGCCGTCTGTCAGCCTTAGGACCTGGTGGTTTGACACGTGACCGTGCTGGATATGAAGTCCGTGACGTGCACTACACTCACTACGGTCGTATGTGTCCAATCGAGACACCTGAAGGACCTAACATCGGTTTGATTAATAACTTGTCATCATACGGACACTTGAACAAGTATGGTTTTGTTCAAACACCATACCGTAAGGTTGACCGTGAAACAGGTGTTGTTACGAACGAAATCGTTTGGTTGACAGCCGATGAAGAAGATGAATATACTGTAGCTCAGGCCAACTCTCGTCTTAATGAAGATGGAACCTTTGCTGAGAAGATTGTCATGGGACGTCACCAAGGGGTCAACCAAGAGTATCCAGCTAATATTGTTGACTACATGGACGTTTCACCAAAACAGGTAGTTGCCGTTGCGACAGCATGTATTCCTTTCTTGGAAAACGATGACTCCAACCGTGCCCTCATGGGAGCTAACATGCAACGTCAGGCTGTGCCATTGATCAATCCTCAAGCACCTTACGTTGGTACTGGTATGGAATACCAAGCAGCCCACGATTCAGGAGCTGCTGTGATTGCTCAGTATGATGGTAAAGTTACTTATGCAGATGCTGACAAGGTAGAAGTTCGTCGTGAAGATGGTTCATTGGATGTTTACCACATCCAAAAATTCCGTCGTTCAAACTCAGGTACTGCCTATAACCAACGCACTCTCGTAAAAGTTGGCGATATCGTTGAAAAAGGTGATTTCATCGCTGACGGACCTTCTATGGAAAATGGAGAAATGGCGCTTGGGCAAAACCCAATCGTTGCCTACATGACTTGGGAAGGTTACAACTTCGAGGATGCCGTTATCATGAGCGAACGCTTGGTGAAAGACGATGTCTACACATCTGTCCACCTTGAAGAATACGAATCAGAAACGCGCGATACAAAGCTTGGGCCTGAAGAAATTACTCGTGAAATTCCAAACGTTGGTGAAGATGCCCTCAAAGACCTTGACGAAATGGGTATTATCCGTATCGGTGCTGAGGTTAAAGAAGGTGATATCCTTGTAGGTAAAGTAACACCTAAGGGTGAGAAAGACCTTTCGGCTGAAGAACGTCTCTTGCACGCTATCTTCGGAGACAAGTCTCGTGAAGTGCGCGACACTTCTCTTCGTGTACCACACGGTGCCGATGGTGTTGTTCGTGATGTTAAGATCTTTACACGTGCAAATGGAGATGAGTTGCAATCAGGTGTTAACATGCTGGTTCGCGTCTACATCGCTCAAAAACGTAAAATCAAGGTCGGAGATAAGATGGCCGGACGTCACGGAAACAAAGGGGTTGTCTCTCGTATCGTTCCCGTAGAAGATATGCCTTACCTTCCAGATGGAACTCCAGTCGATATCATGTTGAACCCACTTGGGGTGCCATCACGTATGAATATCGGTCAGGTTATGGAGCTCCACCTTGGTATGGCTGCTCGTACTCTTGGTATTCACATCGCAACACCAGTCTTTGACGGAGCAAGTTCTGAAGACCTTTGGTCAACTGTTAAAGAAGCTGGTATGGATAGCGATGCCAAAACAATCCTTTACGATGGACGTACTGGGGAACCGTTTGATAACCGTGTTTCTGTCGGAGTCATGTACATGATCAAACTCCACCACATGGTTGACGATAAATTGCACGCGCGTTCTGTCGGACCTTACTCAACCGTTACCCAACAACCACTCGGAGGTAAAGCTCAGTTTGGTGGACAACGTTTCGGTGAGATGGAGGTTTGGGCTCTTGAAGCCTACGGTGCGTCAAATGTCCTTCAAGAAATCTTGACTTACAAGTCTGACGATATTAACGGACGTTTGAAAGCTTATGAAGCTATTACAAAAGGAAAACCAATTCCAAAACCAGGTGTTCCAGAATCCTTCCGAGTTCTTGTCAAAGAATTGCAATCTCTTGGTCTTGACATGCGTGTCCTAGACGAAGATGACCAAGAAGTGGAACTTCGTGACTTGGATGAAGGAATGGACGAAGATGTCATCCACGTAGATGACCTTGAAAAAGCCCGCGAAAAAGCAGCCCAAGAGGCTAAAGCAGCCTTTGAAGCTGAAGAAGCTGAGAAAGCAACAAAAGCGGAAGAAACAGAAGAAGCTGCTGAACAAGAATAAGTAGCTCACTTAGAATAGAAAGGGAAGAAATAGTGGTTGACGTAAATCGTTTTAAAAGTATGCAAATCACACTAGCTTCTCCAAGCAAAGTCCGTTCATGGTCTTATGGAGAAGTCAAAAAACCTGAAACAATCAATTACCGTACCTTGAAACCAGAACGTGAAGGACTCTTTGATGAAGTTATCTTTGGTCCTACAAAAGACTGGGAATGTGCTTGTGGTAAGTACAAACGCATTCGTTACAGAGGGATTGTTTGTGACCGCTGTGGGGTTGAAGTCACGCGTACGAAAGTTCGTCGTGAGCGTATGGGACATATCGAATTGAAAGCTCCTGTATCTCACATCTGGTACTTCAAGGGGATTCCAAGCCGTATGGGCTTGACCCTTGATATGAGCCCTCGTGCCCTCGAGGAAGTTATCTACTTTGCGGCTTATGTGGTGATCGATCCTAAGGACACACCACTTGAGCACAAGTCTATCATGACAGAGCGCGAATACCGTGAGCGCTTGCGTGAGTATGGTTATGGATCATTCGTTGCCAAAATGGGTGCCGAAGCTATCCAAGACCTCTTGAAACAAGTAGATCTTGAAAAAGAAATTGCTGAACTCAAAGAAGAGTTGAAAACAGCAACTGGACAAAAACGTATCAAAGCCATTCGTCGTTTGGATGTGTTGGATGCCTTTTACAAGTCTGGAAACAAACCTGAATGGATGATTCTTAACATTCTTCCGGTTATCCCACCAGATCTTCGTCCAATGTTGCAGTTGGATGGTGGCCGTTTTGCCTCATCTGACTTGAACGACCTGTACCGCCGTGTTATTAACCGTAACAACCGTTTGGCTCGTTTGCTTGAGTTGAATGCACCAGGTATCATCGTTCAAAATGAGAAGCGTATGCTTCAAGAAGCGGTTGACGCTTTGATTGACAATGGTCGTCGTGGTCGTCCAATCACAGGACCAGGTAGTCGTCCACTTAAATCATTGAGCCACATGCTCAAAGGTAAACAAGGACGCTTCCGTCAAAACTTGCTCGGTAAACGTGTTGACTTCTCAGGACGTTCCGTTATCGCCGTTGGTCCAACTCTTAAGATGTACCAATGTGGTGTGCCACGTGAAATGGCGATCGAGCTCTTTAAACCATTTGTGATGCGTGAAATCGTTGCACGTGATATCGTGCAAAACGTCAAAGCTGCTAAACGCTTGGTCGAACGCGGAGATGAGCGTATCTGGGATATCCTTGAAGAAGTGATCAAAGAACACCCAGTGCTTTTGAACCGCGCACCGACCCTTCACCGTTTGGGTATCCAAGCCTTCGAGCCAGTCTTGATTGATGGTAAGGCCCTTCGCTTGCACCCACTTGTCTGTGAAGCCTACAATGCCGACTTTGACGGGGACCAAATGGCCATCCACGTACCGCTTTCAGAAGAAGCCCAAGCAGAAGCTCGTATCTTGATGCTCGCTGCTGAGCATATCTTGAACCCGAAAGATGGTAAACCAGTTGTTACTCCATCTCAGGACATGGTTTTGGGTAACTACTACTTGACTATGGAGGAAGCTGGTCGTGAAGGTGAAGGAATGGTCTTCAAAGACCGTGATGAAGCGGTTATGGCTTACCGTAATGGCTATGTTCACCTCCACTCACGTGTTGGTATTGCAACAGATAGCCTCAACAAACCATGGACAGAAGAGCAAAAACATAAAGTCTTGCTTACAACAGTTGGTAAAATCCTTTTCAATGACATCATGCCAGAGGGTCTACCATACTTGCAAGAACCAAACAATGCCAACTTGACAGAAGGCGTTCCTGCTAAATACTTCTTGTCACTTGGTGGAGATATCAAGGAAGCTATCAGCAAACTTGAACTCAACCCTCCATTCAAGAAGAAAAACCTTGGAAATATCATCGCTGAAATCTTCAAACGTTTCCGTACGACAGAAACTTCTGCCCTACTTGACCGTATGAAGAACCTCGGTTACCACCACTCAACTCTTGCAGGATTGACAGTGGGTATTGCCGATATCCCAGTCGTTGATGACAAGGCTGAAATCATTGAAGAATCACACAAACGTGTAGAACAAATTACAAAACAATTCCGTCGTGGTATGATCACAGATGATGAGCGTTACAATGCCGTTACAGCTGAATGGCGTGCTGCCCGTGAAAAATTGGAGAAACGCTTGATTGCCAACCAAGATCCTAAGAACCCAATCGTTATGATGATGGACTCTGGAGCCCGTGGTAACATCTCAAACTTCTCACAGCTTGCCGGTATGCGTGGTCTGATGGCTGCTCCGAACGGACGTATCATGGAATTGCCAATCCTTTCAAACTTCCGCGAAGGTTTGTCGGTATTGGAAATGTTCTTCTCAACTCACGGTGCCCGTAAAGGTATGACCGATACGGCCCTTAAGACAGCCGACTCAGGTTACTTGACTCGTCGTTTGGTTGACGTTGCCCAAGACGTTATCATCCGTGAGGACGACTGTGGAACAGACCGTGGTCTCTTGATCCGCTCTATCGCAGAAGGAAAAGAGATGATCGAGTCTCTCGAAGAGCGTCTCAATGGTCGTTACACTAAGAAAACTGTTAAACATCCAGAAACTGGTGCAGTGATTATCGGTCCAAATGAGTTGATTACAGAAGACAAGGCGCGTGAAATTGTCAATGCTGGTGTGGAAGAAGTGACTATCCGCTCTGTATTTACATGTAACACTCGTCACGGTGTCTGCCGTCACTGTTACGGTATCAACTTGGCAACTGGTGATGCGGTTGAAGTTGGTGAAGCAGTTGGTACAATCGCTGCCCAATCTATCGGGGAACCTGGTACACAGCTTACAATGCGTACCTTCCACACGGGTGGGGTTGCCTCAAATACCGATATCACTCAGGGTCTTCCTCGTGTCCAAGAAATCTTTGAAGCCCGCAATCCTAAAGGGGAAGCGGTTATCACAGAGGTTAAAGGACAAGTTACAGCTATCGAAGAAGATGCATCAACTCGTACTAAGAAAGTTTTTGTTAAGGGTGAAACTGGTGAAGGCGAGTACGTCGTTCCATTTACAGCTCGTATGCGTGTTGAAGTTGGGGACCAAGTAGCGCGTGGTGCTGCTCTTACGGAAGGTTCTATCCAACCAAAACGTCTCCTTGCAGTTCGTGATGTCTTGTCAGTTGAAACGTACCTTCTCGGTGAAGTACAAAAAGTTTACCGTAGTCAAGGGGTAGAAATCGGTGACAAACACATCGAGGTAATGGTTCGTCAAATGATCCGTAAAGTCCGTGTCATGGATCCAGGTGACACAGACCTTCTCATGGGTACCCTCATGGATATCAATGACTTTACAGATGCCAACAAAGATGTCCTTATCGCAGGTGGAGTTCCAGCTACAGGTCGCCCAGTCCTTATGGGAATTACCAAAGCCTCACTTGAAACCAACAGTTTCTTGTCAGCGGCTTCCTTCCAGGAAACAACTCGTGTCCTTACTGACGCGGCTATCCGTGGTAAGAAAGACCATCTCCTTGGACTTAAAGAAAATGTTATCATCGGTAAGATCATCCCAGCAGGTACTGGTATGGCTCGTTACCGCAACCTTGAACCACATGCTATCAACGAAGAAGAATATCTTAATCCTCCAGTAGAGGAAGAAGGAAATGAAGAAACAACAGAAGTAGTTGTGGATACTGCCGTTGAAACTGTGGAAGAAACAGTAGAATAAAAGAGAATGAGAGAGCCTTCGGGTTCTCTTTCTTTTCTGAAAACTTTCTCCATTTTTCCATGAAATGTGGTAAAATAAAAGAAAGAAGCTGACAAAGGAGACGAGTATGGAACAAACATTCTTTATCATTAAACCAGACGGTGTAAAAAGAGGATTAGTGGGTGAGGTATTGAAACGCATCGAACAACGTGGATTTACAATCGAAAAATTGGAGCTGCGTTCACAGCTTTCAGAAGAGCTGGTTGACCAGCACTATCAGGACTTGGTTGGTCAGAGTTTTTACCCACCGATTCGTGAATTCATGACTTCAGGCCCAGTTCTTGTGGGTATCATTTCTGGTCCCAAAGTAATCGAAACTTGGCGGACTATGATGGGGGCAACTCGTCCAGAAGAAGCTTTATCAGGAACTATTCGAGGTGATTTTGCAAAAGCTGCTGGTAAAAACCAAGCTATTCAAAATGTTGTACATGGTTCAGATTCAGAAGAGTCAGCTAAGCGAGAAATTGCTCTTTGGTTTTAAGAGTGGATTGGCTCAATCAATTGGTTAAAAGCTCATTTGAATAGAAAGTATAGTAAATTAGTTTAAGAAATGACGCATAATATCAAATTTTTAAGTCTTTGATATGGTGCGTTTTTTGACTAATAGTCACTTAAAAAAGAAAGGACTAACTTCGTCCTTTCTCGTTCTTAGCTTTTCTTCAATTTACTACAGTAGATAAACATACTGAATAGCTACTGTCTTGACTCATTTAATTCTTAAAAATTGATAGAGTTGACAAATGGTAGAAAAAAGCCCTTTTTACTAAGTTAAGTATCAACTACAGTTACGATTAGCATTCGTTACTTAACCCACTCACCATTATAGTTTACGTAGTAACCATCTACTGAGGTATTAACAGCTAGAGCACCTGAACTATATGCATAGTACCATTTACCATTGACTTGGAACCAGCCTGTTTTCATATCTCCATTACTTGCATTTAGATAGTACCAAGTTGAGCCTTCCTGATACCAGCCAGTTGCCATTGCTCCTGATGAACGGAGGTAGTACCACTTGTTACCAAGGTTTTGCCAACCTGTTTTCATATCGCCATTTGGCTGGTCTAAATAATACCAAGTGGTACCTTCCTGATACCAGCCAGTTGCCATTGCTCCTGATGAACGGAGGTAGTACCACTTATTGCCAAGTTCCTTCCAACCAGTTTGCATGATACCAGTTTTTGGATCCAAGTAGTACCATGGAGCAGGTTTGCTTCTATCAATGTCAATAGTAACATGAAAATCTTGAGTCCAACCCTTAGCAACTTCACCAATTGGTAGTGGATTGTAAGAATCATCGCCAAAATTTCCTAGCTTATTTAAATAATACCAATTGCCGTCTTCATAAATCCATCCTGTCTTTACAGCATAATTATTATCAAAATAATAAGTTCTCTTTTCAGCAGATAGAGGATATTGTTCACCATATACTTTTCCTGTATTTTCAGATGTTTTTGCCTCTAGTACTTGTTTATCTGTTTGTTCTAGCAAAGCTCCATCTGAGCTAAAATAATACCATTTTTGTTGGAGTCCAATTTCATTAATTGGTTGGTTATCTAATAAATTATCACGATAACCTGTTCCAGGAATTTCTAAGTATTGCCATCCAACTACCATTTCTCCTTTATCACCAAAATAGTATGTTTTACCGTCTATTTTATGCCAATAGATTGCTTTATGATCATCTTTTACATAATATTTTCTATTATCCTTATCAACAAATCGGCCACCTGTGGTATTCGCAAATACCGTATTTGTAGCTAGCAAACCAAAGAAAAATACTGTCAGTCCAACTTGCATAGTTTTTTTCAAAATTTTCATCTATATACCTTCCAATATTAAATCCACTCACCGGATGAGGCGAAATTATAAACTTTACCATCGATAGTTTGGCTACCTGTAACCATTGCTCCAGAGGAATTGAGATAATACCAATTTTCTCCTACTTTTATCCAACCTGTCTTCATATCTCCATTAGTAGGATCTAGATAGTACCATGTTGAACCATCTTTATACCATCCAGTCTTCATATCACCATTGGTCTTATCGAAATAATACCATCTTCCTCGTACATATTTCCAACCTGTGGACATTGAACCAGAGGTTTCAAGATGATACCATTTGCCATTTATACTTTGCCAACCTGTTTGTTTATTACTATTCTTATAATAATACCAAGTATCACTAATCAACTTCCATCCATCAATAGAATGCCCTCGAATAACAGAGTAGATGAAAGATAGAGCCTTCTCATTTAACTTAACAGCATAATTCATCTGTTCTGCCTCACTCCCATTAGTATGAACTCCAACAATCCTATTATTAGAATCGTATACTGCTGAACCACTAGCACCAGGTAAAGTATCTACTTGATAGAATAAAAAATCATTTGTATCTTGAAGTACCGCTTTTGTATCAGTATACATCTGCTTAATTAACTTGTTAAAAGAAGGGTATCCTGTAATTGTTACATCTAGATTTTTAGTATTTTCTAAATTATTTGGAAGTCCTAACGTCCCCAATTTAGCACCAATCGGTTCTTCCAAAATTAAAACTGCTAAATCATAGGTAGTAAGCTCATCTGGATCAGTATTTCTAAATTCTTTTAAATAACGAACTTCTTTGACTTTTATTTCTCCAAATGGATTGCTATCTGGAGTAGCTGCAGGCATAATCTTTACTTCAGTTGCTTCTGTTTTGGATTTACGGTCATAAACGACATGAGCTGCTGTAATCAAAACATTGTCTTTGATAAAGGAAGCGCTTCCTCTGCCTGTACCTATTTCTACTGAATCGGCATTTTTAAATTTGAATGTTGCTTTTACATAAGCTGATGTAGAGTAAGGATATTGTAAAGTATTTTTTACCTTAATTAAATCATTTTTGCCAATAATGACTTCTGACTGATTTGTATAATATTGACCATAAGTTGGTGAAACATTCGGAAGTGAAAAATTATTATTTCCTGGACTCTCTTGTAATGTTTCACTTACCTCATACTCCTCGCCTGTACTTGAAATAACAGTCAAAGCAGATACTGCCGGTAGCTGGCTTGCTAATAAAGTACTAGCAATAATTGAAATACCGAATTTGCGATAAAATGTTTTCTTCATTTTTATAATTCATTCCTTTCGTTTCACTCAAGGTACAACACAGAACGAAAAAGTGTTGTGCTCTTTATTTTGTTTTATAATAATGAGAAAGCCTATCACTACTACACAAATCACGGGGAGGTGAATAAGTGAGTGGTATAGTCACTACCTCGCATTTTTATAGGTGTCATTCTTTCCCTCAAGCACAAGAACTGTGACTAAGAGTACGTAAACTTATAATTGAATAAGCGACTCGTTTGTGAAAGGAAAGGATAGTCAAGGGATAGGCAGACTCAAATTTGGTGAAGGGAGACCCCTCGTGTTAAAAATTATTTATCCTATTAGGATACCCAAAATTTGGAGAGATAAGCAATCAACTAATTTTTATTTTTTCAAACTTGCCCCTACAATTTTTAATGAATAATAAAAGCGAATATACTAGAGACTAATTCTATTCCATTATTCTTTAATCTGCCTTTCCAACATCAAGTCCATTCGATTTTTTTTGTGCTTGTACTCGAACTTCCATTTGTCTATTCTTCTGAACAAACTGTTGATAGGGAATTGTATTACCAAATGCAAGAACACTTAGTAATACAAATATAACTATTTTTTTAATTCCACGTTTTTTTCTCATGCAATGAAA